>NZ_QKNW01000001.1:612765-1225530 GCF_009663395.1 Halosegnis longus | reverse complement strand
GGTGGTGCGCGATTGGTTAAAAAGAGACGTTCGTCTCCATCCCGTCGGTGGCGTCGTCGAGGCCGTCCTCGACGGCCTCCTGTGTCATCGCCTCGGAGAGGTCGGCGTCGGGAATCGCGTCGGTGAACGCGGAGTAAAACCGCTTGGAGACGCGCCGGGACTCCGCCTCGGCGTCGAGGACGCGTCGGTAGCGGCGCACCGTCGAGTCGGAGACGCCGAGTTCGGTAGCCGCCTCGGCAGTCGAGGCGTCGGCGAGGTCACGCAGGGAGTCGAGGTCGAATGGTGCCTCGCGGTCGCGGTCGCGAATCAGATGTAAATCGAGTCGGGCACGCGCGACCGTGTCGCGCGACACGTCGAGGTCGGCGGCGAGGTCGCTGTCCGTGCGGCCGTCGAAGTAGCCCCGGACGACCGTTTCGAGCGCGTCGGCGTCGAGGTCGGTCGCGAACTCGTACCGCTCGCGCATCTGGTCGATGACTGCGGCGATGCGGTCGGCGTCGTCACCGCCGGTGAGCGAGCCCCTGTCCGCCTCCTGTGACTCCGTGACGGTCCCCTCGTCGGACACCTCCATGAAGATGTCACGAAGCTCTTCGGTTTGCTCGTCCATTCCCCAGACGTACGTGTAGCAGCGACTTATCCTTGTGGGACAGGTTCGTAAACCACTACACAAAAGTGAGTTTACGAGAACAGGAGAGCAATGAGCACCGAGACACAGCAGGTAGAACTCATCGGCGACGAGGTCGTCGGGAATCTGGTGCGGGCGGCGCTTCTGGCCGCGCTGACAGGCGCGTTCGCGTACGTCACCTTCCCGAATCCGGCCTCGCCGACGAGCGTCACGCTACAGGTACTGGGCGTCTTCATGGCCGGACTGCTGTTGGGACCGGTGTGGGGCGGCGTCTCGATGACGCTGTATCTGGCGGCCGGTGCGGTCGGCGTCCCGGTGTTCGAGGGAGCCGCGGCCGGCTTCGGCCCGCTCGTCGGGACGACCGCTGGGTTCCTCTGGTCGTATCCGCTCGCCGCAATCGCCATCGGCGCTATCGCGTACGGCGGCGTCGAAACGGACGGTGACCTCGACGCCCCGCTGTGGCAGCTTATTGCCGCGCTGGTCGCGGGCACGATTATCATCTACGCGCTCGGCGCGGCCGGGCTGGTCGTGCTCGGGAACCTGAGCGTCGGGGCCGCCGTCGTTGGCGGAACGTTGACCTTCCTGCCCGCGGAGGCGGTGAAGGCGGCCGTCGCGGTCGGTATCGTCCGCGCGGACGAGCTGTCGGCGACGTGATTCGCGTCGAGCGGCTCGTCCACCGGTACGGCGAGGCGACCGCCGTCGACGGCGTCAACCTGACGCTCCCAGACGGCGAGTACGTCGTGCTCGCGGGACCGAACGGCTCCGGGAAGACGACGCTCGTCCGGCATCTGAACGCGCTGCTCTCGCCCGACGAGGGGCGCGTCCTCGTCAACGGAACCGAAGCGGCCGAGAATCCGGTGGCCGCACGTACCGCCGTCGGGATGACGTTTCAGGACCCGCGCGACGGCTTCGTCGCCGCCACCGTCGGTGCCGACGTGGCCTTCGGGCCGGAGAATCTGGGGCTCGCACACGAAGAGATCGACCGCCGGGTGCGTCACGCACTCGACGCGGTGAACATGCAGGGCCGAGCGGACGACCGCGTCGACGCGCTGTCGGGCGGCGAACAGATGCGCGTCGCAATCGCCGGCGCGCTCGCGATGGAGCCGGACCACCTGATTTTAGACGAGCCGTTCGCCGGGCTCGACTGGCCCGCCCGTCGCGAGGTGTTCGAGCGTCTGCGCGCGCTCGCACGCGACGGAACCGCCGTCCTCGTCGTCACCCACGACCTGCGCGACCACATCGACGCGGCCGACCGCGTGCTCGTGCTCTCTGCGGGGGAAATCGCCGTCGACGCGCCGCCCGAACAGGCCCGCGACCGCCTCGCCGAGTTCGACGTGCGCCCGCCGTGAGCGTCCGTTACGAACCGGGCGCGACGGTCGTCCACCGGCTGGACCCGCGGACGAAGTTAGCCACGCAGGTGAGCATCGCCGTCGCCGCGCTCGCACACACCACCCCGCGTGGGCTGGTCGCGCTTACCCTGCTGACGGGAGTGATTCTCGCGCTCGCGCGCACCTCGCCGACGGCCGCGCTCGCGGAGTTCACGCTCGTCGTCCCGTTTCTCGTCGGCGGGCCGCTCATCGAGGGCGTGACGATTGCGCCGGTCGGCTTTTCCGTCGAGCAGGCGATTCCCCCCGCGCTCGCAGCCTACCGGACTCTCCTGCTCTTGCTCGTCGCGGCGGTGTACGTCCGGACGACGCCCGTGCGGGAGTCGCGGGCCGCCATCCAGCGGACGATACCCGGAAGGCCGGGGCAACTGCTCGGCGTGGGCGTCGGCTTCGTCTTCCGGTTTCTCCCGCTCTTGCGACGCGATATCGCGCGGCTCCGGGACGGGTCGGCCGCACGGCTGGGGACGGAGCGGTCGGTCCGCGAACGGATGCGGCTGGTCGCGGTCGGCGGGCTGAATCGCGCCTTCCGGCGGGCCGAGACGTTCGAACTCGCCTTGCAGGCGCGGTGTCTGGCGTGGAATCCGACGCTGCCGCGGCTCCGATTCGCGCGCCGTGACGCGCCCGCGCTCGCGCTCGCCGCGGGGCTGCTCGTGGTCGCCGTCATCTGACCGAAACAGACGGACACGACGGCGTCTGCGGCTGTGAGAAGATTTAAGCGACCAGTCGCCTGTGTCACGACCATGCTAGAGAGTCCGCTGCTCCAGTCGGGTGAACAGGTCACCCGAGAGACGTTTTGGGGCATCTCGCACGTCGGTGAAGCCGTCTTCTACTATCTGGCGGCGGTGACAATCATCGTCTTCCTCTACGGTGTCTACCAGCGCTTTGCTCGGTACACCCGTGGCTCGGAAGACTGGTTCGACCGTCTCGACGACTTGCCGGGCCGAATCACGTCGGCCGCCAAGACCGTCGCGTCCAACGAGAAGCAGTTCAACCGCGACCTCGTGGGCGGAGTGATGCACGCGTTCATCTTCTGGGGATTCATGACGCTGCTAATCGGGACCACCATCATCGCCATCGACATCGACATCTTCCGGAACCTCACCGCCATCGTCACCGGGGAGCGCCAGTCGTTCTTCGTCGGTGACTTCTACCTCTCCTACTCGCTCGTGATGGACGCGATGGGGCTGCTGTTCGTCGCCGGCGTCTCCATCGCGCTGTGGCGGCGCTACGTCTCCCGCACGGACCGGCTCCACGGGAAACACACTTCCCGCGAGGACGACTTCCTCGTCTGGTCGCTGTTCGCCCTCGGCGTCGGCGGCTACGTCCAGGAAGGACTGCGACTGCTCGGGACGGCCTCCGTCGAGGCCGGGTCGCTCGCGATTACCTCCTACGAGGAGGTGTCGTTCGTCGGCCACTTCGTCGCCGACGTGATGTTCGTCGGCGGGATGACGCCCGGGATGGCGGAGGCGGCCTACCCGATTATGTGGTGGTCACACTCGATTCTCGCGTTCGTCTTCGTCGCCTCCATCCCGTTCATGAAGCCGTTCCACATGATTTCGAGCTTCGCCAACATCGTCGTCAAAGACGAGAAGGCGGGCAAGCGACTGCCGGGCGTGCCGGCGGCACTCGACGCCGACTCGGGGGCAGAATCCGTCGACTCCTTCTCGTGGAAGGAGATGCTCGACCAGGACGCCTGTACGAAATGTGGCCGCTGTTCGTCCGTCTGTCCGGCGAAGGCCTCTGGTCGTGACCTCGACCCGCGTGACGTGATTCTCGACCTGAAACAGTACCGTGAGTCCGTCGACGCCGGCGGCGAGACGACCGACATCGTCGCCGACGGCGGTCAGGTCATCGCCAGCGAGTCGATGGAGTCCTGCATGTCCTGTATGGCCTGCATGGACGCGTGCCCGGTCGAAATCGAGCATCTCAAACACTTCACCAAGCTGAATCGTCAGCTCACCGACCAGGGCGACATCCAGCCGAGCCTGCAGGAGGTGTTCCAGAACGTGATGCAGAAGGGCAACACCTTCGGCAACAGCCAGCGCACCCGCGGCGACTGGACGGAGGACGTGGACGTGGACGTGCCGGACGCCCGCGAGCAGGAGGTCGATTACCTCTGGTACGTGGGCGACTACCCCAGCTACGACGACCGCAACAAGAAAATCGCCCACTCGCTCGCTCGCATCTTCGATGCCGCAGACGTGAGCTTCGGCATCCTGTTCGACGACGAGAAGTACGACGGCAACGACATCCGCCGGGTCGGCGAGGAGTTCCTCTACGTCGAGCTTGCGGGCCACCACGTCGAGACGTTCGACGAGTGTGAGTTCGACACGCTCGTCACCACCGACCCCCACTCGTACAACACGTTCAAAAACGAGTACCCGGAGGTCGACTTCGAGGAGTTCGCCGACGACCCGATGATGCCCTTCGACGTGGAGGAGCCGTGGAACCCCGACGGCGAAATCGACGTGTACCACTGGACGCAGGTGGTCGAGGAGCTCATCGAGGAGAACGCCCTCGGGCTCGACGGGACGGAGCTCGACTACACCGTCACCTACCACGACCCGTGTCACCTCGGCCGGTACAACGACGAGTACGAGGCCCCCCGCTCGCTCATCCGCGCGACGGGCGTCGACCTCCACGAGATGCCCCGCAACCGCGACAACTCCTACTGCTGTGGCGGCGGCGGCGGCGGCCTGTGGCTCGAACACGAGGAAGAGGAGAAGCCGAGCGAGGAGCGGCTCCGCGAGGCGCTCGAAGACACCGACGCCGGCAGCGCCGTCGAGAAGTTCGTCGTCGCCTGCCCGATGTGCATGACGATGTACGAGGACGGCCGCAAGACCGGCGACTTCGAGGACGACATCGAGATCGTCGACATCGCCGAACTCGTCGTCGAAGCGATCGACGCGGGCGGCGTCTCCGCGAGCGCGACCGACGCCGGCGCGCCCGGCACGCCGGCCGACGACTAGCGCCGGTACCGAATCGTCCGCGTCCCCTCGAACCGCGGTCCCTCGCCCGCTTCCTCGAACCCTTTCGACTCCACCACCTCGCGTAGCTCGTCGTCCACAGCGAGCAGTAGTTCGACGGACATCTCCTCTTGCCGGGCGAATTCGAGCGGCGCGTCCAACAGCCGGCGACAGGCCTCGGCCGTCCCCTGAATCTGGGTGACGTGGACCGTCTCGCGGCGCGCGTCGTAGGCGACGAAGCCCCGGACCGGTTCGTCGTCGTCATCGTCGTCGTCTTCGTCGGCGACCGCCACCTGAACGGTCCGGTCGTGGACGAGATTCCGGGTCACGTCCGTCGGGCGGCCCGTCAGCTCTGCCATCCAGTCGGCGTCGCGTTCCACGGCGTCACGCAGGTGCATACCGTCGTTTGGAGGGCGACCCACTTGATACGTGAGACCGAAACCGGTTCGTGGGTGGGTGACATACCGCCGCGCATGAGCGACGACTCGGGGGAGTGTGCCTTCTGTCGGATGGCGATACCCGAATCGCCAGTCGAGCACGGGGGCAACCAGTTCTGTTCGACGGCGTGTCGGAACCGGTTGGCCGAGACGGGGACGCCCTTCGTCGCGGCCGACAGCCACCGCCGCATCCAGCCGGGCGTGTCGGGACTCGACGCCTCGCTGCCGAACGGGTTTCCGCGCAACGCCTTCGTCCTCGTCGCCAGCGAGGCGGGGACGCGCGACCGCGCGCTCGGCGCGGAGTTGGTGTGGCGCGCACTCAAGCGGGGGGAGCCGGTCGTCTTCACGTCGTTCCAGGAGCCGCCCAGCGCGGTCGTCCAGCAGTTCATCGCGATGGAGTGGAACGTGCTTCCGTACCTGGAGTCGGGCCAGCTCCACATCGTCGACTGTTTCACCTACCGACTGGACGGCCAGGGCCGCGACCGGCTGTTCGACCGGATGGGGGAGTGGAACCGCTATCTTTCGACGGTCGCACAGGCCGCGACCACGACCGTCCGCGACCCCACCGACATTCGCGAAATCGAGAACAAGCTCGACAACGCGCTCGAGGGCCGCGAGATGGTCGACGACGGGCTGGTCGTCATCGACTCGCTGACGGAGATGGGGACGCTCACCCAGCCGGTACAGGCGTACGACTTCGTGAAGGACGTGCGTGCCGACGTGTGCAAGGGGCGGTTCGTCCCCATCTTCGCAGGGGCGGCTTTCGGTGGGGGTGGGGGGAGAGGCGACTCGTTCCCCCACGACCTCACCTACGTGATGGATGGACTCATCGAGCTGAAGCTGGACGAGGAGCCCTCGGGCGACCGGCTGGTGAAGCAGGTGCGGATTCGGAAGCTGAACGGCGCGGCCGTCGACCCCGAGTGGCACGGCTACGACTTCGAACCCGGCACCGGGATGGTGACGCAGAAGTGGCCGAGGCAGGCGAGCGACGAAGGCGAGACGGCCGGCGACCCCGACGAGCCAGCCGACGAAGACGGCGAGGAGTCGGGCGAGGAGACGGCTGACGATGCGGCCGCGGAGTGAGGGCAATCTTTCGTGGCATGAAAGGGATTATCCCCCACGGTAGGGTAGTTCTGCTATGCACGTACACGACCTACGGGTGAGCAGATGCGCGTTGTAGCGAAGTTCGGCGGCACCTCGCTTGGCAACGGTGACCGAGTCAATCGGGCGGCCGACTCGATTGCCGACGCGGTCGAGGCGGGCCACGACGTGGCCGTCGTCGCCAGCGCGATGGGGTCGACGACCGACTATCTGCTCGACTCAATCGAGTTCGAGACCGACGACGCCGACCGCGCCGAAATCGTCTCGATGGGCGAACGAACGTCCGTCCGGATGTTGAAGGCCGCCCTCACGGCCCGCGATATCGACGCGCGGTTTCTCGAACCCGGCAGCGAGGACTGGCCCATCATCACCGACGCCCACGGCGAGGTGGACATCGAGGAGACGAACCGGCGGGCGCTCGCGCTCGCGGAGGCGATGTCGGCAGAGGGGTTCGTCCCCGTCATCACGGGCTTTCTCGCACAGGACCACGCCGGCAACGTGACGACGCTCGGCCGCGGTGGCTCCGACACCACCGCCGTCATGCTGGGGAAACACATGGACGCCGACGAGGTCGTCATCGTCACCGACGTGGAAGGCGTCATGACCGGCGACCCATCCGTCGTCGAGGGGGCGCGCAACGTCGGCAAAATCAGCGTCGACGAGCTCCGAAATCTCTCCTTCCGCGGGGCCGAGGTGGTCGCACCCTCCGCGCTCGCGTACAAGACCGAGGAGATGGACGTGCGCGTCGTCCACTACCAACACGGCGACCTGCTCGCCGGCGGCACCAACATCGAAGGCCAGTTCGAGAACCTCATCGACCTCCGGGAGGGGAAACTCGCCTGCATCACGGTCGCGGGGCGAGCGATTCGGAACCGCCCGGGCATCCTGAATGAGCTCTCCGCGCCGCTGTCGGCGGCCGAAATCAACATCGACGCCGTCGCCTCCGGGATGGACTCGGTCACCTTCTACGTGGACGCAGCGCAGGCCGAGGAGGCCGAGACGATTCTCCACGAGGCCGTCGTCGCCGAGGACGCACTGTCGTCCGTCACGGTCGACGACAGCATCGCCGTCATCCGCGTCACCGGCGGGAACCTCCCGAGCGAGCCGGGGATGATTTACCGGGCGCTGACGCCGCTCGCAGACGAGCGGCTCACCGTCCACGACGTGATCAGCTCCGCGACCTCCGTGGCCATCTTCGTCGACTGGGAGGCCAAAGAGCGCGCGCTCGAGTTGATGCAGGGCGTCGACTTCTAGCGACCCTTCCGGAGCCGCGTCCCGATTTCCTCGGGGAGGTCGCTCTCTCTGACGCGCTCCACTACGCGTTCGATGTCGTAGCCGACGCGGCGTTCCTCGACCGTCCACTCGTCCGTGTCCAGCAGTGCGTACGCCGCGTCCGGGTCGCCGTCACGGGGTTGGCCGACGCTGCCCGGATTCAGGACGACGCCCGAGTCGTACCGCTCGTGGTGTTGGACGTGGGTGTGGCCCATGACGAGCGCGTCCCCGTCGAGCAGCGACTCGCTGAACATGTCGGGGTAAGTGTAGCGGTCGGGGTCGTCGGGGTGGCCGTGGACGACGTCGATGCCGTAGCTGGTGCGTTCGGCCGGCAGCGACTCCAGCCACGCGAACTGCGCGTCGGTGAGGGTCTCGCGCGCGTACCGGACGCCCGCGCCGGCCATCGAGTTGAAGCCGAAGCTGGTGTCGGTGACGACGGCACGGTCGTGGTTGCCCATCACCGTCGGTACGTCGCGCTCGCGGATGGTGTCGACACAGTAGCCGGGCCACGGGTTGTAGCCGACCACGTCGCCCGCACAGACCAGCGCGTCGACGGCGGGCATGTCATCGAGCACCGCGTCGAGGGCCGGCTTGTTGCCGTGGATGTCAGAGAGGACGCCGACGAGCATACCCGCAGTTCGGTCGCAGGCGGCTTCAAACTGGGCCTACTCGTTCACGTAGGCAGTCTCGAATCCATCGTCGACAGGCGCGACGGCGGCCGCACAGACGGCGTGCTCGAAGTCGGCGTCGTACAGCTCGCGGGCCGCGCCCGCGGGGTCGGTCGCGTCGAGGTCGTAGCCGGCGGGCGTATCTCGCTCGTAGGTGGCGACGAGCGTCGGCTCCGTGACCGCCTGGACGTGAAGCGCATCCCGGCGGACGGTGGCGATGTACGCGCCCTCCGGGGAGACGGTACCGGCGACGCGGGGCGTGTCGTAGTCGTCCTTCTCGAAGTCGAGCGCGTGAAGCGCGGTGACGAGGGCATCACGTGCGGGGTAGCCGAGCGCGAGCTTCTCCGTGATGGAATCGACGTGGCTCCCGTTGCCGACGACGGCGGTGTCGTCGGTCGTCCGGACGCAGTTGTAGGCGATATACGGGTTGTCGGTCTCGGGGGCGTCTTCGGTCGGACCGACGACGAGCGCGCCGTCACGCTCGTAGACGTGACGGTTCGGGAACGAGCGCGAGGAGACGCGGTAGGCGGCGACCTCCGGCGAGACGACGACGAATCGGCCAACGTACATGCACACAGCTGTACAGCTTCACAACTTAGCGGTGGCGATTGGACACTCCTGTCCAACGGAAAGCAAGCGGGACGGCTTTGCCGGTGGCGCGAGTCGGGGGGATATGCCCGAACTCGGCAAGGTCGGCGGCCAGTTCTTCCGTGAGGAGATTTATCCGCACCTCGGCGCGGACCGCGAGGACGTGTACATCGGCCCGCAGGCCGGCGTTGATTTCGGCGTGCTCGACGTGGGCGGGCAGGCGCTCGTGCTCGCGACCGACCCGCTGTCGCTCCCGCCGGGACTCGGCTTCGAGCGCGCCGGTCGGTTCGCCCTCGATATCTGTCTCGCGGACGTGGCGGTCTCCGGTATCGCGCCGAGCCACATCGCCGTCGGCTTCAGCCTCCCGCCGGAGCTGACCGACGAGCAGTTCGCCGCAGCGTGGCGCGCGATGGACGACCGCGCGCGCGAACTCGGCGTCAGCGTCGCCACCGGCCACACCGCCCGCTACGCCGGCGTCCAGTTCCCGTGGGTCGGGGCGGCGACCGTCCTCGGCGTCGGCGACCACGACGACGTGATTCGCCCCGACGGCGCACAGCCCGGTGACGCCCTGCTCGTGACGACCGGGCCGGCGGGCGAGACGGCCGGCCTGTTCGCCTCCATGTTCCCCGAGCAGTTGGACCTCGACGCCGAGACGGTCGCTGCCGGCCAGGCCCGACTCGACGACGTGGCCTGCGTCGAGGACGCGCTCGCGCTCGCCGCGTTCGACACCCACGCGATGCACGACGCGACCGAGTGTGGAGTGCAGGGCGGGCTCGTCGAGATGGCAGACAGCGCCGGCGTCCGGATTGACATCGACCGCGACGCGTTCACCTACGGCGAGGGCGTGCGGGCCGTCTGTGACGCCATCGGCGTCGACCCGCTGCAGGTCACCTCCTCGGGGACGCTGCTGGTCGCTATCGACCCCACCGACGCCGAGCGCGCGGTCGAGCGACTCGCTGAGCAGGGAACCCCAGCCGCGGTCGTCGGCACGGTGTCGGACGGTGAGGGCGTCTTCGAGTCCGGCGAGCGACTCGCCCATCCGGGGAGCGACCCCTCGTGGGCGGCCTACGACGAGTACCGGAGCGAGCGTTGATTGCGGATTGGGCGCGACCCGAGCTATGGTGACCGAACGGGAGTGTCTGGACGCACTCCGTCAAGCGGCAGCCGAACTCGACGAGTCGCCGTCGAAGGTACAGTACGACGAACTGGGATATCAGCCGGCGTCGACCACAATCATGCGAGTGGTCGGTGGTTGGAACGAGGCCAAAGCGCGGGCAGGGTTGGAGACGGTCGAGGCCGGCGGACAGACCGGTATCTCGCGGGTCGAGCCAAAGCCCGACGACGTGGAACTCGACGACGGCGAGGTGTGGGAAGAGCTGTCGCCACACCAGCGATGGTATCGGAAGAACCGCGACCGGCAGCAGGGAAAGAAGAAACGACGGCGAAAGGAGCTTCGAGCGTGGCTCGCAGAGTACAAGCGCGAGCACTGTCAGTGTGAGCGCTGTGGCGAATCCGACCCAGCGTGTCTCGACTTCCACCATCCAGACGGCGTCGAGAAGCGGGACGGAGTCGCGCGGATGGTGAATCGCGCGTTCTCGAAAGCCTCTATTCGCGAGGAGATAGAGAAGTGTATCGTGCTCTGTGCAAACTGCCACCGGAAGGAACACGACGACTCCGGAGACCCAGAGTGACCGAGAGCGCCGGCTTTCGCAAGCCTCATATGACCTAACGCGCTATCGGTAGTTGCACAGTCCGTTAGGGTAGTGGCCAATCCTGTTGCCTTCTGGGGGCAACGACACTGGTTCGAATCCAGTACGGACTACTTCTTCAATTCTAACGTCGCTAGCGACTGCTCGACGCTTTGCCGGGAGTAGACGCCCAGCCTACAGCGAGTAGGCGAGCCGTTCGCCGGTGTCGAGTCCGTTTCTGAGGGCGACGTGGAGCCGCGCTTCGCCGCCGACCCAGTCGCCGAGACAGTAGAGACCGTGAGACGCGGCGCTGTCGACGGGACCGTGGGCGACGCCGTCGTCGGGGAGCGCGTACCGCCAGCCCTGCTGGTCCGACCACGCCGGGTCGCGCAGGCGGTCGTCGCCGACGATATCGGCGGCGTGGTCGGCGAGCGCGGTGACGTTGGATTCCGGGTCGTCGTCGTAATGCTCGACCGACCACTCGTGGTTCGCTTGCACGACGAGGACGGACTGGCCGTCGGGGACGTGGCCGGCCTTACACTCCTCGCGCGAGAGCCAGCCGACCTCGTGGTCCTTGTCGACGTTGACCAGGCCGTAGTAGGGCACGTCGAGGTCGAACTCGTAGCCGAGGACGGCGGTGTAGATGCTCCGATACGGGACCGCCTCACAAGCCTCGGCGAGGGTCTCACGCACCTCGTGGTCCCAGTCAGCATCGCGGAGCAGTTGGGCGGTCTGGGGGGCGGGCGGGTTCACGAGCAGGGCGTCGAAAGGCCCCCACGACTCCCCGTCGGTGACGTCAGACGCGGAGTCGCCACCACCTCCGTCCGTATCGTGGAGTCGCCACTGCTCGCCGTCGCGCTCGATGGTCTCGACGCGCGTCCGTCGGTGGATGTCGGCGTCCGTCTCGGCGAAGAGCCGCTTCGCGATTTGCGTGAGCCCGCGCTCGTAGCTCCACTTGTGGTCGTCGGCGTCGCGTCCCTCCTGTATCTCCCCGTCGTCTTCGAAGACGTAGATTGGTTCGCTGGCGTCGACGAGCCCGTCGGAGTCGAGCTGCTCGGTGAGCAGGTCGGTGACGCGCTCGTCGTCGTCTTTCACGTAGTTCGCGCCGTAGTCGTAGACGTACTCGTAGTCGCCCCGGCGGCGGGTGGCCGCGCGGCCACAGACCCCGCCCGACTTTTCGAGGACGGTCACGCTCGCCTCGGGAAGGGCGGTATCGAGGACGTACGTGGCCGCCGCGCTCGCGGCTCCGGCTCCGATGACACCGATAGCTGGCATACCCGCGTTAGGACCGCCAGCACGAAAAGCGTGGAGCGACCGGCGAGTCAGAAGGGGTACTCGCGCTCCTCGCGCTGGAGCGAAATCCACTTCGTCTCGGTGAGCTCGTTCATGATGGTCTCGCTGTTGTACCCACCCATGCCGGAGGCGTTCGTGCCCGAGAAGGGGACGTGCGCCTCGTCGTTGATGGGCTGGTCGTTGACGTGGACGTGGCCGGTGTCCATGCGGTCGGCGATGTCGAGGGCGGTGTCGAGGTCACCGTGGACCGACCCCGACAGCCCGTAGTCGGTCGCGTTGGCGAGGTCGACCGCCTCGTCGACGGTCTCGAACGGGATGACCGGCGCGATGGGACCGAAGTGCTCGTTGCAGGCGGCGGCCATGTCGTTGGTCACGTCAGAGAGGACGGTCGGTTCGACGACGAGCGAGTCGTCGACGCCGTCGAGGCCGACCGTGGAGCCGCCGGTTTCGAGGGTCGCGCCGGCGTCGACCGTCTCCTCGACGTACCCCAGCATCTCGTCGCGCTGGCTCTCGTCGATGATGGGACCGACGACGGTGTCGTCGTGGGCGGAGCCGGCGGGCAGCGACGCGGCGCGCTCGGTGAGCCGCTCGACGTACTCGTCGTACACCGACTCGTGGACGATATGGCGGTTGATGGAGATACACACCTGCCCCTGGTGGACGAAGGAGCCGAAGACGGCGCTGTCGATGGCCGCATCGAGGTCGGCGCTCTCGGTGACGACGTGGGCGTTGTTGCCGCCGAGCTCCATCGCCTGAATCGCGAGGTTCTCGGCCGCGAGGCTCGCGACGTGTTTCCCGACCGGCGTGGAGCCGGTGAAGGCGACCGCATCGCTTTCGGGGTGGCTGGCGACCGCATCGCCAACGTCGGAGCCGCGCCCGGTGACGACGTTGATGACGCCGTCGGGGATGCCCGCGGCCTCGGCAAGCGCGCCGAAGAGCAAGCCGCCGACCACCGGCGTGTTCGTCGCCGGCTTCACGACGACGGTGTTGCCGAGCGCGACGGCGGGTCTACTCGGCGGACGTGTAGGACCGGGATAGAACATGAACATTTATTATAGACGCCCGCACAGTGAGGGTATGGTAGTACACCGGCAGGCTTCGTGACCGAACGCACTGCTCACAGACCGACCCGACCATATCCCGCATGACAACACAAACCGCAACACGCACCACGACTCGCCCGACACCGACCACCGACCGCCGACTGATTCCGCTCCAGCCGCGCCACGGACCACAGCCGAAGCGACTCGACGAGTAGGCGTCTCAGTTTTCGATTCGACAGAACGCAGACAGCGACGGCGTTCGCGGTCAGTTCTCGGAGGCCGTGTACGGTCGCTCGCGGACGGTCTCGGCCAGCCGGTCGATTTTCTCGTGGGTCACGTCGTTCGCCATCTCGGCGTACAGGAGTTCGACCTCCTCGCGGCTCATCTTCACCGCGTCGATGTTGGTGACGGCCTCGTGGGCCCGCTCGTTCAGTTCGCGGATGGTGGCGATGGCGAGCAGATACGGCATCCCCATCCCGGCGAGGATACCCACCTCGTCCTCGGGGAGGGTGCGGAGATACCGGCGTGCGCCGTCGGCGTAGTCGGTCGCGCGGTCCGTGATGCGGGCGACGACGCGGGCGACCGAGTCGGTCGCGCTGGGGTCCGCGACGGCCTCGTGGTCGATGCCCTCGGCCTCCAGCAGTTCGCCCGGCAGGTAGACGTTGTTCTCCGTCTCGTAGTCGTCGCGCACGTCCTTCGCGATGTTGACGAGCTGGAGCAAGAGCGCGAACTGGCGGGCGTCCTCGGGGTCGGTCTCCTCCGCGCCGTAGACGCGAAAGAGATTCGAGAGCAGCTTCCCGACGGTGCCGGCGACGTACCAGCAGTACTCCTCGAGTTCGTCGACGGTGCGGAGCCGAAGCCCACCCTCGTCGGCGTGGTCGCGGAGGAAGTCGGCCATCCCGGTGGCCATCTCGCGGACGACGGAGCGCATGGCGGCCTGCACGTCGGCATCGAGGGAGGCGAAGACGCGGAAGACGCGCTCGGTGTCGCCGACGACCTGCCAGTCGGCGTTGGGGTCGTCGGGTCGATGTGGCTCGACTTCGGTGAGGAACGCCTCGACGGTGGCGGGGTGGTCGGGGTCGAGCACGTCGTCGTACAGCTCGAGCAGACGGGCGCGTTCGCGCGGCGGAATCGACGGATCGTCCTCGATGGTGTCGGCGATGCGGCAGAGTAGATAACCGGTACAGACCCACGCGTCGACAGGCTCTTCTAGGAGTTCGATGGTGAGCGTAAACGTCCGAGACACGGAGTGGACGGCCTCAAACGTCCATGCTCGGTCGGCGTCTGTAGCCGGCGTCGCCGCCGAAATCGACGGGTGATTGCCGGGCGAATCACTCATTGTATGGTAAGACCGGCCGCTGGTACAAAAGCCCCGTGGGGATTCATCGGCCCGCGGCTGCGGTCCGTCGCCGTGCCGGCCCCGAAACCCTTGCATCGACGCGGCCCCTTCGGCGTGTATGGGCCGGTACGCGGCAGTGTTGTTCGACCTCGACGGCACGCTCTGTCGCCACGAGCAGGCCATCGAGCCGGTCTTTCGAGGGGCCTTCGAGGACCTCGGCGTCGAGCCGGTCGGCGAGCCGGCGGACCTGTGGGTCGCGATGCGGGAAATCACGGAGTTCGACGGCGAGACCGAGCAGCTCGCGGACGGGATTGCACGCGTCGCCGCCGACCGCGGTCGACCGCTCGACGCCCGCGCGTGGGCCGAGGCGTTCGTCGCCCGGCTCGACTGGACGGACGTGACCTTCCTCCCGGGGGCCGAGCGGGCGCTCGCGGCAGCCCGCGCGAACGGTCCCGTCGGCCTGCTCACCAACGGGCCGGAGCCGCGCCAGTCGACGAAGCTCGCCGCGCTCGGGCTCGACGGCGCGTTCGACCCGGTCGTGTACGCCGGCGAACTCGACCGGCGAAAGCCGCACCGTGAGCCGTTCAATCGCGCGGTTGCCGCCCTCGGCGTCTCCCCCGAGCGCGTCCTCTACGTGGGAAACTCGCTGGAACACGATGTCGACGGCGCGCTCGATGCCGGCCTCCCGGTCGCGTGGCTCGATGCCGACGGCGACGGCCCCGGCGACCGCCGCCCGACCCACACGCTTCGGTCGGTCGACGAACTGGCTGCCGTGCTCGGGTCGTGAGTGCCGCGAGCGTCGGGCCCATACGTCCACAGTCCTACCCGGAGATATGAACGCGGCCGACGCCGTCGCCGAGGCGCTTCCCGACCGGTCGGTGCGGCGGGTGGACCCCGTCCAGCGGGGAAACCACAAGCGGACGTACCTGGTGACGCTCGACGACGGCGAGGTCGTGGTCCAGCTATCGACGCGACCGGCAGCGTTCCGGACGGAGCTGGCGCTGGCCCGCGCGGTCCGTGAGCGCACGTCGGTCCCGACGCCCGCGATTCTCGCGGAGGAGAGCTACGAGGGCGGTCGGTACGCCGTCGTCGAGCGCGCGTCCGGCGACGACCTCCACGAGCGGTTCGCCGGGCTGCCACTACCCACCCGAGAGACCGTCGCCCGCTCGTTCGGCCGCTGGCTCGCCGCCTGCCACGAGGCGTTCCGGTTCGACGGCTACGGCGACGTGAGGCTCACGGACGGGGAGCTACGCGCGACCGACGCCGACTGGCGGGCGTGGTTCGGGGAGCACCTCGACGCCGGGCTGGCGGCGCTCCCCCCCTCGCTGTCGGACCTGCGCGAACCAGTGGAGACCGCACTCGCCGACGCAGACCTCCCCGAACGACCGCCGGCGCGGCTCTACCCGTGGGATTTTCGGCCCGGAAACGCCGTCTACGACGACGACCACGGAGTGACAGCCGTACTCGACTGGGGGGAGCCGCTGGCCGCGGACCCGGCGCTGTCGGTGGCGAAGGCCGACCACCTCATCTGTGCGTGGTACGGCGACGCGGAGCCGCTGCGGGCCGCGTTTCGGGACGGCTACGCCGCCGAGCGGCCGCTTCCGTCGGTGCCGCGGCTCTACCGGCTCGCGGCGGTCGTCCGGTCGGCCGTCGACTCCAACGGCGAGGTGACGCGGCCGGGGTACCCGGAGCGGACGGGGAGTGCTGCGGTCGACTTCCACCGCGACCGGCTCGCGGCGCTGCTTGCGGGCGCAGCCGACGGGTTCTAAATCCCCCGCGCCCGACCGACGCAGTATGTCAGGCTCGGAGCTCGCAACGGAAGTACGGGAGATACTCGACACCGACTCCGAGACGTTCGCGGCGCGCGTCGAAGCCGAAATCGAGGAGCTGAAACGCGAACTCCACGAGGGGACCTTCGACAACGCGCAGGGCGTCGTCGGCTTCGAGTACGAGTTCTACGCCGTCGACGACTCGGGGGCGCTCGCGCGCGTCCCGCGGCGACTGCTGGAGTACGTGGGCTTCGAGAAGGAGCTGGGGCTGCACAACGCCGAGATGTCCACCTCCCCGCAGCCGCTGTCGGGGTACGGCCTGCGCGCACAGGAGGCCGAG
Organism: Halosegnis longus; assembly: GCF_009663395.1. Classification (NCBI taxonomy): domain Archaea; kingdom Methanobacteriati; phylum Methanobacteriota; class Halobacteria; order Halobacteriales; family Natronomonadaceae; genus Halosegnis; species Halosegnis longus. Next base: position 1,209,019 of record NZ_QKNW01000001.1, on the reverse strand, counting down.
GTGCAAGCGCGGCTCTCGGCCGCACAGGAGGTGGCGACGACCGAAGGGTTGCGGCTCGTCTCGGACGGCATCTGGACCCAGCCGCCGGTCGGCGAGACCGCGGGGTCGTATCTCGCCGACTCCATCGAGGAAGACGGGATTCGGCTCGCGACGAACATGAGCGACGCCGTCCGGTATCACGCGATGGCGAACACCGACTTCAGCGCCGACATGGCGCTCGACGCGCCGGGGGTCGAACTCGACGCCCGGACCGTGATGCCGGAGAGTCTCATCACGTCGATACAGCCCCACTACCAGGTGCCGCAGGCGTCGGAGCTTCCGACGTACTTCCGGTACGCGCTGCGTATCGCGGGGCCGCTGCTCGCGCTGGGGGTGAACTCACCCTTCTTCCCGCCGGACCTCTACACCGACGAGCCGGCGCGGGTCATCGAGGAGTCGCCCGACAGCGGGCGCATCCACGTCTTCGAGTCGGTGCTCAACCCCGACGACGACCCGAAGGTGCGGTTCCCGCGCGACTTCGACACCATCGAGGAGGCCGTCGACCGGGTGGCGGCCGACACGACCGTCGTCCCCGAACTCCAGTCTGAGGGCGGGCGGTTCGACGACCGCTTTGCCCACTATCGGCACAAACACGGCTCCTACTGGCGGTGGGTGCGGCCCGTCATCGAGGGGAGTTCGCGCAAGAGCGCGAACGCGCGCATCGAGTTCCGCCCCATCGCGAGCCAGCCGACCGTGCGCGACTCGATCGCGTTCCTCGCGGCCTTCGCCGGGCTGATGGAGTCGCTGCGCCGGCTCGAACACCCGGTGTACGACCAGTCGTGGGAGACCGCCCGCGAGAACTTCTACGCGGCCGCAGAAGACGGGTTGGACGCCGAGATGGAGTGGGTGACGGCCGACGGCGAGGTGACGACGAACGCGGAGACGCTGTACGCGGAGCTGTTCGAGTTCGCGCGGTCCGGGCTAGAACGCAGCGGCGTCAGCCCCGAGGAGGCGAATCGGTATCTCCGCCCGCTCCGTGAGCGGGTCGACCGCTGCGTGACGCCCGCATCGTGGAAGCGTACCCGCGTCCGCGAGCGGTTCGACGCCGGCGAGCCGTTCACCGAGGCGCTGTGGGGGATGCAGGCCGAGTATCTCGACGAGCAGGAGGGGACGCTCATCGAGGGGACGTTCGCCGAGTGGCTGTGAGTCAGTAGGTCGTCGACATCCCGCCGTCGTGGGTCATGTCGTCGCCGTTGAGGTGGCTGGCGTGGTGGGAGAAGCCGTGGACGAACAGATTCCCGACCTCGTACGGCTCCATCATCCGCTTGACCTTGCTCGCCCCGAGGATGACCTGTTCGACCGTCTCGGGGACCGAGAGGCCGCGCGACTCGGCGGAGTCGGGGAGCTGTTTGGCGACGAGGGGCGTCTTCACGAACCCCGTGGAGACCGAAAAGCCCCGGATGTCGCCGTCGCCCTCGGCGGCGATCGATTGGGTCAGCCCCCGGAGCGCGAACTTCACGGTGTTGTACGCCACCTTGTCCTCCGTGACGATGTGACCGTGGACCGAACACATGTTGCCGATGACGCCGCCCGACTCCTCGAGATGGGGCCAGGCGGCCTTGCTCAACAGGAGCGGCGCACGCTGCATCACGTCGTGCATCAGGTCGTACTTCTCGGTCGGGAACTCGGCGATGGGGGCGATCGTCTGGAGTCCCGCGACGTTGGCGAGATACCGGAGGTCACCGAGGTCGGCGGCCCGTTCGACCGCCTGCTCGATGTCTGACTCCTCGGTGAGGTCGGCCTCGACCGACTCGATACCGCCGGGGAGTCCGAGCGTCTCGGCGCGGGCCGTCACCTCGTCGAGTCCGTCCGTGTCCACGTCGACGCCGGCGACCGTCAGCCCGTTGCCGGCGAGACACAGCGCGATAGCGCGTCCGATGCCGCTCGCGGCCCCCGTGACGAGCGCGACGTTCTCGTCGGTGTAGGCCGGGTCATCGACCGTCAGTATCCGGTCCGTCGTTATCTCACTCGGTCCGTACTCCTCCATCGCCTCCGCGGCGCTCATCACCATACCAGTGGAGTGGCGTGCGGTGTGGCATAAATTCACGCACGTACCAGATTAGGCCGGCCGAAAAATTGACGGGTTTAGGTGGGCCAAAATGAGAGGCGTGGGTATGCGACGACGCACATTCCTGACCGGAACGGCGGCGAGCGCTGCGCTGTTGGCTGGCTGTAACAGTGGCACGGAGACGGAGACACCGACCGACGGCGGCGGGACGGAGCCGACCGCCACGTCGACCGCGACCGCGACGCCGAGTGACACTCCCTACTCGGTGGAGATGGCCCCCGTCGGCGAGGTGGAGTTCGAGTCGGTGCCGGAGACGTGGGTCGCCAACAACGGCAGTTGGGCCGACATGGGTATCGCGCTCGGCCAGGAGCCGCCGAAGGGCGTCTGGCTCACGAGCCGGTATCACACCCAGTACTACGACGAGATTGACGGGCTTTCCGTCGACAAAGACGACATGACGAGCATGTCGAACGACGGCGTCTCGAAGGAGCTGTTCTATCAGTTCGACGCCGACGTACACCTCATCGACCCGACCTTCCTCAAAAACCGGTTCGGGAGCTGGAACCGGGCTGACGTCGACGAAATCGAGTCGAACGTCGGCCCGTTCTTCGGGAACAGCATCTTCTCGCGGAGCTACGGCTGGCACGACTCCTACCAGTATTATGACCTGTACGGAGCCTTCGAGAAGCTCTCGCAGGTGTTCCAACAACGGGAGCGCTACGAGGCGTTCGTCTCGCTCCACGAGGAGTTCCGGGCGAACCTCGACCCCCACGTGCCCGCGGCGAGCGAGGCCCCCTCGGCGGCCGTCGTCTGGGGCAGCGGCGACCAGCCGGACACCTTCTACCCGTACGTGCAAAGCGAGGGGACGAGCTTCAAACACCTGCGTGACCTGAACGTGCAGGATGCGCTCGCCGCCTCCGACGTGAAGGATTTCCACAGCAGCCGCGGCGCAATCGACTACGAGACGCTGCTCGACGTGGACCCGGAGATGCTGCTGGTGCGCGGCCAGGAGGCCAAGTCCGCCGCACAGTTCGAGGACACCGTCGTCTCGTTCATGCAAGACCACGAGGTGGCGAGCGACCTCACCGCCGTCCAGAACGGCGACGTGTACCGGGCCGGCCCGCTGTATCAGGGTCCCATCACGAACTTCGTCGTGACCGAGCGGACGGCGTCGGAGCTGTACGGCGTGAGCGAGTCGCTGTACGACCGCGAGCGCGTCGCGGACATCGTCGCCGGCGATATCTGAGAATCGCGCGACTTTTGTTGTCTTAGGGAAACCTAAACCAATGAGAGAGAGGGGAGATGGCCGAACGCGCTGAGACGGCGGTCGGCCGCTGGGACTGGTTCGACACGACGCTGGTGTCGTTTTGCGTGGCCGCACTCGGGATCGCCGTGCTCGCGGGGCTGATACAGGTGAGCTACGGGAGCTACGAGATGACGCTCCGGCAGGCGTGGCTGTCGGTGTTCGACCCGGCGGTGTGGACCCAGCCGAACGTGCTTGCGACCTTCTTCCTCGGTGAGCGCGCGACGGCGGCGCTCGGCCTCTCAACGGAGTATGACCTCGCGACCGCGACAAACATCGTCTGGAACATCCGGCTGCCGCGGGTGTTCACCGCGGCGCTCGTCGGGCTGTCGCTGTCGATTTCAGGGACCATCTTCCAGGCCATCACGCGCAACGAGCTCGCGAGCCCGTTCATCCTGGGCGTCTCCTCGGGGGCCGGCTTCGCCGTCCTCGTCACGCTGGTCCTCATCCCCTCCTTCGGATTTCTGCTCCCGCTGACGGCCGCCGTCGGCGGAACCGCCGCCTTCCTGCTCGTCTACGCGATTGCGTGGCAGGGCGGCACCTCGCCCGTCCGGCTCGTCCTCGCGGGCGTCATCGTCGGCACCGTTTTGAACTCGCTGCAGACCGCGCTGTACTTCTTCGCGACCGACCTCGGGACGGTCCAGCAGGCCATCTCGTGGACGACCGGCTCGCTGACGGGAGCCGACTGGGCGCAGTTTCGCATCATCCTCCCGTTCGTCCTCCTCGTCGTCATCCCGGGGACGGTGTTGGGTGCCCGCCAGCTGAACGTGCTCCTGCTCGGTGAGTCGACGGCGAGCGCGCTCGGGATGCGCGTCGAGCGGATGCGGTTTGCCCTCTCGGTCATCGGTATCGTCGCGGCGTCGGCCGCGGTCGCCGTGGCGGGCGTCGTCAGCTTCGTCGGGCTGGTCGTCCCCCACGTCGTCCGAACCGTCGTCGGCAGCGACCACAAGCGGCTGCTCGTCGGCTGTGCGTTCGCCGGGCCGGCGCTGCTCGTCGTCGCCGACACCGGCGCGCGGCTGTTCCTGCCCGTCGTCACCGGGTCGCCGACACAGCTTCCCGTCGGCGTCGTCACCGGCATCATCGGCGGGCCGTACTTCCTGTATCTGATGCGCCGCCGCCAACAGTTGGGTGAACTATGAGTCCGGCGCTCACCGGCGACGACCTCGCTGTCGGCTACCCGACGACGGACGACCCCATCGTCGAGTGTGAGAACGTCATCCTCCCGGACGGCGAGATTACGGCGCTCGTCGGGCCGAACGGCTCCGGGAAGTCGACGCTGCTGAAGGCGCTGTCGGGGCAACTCGAACCGTGGGCCGGCGACGTGCGACTCGGTACCGACGACGTGTACGGGATGGAGAAGAAGCCGCTGGCGCGCCGGCTCGCGCTCCTCTCACAGGACGGCGACCTGCCGGGGTCGCTGTCGGTGCGTGAACTCGTCCAACACGGCCGCCACCCGTACCGTGGCTTCCTCGAACCCCTCTCGGAGACCGACCACGCGGCCGTCGACGAGGCGCTCAACCTCACCGGCACCGACGAGTTCGCCGACGACGGCGTCGGCAACCTCTCGGGCGGTCAACGACAGTTGGCTCGCATCGCCATGACGCTCGCACAGGAGCCGGACGTGTTACTGCTCGATGAGCCGACCACGTTCCTCGATTTGCGCCACCAGCTCGGCGTGCTCGACGCCGTCCGCGCGCTCAACGACGAGCGCGGCGTCACCGTCGGTATCGTCCTCCACGACATCGCGCAGGCGGCCCGCTACGCGGACAACCTCATCGCGCTGCGCGACGGGGTGCCGTACGACTGGGGACCGCCGGCGGAGGTCGTCACGGAGCAGCTGCTCGCGGACGTGTTCGGCGTCGAGGCAACCGTACGCGAGGGACCGGAAATCGTGCCACACCAGCCGCTGTAAGCTCGCGAGAACGGAGAGAAGACGACAGAGATTATCGGGCGGCGGCCGCGACGCGCTCTTTTTCCTCCTTCTGGTTGACGGCGTACGTCTGGACGTCGTAGTTCGCGGCACCGGTCAGCTGGGAGGCGAGTGCCTCCGCGGCCGGCGTCGTGGTCTTGAACGACGAGCCCTGCACGCCCTCGGCGATGAACTTCAGCGCCTGGTCGACGCGGCGCTGCGGGGCCACGTCGACGGCCTGCGGGACGGAGATGCCGCCGTACTTCAGGCGGACGGTCTCCTCGCGCGGACCGGCGTTCTCGACTGCCGTCACGAGCACCTGCACCGGGTTCTCGTCGGTGCGCTCGTGGACGATGTCGAAGGCCTCGCGCACGATGCGGGTGGCCTGCTGTTTCTTCCCCGTGTTCTCCTCCGTCTGCATCAGACGGTTAATGAGCCGCTCGACGATGGAGAGCTCTGACTTCTTGAACTGCTTGTTGGAGTGTCGCCCCTGCGTGTGTGCGATCGGGGTGACGTTGATGTAGCGACGGGTGGACTCGTCCTCGTAGCTGATGTCGTCGACGCTCCAGACGCCGAACAGCTGTGCGGAGACGCGCTCGTCGTCCGTGGAAGCCGGGGCGTCCGGCTCCGGCGCTTCGCTCTCGTCGCTCATCGGACTGGCTTCTCCTGGTTGCCGCGCACGAGTTCGATCATCGCGACGCCGTTCACCTTCTCAACCTTGTAGTTGACACCCGAGAGGTCGCCCATCGCACGACCCTTCGCCCCACCGATACCGGCGATGGTGACCTCGTCGTGCTCGTCGATGAACGAGATTGCACCGTCACCGGGACAGAACGCGGTGACCTGCTTGCCGTTCTTGATGAGCTGGACTCGGACGCACTTCCGGATCGCCGAGTTGGGCTGTTTCGCTTCGATACCGACCTTCTCCAGTACGATGCCGCGCCCCTGCGGCGCACCCTCGAGGGGGTCGGACTTCTGTCCGAGCCCACGGGCACGTCGCGCATAATCAGAGTCGGACCATCGCCGCTGCTGACGGTCCTTCTTGAGCTTGCGCGCGGCGTACTTGCCGTTCGCCATAGTACTGCCTACTTCCCTACCCAGCCACTTAAACATCTTCTTTCGTCCCGTCGAGAATCCCGTCGCAGGCGGGCGTCTACCCGTCGTTAGGTGAGAGCCACGTCGTCGAGGCCGGCGTACTCCGAGGCGAGCAGTCGCGCCAGCCGAATCCGCTCGCCCGACGATCCGATGGCCAGCCCGCGGTCCTCTTCGCTCACCTCGACGTAGGCCGTCCCGAGCGCCGAGACGGTCACGTTCTCCACGTCGGCGGGCGCGAGCGCGTGCTCGATGAGCGTCGCCGGGTCGCTCGCGTACGTGACGACGGCGACCGGCCAGCCGAGCGCCTCGCGCAACCGTCCGCGCGCCTCCTGGATCGTCTCCCGCGAACCGGTGGGCGCGAGCACGACGAGTCGCTCGTCGCGCGTGTCAAAGAGCGCGTCCGCCGGCTCGACGCCCGTCACGTCGGCGACCGTGTCGAGTACGGAGTCGGGTTCGGGGACGAGTTCGATGGCGTCGATGTCGAAGTGGCGGTCCGCGAGGTCGGTCGCCGTCCGGATGTTCTGGCCGTCTCGCCCGATGGCCGCCCCGAAGTCGGCGGTGTTCACCTCCGCGTACGCGACGGTCTCGCCCTCGCGGTCGCGCACGGTCACGTCGTAGACCGCCGCGGGCCGGAGCGCGTTCGCCACGAACGTCCCGGGGTCGTCGGCGTCTTCAACGAGTTCGACCCGCTTGTTGACGCGGTCTTCGATGCGCGCGACCGTCCGCCCCTGCGGGCCGATTGCGTCGGCCATCTCACCCGGCGCGACGACGAACACGACGCGCTCGTCGTCGACGAGACAGTCCCGGACCGTCGCCCCGGACTCCTCCTCGATGAAGCCGATGAGCTGGCGCGCCTCGTCGGAGAGCCGTATCACAGTTTAGATTGAAGCGCACGCACAAAAACGGTATCGCGCGGCTGGTGTCATCCGCGAAGAAAGACGGGGCGTCTCAGTCGTCCGCGCTGGTCGGTGCGCTCCCGCCCATCCGCAGGTCTACGTCGCCGGTGCCGAGTTTGATCGGCTTGCCGACGATGACGTTCTCCGTCACGCCGTCGAGGTCGTCGACCTCGCCGTGGATGGCCGCATCGAGCAGGTGGTTCACCGTCACCTCGAACGCTGCGCGGGCGAGCACGGAGTCCTTGTTGCCGGAGATGCCGTGGCGGCCGATGGACTCGATTTCGCCGTTGTTCGTCATGATGTCGGCCACGAGCATCAGGTGGCGGATGTTCACGTTGTCCAGCCCCTGCTCTTCGAGCGTGTCGCGCGTCTCGTTGATGATGGCCTCACGCGCCGCCTCGATGCCGAGGTTGCGGTGAATCTCGTGGATGTTGTTACACGTCGTCCGGCTGCTGTCGACGCCGTCGATTTTCAGCGCCTTGCCAAAGGCCGACCCCTCGGTGTGGAGGATGAACTCCTCGTCGCCGGACTCGACTTCCTCCTTCCGGATGACGACGCGTGACACGTCGTCGATACCCTTGAACACGATGTCGCGAAGCTCCTCGACCAGCTGGAGCAGTTCGCGGTAGGACGGCTCGTCGGGACCGAACTCGATGGTCGTCGGCTCCGGACGCGTCGTCTCGACGCCGAGATTCGACTCGATGGTGCCTGCGACCTCGTCGACGATCTCGCCGAGGTCGTCGTAGGTGGGCCACCGCTCGCGCAGCGTCTCCTCGTTGAGGTCGACGCTCACGAGCATATCCGCGACGTTCGTGGACACGTCACCGAGCGCGAGAATCCGCGTCGCCTCGATGTTCCAGACGACCTCGTGGGCCTTCTCGCGGTCGTGAGCGTGCTCCTCGTCGAGATACACGTGCATCACCGGGGTGTCCGGCGTCTTCCGGGCGTCCACCAGCTCGATGAGCCGTGGCAGCCCGGAGGTCACGTCGATCTCTGCGACGCCCGCGTAGTGGAACGTGTTCATCGTCATCTGCGTTCCCGGCTCACCGATGGACTGTGCCGAGACCGTCCCGACGGGGTCGAGCGGGTCGAGGCGGGTGGCGAGATACCGCGACTCGACGGCCGTCGCGATGTCTTCCGCCTCCTCGACGCTGGCGTTGTGTTCCTCGACCGCGTCGTACACCTCCTCGCGGAGCCGCTTCGGGAGTTCCGTCTCCTGGACGACCGCCTTGATGTCGGCGTCAGTCATCCGACTCCACCTCCGGGCTGTTCGCGCCGGTGCGCCAGGTGTCCTGGTGCTCCGAGAGGTTCGTCTGGAGCGTGTCGCCTTTGAGGAACGACTCGCGTTCCGTCTCGTCGGAGAACTCCGCGTTCATCACGCGGGCCGCGATGTCGTCCACGTCGATCGGGTTCTCCTCGTCGTGGGCGACCTGCGTCGTCGAGGTGCCGTCCTCGCCGAACTCGAACTGGACGACCGTGTCCGAGGTGTCCCGGACCGTGCCGTCGTACTGCGATTCCAGCTCCGAGAGCGCGTTGATGAGCCGGCGCTGGAGGTAGCCGGACTTCGAGGTGCGGACTGCCGTGTCCACGAGGCCCTCGCGGCCACCCATCGCGTGGAAGAAGAACTCCTGTGGGTTGAGCCCCTGCCGGTACGACGACTCCACGAAGCCGTGGGCGTCCGCCGAGAGGTCGTCCTTCTTGTAGTGGCTGAGGGTGCGGTCCTCGTAGCCGCGATTGATGCGTTCGCCACGCACTGCCTGCTGGCCGACGCAGGCCGACATCTGCGTGAGGTTCAGCATCGACGCACGCGCACCCGAGCGGGCCATCACGACCGCGGGGTTGTCCTCGTCGAGCCGCTCGTCGGCGATGTCACCCGCCGAGTCGCGTGCGCGCCCGAGCGTCTGCATGATCTTCATCTCCAGCGTCTCGTCGGTCGTCCGGCCGGGCAGCGATTCGAGTTCGCCCGCCTCGTACGTCTCGATGAGTTCCTGGACCCGTTCGTAGGCGCTGTCGATTGCCTCCTGGATGCGGGTTTCGGCCTCGTCGTCGACCGACTCGTCGTCGATACTGACGGAGATACCGAAGTGCATAATCGAACGCATCGCGAGCGTGGCCACCTCGTTGATGAACACGCGCGAGCGGGTGTTCCCGTACACCTTCGTGATGGTGTCGACGATTTCGCCGCCGAACTCGCCGACCTCGTCCTCGGCGATGGTCCCCGCCACGAGCTGGCCGTCCTCGATGACGACCGGCTCGCCGAGCGTCCCCTCGAACTCCATGTTGAGGTCCTCGGGCAACAGCTCCGAGAAGACGGAGCGACCGGTCCAGTACTCGACACCGTCCTCGTCGGTGCCGTCCGGCTCCGGAAGCCCGTCGACGCTCGTCGCGCGCAACAGGTCGAGCGCCTGCGTCTCGTTGAACCGTGGGTTGTCGTGGGTGAGCAGATACATCCCCGAGATGTGGTCCTGAATCGCGCCGATGATGTTCTCACCGAAGCGCGGGGAGAGAATCTGCTCTTGCACGCGCATGAGGACGCGCGCTTCCGCACGCGCCTCCTCGTTCTGGAGGGCGTGCATGTTCATCTCGTCGCCGTCGAAGTCAGCGTTGTACGGCGGACAGACGACGGTGTTGAGCCGGAACGTCTTGTACGGCATCACCACGACCTCGTGGGCCATGATGGACATCCGGTGGAGCGACGGCTGTCGGTTGAAGATGACGATGTCACCGTCGATGAGGTGTCGCGACACCTCCCAGCCGGGGTCGACCTTTTCGGCCAGCTCCTCGCAGTTCTTTTCGGTCACCTTCAGCCGGCGACCGTCCGGACGGCGCACGTAGTTCGCACCCGGGTGCGTCTCCGGCCCGTTGGCGACGTAGCGGCGCGCGTCCTGCAGATTCCGCGCGTTCACGTTCATCGTCTGGGTCATCTCGCTCGCGACCCGGTCGGGGACGCCGACCTCGTTGAGCGAGAGCGTCGGGTCCGGACTGATGACGGTACGGGCCGAGAAGTTCACGCGCTTGCCCGAAAGGGAGCCACGGAAGCGCCCCTCCTTCCCCTTGAGCCGCTGGGAGAGGGTCTTGAGCGGGCGACCCGACCGGTGGCGTGCCGGCGGCGTCCCCGAAATCTCGTTGTCCATGAACGTCGTGACGTGGTACTGGAGCAGCTCCCAGAGGTCCTCGATGATCAGCTGTGGGGCACCCGCCTCGCGATTCTCCATGAATCGCTGATTGATACGGATGATGTCCACCAGCTTGTGGGTGAGGTCGTCCTCGGAGCGCTGGCCGTTGTCGAGCGTAATCGACGGCCGTGCGGTCACCGGCGGCACCGGCAGCACGGTCAGGATAATCCACTCCGGACGGGACTTCTCGGCGTCGATGCCGAGCGTCTCGATGTCGTAGTCCGGGATGTCCTCGAACCAGTCGCGGATGTCAGAGGGCATCAGCTTGTTCATGTCCTCCTCGGTGAGGTCCACGTCGAGTGCTTTCTCCAGCGCCTCGCGGTCCTCCTTCGTCGGGCGGAACTCACCGGAGAGGATGTCCTGAATGCGGGAGGTGTCGATACCCGTCTCCTCTGCGAGGTCCGTCGGCCCCATCGGCTCGCGGTCGACCTCGCCTTCCTCCTCGTCGCCGACCGGACGGCCTTCCATCGCGGCGGCGATGCGCTCGGAGTACTCGGCCGATAGCACGTCCTGCACCTCGTAGTAGGTGGTCGGCTTCTCGTGTTGGATGTCGTACTGCTTTTCGCCACAGTGCGGGCAGTTCGACGCCTTGCGGGCGCGGCGAATCGCGGCCTTCGTCACGTCGCCGAGGTCCTCGCCCAGACTCCGCGTCTTGTCGAGTCGGTCGCGGAACTCGTCGGCCTCGTCCTCGGTGAGGAGGAGTCGCGAGCACTCGCGACACGTCCCGCGGAGGAGTCGGCGGATGAGCTTCTGGAAGCCGACGTGGATGACCGGCGCGGCCAGCTCGATGTGGCCGAAGTGGCCGTTACACGACCCCGAGTGTTGCCCGCAGGTCTTACACTCGAGTCCGGGGTCGATGACGCCCAGTCGCGGGTCCATCAGCCCCATGTCGATGGGGAAGCCGTCGTCGTCGTAGGTGTCGGCCGTGATGACCTTCGTGGCCGACATCTCGCGGTACTCCTCGGGGTCCATCAGCCCGAAGCTGAGTGACCCAATCTGTTTGGGTGCTTCTCCTGTGCTCATGATTCAGACCGCCTCCGTGAGTTCAATCCGCGGCGCGATACCCAGCGCCTTCATCTCATCGAGCAGGAGCTTGAAAGCGTAGCTCATCTCGACTTCGTGAACGTCCGTCTCCTCGTCGCAGTTCGGGCAGTAGACCCGCCGTTGCTCGACGTTCTCCACCGCGCTCATCCCACAGTTACCGCAGACGTGGATGAACTCGCGGTCGGACTCATCGAGCAGGCGCTCTTTCAGCGCCATCGCCGCGCCGTGCCCGATGAGCACGTCCCGCTCCATCTCGCCGACGCGAAGCCCACCCTCGCGGGCGCGCCCCTCGGTCGGCTGTCGCGTGAGCACCTGCACCGGCCCACGCGAGCGGGCGTGAATCTTGTTCGACACCATGTGGTAGAGCTTCTGATAGAAGATGACGCCGACGAAGATCTCGGCCTCGATCTTCTCGCCCGTCACGCCGGAGTACATGACCTCCTTCCCGTTGGACTTGAAGCCGTCCTCGACGAGCGTGTCCCGGAGGTCTTCCTCGTCCTCGCCGGTGAAGGCGGTGCCGTCGACACGGCGACCTTCCAGCGAGCCGACCTTGCCGCCGATCATCTCGAGGATGTGGCCGACGGTCATCCGCGACGGCAGCGCGTGCGGATTCAGGATGAGGTCGGGCACGACGCCGTCCTGCGTGAACGGCATATCCTCCTGCGGGGCGATGTGGCCGACGACGCCCTTCTGGCCGTGGCGGGACGCGAACTTGTCCCCGAGTTCGGGGATTCGCTCGTCGCGCACCGAGACCTTCGAGAGCTTCGAGCCGTCTTCACCCTCCATCAGGGTCACGGTGTCGACGACGCCGGACTCGCCCGACCGCATCGTGACGGAGGTCTCACGCCGCTTCTGGGGTGAGAGTCCGCCCATGTCGTCCGGCTCTTCGAGGAACCGCGGGGGCGAGGTCTTGCCGAGCAGCACGTCGTTCTCGCCGACCTGCGTCTCGGGGTTGACGAGCCCGTCGTCGTCGAGGTGCGTGTACGCCTCCTCGCCGCGCGCGCCGCGCACGTCCTCGTCCGGGCGCTCGAAGCGGTCCTCCTGACCGCCGGGGTAGCGGCGCTCTTCGCCCTCGTAGGTGCGGAAGAAGTGCGAGCGCGCGAGCGCGCGATCCACGGAGCCGCCGTTGAGGACGAGCGCGTCCTCGATGTTGAACCCCTCGTAGGACATGACCGCGACGACGAAGTTCTGTGCGGCGGGGCGGTCGTCGTAGCCGATCTGTTCGGTCGTCTGGGTCTTGACCAGCGACAGCTGCGGGTAATGCAGGAGGTGCTGGCGCGTGTCCGGACGGATTCGGTAGTTCGCCGACGGCAGCCCGAGCGACTGCTTGATCATCCCCGACCCCATCGTAATGCGGGGCGAGGCGTTGTGTTCCGGATACGGAATCATCCCGGCACCGATACCGAAGATGAGCTGCGGGTCGACTTCGAGGTGGGTGTGGTCGTCGGTGACCTCGTCACCCTCGACGGCGACGAGGATGTCCTCTTCCTCCTCGGCGTCGATGTACTCGATGTAGCCGCGGTCGACGAGGTCGTCGAAGTCGAGTTCGCCGTTCTCGACGGCTTCGAGTTCCTCGTCGGAGACGAGCGGCTCACCGTTCTCGACGACGAACAGCGGTCGTCGGGCACGGCCGGCGTCGGCGTTGATGATGACCTCGTTCGTGTCCTCCTTGACGGAGACGTTGACCATCTCGGAGACCTCGCCGCGGCGGCGGGCCTCTCTGACGTTGTTCGCGAGTTCGTGCGGCTGCGGGTGGGTCCCGATAAGCGACCCGTTGACGTACACCTTGGATTCTCTCTGGCTACTCATGTTAGTCGTCTGCGGGGGCCTCCACGGTCTCGATGCCGGGGATGCCGTTTACGCCCATGGAGGCGAGTTCTCGCTTCAGTTCTCGTTCGTCCTCGACGTTCTGTGACAGCTCCATCGCCTGCGCGAAGTTCTTCACGAGCCCACAGTTCGGCCCCTCCGGCGTCTCGGAGGGACAGATGCGACCCCACTGGGTCGCGTGGAGGTCACGCGCCTCGAAGTGGGGCTGGGACCGCGACAGCGGCGAGCGGAGCCGGCGCAGGTGCGACAGCACACCCATGTAGTCGGTGCGGTCCACCAGCTGCGAGACCCCCGAGCGGCCACCCACCCAGTTCCCGGTCGCAATCGGGTGTTCGAGCCGCTCGGTCAACACGTCCGAGCGGACGACCGTCGACACCGAGAGCTGCCGGTTTCGCATGTTCGCGCGTTCGAGCTGGTACTTCACGTCGCGTGCCAGCTTGTTCAAGGCGGTGCGGAACAGGTCCTTCATCAGGTCGCCCGACACCTTCAGCCGCTTGTTGGCGTAGTGGTCCTTGTCGTCGGATTCACGCCGACCGAGCGCGAGTTCGAAACACGCCTCGGCCATCCGACAGAGGTAGACGGCCTTGTTCATCCGGACCTCCTCGTCCTCGATGCCCTCCTCGTGGAGATGCGGGAGGAGGTAGCGGTCGATGACGTAGTTGGCGCGCTTGAGCTGGTAGTTTTTCCCCTGTCCGGAGGCGACGCGCTGGCCGAGCGTCTCGATTGCCTCGTTGGTGGAGCCGACCTCGGCGGCCTCCAGGTTCTCCAGCATGAACTTCACAATCTCGGGGTCGTCGCTCACGCGGTGGACGATCTCCTCGTCGGATTCGAGTCCGAGCGCGCGAACGAGCGTGACGAAGTCGATAGAGCCGGACACCGATGGGAACGACACTTCGAGCAGCCCCTCACGATTACGCTCACACAGCACGAGCGCGCGGTAGCCGCGCCGTTGGGAGAACGTCTTCGCGACCTGAATCTCGTCGCCGTACTTCGTGTCGTACTCGGCGAGAATCTTGTTGGGCGCGAGGTCCTCGCTCGTCATCAGCACGCGCTCGGAGCCGTTGACGATGAAGTAGCCGCCGGGGTCGGCGGGGTCTTCGCCGATTTCGATGAGCTCCTCGTCGGAGAAGTCGTGGATATTACACTTCGAGGAGCCGACCATAATCGGCATCCGACCGATTTTGGTCTCGGCGGTGTCGACGACCTGTTCCGGCTCTTCCTCGCCGCCGCGGACGATGTCCATCTCCATGAACACCGGGGCGGAGTAGGTGATGTTGCGGAGACGCGCCTCCTGCGGGTAGAGCAGTTCCTCGGAGCCGTCGGCCTCACGGACGCGCGGCGTTTCGACGCGCACGTCGGCGAGGTCGACGCGGACCGGCTCCTGTCCCTCCTTGTCGCCGATGTCCGTCTCGATGGACTCCTTCTCGTCGACGACACGCTGCATGCCGCGCTCGAGGAAGGAGTTGAACGAGCGGAAGTGGTGTTCGGCGAGTCGGTCACGGGAGAAGTACTCTCTTGAGACGGCGCGGCGTTTCTGTCTGTCCATGTTACTGAATCACCAGTCGGTAGACGACGGCTTGGTCCGTCGTCCGGGAGTCGCGCACGATTTCGAGCACGTCACCGACCTCTGCTTGGTCGGGAACGGCGGCGTCGGTGCGTTTGATTTTCGGTAAGTCTGTGCGGTCGATATTGTACTCGTCGAGCACGTCGTCGAGCTCCGAATCGGAGACAACCCTGTGCTCTGGAACGAGGTCGTGTTGGCTTACATCTACCATGTGTGGCTGAGGCCCGCTGGGAGAAGTTCTGAGATACTACAGCGAGGTATTATCCACCAGCACAAAGCACTTTCGGAACGCGCACGAGACGGCTACCGCTCACCGACCGAGCGACCATACATCCCGAAGGTGCGTGATGGTACAAGACTCTTGTGTCCGTGCGGTGTGTAACCACACGCACGGCCGCGTCGTCGGTTGGAAAGTCTTATACATACCACCGGGCTACGAGAAGATGCGTCGGCCCGGGTGGTGTAGTGGCCCATCATACGACCCTGTCACGGTCGTGACGCGGGTTCAAATCCCGCCTCGGGCGCTTTCTCCGAACGCTAACTTCCGGAGTGGGTTCGCCGTTGATTCGAACCCCGTCAGTCGCGCACGGCACACCGTCACGCTCTCGGGGGTCCCGGGAGGATTTATACACGAGTGGTGACTGGTCGGTGGGCCGCTGTGTTGCGGTTCGGGGAGTTAACCCTGTGCATCCAGGCTATACATTCATATGTCAACAGTGCGCCCAAAACCTCATGCATCCCCGGCGTTGATGTGGTGCTGTGAACCGTAGTCGTAGCCGGGGGAGTCATCGTGAGTGACGGTCAGCCGACGGTGTTGATCGTCGACGACGAGCCCGACCTCGCCGACCTGTACGCCGCGTGGCTGGCCGACAGCTACGACGTTCGGACGGCCTACGGCGGCGACGACGGCATCGACGCCGCCGACGAGGACGTGGACGTTGCGCTCATCGACCGGCTGATGCCCGACACCTCCGGCGACGAGGTGTTGAGTGCCATCCGAGCGGCCGGATACGGCTGTCGCGTCGCGATGGTGACCGCCGTCGAGCCGGATTTCGATATCATCGAGATGGGCTTCGACGACTATCTCGTGAAGCCGGTCCGGCGCGAGGAGCTTCGCGAGGCCGTCGAACAGCTGCTCTCCCGGTCGGAGTACGACGCCCAACTGCGGGAGTACTACGCGCTCGTCTCGAAGCGCGCCGCGCTGGAAACGCAAAAGAGCGAGCGCGAACTCGAAGAGAGCGAGGCGTACGCGGAGCTGTGTGAGGACATAGAAGAACTGAGCGTGAAGCTCGACGAGACGACGGCGGACTTCACCACCGAGGACTTCGAGCGGGCGCTCCAGGAGCTAGAAGACAACTGAGCCGCCCCATCCCCCGACCGCGACGCCGACGGCTGCGAGCGCGAACGTGCCGACCGCGTTCACCGCGGCCGCCCGGCCGAACCCGTCTTCTGCGAGCCGGACCGTCTCGAACGCGAACGACGAGAACGTCGTGAACGCGCCACAGAACCCGGTTCCCGCGAGCGCGACCGCCGATTCGCCCAGCGGCGCGGCGAGCACGAATCCGAGGAGGAGACTACCGAGCACGTTCACGACGAGCGTGTCGACCCGTGCGCGCCCGATGTGCTCGTCGACCACGTGTCGACAGACGGCACCGACTGCGCCGCCGACAGCGACGAGCAGCGGCGTGAGTGTCACGCCGACCACCCCGCGACGCGACGGCCGGCGAGGACGGCGAGGAAGCCGAGCGCGTAGTTCGCAGCGAGATTCAGTCCCGCGAGCGCCGGGGCGAGCGCGACCGTTTCGGCGGCGAACGTCGAGTACGTCGTGAACGACGAGAGGAATCCGGTGCCGGCGACCAGCCGGGTGCGCGCGGCGACCGCGTTCCGGAACCGCCGGTCGTACAGCAGAACGCCAAGCAGGAACGCGCCGAGGACGTTCACAGCGAGCGTTCCGACTGGGAAGGCGGGACCGGCGAGCGCGACGCCGACGCCCCACCGACAGACGGCACCGAGCGCACCGCCGACGGCGACGAGCGCGAGCGTCGGGTTCCTCTCCATACCGGGGTCGCGCGGGCGACCTACTCGTATCCGTCGGTTCCGAGGGTAGGTGCCGTTCCGCCGTGTGGGGTCGTGCGCTCGCTGACCCGGACGCTGTGGGCGCGCTCGGTGGCGTCGTCGAAGACGAGCAGGTCACCGACGCCGGCAGGAATCCGGGTCTCGACGGACCCGTCGACGTAGTCGCCGCGTGCGCCCGCGACGGCGGCCGTATCCGCGCGGCCGGTGAGCCGGTGGGTCGCTAACAGGTCGGCCTGCGAGATGGCCGTCTCGGGGAGCGCGTTGGGGCGCTGGGTCGCGAGCACGAGCGAGACGCCGGGGGCACGTCCCCGAGTGAGGAGTGTATCCAGCGCGGGCGCGGCGACGCCATCGAGGAAGACGTGCGCCTCGTCCACGAGCAGCCACGGCAACGGCCCCTCGCCCGCGAGTCGGCGCTCGTACAACCCGGTCGCGACCGCGCGAACGACGGCGTTCGCCGCGCGGTCGGAGACGCCGGCGAGGTCGAGGACGGTCGGGTCCGTCGGCTGGCGGATGCCCTCGGGCGCGAACACCCCCCACGAGGCCGCACGGGCGAGGTGGTTCGCCGCGACCCGGCGCGTGTGGCGGGCCCCCTCGTCGTCGACGTACGCGCGCATCTCGGCGAGCGTCGAACGCTCGCTCGCGGCCGTCCAGACGAGCGCGCCGGCCGCCTCCGTCGGGTCGAGCCCGACGAGCCGCGGCCACTCCCGAGGCGGAATCGCCGCAGGGGAGACGCGCGGCTCACGCACAGCGGCGCCGAGTGCGTCGAGTCCGGCGAAGCCACCCATCGGGTCCGCGACCACGGGGACGATCCCGTCGACCGCACAGAGCCCCTCGGCGAGCAGCCCGAGCGTGTTCGACTTCCCGCTCCCCCGTTTCCCGACCAGACACATCGCGTGTGGCCGGGCACAGTCGAGCGTCACGTCTCCCCCGTGGCTCCCGTCGCGGGCGATATACTGCCCGAGTGGGAGTTTCGGTCCGTCGCCGTCCGTGCGGCCGATGGTCGCCACGCCGGTCGTGGCGCGGTATCTCACTTCAAGTCGGGGACGACAGCTTATGACGGATGACGGGCCACCGACCCCGTGTTCGACATACTCGACGACGAGCGGGCTATCGAGGGGTTACCGATTCGGCTGGTCATCGCGCTGGTGGTCGGCGTGGCGTCGCTGTCCGTGATGATGAACATGATTTCGGGGATCTCGGCCATCGGCGTGAGCGAACTCGACGTACGGCCGGAGCCGGAGGTCGCGACGCTCGGCGAGACGGAGACGGTGTCGGTCGCGGTCGTCGGCCCGGACGGAGGCCGCGTCTCGGGCGCGACGGTCATCGCGCGCGGCGACTCCGCGATGCTCGACGGCGTGGCGACGGCGACTACCAACGAGTCGGGGAGGGCAACGCTCGACATCGACCCGTCGCTGGGAGAAAATCAGGCCGACGGCACCGTCTCCTTCGAGGTGAAGCCGCCGGCGAACGCCGAGTACGTCGACCGCAGAGAGAACACCGCGCTGCTCGTCATCCGGGAGTGACCGACCGGTAGCGGTCGGCGAGTGCACCGACGAGCCGGCGCTCTGCGGGGGCAAATCCGAGCCACAACAGGACGCCCGCATAGACGGCGAGTCCGACGACCGTCGCCCCGACCGCACCGCCCAGTCCGGGAACGAGCCGGTGGCCGACCAGCGTCACCGCGGCGAGCGGGACGGCCGCGGCGACGGGTTTGAGGTGGGCGACCGTGAGCGGCTGGAGGTCCTCGAGCCACCAGAGCACGACCACTTCGAGGACGTTGTTGAGCGAGAGCATGAGCAGGTACACCCCGACGACGCCCGCGAGCCCGTACTGGCGGGTGAGCGGAATCGAGACGACGACCAGTCCGGCGGTGATGGCGGTGTTGACGAGGAACATCGCGCGCTGGTGGTCGGTCATCATGAGGAGGATGCCGACGCTGCCGGCGGCACAGGCGATCCACTGCGCGAGGATGAACGCCGGCAGGAGGGGTGCGTGCTCGACGAACGCCGGTCCGAACAGCCCCATCACCTCGCGCCGGAAGACGACCACCGGCACCGCGAGTCCGGTGACGCCGACGAGTACGAGCCGGCTGGTCGCGTGATACAGCTTCGCGAGCGCCTCGTGGTGGTCGCCGCCGTACAGCGTGGCCGCGACGGGGGGCATCAGCTGATTGATGCCGAACAGGGGGAGCCGGACGAGCATCCCGACGAGTTCCCCGACCGCGAACACCGCGCCCGCGGTGCTGGTGAGAAAGACCGCGATGAGCGGATAAAAGCCGAGCCGCTGGACGGTCGTCGCAATCGAACTCGCGAACAGCGGCGCGGTGTAGCGGAGGTAGCGTCCGCGAAGCGAACTGGCCGTCGGCCCGCGATACCGGGGGCGCAGTCCGCGCTCGCGAGCGAGCCAGGCGAGCGCGGCGGTTCCGCCGAGCGCCGCGGCGACGAGCACGCCGACTGCGACCGCGAGCAGGCTATCGAGCCAGAGCCCGACGCCCGCGGCGAGCAGCTGGAGCGTCGGGAAGCCGAGCCGGAGGGTGAGGTTCATCGGCGTAATCTCCTCTAGGCTCTGGAGCAGACTCCCCACGACGGAGAGCCACACCGTCGCCGGCAGTCCGAGCGCGAAGACGCGCAGATACAGCTCGAACTCAGCTCCTTTGGCCGTGAGCCGGCCGATTTCGGGCACGGCGAGATACAGTGCGACACCGAAGACGGTGGCGGCCGCGAGCGCGAGCGTGAGCGCGAACGTCGCCACGATGTCGCGGTCGGCGTCGGTGTCGGTGTTCGGAACGTACCGGCTCAGCCCGGTGGTGAAGCTGCGGGTGAGCGAGCGCAGGAATCGCTGGATGCGCCGCGCGAGCACGAACAGCCCGTACCCGCCGGCCGAGAAGCCGTTGGTCAGGACGGCGGTGAACGCGAGCGCGAGCAGTCGCTGGGCGAGCGTGCTGGGAATCGAGACGACTGCCCCGTGTGCCACGCGTTCGAGGGCGTCGGCGAGTCGCTCGTCGGGGTCGTCGTCGGGCACATCTCACCCGGAGAGGGTGGCGGAGAAAAGCGCGACGATGAGGCTAAACGGAGCCGTCGGCGATGCGGTCGAAGACCGCAGGGTCGGCCCAGAGTTCACGCAGCGTCGCGGCAGCCAGAAACCGGGTCGGGGCGGCGACCCACTCGGTCGTCGCCTCGGCGTCCGGCGCGGGCGAGTCGGCCGCCTCGAACCACCACGCGAGATAGCCGCCGTCGGCGAGTTCCGCCGTCGGATACAGCCGTCCGTCGACGGCCACGTCGAGCCGCGACTCGCCGACGACCGCGGGGCGAGGGTCGCCGGGGTCGGCGACCGTCACCTCGATTTCGGTGTCGGTCACGCGGACGCCTCCATGGCCCACCCGTCACTCTCGATGTACAAAAAGCCGCGTCGGACACGCGTCAGTAGCGGTCCCAGTCGATCCACTCCTGCTCCCAGCCGTTCCTTCGATTCGCGGCCTGCCGGCTGCGCTCGTGTTCCTCGCGAGACGTGCGATTCCGTTCGAGCGTGGTCGCCTGCTCACCCTCGACGAGCATCGGGGCAAAGGCGACCGTGCCGAGTCGCTCGCGGCGCTCGCCGTCGCCGTCGACGACCGTGAGCGTCTGATTTCCACCTCCCAGCGGGAGCACGAGTCGACCCGATTCAGACAGTTGTGCGAGCAGCCGTTTCGGCGGACGAATGGCGGCCGCCTCAACGAGGATGTGGTCGTAGGGGGCGTAGGCGGGAAGCCCGTCCGCGCCGTCGGCACAGTCCACGAGCACCTCACCGTAGCCCGCCTTCCGGAGATTCGACCGGGCCTCATAGACGAGCCTGCGGTCGATGTCGATGGCGTGGACGTGTCGGCCCCCGGCGAGTTCGGCGAGCACGGCCGCCGTGTAGCCGACGCCGACCCCGACGACGAGCACCGACTCGCCCGGGTCCGGGGCGACGGCCTCGAACAGTCGGGCGGCGTCGGAGGGAGCGAGCACGCGCGTGCCGAACTGCTCGGCCGCGCGGTCGGCGTACGTGAGTACGTCGTCGGGGACGAACGGCTCGCGTGGAACCGTCCGCATCGCGCTTGCGACGGCGTCGCTGGCGATGACGGCCTTCGCCTCGTGTTCGAGGCTATCGACCATATCCGCCCGCAGCAGCTCCGCGTCCATGGCTCAAAATCGGGGGCCGATGCTATTGAACCCGACGCCCGACGAGGGCGACGGTCTCCGTCCCGGGAATTTCGGCGAGCGCGCAGTCGAGATTCGCGTCGGTAAACAGCGACCGCAGCGCCGACTCGGGTCGGACGCGACCGCCGTCTCGGAGCCGGTGTTCCACGTCAAGTAGTGCGCCGTCGGCCGACCGGTCGCGCACTGGTTCGATACAGACGACCGTCGACGCAGCCTCGCCGGCGGCCGCGAGCCACCGGCGAGCGCGCTCGTCGTCCGACCGCGCGAGCAGCCCCGCCGCGAAGACGAGATCCGTCTGCGGGACGGTGTCGTACCCCCCTGTTTCGAGTCGAACGTCGGTCGGCGCGAGCAGCGGTGTGACCCGGTCGCCACGGGCGGGCGATTCCAGAACCGTCGCGTCGTAGCCGCGAGCGGCGAACTCGCGGGCGTGGCGGCCGGGGCCGTCGCGGAGACAGACGACGTGCTCGGCGTCGGGTACGGCGCGGACGGCGGCAGTGACGGCCGCCCGAACGGTCTGGTCGTCGCGCGCCCACTGCTCGCCGAGCCGGTTCACGCGGGCGCGCTCGGGGTCGGTGTCGTGGTCGGTCCACGCGTCGATGGTGTCGAGTGTCGCCGGCAGCGAGCCGACGGAGCGCACGTCAGTCTTGGTGAGAAAGCCGAGCAGGCGGTTCGTCGGCTCGTACTCGTCGCCCACGCGTTCGAGGAAGCCACGGGCTGCAAGCGCCGTGGTGACCGCCTCGGCGACCGCCGGGTCGGTGTCCGTCGCGTCGGCGACCGCCTCGGGCGTGCCGGCGTCGGTCGTCAGGGCGTCGAGGATGCCCCGGCGACGGGCGAACGCGAGCAGGAGCAGTTCGCGCGTCGACGCGTCGAGGGGCACTACTCGGGCTTGATACCCGCGTTCTCGACGCGCATGACGGACTCGCCGTCGGCCAGGTTCGGCGCGTCGACGAGCTTGACGATGCGCTTGTTCCCCTTCGACTTCTTCAGGTACATCCGGAACGTCGACTTGTGACCGAGGATGTTGCCGCCGATGGGCTTGGTGGGGTCGCCGAAGAAGGCGTCCGGGTTCGACTGCACCTGGTTCGTGACGACCACGGCGGCGTTGTAGAGGTTGCCGACGCGGTCGAGGCTGTGGAGGTGTTTGTTCAGCTTCTGCTGGCGGTTGGCGAGCTCACCGCGGCCGACGTACTCGGCGCGGAAGTGGGCCGTGAGCGAGTCGACACACAGCAGCCGGACGGGGTAGTCGTCGTCCTCGTGTTCCTTCGCGATTTCCAGCGACTTCTCGGCGAGGAGGATCTGGTGGTTGGAGTTGAACGCCTTCGCGACGTGAATCTTCGCGAGTACGTCGTCCACGAGCGCCTCCATGGCCTCGTCGTCGCCGGCGCTCCCCTCGATGTCTCGGTACTCGAGTTCGGAGTCGATGACCTCGTCGTCGAGTCCTCGAACCATCTCGTCGATGCGCTCGGGCCGGAAGGTGTCCTCCGTGTCGATGAAGATACAGCGACCGTGGAGGCCGCCGTTCTCGGCCTGTAGCTGGACGTTCACCGCGAGCTGGTGGGTGATCTGGGACTTGCCGGAGCCGAACTCGCCGTACACCTCGGTGATCGACTGGGTCTCGACGCCGCCGCCGAGCATCTCGTCGATTTCGGGGATGAGCCACTGGAGCTTGCCGATTTCCTCGCGGCGCTCGAGCACGCTCGTCCCGGTCTCGAAGCCGCCGATGTCGGCGGCCTCGCGGGCGGCGTTGATGATGTCGGACGCCGACGACTCGCCCACGTCGGCCTTGTTCGAGAGCTCACTCGGGGAAGCGACGGCGATGGACTGATAGGAGTCGTAGCCGTTGTCCTGGAGCTTGTCGGCGGTAGCCGGGCCGACACCCGGGAGGTCTTCGAGGTCCTGTGTTGCGGACATACCAATCGGTTGTGCGTCCGGGGATATAAACCCACGTTAACAGCGTACTGAAAGTGAAATCAGCAGACGGAAACGTAGTCGTTCGTGGCGGATACGTACGTTTAGGTAGGAGTCCTACTCGCCGGGTTCGAGCGGGCGACCCCACGGACGGGCGTCGCCTTCGGGCCACATCGGATACCAGTACTCCTTGTCCTCCTCGATGGTGAGCTCCGAGCCGAGGACGGATTCGAGTTTGAACTCCGTGCTGGAGTCGTGGTTTCGGTCGCCGGTCGGGACGAACGGGTAGTAGCTCCCCCGGCGGAAGGAGTAGAGCCAGTAGGCGACGGTGTTGTCCCGCTCGAAGGGGAACGCCGCCGCGAGCAGCCGGGAGCCGAAGCCGGACTCCTGCATCGTGTCGGCGGCGAAGTGAACGCTCGTCACGAGGTCCTCGAACTCCGTGTCGGCGAGGACGACCCAGTCGTAGCCGTGGGCGTCGGTGCGGAACTCGAAGACGGTGCCCGTCTCCGACTCGCCGGCGTCGAGGACGGCCGCCACCTCGTCGCGCGCATCGGTGAAGGCCGTCGAGTCCACCCCCGAAAAGCAGAGCGCGGCCTCGTCTGCCGGAGCGAAGTCGAGTTGCGCCTCCATCGTCACGGCGGCCGTCGAGAGGTCAAACAGCGCCTCGGGGTCGCCCTCGCGGGTCGCGTCGGCCTCGGCGGCGACGCCGAGCGCCTGTTTGACAGAGTCGAACAGCCCCATTATTGCGTTTCCATCTCGCGTTCCAGTTCACGGAGCCGCTCGACGCGCTTGTCCGTCGAGGGGTGTGTCGAGAACAGCCGACCAATCGCCCCGGCCTTGATGGGGATGATGAAGAACGCGTTCATCTCCGACTGCTCGCGGAGGTCGTCGTTCGGCACGCTGTCCATCTTCCCGCTAATCTTGAGCAGGGCGGACGCGAGCGCCGAGGGCTTGCCCGTGATGGCCGCGCCGCCGCGGTCGGCCGCGAACTCGCGGTAGCGCGAGAGCGCCCGAATCAGCAGGAACGACAGAATCCAGACGACCAGCGACGCGATGATGGCGACGAAGACGGGAGCCTGATTCCCGCCCTCGCGGTTGCCGCCGCCCGCGAACAGCCACCCCCACCGGACGATGAGGAAGGCAATCGTCGAGAGGAACGACGCGATGGTCATCACCATCACGTCGCGGTTCTTGACGTGGGCGAGTTCGTGGGCGATCACGCCCTCCAGCTCCTCCTCGGAGAGGGTGTCCATGATGCCCGTCGTGACACAGACCGCGCTGTTGGACTGTGAGCGGCCCGTCGCGAACGCGTTCGGAACCCGCGAGTCGGCGACGGCCACCTTCGGCTTCGGGAGGTCTGCCTGCTGTGCGAGTCGGCCGATGGTCGCGTGTAGCTGCGGATACTCGTCGTCCGAGACCTCGCGTGCCCCCATCGAGTACAGCGCCAGCTTGTCCGAGAAGAAGAACTGTGCGCCCATGAACAGCACCATCAGCCCCAAGAAGAGCTGTGCGCTTCCGCTGAAGAACGTCGTGATGACGACCGCGAATACGAGATACAGCGCGAACAGGAGGAACATGGTGAACCCCATGCGCGCCCGCAGTCCCCAATCTGTCTTCCACTCCATACTCTCACTTAGCGTGGAGATGTATAGACCTTCCCGGCTTACCGGCCGACGGCGTTTCCGTCCTTTCGTGGCTCCGTCGCGCCCGACAGGACGCCGTCGGCGTTGCGGCGCACGAACTGCGCGCCGCCGAACTGAATCGGCGGCAACACGGCGAGGTCGTGACCCCGGCGCAAGAGCCCGTTTTGCGTCTCGGTCGGGAACCGCGCTTCGACGGCCAGCCGGCCGTCCTCGCGGTAGCGCCAGCGCGGCCGGTCGAGCGCCTGCTGTGGCGTCAGCCCGTCGTCCACGAGGCTCGTCACGGTCTGGAGATGCCCCTGTGGCTGCATGAATCCGCCCATCACGCCGAAGGCCGCCCAGTCCTCCTCCTCCTCAGTGTCGGGTGCGAAGTCGATAAGCCCCGGAATCAGGGTGTGGAACGGGCGCTTGCCCGGTTCGAACCGGTTCGGGTGGTCGTCGTCCAGCGAGAAGGAGGCCCCGCGGTTCTGGAGTGCGATGCCCGTGTCGCCGGCGACCAGCCCGGAGCCGAAGCCCGCGAACCGGGAGTTGATGTACGACACCACGTTCCCCTCGTCGTCGGCCACACACAGGAGGACGGTGTCGGCGTCCTCGCCCGTCCGTTGCATGAACTCCACGTCGCCGGCCGTCTCCTCCACGTCGCTCGCGCGCTCGCTCGCCCACTCGGCGCTGTTGAGCGGCGGCAGCTCCTCGTAGTCGGGGTCGGTGATGTAGCGGTGGCCGTCGTGGAACGCCCGCTTGAGCGCCTCCACGAACAGGTGGACGCGCTCGGTCCCCTCGGCCTCGCTCGCGCCCAGTTCGCTGGCGATGTTGAGCGCCTCCAACACGATGAGTCCCTGATTGTTCGGCGGGAGTTCGTACACCTCGGTCCCGTTGTAGCTAGTCGAGACGGGGTCGGGAAACTCCGGTTCGAACTCTGTGAGGTCGTCCATCGTGAGGAAGCCGCCGGCCTCCTGCACCTCTTCGACGATTTGCTCGCCGATTTCGCCCTCGTAGACGGCGTCTGCGCCCTCCTCGGCGATGGTTTCGAGCGTCGCGCCGAGGGCGTCGAGAGTGACGTGTTCGCCCGCCTCCGGGGCGCGTTCACCGTCTACGAGGTAGGCATTGCGGGCGTTCTCGTTGTCGAAGAGGTCCTCGGCGTAGCTCCACGCGTCGGCGATGACCGGCGAGACGGGATACCCCTCCGTCGCGTACCGGATGGCGTGTTGGAGGTTCTCCCCGAGGCTGCGCTCGCCGAACCGCTCGGTCGTCGCCTCCCACCCGCGGGCCGTCCCCGGAACCGTCACGGTCTGGGGACCGAGCATCGGCATCTCGGCTTCGCTGGGGTCCTCGTCCTCGTCGGCCACTGCCTCGCGCACCGTCTGTCGGGTCGCGTTCGCCGGTGCACCGCCACACGAGCGCATCGCCCCCACCTCGCCGTCCGCCGTCCGGTAGAGGGCGAACACGTCACCGCCCAGCCCCGTCGAGGTCGGCTCCACGACGTTGAGCGCGGCCGCGGTCGCGACCGCCGCGTCGAAGGCGTTGCCGCCGGCTTCGAGCGTCTCTAACCCTGCCGTCGCCGCCAGCGGCTGGCTCGTCGCGACCATCCCCTCGCTGCCGTACACGGTCGAGCGGCGCGAGCCGAACCCGTCTACTGCCTCGTTGTCCATACCTCGCGGTAGTTTCCCGCGCGACAAAGAGACCACGGCATCGGAGGGATGCCACATCCAGCGACAGAATCGGCGCGACGACTCGCCACGGTAAGCCGGCTACCCGAGCCGAATCGGGTCGGTCGTCTCGTGGATGGCGACCCGAACCGACTCTCCGACGGCGAAGTCGTGGCCCTCGTGGAAGACGAGCTTCGTCCCGAACTCGATTTGTGACGCGAACAGCGACAGCCCCGTCGCGCGTACCCCGTCGACCGTGACCGCCACGTCGCGCCACGCGATACCGTCCTCGGTCGGCGTCGCGACCTCGGTCCCGAGCAGCGAGAGCGGCCCGGACGGCGACCCGAACGTGCCCGCGCCGGCGTAGTGGGCAAGCCCGCCGTCGAGCGGGACGCCCCCGTCGCTGGCGAGGGCGACGAATCCGTCCCCGCCGGCGGGGGAGTCGAGCCGAACGTGCGTCTCCCCGACCTCGACAATCTCGCCCGTGCCGTCCCACGCGAGCGGCGCAACGTCGCAGCCGACGGTGAGCGGGAGCGACCCCGAGGCCCGATACGGATTCGCGTCGGGCGCCCGGAAGCCGAGGTGGACGTGGTCGTCGACCCACCGACCGAAGAAGCCCGAGCGGACGAGCCGGCCGAGCGAGTCACCGACTGCAACCGTGTCGCCCGCCTCGACGGCGGGGTCGACGTGGAGGATGCGGGCGACGTGCTCGCCGGTGTCGAGCAAAATGAGGTGGTCGGTGTCGACGGCGTACGGCTGCGGGGGACACCGGACGGTCCGGGTGTCGATGACCTCCCCGGCGACCGGCGAGGGCGCTGGCCCGCCGTTGTCACCCGGATAGAGGTCGATTGCACAGCCGCGGTCGTGGGCCGGATACGGTGAGTTGTACCGGGAGAATCGGTCGTAGCGGGAGACCACCGACCCCGGGAGCGTGACCATACCCGAGTGAAGGAGGAGACACCTTTAGCTGTCGCGCTCGTCGGAGGGGTATGCGAATCGTCCGCGGGCGAGCGGCAGACATCGCGGCCGACCGCGCGGTCACGACCGCGCTCCGTGAGGACGTGGCGAGCGACGGCGAGGGCGCAGTGCGAGCGTGGCGACCACACCGACAGCTGGCGTTCGGCCGCCGCGACGCCCGCGCTGACGGCTACGAGCAGGCGCGTGCCGCCGCCCGCGAGCACGGCTATCCGCCACACGAGCGCGACGTGGGCGGCCGCGCGGTCGCGTACACGGGGTCGACGGTCGCCTTTCTCCGTCTCGAACCGCTCGACGACCTCCGGGTCGGGATGGACGACCGCTACGACGCCGCGGTCGCGGACGTACAGCGTGCACTCGAAACAGTGGGGGTGACGGCAGCGCGGGGGGAGCCGCCCGACGCCTTCTGTCCCGGCCAACACTCCCTCTCTTCGGACGGGAAACTCGTCGGCCTCGCACAGCGCGTCTCGAAGGGCGTCGCACAGACCGCCGGTATCGCCGTCGTGCGCGACCACGAGCAAATCGCCACCGTGCTCGGGGCGGTGTACGACGCGCTCGACGTTCCCTTCGACCCCGACAGCGTCGGGAGCGTCGCACGGGCAGGCGGAGACGGCGACCCCGACCGGGTGGCCCGCGCGCTCGAATCGGCGCTCGTCGGCGGCCGCGACGCGACCGTCGAGCGCCTGCGGTAGCCCCATTTTTATCCTCGGCACGCCGGAGTCGAGGTATGCTCTTTCAGGCCGCGACGCTCGCCGACGGACGAGTGCGTGACGTACGGGTCGACGGCGAGAC
Source organism: Halosegnis longus (assembly GCF_009663395.1). Classification (NCBI taxonomy): domain Archaea; kingdom Methanobacteriati; phylum Methanobacteriota; class Halobacteria; order Halobacteriales; family Natronomonadaceae; genus Halosegnis; species Halosegnis longus. The sequence goes on along the minus strand of NZ_QKNW01000001.1, from coordinate 1,180,943 downwards.
CATCGCCGCCGTCGGCGACCTCACTCCGACCGGCGACGAGCGCGTCGTCGACGCGACGGACAAGCGACTGCTCCCGGGGATGATTGACGCGCACGTCCACTTCCGGGAACCGGGCTACGCGCACAAGGAGACGTGGACGAGCGGGTCGAAGTCGGCCGCGGCCGGCGGCGTCACGACCGTCGTCGACCAGCCGAACACCGACCCGCCGACCGTCGACGGCGAGGCGTTCGACCAGAAGGCCGCCCTCGCGGCCGAGTCGTACGTCGACTACGGCATCAACGGCGGCGTCACCGGGTCGTGGGACCCCGACTCCCTGCTCGCGCGCCCGCTGTTCGCGCTCGGCGAGGTGTTCCTCGCCGACTCGACGGGCGAGATGGGTATCGAGGGCGACCTGTTCGCGGACGCGCTCGTGGCCGCGAGCGAGACCGACACCCGCGTCACGGTCCACGCCGAGGACGCGACCCTCTTCGATGAGTCGGCCCGCGACCGGGACGACGCCGACGCGTGGAGCGCCTACCGGACCGCCGAGGCCGAGGCCGTCGCCGTCGAGCGCGCCTGTGAGACCGCCCGCGAGCACGACACCCAGATTCACGTCGCCCACACCTCCACGCCGGCGGGTATCGACACCGCGGCCGAGGCCGGGATGACCTGCGAGGTGACGCCACACCACCTCTTCTTGTCGCGCGATGACCTCGCCGAGTTGGGCACGCACGGACGGATGAATCCGCCACTCCGGAGCGAACAGCGCCGCGAGGCCGTCTTCGAGCGCGTCGCCGACGGCACCGTCGACATGATTGCGACCGACCACGCGCCACACACCCGCGCCGAGAAGGACACCGACGTCTGGTCGGCTCCCTCCGGTGTGCCGGGCGTCGAGACCGCGCTCCCGCTGTTGCTCGCGGCCGCCGACCGGGGCGAGCTGACGTACGAGCGCGTGCGCGACCTCACGGCGGCGACTCCGGCCGACGTGTTCGGGCTCGACCGGAAGGGAAGAATCGAGGAAGGCAACGACGCCGACCTCGTGCTCGTCGGGACGGAGCCGCGAGCGATTCGCGGCGACGCCCTCCATACGAACTGCGAGTGGACGCCCTTCGAGGGGATGGACGGCGTGTTCCCGTCGCTGACGCTGGTGCGCGGGTCGGTCGTGTACGAGGACGGCGAGTTCGGGTCGCGCGCCGGCGAAAACGTCCGGTCAGCGTAGCTTCGCGCCCATCTCCAGCTCGAAGCTGCCGGTGTCGGACGGCTCGAAGCCGACCTTCTCGTACAGCGCGACGGCGGCGTGGTTCCACCGCTCGACGGTGAGCCACACCCGGTCGATTTCTGCCTCGCGGCCGGCCCCGAGCAGCGCGGTGATGAGCTGTGAGCCGATGCCCGACTCCTGGTACTCCGCGAGGACGAAGATGGCGAGCTCGAACTCGTCGAGTCCCTCCGTCCCCTCGTTGTCATCGAAGTCCGGGACGAGGGTGGCGTGGCCGACGGCGTCGCCGTCGTGCCACGCGATGACGTTGACGCCCTCCTCGGTGACGATGGTGTCGAGCCACTCGCGAATCTGCTCGTCGGTCGTCGGGGGGATCCCCTGGGCGCGGTCGTCGGGGTCGAAGTCGAGATACATCGAGACGAGCGCCGCCATGTCGTCGTCGAAGCGGCGAATCTGGATGTCGCGGCCGGCCTTGTCGGTGAACGAGCGCGGGGGCGGGTCGTACGGTCCGGCGACCTCGTCGGGGTAGATGCGACTCATCGGACCAAGGTGACCGAGACAGTGGCGTTCAACAGGACGAACTCCGCGATGGAGCCGAGCTGGACCTTCCCGAGCGGGCTGGTCTCACCGCCCCCGAGGACGATGAGTTCGTACCCCTCGCGCTCTGCGAACTCGACGAGTTGGCTGCCGGCGTGGCCTTCGAGGATGTGCACGTCGGGGTCGAGCCCGGCGTCGTCGAGTGCCGCGCGTGCGCGCTCGGCGAGGTCGTCGGGGTCGGGGTCGGAGTCGGGGTTCTCGAGGATGGCGACGGTCAGCGAGTCGCCGGCCTCCTGTGCCCGGTCGATTGTCTTATCGAGGGCGCGAAAGGAGTCCTCGCTCCCGCCGATGCCAAGCAGGACGTTCATGGGGTCGGTGACGCCTGGAGGTCTTAAAAGAGTCCCGGCGGTGAGCACGAGCTTTTTGTTCCGAGCTACGGAGACCCAGTTATGGGAGTCGTCTCGAACGCGCGAGAGGACATCGCCGGCGTGACCGTGTTCCTGATTTTGGGTCTCGGCATGACGGCCCTCTTTCTGGGTGTCGAGTGGTTCTGGATTGTCTGGGTCGTCGGCTTCGCCGTCGTCCTGCCGCTCGTCGGGATTCTCACCGACGACGAGGAGGAAGAGGGAGCGGAGACGCCCGAGGACCCGGTCGACCGGCTCAAGCGCCGGTACGCCGACGGCGAACTGACCGACGAGGAGTTCGAACACCGACTCGAACGGCTGATAGAGACCGACGACGAGGCGACCGACTCAATCGAGCGAGAGCTAAACCGCGAGCGTCGATAACTGCGGCGGGCGGGCGACACGCTTTTTCGCCGTCGTACTGGAGTTTCAGCCATGACAGAGACGCCCGAGGAGGAGCCGACGCCGGCGGTCGAACGCGTCGAAGCCGAGCGCGAGGAGCCGGAAGACGCGGACGTGCCCGAGGACGTACAGGAGTACGCCCGCTTTTCGAAGATCGACGGCGCGACCTACGACCGCGCGAACGAGTTCCTGCGCGACCGCACATACATCACCGCCCGCGAGTGGGCCATCGCCCGGCTGTGTGCCGACTTCCGCACCGAGACGGGCGTCGAGATGACGAAAATCGGCGAGAATCTGCCCGAGCTCGTTCCATTCATGACGGACACCTACTCCCCGCAGGCCGTGAACCAGGCGCGGGCCTCCTTCGAGGAGAAGGTGCAGAAGGCCGGTGCAACGTTCCTCTACGGCGCGATGTGTGACTTCTTCACCGCCGAGGAGCTGGACGATCTGATGTACGAGGTGACGGAGGTGGCGAAGTTCCTGCTCGAAGTGGAAGGAGTTGAGCTGACGGTCGACGAGGAACTCGACGCCGAGGACAGAATCTCGGAGGTGATGCGCGAGGTGCGCGACCGGTCTGCCGGCCTGCGCCACGACGAGGTGACGTGTCCCGAGTGCGGCCACGTCCACGAGGTCGGCGACGACTAGTCGTCGAGGGGCGTCTCGGGGAAGACGTACTCGGGTGACTCGAGCAGAAAGGAGACCGGTTCGAGCGCCGTGAGACTCCGGACCCGAATCGGGAGCTCGTCGTGGTCGCGCAACACACCCTCGGCGTCTGCGGTGCGCTCGTAGTACAGCGGGAGGACGACGGCCTGTTCGTCCGACTCGAAGACGACGAGTAAGAGCACGAGACCGTCGCTCTCGGCGCGGGCGACGTGGGTCGGTTCGAACGCGTCGGCGTCGAGCGCGTCGAGGCGGCTGAACGTCTCGTCGTCGACGACGGCCGTGAGCCCGAACTGGTCGGCCGCCGGAACGACGGTCACGTCGGTCGGCTCACAGACGATGGTCTCGCGGTCGAGTTCGGCGGCGACGTCGGCGGCGGTCGCGAGCAGCGACTCCCAGTTTGCCGTGATTCCCTCGACGATGCCCTCGCCGACGACGTACTCGATGTTGGCGGCTGTCGACTCGTCCATACCCGGAGGACGCGCGTGGCGTGAAAAAGCGTTCGCCTACACCGATAAGACGGGCTGTGAGGCGTACGCGATGACGTACTCGGTCGCCTTCTCGATGACGGCCGTCGGGTCGCCGGCGAGCGGTTCTCGCGGGACGACGAGGAAGTCGGCGTCGACTTCCTCGGCGGCGTCGAGGATGACGCTGCCCGGATGCTGTGAGAGCCGCGCGGCCGAGAAGCCGTGCGTGGTCGACTGCTCGACGGGCACGTCGCCGGCGCGGGCGCGAATCTCGTCGATGAAGGCGGTGGAGGCGGCGGCGACCTCCTGTTCCTCGATTTCGCCGGCCTTCAGCCCCGCCGTCGACTCCTCGCCGATGACGTACAGCGCGTGGACGGAGGCGTCGTAGGCGTCCGCGACCGCGAGGCCGTACTCGGCGGCGGCCAGCGACTCGTCGCTCCCGTCGACCGGCGCGAGCACCGTCTCGATGTCCATACTTCGGCTCGGAGCGGTGCCAGCAAAAAGCCATCCGTCGACGGCTCACCGCTCCTGCCAGCGTTCGACCTGAAACCGGCGGTACGCGCCGTGTGCGGCCTCCAGCGAGCCGAGCCACCAGTTCCAGCGGTCTGCCGGACCGCCGTCGGGGGCGTCCGCGAGATGCTCAACGACGACCGCCGGCGTGAGCTCGTACCCCTCGTCGGCGGCGAAGGCCCCCGAGTCGGCGAGGTCGCGCGCCTGTCTGGCGACGGCTCTGCGTTCGGCGTCGCTCCCGCCGAAGCGGTCGAGTCGGTCAACGAGGGCGGCCGCGTCCATACCGGAGTGTGGCGTGGCCCGCACTTGAGTGGTCGTGGAAACACAACCCCTAATCGGGGCCGTTTCGCAGACGTGGTAATGACAGACGAGAGCGTCTTCGACCGCTACCGCGCGGACGTGGACCAACCGATGCGGCGGCTGTTCGCGGCCTACGGCGAACCACGGTACGGCTGGTTCGCGCTCGGGGTCGTCGCCAACCTGCTCGCGCAGTTCGCCTCGCTCGCGCCGCCGCTCGTGCTCGGCGCGGCCGTGAACCGACTCAACGGGCAGACGTACTCGCTCCCGCTCGTGCCGGGGTCGCTGTTGCCGACCGGCCAGGAGCCGCTGTTCTGGCTCTCGGTCGCGTTCATCGGCGGCGCGTTCCTCCTGACGGGCATCTTTACCTACGTGTACGGCGTCGCCGCCAACGAGTTCGCCCACGGCGTGATGCACGCCGTCCGGGTGGACTGCTTCGAGAAGATGAGCCGGCTGGATATGTCCTTCTTCGACGACAAACAGACCGGCGAGACGATGTCGATTCTCTCCTCGGACACGGAGAATCTGGAGATGTTTCTGGACAACGCGCTCACCGGCGCGGTCCGGCTCGGCGCGATGTTGCTCGGTATCGGTATCGTGCTCTTTCTCGAGAACGCGTATCTCGCGGTCGTCACCCTGCTCGTCGCACCCGTGATGGCCGCGTTCACCTACTGGTTCATGAAGCGGGCCGAGCCGCTGTACGCGGCCCGCCGCTCCTCAATGGGAAAGCTCAACACGCGACTGGAGAACTCGATTGCGGGCATCGAACTGACGAAGACGACCGCGAGTGAGTCCTACGAGGCCGAACGCGTCCGTGGCTCCTCGAAACAGCTGTTCGAGGACACGATGTCGATGCTCCGGCTCTCGTACTTCTACCGGCCGGGGATGGAACTGCTCGCCGGCGTCTCCTTCTCGCTCACCTTCCTCGTGGGCGGCTACTGGCTGTTCGTCGGCGCGCCGCCGGGTACGACCGGCCAGCTCCAGGTCGGGACGTTCGTCTCCTTCCTGTTCCTCTCACAGCGGTTCGCGACGCCGCTGGCCGAGGTGTCGAACATCATCGACCAGTACGAGAACGCGAAGGCCTCCTCCGAGCGCGTCTTCGGCCTGATGGACATTCCCGTCGAGGTCGACGACCCCGAGGACGGCACCGAACTCACCGACGTGGACGGAGAGGTCGTCTACGACGACGTGAGCTTCGCGTACGACGATTCCGAGACGGTCATCGACGGCGTGAGCTTCGAGGCGGCCCCGGGCGAGACGGTCGCGCTCGTCGGCCCCACCGGTGCGGGCAAGTCGACGATGCTCAAGCTCCTGCTCCGGATGTACGACGTGACCGACGGCGAGATTCGGGTCGACGACCACGACATCCGGGACGTGACACTCGAATCGCTCCGGAGTCACATCGGCTACGTCGGCCAGGAGACGTTCCTCTTCGACGGCACCATCGCCGACAACATCCGGTACGGCGACTTCGACGCGAGCGACCGGCAGGTGCGCGAGGCCGCGACGGCCGCCGAAGCCGACGAGTTCATCCGGTCGTTCCCGGACGGGTACGAGACTCGGGTGGGCGAGCGGGGCGTGAAGCTGTCGGGCGGCCAGCGCCAGCGTATCGCCATCGCGCGCGTCGTCCTGCAGGACCCCGAACTGCTCGTCCTCGATGAGGCGACGAGTGCGGTCGACACCGAGACGGAGTATCTCATCCAGAAGTCGCTCGATTCCCTGTCCGCGAACCGGACGACGTTCGCCATCGCCCACCGGCTCTCGACGGTGAAAGGGGCCGACGAGATTCTCGTCATGGAAGACGGGGAAGTGACCGAACGCGGCGACCACGAGACGCTGCTCGCGGAGGGTGGACTGTACGCCGACCTCTGGAGCGTGCAGGCCGGCGACCTCGAATCGCTGCCCGAGGACTTCGAGTCGCGCGTCATCAACGAGAGCGACTGACTCGTTTTACATTCACCGCGCTACGCGAACCCTTATTCACGAGAACGAACAATCGCAGGTAATGGCGGCCGCAGACGCCGACGTGGAGTATCTCGACCGGCCACTGGTGAGCCAGTGCTTTCTCGAAGACAGAGCCTACCAGACCCAGTTGGCCGACGCCGCGTCGAAAACCCACACGCTGGTCTGTCTCCCGACCGGACTCGGGAAGACGACAGTCTCCTGTCTCGTGACGGCCCACCGGCTCGCGGAGTACGGCGGCACCTCGCTGATGCTCGCGCCGACGAAGCCGCTCGTCCAACAGCACGCCGACTTCTATCGCGAGGCGCTGGAGGTGGCCGACGACGACATCGTCGTCTTCACCGGCGACGTGCGCCCCGACGACCGCGCCGAACTGTGGGAGTCGGCCCGCATCGTGATGGCCACCCCGCAGGTCGTCGAGAACGACCTCGTCGGCAACCGCATCTCGCTCGCGGACGTGACACACATCACGTTCGACGAGTGTCACCGCGCGACCGGCGACTACGCGTACAACTACATCGCCGAGCGGTACCACGCCGACGCGGAGGAGCCGCTCGTCACCGGGATGAGTGCGAGCCCCGGCGGCGACGAGGAGGAGATTCTGACGGTGTGTGAGAACCTCGGCCTGGTGGAGGTGGAGGTGATGACCGACGCCGACGCGGACGTGGAGAAACACACCTACCGGACGGAGGTGGACTGGCAACACGTCGACTTGCCCGACGACGTGCTCGCGATTCGAGACGCGCTCAACGAGGTCATCACAGAGCGGCTCACGAAGCTGAAGGAGCTGGGCGTGACGAACTCGACGGACCCGAACATGAGCCAGCGCGATTTGAACAAGATACGCGCACAGCTCCAGCGGCTCATCAACAACGACGACTCCTCGGGCTACAAGGGGATGTCCGCCCACGCGGAGGTGATGAAGCTCCGGCGGGCGACCGAACTCGTCGAGACGCAGTCCGTCGAATCGCTCCGCCGATACTTCGAGCGCCAGCGCGAGCAGGCCCGCTCGTCGGGCGCTTCGAAGGCGAGCCAGCGGTTCGTCTCCGAGCCGAAGGTGAAGGAGGCGATGCGACTCGCCGAGAGCTTCGACGGGCTTCACCCGAAGTTCCGGAAGACGCGGATTCTGCTGGCCGAGACGTTCGGCCTGGAGGATGGCTCGCGCGCCATCGTCTTCACCGAGAGCCGCGACACGGCAGAGACCCTGACGGAGTTCCTGAACGAGTCGTTCGACGCGCGGCGGTTCGTCGGTCAGGGCGACAAGGAAGGCTCCGACGGGATGACGCAAAACGAACAGAAGGAGACGCTCGACGCCTTCCGGGCCGGCGAGTTCGAGGTGCTCGTCTCCACCAGCGTCGCGGAGGAGGGGCTGGACGTACCGGACGTGGACCTCGTCTTGTTCTACGAGCCGGTGCCGAAGGGCGTGCGGTCCATCCAGCGGAAGGGCCGAACCGGCCGCGCGTCGGAGGGGAAGGTCGTCGTCTTGATCGCGAACGACACCCGCGACGAGGCGTTCTTCTGGATGGCACAAAACGAGGAGAAACAGATGGAAGAGGAGCTACGCTCGCTGAAGGGGATGACGAGCGAACTCGAATCCGAACTGAGCCAGGAGTCGCTGGGGAGCTTCGAGGAGAGCGGCGGAGCGACGGACTCGGCGACGACCGCAGAGGAAGCTGCGGGCGACAGCGACGACGACGAGTCGGCAGACGAGGGTGAAGCCGAGAGCGACGGACAGGCCGGGTTAGATTCGTTCGCCGGCGAGCGGGAGCCGTCAGAGGAGTCGGCGACCGAAGACGGCAATGCACCCGACGGAGACGAAGACAGCGACGGCGTGGCCGCCGTCGCCGGAACCGACGAGTCGGGCGTCGAAATCGTCGCCGACCAGCGCGAACTCGATTCGACCATCGCGCGCGACCTCTCGAAGCGCGACGGCATCGAGACGCGACTGGAGACGCTTGCCGTCGGCGACTACGTGCTCTCGGACCGCGTCGTCGTCGAGCGCAAGAGCGTGGACGACTTCCTCGACACCTTGCTCGGCGAGGACCGCTCGATGTTCGAGCAGGTGGGCGACGCGGTCCGCAACTACGCGCGCCCGGTCGTCATCGTCGAGGGGGAGAACCTCTACGGGAAGCGCAACGTCCACCCGAACGCGATTCGGGGCGCGCTCGCCTCGCTCGCCGTCGACTTCGGCGCGAGCGTCCTCTTCACCGAGGACGAACGGGGGACGGCGAACCTGCTCGACGTCATCGCCCGCCGCGAACAGGAGGAGAGCGACCGCGAGGTGCGCGTCCACGGCGAGAAGTCGAACAAGACGCTGGACGAACAACAGGAGTACGTCGTCAGTTCGGTCGCGGAGGTCGGGCCGGTGACGGCGCGCGCGCTGCTCGAATCCTTCGGCAGCGTCGAGGCGGTGATGACGGCGAGCGAGGAGGAGCTGCAAGAAGTCGAGGGCGTCGGTCCCGTCACCGCACAGCGGGTGCGCGAGGTCGTCGGGAGCGAGTACGCGGGTTAAATCTGTTCTGCGGCGTCGAGCGCCTCGGCGGCCTCCTTCGCGCCGGCGAGGTATTTTCGCGTCTCCGAGAGCGTGTCGGCCTGTTCGGCCTGTCGGGAGAGCGTCGCGAGGGTGCGTTCGAGCGACGCGCGTGCGGCCGCGAGGTCGCCCGCGTCCGTCGGCGGCGCGTGGGTCGCCGGCTCGGAGGGCTGGGTCGGCTGTCGCGGCTGCGGGTCCGTCGGCTGTTTTGGCTGTGGTTCGGTCGGCTGTCGCGGCTGTGAGTCCGTCGACTGTCGCGGCTGTGGCTCCGCCCGCTCCGTCGGCTCCACGGCTTGCTCGGTCTGCGATTCGGGTTCGACCTCGACGGACGGCTCCTCGCTCGCGTCGGGCTGTGCTTGGTCGGGTGGCTGTTGCTGGGTGTTCTGTGTGGCGGCTTCCGCCCCGCCCGCCTGCTGACAGGTCGGGCAGAACTCCTGGCCGTCCCACCGGAAGATGGGGTCGCCACACTCGTCGCAGTGTTTGTCCGTCATCGTCGCGCCCTTGAGCAGGAGTTCGGAGAGGCGCTCCGACTGTTCGCGTTTTGCTCTGTCCTGTTCGTACTTCTCGCGGAGTTTCTCGCGTTCGGCCTCGCGGTCGAAGTCGCTCATACCGGAGTAGAGACCGTCGGGAGGAAAAAGCGCTGTGTCCCTACAGCCCCATGACGGCCAGCATCGCGACGGCCGCAGCAGGCGGAATCGTGAGGTTGTCGTCGATGACGTAGCCCGCGACCGTCGGGGTCGCGCCGTCCGCGAGGGTTGCGGCGACGGCCCCGGCGACGGCGGCGTACGTCCCAACGAAGGGGAGCGCGAGCAGGGTACAGACGGCGAACATCACGAGGAGGACGAACGACTGCTTGACGCGCCGGCGCTCGTCCGAGCCGAGCAGCCCCGAAATCGGGTCGCCGAAGGCCAGCATGAGCGTGGCGGGGATGGCAATCGCCGGCGAAAACAGCCACAGGACGACGGCGATAGAGACGACGTACAGCGCGTAGCCGGCGACGTTCTCCTGTTCGTACTCGCGGGTGAGTCGGTCGAACAGCGCCCAGTTGACGACGCCGGACAGACGGAGGGTTTCGAGGACAGCGACGGCGAGAACGCCGGCAGCGAAGCCGTACTGGAGGACGCGATACGAGTAGAGGTCAGCGACGTACGCCAGCGGGAACACTCCGCCCGAGGCGTGGACGAGTCGCCGCTGGACCTCGTGTGCCATCTACAGTGGGGTGACGGTGTCGCGCTCGAGCAGGTCGGCGAAGTCGGTGCCGGCACGGAGCGCGAGCAGACACTCCTGTAGTTCGTCGACCGGGACACGCGCCTGGGCCGTGGTGTCGCGGTCGCGGACGGTGACGCTCGTCGGCTCTTCCTCGATGGTCTCGTGGTCGACGGTGACACAGACGGGCGTACCGATTTCGTCCTGTCGGCGGTAGCGGCGACCGATAGCGCCCGACTCGTCGTAGGCGACGGCCAGCCCCGCTTCTCGAAGCTGTTCGCGCGTCTGCTCGGCCTGCTCGACCAGCGCCGGCTCGTTCGAGACCAGCGGGACGACACACGCGAACGTCGGCGCGAGTTCGGCCGGTAAGGAGAGGTAGGTTCGTTCCTCGCCGTCCACCTCGTCGGTCTCGTAGCTGTGGACGAGCACGGAGTAGAACAGCCGGCCGATACCGAACGACGGCTCGACGACGTGTGGCGTGATGTGTTCGCCCGCCTCGGTGACGGTCTCCACCGCGAAGTTCGCCACGTCGGTGTCCACCTCGACCGACTCGCCGTCGACCTCGACCGTGACGGTGTCGCCGTCGAAGGCGTCCGGGTCAGTGGCGGCCAGCGATTCGAGCGCGTCGGCGACCGCGCCGGCCTGCCCACCGAACTCCGGGCCGAGGGTCGCCATGTCGGGGTCGACGCTCGGGCGCTCGACCGTCTGCGGCTCGTCGTACTGTTTGAACACGGTAAACGTGTCCCCGGTCGCCTCGGCGTGGTTGGTGAGGTCGTAGTCGCTGCGATACGCGAAGCCGGTCACCTCGACCCACTCGCCGTCGAGTTCCGTCTCGGCGTCCCAACAGTCGGCGGCGTAGTGGGCGCGCTCGCCCGCCTTGTGCTGGCGGTAGCGGAAGCGGTCCATGTCGATGCCGATGGTCTCGTACCAGTCGCGCGCGAGCCCGAGGTAGTAGGCGATCCACTCCGACTCGATGACGCCCTCCTCGACCGCCTCGCGGACGGTGTAGGTCTCCTGTTGTCCGTCGCCCGCCTGTGCCGCGGCGGAGTAGAGTGGCAGTTCCACGTCGGCCACGGAGTCGATGTCCGGTTCGTCCTCGGCGGGGTCGATGAACTGTTCGAGTTCGGCCTGCGTGAAGGCGCGCACGCGGATAAGCCCGCGTCTCGGGGCGATTTCGTTCCGGTAGGCGTCACCGATTTGCGCGACGCCGAACGGGAGCTGGCCGCGGGCGTACTCCTTCAGCCGCGGGAACTCGGTGAAGATACCCTGTGCGGTCTCCGGGCGGAGATAGCCGGGCTGTGAGGAGCCGGGACCGATGTCGGTGCCGAACATGAGGTTGAACTCCTCGACCGACTCGCCGCCGAGCGGGGTGCCACAGTCGGGACAGGCGATGTCGAGTTCGCCCAGCAGGTCGGCGACCCGCTCGATGCCGAGGGCCTCGGCGTCCTCGTGCTCGGAGTTGTCCTCGACGAGGTGGTCTGCGCGGTGGGAGGCGTCACACTCGGGACACTCGACGATCATGTCGTCGAAGCCGTCGAGGTGGCCGGAGGCCTCGAAGACGGGTTCGGGCATCACGTCCGGCGCTGACACCTCCATGTTGCCGGCGCGGGTGACGAACCGGTCGCGCCATCTGTCCTCGACGTTGCGCTTGAGCGCAGACCCTTGGGGACCGTAGGTGAAGAAGCCGCCGACGCCGCCGTACGATTCTGCGGTCTGGAAGAAGAAGCCGCGGCGCTTGGCGAGTTCGGCGACGGTCTCCAGTTCGCTCACGCAATCGCCTCCAGCAGGTCGGCGTCGCGGACGATACCGACGAGCGTGTCGCCCGACATGACCGGCACCTGCTCGATATCCTCGGTGATGAACAGCTGTGCGATCTCCGTCGCCGACTCGGATCGGCCGACGGTGATGAGCGAGTCGGTCATGAACATCTCGACCGGCTCGGCGGGAATCTGGACGTTTCGGGTGGGGAGATACCGCGAGCCGACCGCCTTGATACCCTCCCACTTCCAGTCGTCGTCGTCGTCGGCAATCGAGTCGCCGGTCGACTCCTCACCCTCGACGATGCGGGCCACGTCGAGCACGTCGACCTCGGTGAGCATCCCCGTCGGCGTCCCCTCCGGGTCGAGGACGACGCCGTACGGCTCCTCGGCGAAGGCGAGTTCGCGCTCGGCGATGGTGAGCGGCGTCGCCTGGTAGACGGCGTTGACGCTCGTCTCCATCAGCAGGTCCGCGGTCGTGTCGACCGCCACGTCCCCCTCGGCGACGGCGCGCACGAGGTCGGTGATGGTGACGAGTCCCACCAGTTCGCCGTCCTCGACGACGGGGAGCCGGCGCTGGTCGCCCTCACGGAGGATGCGAGCCGCCTCGCTCAGGTCGGCGTCCGGTCCGATCGTCGGCACCTCCTCGGCGAGTAAGGCGAGTTGGTCCTCTTCGGGGTTGGCGATGAGCTGTTCGCGGGAGACGAGCCCGCGGAACGCGCCGGTCTCCTCGTTCACGACTGGAATCGACGAGAACTCGTCGTCCTGGAGTCGGTCGAGCACGTCCGTCCGTGAACCCGGAACGACCGCGGTCACGAGCGACTCACGCGGCGTCATGGCGTCTGCGACGTTCATACCCCGAACGCCGTGGGCGCGGTACTAAGACCTTACACTTCCGGGGGAACGGTCACCGCCCCGAATCGCAAAATTAGGCGTCGTCCTCGGAGCTGGCCGCGTCGTCGTCGCTCTCTGGGGCCGGCTCGTCGTCCGGGTCCTGGCCCGGGAGTCCGCCGGGCATCTGGTTGAGCTGTTCCGGCTCGAAGGCGTAGTACTCGTCCGGGTTCGGGAAGAAGCCCGACGGGTCGTCGTGGTGGATGGTGTCGACGATATCGCCGTTCAGGTCACGGACGTGGGTGTACATCTCGTCGCGGTCCATCGCGGTCCGAACCAGGTCGACGGCGGTGCGCATCTTGTAGGCGCTGGCGATGAAGAGGACGCGCTCGGCGTCCATGTCGATACACTCCACGACCATGAACACGTCACCCTGCTCTCGCGCCTGATACACGCCCGTCTCGTCGAACTCCGCGTCGGCGACGAAGTCGGCGAACTCGGCGCGGTCGCTCTTCGGGAGGAGATACGAGAAGCCCCAGCTGTCGTCATCGTCGTCGCCGTGTTCGGGGATGGCCGGGGCCGTGTCGTCGGCGAACAACACGAGCGTCTCGTAGCCGGCCTCCTCGCGGTCGGCAGCCATCGCTCGGGTGTCTTCGATGGTCCGCTGCCATGCGTCCTTGACGGCGTCGGTCCCGCGGGCCGCGCGGTCGTGCGCGTCCGGATTTTCGTCGGGGTTCGTCTCGACCATACGTGGAGACGGATAGCCGCACGGATAAATGGTGTGCGTATCTACCGAACGACGCCGAAGCCGTACTCTAACAGCGCCGACACCGCGAGCACGGCCAGTCCGAGCGCGAACACCTTCATGTCGCGACCGACGCGGTCGTCGAACGGCAGTCGGCGACCGGCGAGGGGCGGTAGTTCCTGCAGTCGCGCTTCGAAGTCGTACTCGTCTGCGGACTCCGTCGTGACGAGTTCGCTGTCACGCCGCGGGCGCTTCGGCTGGATGGCGATGCTCCCGAAGCCGAACAGCAACACGCCGACCACGAACAGGACGTACTTCAGCGTCAACAGGCCGGTGCCGAGCAGAAACGACGGCACGGCGGCGACGGCGACGACGACAGCCGTCACGGCGGCGACCCAGACGGCGAACTCGACGAGACGCAGCCAGCGATTACGCACCGTCGCTGTACTTCGAGAGGACCGCCGTCACGTCGTCGTACTCGGTGTCGTGCCGGTGACAGTAGCTCTCGCGCCCGCTGGCGCTCACCTGATGGTGGTCCGGCCGCGTCGTGTCACAGACGCCGCCGAACTCGTCGCGGAGATACGTGCGGGCCTCCTCCGGTTCGCCATCCTTCACCAGCCCGACGGCGTGCTGGACGTGGTCTTCGACGGCCTGTGGAACCGGCAGCTCCTCGAAGAGGTCCTCGACCGTCCCGTCGATGTCGTCGAACCGCGAGAACCGACCGAGCCGCTTGCGCATCTGGTCGGTCGCGGACAGCGACATCCGCGACCGCTCGCGGATGACCTCGCGGAGCTGTTCGACGGCGTCCCAGGTCTCGTCGGGCACGTCGGCGTACGCCTCGGGGCGAATCTTCGCCGGACACCGCGTCGAGAACTGACACCCCTGTGGCGGGTCGCGCGGACTCGGCGGCGTCCCGGGCAGGGTTATCCGGTCGATAGTGATCGTCGGGTCGGGGCGCGGAATCGCGGACAGCAACGCCTGCGTGTACGGGTTCTGTGGATTCTCGTACAGCTCTTCGGTGTCGCCGATTTCCATGATCTTGCCGAGATACATCACGGCGACCCGGTCACAGATGTGCCGGACGACCGAGAGGTCATGGGCGATGAACAGGTAGGTGAGGTCGAACTCCTCCTGTAAGTCTTCGAGCAGCGTGATAATCTTCGCCTGGACGCTCACGTCGAGGGCAGACACCGGCTCGTCGAGGACGACGAACTCGGGTTCGAGCGCGAGCGCGCGGGCGATGCCGATGCGCTGGCGCTGGCCGCCCGAGAACTGGTGTGGATACCGGAAGTAGTGCTCCTCGCGGAGGCCGACCTCCGAGAGGAGTTCCGTGACGCGCTCGCGGCGCTCGGACTTGGTCTTCCAGCCGTGGGCGTCGAGCGGTTCGCGGATGATTTCGCCGACGGTCATCCGGTCGTTGAGACTCGACTCGGGGTCCTGGAACACCATCTGGGCGTTGCTGCGCCACTTCTTCAAGTCGGAGCCGGACAGCTCCGTGATGTCGGTGCCGTCGAAGCTGACGCTCCCGTCGGTGGCCTGTTCGAGCCGGACGAGCGTGCGGCCGAGCGTGCTCTTTCCGGAGCCGGATTCGCCGACCAGCCCGAACGTCTCACCGCGCTTGATTTCGAAGTTGACGGTATCGACCGCCTTCACCGGCGGCGGGGCGAAGAAGCCGTTGCCGCCGTAGTACTTCTTCAGGTCCTGTACGTCGATCAGCGTCTCGCCGCTGGCTGCCGTCTCCGTTCGCTCTATTGCGTTACTCATTCACATCACCTGCGGGTCGTTCACGCGACTTCGCTCCGAGCGACCGGTGGTGGCTGACCCGCGCCTCCTCGGTCTGCTCTTCGGGGTACAACAGACACGCCGCGGTGTGGTCCGGGTCCTCACCGACGCTGACGTGTGCGGGCGCGACCGCGTCACACGCGTCGAACGCCTCCGGACACCGGGGCGCGAACCGACAGTACGTCGCCTCCTCGTTGGGCGTCGGCACGTCGCCCTCGATGGTCCGCAGCGACTCACCGTCGGCCTGCTGGCCGGGAATCGCACCCAACAGCCCCTCGGTGTAGGGGTGTTTCGGATTCGCGAACAGATCCTCGACGGGGGCCGACTCGATAATCTGGCCGGCGTACATCACGTTCACCCGGTCCGCGATTTCGGCGATGACACCCATGTCGTGGGTGATGAACAGAATCGAGAGGTTCCGCTCTTCCTGTAGCTCGTCGAGGAGTTCGAGAATCTGCGCCTGGATGGTCACGTCGAGTGCCGTCGTCGGCTCGTCGCAGATGAGGAACTCGGGGTCACACGCGAGCATCATCGCGATGACGGCGCGCTGGCGCATCCCGCCGGAGAACTCGTGGGGATACTCGTCCAGTCGCCGGGCCGCGTCGGGAATCGCGACCGCTTCGAGCAGTTCGATTGCCTCCTGGCGTGCCTCTTCGCCGCGAAGGCCCTGATTGATACGAAGCGACTCCCGAATCTGGTTGCCGATGGTGTACACCGGATTCAGCGACTGTTGGGGGTCCTGGAACACCATCCCGATACCGCTGCCGCGAACCTCTCGGTACTCCTTGTCCGACAGCTCCGTCAGCTCTCGGCCGTTGAACTTTATCGATGAGCCGGGGAGAACCTCGCCGGGGCTTTCGACGATACCCATGATGGAGCGAGCGGTGACCGACTTTCCGGAGCCGGATTCGCCGACGATACCGACGGTCTCCCCCTCGTGTACGTCGAAGGAGATGCCGTCGACGGCGCGGATGGTCTCCTTGTCGGTGTGGAACACCGTCTGGAGGTTGGAGACGGACAAGACCGGTTCGTCGGCCATCACGCACCACCTCCTGCGGCCGCCTGCTCACCGTCGCCGGTGTCGGTCTCTGGGTCGATGGCGTCACGCAGTCCGTCGCCGAGCGCGTTCGCACCCGTGACGAGCGCGACGATCATCAGCCCCGGAATCAGGGAGATGTGCCACGACGGCGTGGAGACGTAGTTCTGTCCGAGGTCGATAGCGCGACCCCACGCCGGCGTCGGTGCGGTCACGCCGAGTCCGTTCCCGAGGAACGAGAGCGCCGACATCGCGATGATGATACCACCGGCCGACATCGACGCGTAGACGAGGAGATAGCCGACCACGTACGGGAACATGTGTTTCCACATGATAAGCGCTGGCCGTTGGCCGAAGCTCTCCGCGGCGTCGACCCACTCCTCCTGTGCGACCTGTAAGGCCGGGCCACGGACGGCGCGCCACAGCCCCGGCCAGCCGGTGAGGCCGAACAGTATCGCGAGTAAGAACCCGCCGTTGAGCACGTTCGTTATCCAGTGGCCGGCGAACACTGCACTCACCATGATGAGCAAGAGCAGCTGCGGGACGGAAGTAATCCCGTCAGCCACGGTGAGGACGCCCAGGTCCACGGTGCCGCTGTAGAAGGCCGATATCATGCCCAGCGCGGCCGCGATGCCCGCACTCAGTCCGATAGCGATACCGACGACGGTAATCGTTGTCCGGGCACCGCCCATCATGAACGTGAACAGGTCACGCCCGTTGGTGAGTGTCCCGAACGGATGGAACCGGTCGAAGCTGTCGTAGCTCATCGGCCCCACGTTCGTGCCGGCACCCTTCGACTTGGAGTTGAAGTTGGCGTTTCCGACGGTTGTGTTTTCGACTTGTCCGGTCTCGTTGGAGTAGTACTCGACGTAGTGTCCGTACGGCGACTGGATGTTCGATTCGACGGTCGTCGGGCCGAGCGCCGGCCCGAACAGCGCCATCGTGAGAAACAGGAGGATGATGACGACGCCGAACACGCCCCAGCGGTGGCTGCGGAGTCGGTTGATGATGTCGTCGGTCGGCGTCCAGTCCGCCTGTCGGTAGTAGATGCGGAAGATGTCCCAGCCGCGGAACAGCCAGTAGGCGACGATGAACGCGTAGACGACGATGAGCGTGACGCGGAGCAGCCACGCGAGCCGCGGTTCGAGTCCCATGAACGTCTCCGCCCACGGGCCGTCCGGACCGAGCCGGTGGCCCTGGTTCGGAATCGTCTCCCGGCTGAGCAGCGTCGGAATCCCCTGTGCGGTGCTCCGGACGCTGTCGATCTGTGAGAGTACCGACGCCTGAACCTCGTTGATGCTGGTCTCGATGCCTTTCGAGATGGTGAGACCGAGTGTCGCAGCGATTAGCCCGGTGACGCCGAGCACCAGCGCGTGGAGGACGGTCAGCGTGCCGCCGACGAACGCGCCGAACTCGACGACGAGCAGAACGGCGGCGACGGCAGCCCACCGGAGCGCCGGCCGCGGGTTCGCGGCGAGACGCGAGGTGAGCGACGACTGGTCGCCGTCGTACGAGTCGTTCGAAGTATTTGTATCTGACATGATAAGTTACCCCTCGACCTCGTCGAGCGAGATACGCGGGTCGACGATCGTGTACAGCAGGTCCTGGGTGATGTTGAACACCACGAGGATGATGGTGAAGATGAACGTGAGCGTCATGATGACGGGGATGTCCGTCTGGAAGATGGCTCTGAGATACAGACTCCCCAGTCCGTTGATACCGAAGATAGCCTCGACGAGCACCGACCCGCCGATGAGCAGGTAGAACTCACCCATGATAACCGGCAACAGCGGAATCATCGCGTTGCGCCCGACGTGTTTGAATACGATCCGGCGCGCGGAGAGGCCCTTCGCGCGTGCGGTCTCGACGTACTTCGAGTTGATACTTTCCAAGACGGCGGTTCGGGCGATACGGACCTCGTTACCCATCGACGCCGACCCCAACACGAGCGCGCCAGGGAGAATCCACTTGAACGCGACGGCCATGTTGTGGAGTTCGGGAATCGGGAGGAACAGCATCTCGAGTACGGGGATCCCGTCGAACAGCGGTATCGGATTGAAGAGGTTGTTCACCTCCGGTGGCGTCCCGACGACCTTCGTCGCAAGGCCGTAGTCGGCCCCCCAATCGCGGTAGAAGGAGAGCGCGCCACCCGCAGACAGCAGGCCGGAGAGGATGACCGCGAGCCAGAAGTTCGGCATGGCACGCCAGAGAATTCCGCCCGCAGACGCGAAGTAATCGCTGAACGTGTTCGCGCGGAGCCCCGCAAACAGTCCGAGCGGAATTCCCACGAGCAGTGCGATGACCACGGACCACCAACCGAGCCAGATGGTCGCCGACATGCGTGCACCGATGAGGTCGATAATCGGGCGACCGCGCTGGACGACCCACGACTGGCCGAAGTTGAGCGTGAACAGGTCGGTCATCACCATGCGGTACTGGTCCCACAGGGGCACTTCCTGGCCGTTCGGGTACCGGTAGCCGAGATCGACGAGCAGTCGCTGGATATCTGCCTCACTCGCCTTGCGGCCGAGGATACTGTACACCGGGTCGAGCGGACCGGCGTACAGGATGAGAAAGGCCATCGTGAGCCCGAACAGGACGACAGGTATCGCGAGCGCAATTCGCTTCGCGAGATACACCAGCTTGTTCATGCTGTTGTGTCACCGTCCGTCCGGTCGGGGTGCCGGTCTACGTGTCTCGCCACCGGCGTGTGCGCGTTGCGGGGACCTGCGGGAGACGCGTGTCGTTCGTTGCGTGTCATGTCTGGAGAGTGGTTATCGTGCGATTGTTAGACGCAATGCTTGCGAGTGGATGAGTATTCCGAATGGTTGAATATGTCGATACTACGGGGACAGGGTGAGTTTAGTTGCCCTGCCAGTGGCTGCGGTACGCCTCGCCGCCACCGGGCCAGATCGGGGCCGGGGTGAGGTGGTACGACGGGGAACCGCGCGAGAGGAAGACCTCCTGAACGAACTGTTCGCGGTTGATGACGTACGCCATCGCCTCACGGACCGGCTGGGGAACCTCCTCGAGGTTGAAGCCGACGTAGTAGGTGTTGATGGTCGGCGTGCGGGCGTACTGGTAGGTGACGCCGTTCTCCTCGACGGGACCGTAGGTACCGAGCTCCTGTGCGCCCTGGGTCTCCTCGACGGAGACGAGGTCCGGGTCGTACTGGGAGGTCGGGACGCCACCGGTGTCCGCGTTCCCGTTGATGAAGCGGTTGAAGATGGCGTTCGTGTCCGTCAGGATCTGCAGGTCGATACCGTCGAAGGAGGCCGGCTCGCCGTGGTAGTCGTCGAAGGTGTCGTAGGTGAAGTTGCCACCGTTGCCGGAATTCCACTCGACGAACTGGAACGGACCGCTGCCGACCGGGTTGTTGAGCGAGAACTCTTCGTAGCTCATCTCGCCCTCGTAGCCCTCGATGTCGCCCACGATGCCCTCCGGCACGGCGGAGAAGGCGGAGTAGGCCATGATTTCGAGCGCGTACGCGAACGGCTCTTCGAGTTCCATCGTGAACGTGTACTCGCCCGTCTGCTCAACGGCCATCGACTCCGGCACGACCTCGCCGTTGTCGTTCTCCTCTCGGACGACGTTGAGGTCGCCGGTGAGGAAGGAGCTGTTCGAGGAGTTGGACGACTCTGCGAGACGGCGCAGCGAGTAGACCATGTCCGCGGCCGTGACTTCGCCGTAGTCCTCGTGGAACTGTACACCCTCCTTCAGCGTGAAGGTGTACGTGGTGAGGTCGTCGCTCAGCTCGTAATCCTCGACGAGGAGGTTGCTGACCTGCGCCTCGCCGTTGAAGTAGTTGAGCGGCGCATCGAACATGTTCATGATCTTGGCACCGCTCGCCGTGTCACCGGAGGCGACGGGGTCGAGCGTGCTGAGGGTGGCCGACGTGCCGCTGAGTCGGTCGCGGCCCTCGATGGCGTTGACGGAGTTGTTCGTCTTGGCGCGGGACGGTCCCATACCGCCTGCGGGGTTGAAGTCGACGTAGTCGTACCACATCGACTCCGTGACGCTGCTGTACAGCGGGATGAGGGCTGCCGACTCCCAGAGGGCCTCCTCCATCATCGGGACAGCGTCGTCGCGGGCCTGCTGGGCCTCGTCGGAGGTGCCCGGGTTGCCCGTAATCATGGAGTAGGCGTCGTTCATGTACTGGGTGACGCTCGAATCCACCATCGCGTCCTCGGACCAGAAGAGGCGTGCGCCGTTCGGCGTCGTCCCTTCCGCGTCGTAGACGGTGTTTTCGGGGTTGATGAGCTGGAGGAAGTTCTGCGGTGCCGGGTAGTCGGCGATCCAGCCGAGCGTGTACGCCTCGTGGTCACCCTGCTCGGTCGTGCTGAGCAGTTCCGAGAAGGATGCCTCGCTGATGTTCATCTCGATGTGGGCCTGCTGGAGGCGCGAGCGGATGGTATTCGCCATCTCCAGCCACGTCGGGCTCGTGTACTGGAGCCAGTCGAGCTCGAAGGTGTTGTCGGGACCGTAGCCGGCCTCCTCCATGACCTCGATTGCGCTCTGAACGTCAGTCTCGTTGGGCGAGTACGGGTAGGCGTCGAGACCGTCGAAGGGCTCGGGGGTGGCCGTTCCGTCGTCGCCACCGTCTCCGCCGTCGCCACCGGAGTCGGTGGCAGTGGCGTCTCCACCGTCACTCGAACAACCAGCAACACTTGCAGTCAGGGCGGCAGCACCGGTCGCTTGCAGGAACCGGCGGCGCTTGAATTCGCTGTCTTCAGCCATTTCGAACGATTGTACATATTGGATGTGGTTAAACTTACCGCAATGCCAGCAAGTGACGTACATACGTCTATAGTGGAGACAACGGCATCCACAGCCCGTCTATAGCGGTTTTCGCGTGTTCATCCCGAATTGTGTGACTCTATGACACAGAACCGCGAATGGCTCGCCGGTCGTCCACAGTTTTCACCGATAGCAACCGGAATTCCAACCTTCGCGGGAGGCTTTATCGAATCGGAGAAAACCCCGACGTGTGCTACCGTCCCGCATTTCGCCAGGCTTATATACCTCGTGTTAACTACTAACAAGCATGGCTCCGGACTCAGCGGTTGCCGGGAGTGCAGGTGCACACGGCGAAGTGATGGCTGCCGTCGACGGTGACACGTACCTTATTGCGGACGTGTCCCGGGACGACGCGTGGCTCTCGATGCCGACCGACGACGCACCCGTACTCGCCGACTACTGTTGAGCCGGCTCGTCGGTGAACGCCTCGTCGAACCGTTCATCCCGCGTTATTTCGGCGGTGAGCGCCTCGCGCGCCTCTGCCGGCGACGCGAACTCCGCGTACTCGTCGGCCAGCCGGTCGAACGCGTCCTCTAGCGTCTCCGTTTCGTTGGCGAGGTCCAGCTCCGTCGCGCGGTACTGTGCGACGAGTTCGTCGCTGCTCGCCGGATACGCCTGTTCGGCCGTCGCCGTCTCCGTGGCCTCGAGAATTCGCTCGACGTGTTCGGCGCGCTCGTGCTGGCGATGTTCCGGTTCGTCCGAAGGCGTGTCACCCATTCGCAATCACCACACCGACGTTCGTCCCCCGGAAAATTAAACGGCCGGGGCTATCGCTCGACGACGAGCAGCGCGACCCGCTCCAAGACGAGGTCCGCGAGCGTCGCGTCCGTCGCTGCCAGTTCCGGGTCGCCGATGTCGAAGAACGCCCGCACCCGGTCGGGGTCGTACTCGCCGAGCGTCTGCTGGTCTGCGAGCAGTTGTGCGACCGCCTCGCTGGCCCTCGTCTCGTCGCCGGTCGGTCCGTCGCTCGCGACGAGGACGACTGCCGGCGTCTCGCCCTCGCTCACGCCGATGTCGAGCGCCCGGCGAATCTGGCGGCGTCCCGCCGCGTACAGCAGTATCTCGACGGCGCGGTCGCGGGCGATGGCGTTGCCGCGGGCACGCTCACGGTCCGCGAGCGTCACCGCGCGCGCGAGGTGCTGTTCACCGACGACGTAGCGAGCGTCGAACGCCTGGACCGTTACCGCATACTCCGCACCGATGTCCGCGAGTTGGTCGACGAAGGCGTCGGTATCCGGAAATCGCTCGCCGCCGACCGTCGCGACCCCTTCGACCAGCTCCATCAGAAATCACCGAGACTCGACTGGTCGTTTTCCTCGGCCGACTCGCTCGAGCCGCTCGTGTCGGTCGCGACCACCGGCTCGGCGTCGGGGTCGGGCGTCACGTCCGTCATCTCCGGGTTCGGATGGCCGGCGTGTTCGAGCACCGTCTCCGCGGTGCGTTCGCGGCCGCGGAGCGCGGCGAGCACGACCGACTTGTCCGCGTTCCGGAGTTGGTCGCGGCTCTCGATGCCGGCCTCGTAGAGTCGCCGCGCGCGCTTGCGCCCGACGTTGCGCACGTCCGCGAGGTCGATGAGCTCCTGTCGGACCCCGTACTGGACCCGCTTTTTCGCCTCGCGAATCGCCTGCACGTTGCCGAAGCCGCGCTCGCCGGCCAGCGACTCCGCCGCGCCCAGCAGCCACTCGGCGGTGTCGACCTTCCCGCGGATATCGCCGGGACCGACGCCGTAGCGGTCGGTGATGCGGTCCTCGTCGGTCTCGCTGGCCCAGTCGTCGAGCAGCTTGGCCGTCTTGAGCGCCGCCAGCCAGTCCTCGAAGCGCGACTCCTCGAACTCCGAGGGCTGTGTGCCCAGTAGCTCGGTCTCGTGGTCGTACGCGACCTGCGTGTACTGTTCGCGCTCGCCCGACCGCAGATACAGCTGGTACATGTCCGGCGTGCGCGAAACGAGATGGTAGAGTCCGAGCGCGGACGGGTCGTCGGCGTCGGCGATGCCGTCGATGATGGTCGCCGCGCTCATCGGATCGAGATACAGCCGGGAGACGGTGTGGCCCAGGTTCGTCGCCGTCAGCCGTTCGGTGTCACCGTCCCGGCTCCGCTCGATGAAGTCGTTGCGCTCGAGATACGCGAGCATGTCGTCGACGACGCGTTCGAGCCGCCCCTGCTCGTCGGTCTGGGCCGCATAGAGCGTGCCGTCGAGGAACGACAACAGCGTCTCCCGCGAGTCGGCGAAGCCGGAGGCGACGGTCGCGAGCAGGTGGGTCCGCATCGCCGGCTCGGCGGCCAGCTTCGACTCCACCGGGTCGGGGTCGGCCCACACGTACCGCTCGAACAGCTCGTCGAGTTCGTCGTGGCTGCTCGCGAGCAACAGCGCCTCGCCGTAGGGGTCCATCCCCGGCCGGCCGGCGCGTCCCATCATCTGGTGGACTTCGAGCACGGACAGCGGCTGCATCCCGCCGGCGTCACCGGAGTAGCGCCGCCAGTCGCGCACGACGACGCGCCGCGACGGCGTGTTCACCCCGGCCGCGAGCGTCGGCGTCGCACAGACGCACTTGACGAGTCGGTCCCGGAAGGCCGCCTCCACGAGTTCGCGGTGGTCCGGCGAGAGACCGGCGTGGTGGAAGGCCGCGCCCTTCTCGACCGCGTCCGCGAGGTCGTCGCTCGTCTCGGTGTCGCTCACGTCTCGAATCTCGTCGGCCACGTCGGCCAGGGCGGCGAGTTCGTCGCCGTCGAGTTCCGGGCTCACGACGTTGGCGAGCCGCCGCGCCGCGGCCTCGGCGTTCCGGCGGGAGTTGACGAAGACGAGCGTCGAGCCGCCCTCCTCGACCGTCTCGCCGTCCTCGACCGTGTCCCGAAGCGTGTCGCGGACGATTGCGGCGGTCGGCTTCTCGTTGCCCTGGACGCTGAGTTGCTCCTGTGTTCCGTCGTCGAAGTGGAGCGCCTGCCCGAAGTGGACGCCCTTCCGGAGGTCGATGGGTCGCCACGAGGAGTCGACGAGTTCGGCGTCGAGCCAGTCGGCGAGTTCGCCGGCGTTGCCGATGGTCGCGGACAGCGCGACGATCTGGAGCCCCGGATTGCGCGACCGGAGCTTCGCGAGCGTCACTTCGAGGGTCGGGCCGCGCGTCGGGTCGTCGACGAGGTGGACCTCGTCGGCGACCACGCAGTCGAGTTGGGCGAGCCACGGCGCGCCGTTGCGCACGAGCGAGTCCACCTTCTCGGAGGTGGCGACGATGATGTCTTTCTTCGCGAGCCACTCGCCGTCGGAGTCGTAGTTGCCCGTGGAGACGCCCACGTCGACGCCGTACTGTTCGAACTGCTCGAACTCTGCCTTCTTCTCGGAGGCGAGCGCGCGGAGGGGGACGATGTACAGCGCCTTCCCGCCCCGCTTGACCGCAGAGAGCATGGCGAGCGTGGCGATGAGCGTCTTCCCCGAGGCGGTCGGAATCGAGGCGACGAGCGACTCGCCTTCCGTGACGCCGGCCTCGACGGCCGCCGCCTGTGGCGGATACAGCGACTCGACCCCGTCGGCGTCGAGATGGCCGGGAAGCCACTCCGGCACCGCGGGTACGTCGGACACTTCCATTGTGCTCGCTAGCGCGCGATTCGGTTTAAACCATCCCCCCTGCCGCGACGGTCCCCGTCGCCGCTATGCTCTTTGTCTTCACGTGCCCACGAAGCGTATGCGCATCGAGTACGACCGCGACACCTGTATCGGGATGTTCCAGTGTACCGCCGAGTGGGAGGGGCTCGTCGAGGACAACGACGCCGGCAAGGCCGTCCTGACGGACGGCGAGGCGAGCGACGCCGACTGGGGGGCAGACGTGCGGGTGCAGGAGCTCCCGAGCGAGGCGGAGTTGGACGCGAAGTTCGCCGCGCGGTCGTGTCCGGTCGACGCCATCAGAATCTACGACGGCGACGAGCGGGTGGTCTGACCGGCACAACCGTTATATACCATGCTGTGGGATATGCGGATATGTCACAGTCAGAAGACCGTAACCGGCGCGTCGAGGAGTGGGCCGGCTTCGTCGGCGCGAGCGTCCAAGAGGACGACCGCGACGAGTAAGCCCGAACGACCGTCGAAACGGACCGCTTGCAGTTAGGCGATTTTGTCGTACTGGTCGGAGAGCTTCTCGGCAGCCTCGTCCATCAGATTCTGCTCGTACTCGTCGAGGTCCCACTCGACGACCTCCTCGATGCCGTCCGAGCCGAGCTTGACCGGGACGCCGAAGGCGGTGTCCTCGTAGCCGTACTCGCCGTCGAGCGCGAGCGACCCCGGCAACACTGCACCGGTGTCGTTCAACACGGCCTCGACCATGTGGGCCACGCCCGTCGCCGGCCCCCACTGGGTCGCGCCCTTGCGCGAAATCACGTCCATCGCCGACTCCTGTAGGTCCGAGAGGATTTCCTCCTTCTCGCCCTCGAAGTCGGGGTCGCGGCCGTCGACGCGTACCTTCGAGAAGACGGGGACCTGTGCGTCGCCGTGCTCGCCGAGAATCGTCGCCTCGACGTTTTTGACCGGGACGTCGAAGCGGTCCGCGAGGACGTAGCGGAACCGCGCGGAGTCGAGTCGGCCGCCGAAGCCGATGACCTTGTGGCGGTCGCGGTCGCCCGTCTCGTAGAGGTGGCGGTTCAGCAGGTCCACCGGGTTCGAGGTGGTAATCGACACGAAGTCGTCGTTGTACTCCGCGATGGACGAGCCGATGTCCTCCATGATGGGCGCGTTGTCGCCCGCGAGGTCGATGCGGGTCTGCCCCTCCTTGCGCGGGATGCCGGCCGTGATGACGACCACGTCCGACCCCTCGGTGGCCGAGTAGTCGCCCTGCCGGACCACGGTGTTGGAGTCGTAGGCGATGCCGTGGTTGGTGTCGGCCGCCTGCCCGACGGTCTTCTCCTCCATGTCGGGGATGTCGACGAAGACGAGTTCGTCCGCGATGTCGCGCAGTGCGATGTTGTAGCCGGCGGCGGCGCCGACCGTTCCCGCAGCACCGATGATGCTGACCTTGGTCATGCTCGCCTACAACGACTCGCGGTCAGCGATTAAACGCTTCGACGTCGGGTCTATTCCCCGATTCGTGCGTCGACGACGACGTGGTCGACGCCCGGTGCGTGACTCTTGACGACCCGGCGGTCGAGTATCTCGACGAGACGCTCGCCTGCGGCGGCTTCGAGCGCGGCGACCGGCTCCGTCCACGGGTCGTCCGTCGGGGCGGTGGCGTGGAGGTGGACGACGCCCGAATCGAGTGCGGCGAGCGTGGTGTCGAGGTAGTCGGGGGCGTCGTAGTACCCCATCACGACGCGGTCGGCGAGCACGTCCACGTCCCGGCAGTCGGCGCGAAACGCCGAGAGCCTGTCTTGGACGCCGTTGAGGACGGCGTTCTCGACGAGATACCGGTACGCCTCGGGGTTGATTTCGGCGGCCGTCACGTCCGCGCCGGCGCGGGCCATCGGGAGCGTGAAGTAGCCGATGCCGGCGAACATATCGAAGACGCGTTCGCCCGCGGCGACGACCTCGCCCATCCGGGCGCGCTCGGCCTGATTCCCCGGCGAGAACATCACCCGCGCGAGGTCGAGTGCGTACTTCGTCCCGTGTTCGGTGTGAACTACTTCCGTGTCGCCGGTGCCGGCGATGACCTCCACGTCGGGTTCGCGCTGGTCGCCCGCGATGCCGTGGGAGACGAGGACGGTGTCGGCCTCGCCGTGGAGTTCGAGCAGCGCGTCGCCGACGGCGGCCGGGTCGGGGAAGTCGTCGCCCTGTACGAGCAGACAGGAGCCGACGACCGCCCACGAGGTCGGCAGGCGGTCGAGGTCGGCGTCGCTCCAGCCGCGACCCGCAAGCAGCTCCCGGAGATCGCGGTTGCGCGGTGGCAGGTCCACGCGGACCGTCTCGTAGCCGTCGGGTGCGTCGGTGACTGGGATTGCGACGCCCTCGCCGTGGGGCTGAATCGAGCGCGTGTCGTCGTAGAGTCCGGCGGCGGCGAGCGAATCGAGCACCGACTCCGTCTCCGCGCGCGGGACGACGACCGCCAGCTCAGACATCGGCGTCCTCGGTCGGCAGAACGTGGAGTCCGGCCCGCGAGCGGAGCACCGGCACCTCGGTCGCGTCGGCGTGCATGTAGTCGGGCCGCGGGACGGTCTTCGACTCGAACGTCTCGGGGTCCAGCACCTGGACGGCGCGGTCGTCCTCCACCGCGACGAGGGTCGTCTGCTCGACGTCGGCGCGGTCGCCGAGCTTGCGGCCGTCGGGCGCGATGCCTTCCTCGTGGCTGGCCTCGTAGCGCTCGCCCGTCTCGACGCGGACGCCCTTCAGATTCCCGTGGGCGCTCGTCACGAGCACCGGGCCGTCGCCGTCGTCGAAGTCGACCACGTCGCCGGGGGTGAACTCCGGGAGGCGGGCGACGAAGGTGACCCGGTAGAGTTCGTTGCCGTCGCCGTCCTCGGTGGTGAGCGTCTCTGCGGCAGAGACGG
Source organism: Halosegnis longus (assembly GCF_009663395.1). NCBI lineage: Archaea > Methanobacteriati > Methanobacteriota > Halobacteria > Halobacteriales > Natronomonadaceae > Halosegnis > Halosegnis longus. Next base: position 1,153,360 of record NZ_QKNW01000001.1, on the reverse strand, counting down.
AGCCGCCGAACTCTCTGACGATGCGGTGGGCGATTGCCTCGCCCATCTGGTTTGCCGAGATCTTCAGATTCAGCCCGCTGTCCCCCCGCTTCGCGCTGGTGATGAAGGCGTTGCGGTCGCCCGTCGCCTCGCGCTCGGCGATGTACTCGCGGGCGATGGTCTCGGCGCGGTCCATCTCCTCGGTCGTCGGCGTCCGGTTCGTGCCCCGGACCTGCACGAGCGCGTTCCAGTAGTCGCCGGCGATGCGCCCACAGCGGTCACAGGTGCCGCGGGCGATGTAGACGGGGACCGTCACCTCCTCCTGTAGCGGGGTGTCGCGGATGAAGCCGGTGAAGGTGGCGTGCATCCGGATGGTGTTCTGGTCGACCTGTTCGGGTTCGACGCCCCACGTCACCTCGCGGGCGTCGACGTGGACGCCGAGCGACTCCGCGGTCTCGTCGATTGCGATATCGGTGTAGTCCTCGGCGTCCACGTCCACCCAGCGGTTGCCCCGCTGGACCGCGCCACACTGTGAACAGACCAACACCTCGATGCGCTCGGGGGCGTCGACCAACTCGAAATCCTCGAAGTAGCAGTCGTCACAGAGGATGGCGTCGGGGTCGCGGGCACCGCCCGGGAGGTCGGCGTCGTCGGGGCGGGCCACCGGGTCGCCACACCGGGGACAAAACTGGCGAGCATCGCTCATACCCGATGTGGGCCGTTCTCGCGTTTAAACTCCGCGTCCGACGGAGCCGATACATCTATTCGGCTCGCTACGTCGTCTCGTGTATGGACAGAAGCCAGATTATCGCCATCGTCATGGTGCTGTTGATGGGTGGCTCCTCGATTGCGGCCGCTGCCGTCTCCATCTTCTAGTCGGTCCCCCACACGTCGCCGAGCGGGTGGTCGGACAGCGACTGCGACCGCGCGGTGTCGTCGGGTCCCTCGGAGTCAGAGCCGTAGTTGCGCGTCGGTGCCGCGCCGGCGTTGGCCCCACCGGGGTCGAACGCCGGCAGATTCGGCTGTTCCATCGCGTCGATCTGTTCGCGGAACCACGCGGGGGTGTCCGCCCGGGCGCGGTCGAACACGTCGAGCAGCGAGGAGTCGGCCAGATACGTCGCGCCGTAGTCGTCGGGGGCGCGCACGACCCGGCCGGCGGCCTGAATCACCGTCCGTAGCGCCGTCCGGAAGTACCACGCCCACTGGTCGTCCTCCAGTCGCCGGGCCACCCGGGAGTCGCGCGTGTTCGGATACGGAGCCTTACACACCACCTGCCATCGACACAGGTCACCGTTCAAATCCAGCGCCTCCTCCATCTTCACCGAGACGAAGACGGCATTGGAGTCCTCGCCCTTCCACCCGAGCAGGGCTTGGTCGCGGCTGTCGGCGTCGTGGGTTCGGACGCGCCCGCCGACGCCCATCTCGTCTAACAGCGTGACAAGTTCGTCGGCGATGGCGTAGCTGTGGGCGTGAATCAGCCCTTTCTCGTCGGGGTGGCGCTGCATCAGCCGGACGATGGTGCGGGCGACCTTCGGGAGCGTCTCGTCGCGGTGGTCGTAGGTCATCTTCCCGCAGGTCACGTCGTACAGCGGGCGGTGCTCCAGCGGGAAGGTGTGTGGCACGTCGACGAGCGCGACGTTGTCGGGGGCGAGTCCGGCGCTCGCACAGAACGCTTCCTTGTTGAGAATCGTCGCCGACAAGAGCGCGAACTTGTTGCCACGCTCCCAGACGGTGTGGTGGAGATAGCGGGCGGGGTCCATCGGTTTTACCGTGATGGCGGAGCCGGCCCCGTCGGGCTGGTCGATGACCCACGTCGTCGGGGACTCGGGGTCGCTCGCGTCCTCGATGAACCACTGGAGTTCGCGGACGAGTTCGGAGAGTCGGTCGCGTTCTGCCACCTCACGGCGGGTGAGTTCGGTTTCGGCGCGCAACTCCTCCTGTCGCCGGCCACAGACGCGCAACAGGCGCTCGGCGTACCCTTCCACGTCGGTCAGCCCGTCGACCGCGGGCGGTTCACAGCTGTCCCAGACCGGGACCCGGTGGGGAGAGAGGTCGATGGTCGCGTACATCTCGGCCCACTCCGCGAGCCCGTGTGCCTCGTCGATGACGACCACGTCGCGCTTGCCGAACACGTCCGAGCCGGCCGTCTGCATGAAGTACGCGAGCGTCATCGCGGCGATGTTGCGGTTCGAGGCGATAGCGCGGTCGGAGAAATACGGACACCGGTGTTTGACGGGGCAGTCGAAGCCGGTTTCGCGGGCACACGGTGCTTCGGTGACGGGGGTGTCCGTCTCACCGGGGAGGATGCAGTCGTAGTTACCCTTTCCGCGGATGATGGAGAAATCATCGAGCAGGTCGTCGCCGGCCACGTCGTCGAGTTGGGAGACCTGCGGCGTGGTGTAGTAGGCCCCAAAGGATTCGACGTGGTCGGTCTCGCCGGGCGTCTTCGCGCAGCCCGCGATGGCGCGGGCGAGGAGCGACTTGCCGGAGCCGGTGGGGGCGCGCACGAGGACGACATCGTTGCCGGCGTCGAAGGCGTCGCGGATATCTTCGAGCGCCTGCTCCTGTGCGCCACGAAAGGATGGGGCAGGGAACTCCGACAGCATCCGCGCGGGTTTCACGTCAGGTGGTTCGTCGCGGGGGCGGTAAAGGACTCGGTCGGGACGTGGCCACCGCTACCGAAGGTAGATGGACCGGAAGGAGAGACGACTCAGTCAGATTTCATCTGCTCGAACTGGTCGAGCAGCGCCTCGGTCGATTCACCGGAATCGTAGCTCACGCTGCCGCGATACTGGGTTCGGGTGTCGTCGCTCGTCGCGTCGACGTTGGAGTGTTTCGCCTCGCGGCGCTCGTGTTCTGCCTCGTCAAAGTTTCCCATTCCCATGGATGAACAACCGTTGCAATTGTGTCTACTAAAATGTGTGGGTACTGTTCACACGAGCCGCGGGACAAGAGTAAACCCGCGGAGGCCGAGGGGAAGATGTGGCAGGCCCGCTTCGCTTCCGTGTGTCGAACGAGTCGTGGTCGGACCAGCGGGTCCGCGACCGACTGCTCGCGCCGCTGGAGGAATCGTTCGGTGCGCGGATGGAGACGCCGTGGTTCGATCCGCCGGCCGGCTACGAGGCCTGTCGACTGGAGATGGACAACGGCGACTTCGCGCTGTTCTGCTGGAACTCCCACGCCTACTGGATGGGCAACACCACGACGCCGGAGGCGCTGTGGCGCACGAACAAGCAGGATTTCACCGAAGTTCCCTACCCCGTCGCGCGGTGGGCACAGCGGGAGCTACTCGCCCGGTTCGAACTCGTCGACCCGTTGTTGGCGGGCTACGACCACGTCGCGTGGTTCTTCCTCCCCGTCTTCCTCTCGAAGGACGGCCGGGACACGACGCGGCGCTTCTTCGCCGAGCACGCCGGCGGCTTCCCGGATGCGACGCCCGAGGAGGGACTCGCCTTCTTCGAGCGACTCCTCTCGACGGGCGCGCTCGACGAGTACCGTTACACGATGGCCTCGAAGCTCGGGACGAGCGAGGGGCTGGACGTGGGCCGGATGGCCGCGACGATGGGTGAGTTCATCGTCGCGAAGCTGCTGGCCGACGCCGACCTCGCCTTCGAGCCGGAGATCGACCTCGACAGCGGCCACGCCCTCGACTTCCTCGTCGAGGGCGAGCAGTTAGTCGAGGTGACGCGACCGCGACCGCCGACCAAACGCGACCGCGCCGACACGCCCGTGGCTGCCGTGCGCGAGACGGCCGACGCGAAGACCCGCGACCAGCTCGCGGCCCACCCGTCGGCGGTGCTGTTCGTCGACTGTTCCTCGTTTCGGGACGACGAGTGGGCGGCCGTCGCCGGCGAACAGCCGCAGGTGGCCCACGAGCCGACCGTCGTCTTCCGGGCGCGCCCGGACGGTCACGTCGAGGGGTACCGCGTCGGGCGGCTCCCGTTCGAGATGGGCGCGGCTATCGAGTGGCTGGATTGACAGACGGCCCGACCGCTCGGCGACAGGTGGGCCGTGCTCCCGCCGTGGCCCGTCGCCGCGACTCCTACGTCACGCCGGGACTGTGGCGGTATGGTATTTGAACGTCGGCAGCGCTACCGGTGAGAAAAAATACGTGAAAACGGCCGACTGTATCGCTTAGAAGCTGACCGGGGACGGCCCCATCCCGCCGACGGTCGGCGCGTCGCGGTCCGAGTATCCTTTCCGGCCGATTGCGCCCTCCGAGACGACGGACATCACGGCGGTCTTGGCGGCGTCGGCGTCCTCGTAGGTCGTCTCGCCGAGTCGGCCCAGGGCTTCGCCGAAGGTCTCCGAGCCGTTCTGGAGTTCGAGTTCGGTCTCGCCGTACGCCTCGATGAGTTCACTCGCCGTCGCCGGGTAGCTGTGTGCGTCCAAGTTCGCGTCAACGTCGGCCATACATCGCATACAACATAAACAACCAGGAACCTTAATGAACGTTGTGTATAGTCACGGTTCCACACTGGTAATTCATTAAGGACCACTAAGGCCGAACTGGTATGGTGGTGGTGTGCGTACGTGTCGTATGACCGACGGCCCCCTCGTCGCGGACCTCCACGCCCACACGACGAACTCGGACGGTGAGATGACCCTGGATGACGTGCCGGTCGCGGCGAAGGCCGCGGATCTCGATGTGGTCGCAATCACCGACCACGACCGCCTCCACCCGAATCTCGACACGCCGTGGGAGTATCGCGACGGCGTCCGGCTGATTCACGCCATCGAGCTCCGCGTCGAGACCGACGGCCAACGCGTCGACTTGCTCGGCTACGGCGTCGAGCCGACGATGGAACTCGAACGCGAGACCGAGCGGATACAGGCCGACCGCGTCCAGCGGGGCCGGCAGATCATCGAGAATCTGGAAGCCGAACTCGGCGTCGACCTCGACATCGAGGCGCGCCCGGGACTTGGCCGCCCGAACATCGCGCGGGCCGTCGCCGAGGTAACCGACTTCTCGGTGAACGACGTGTTCGACCGGTACATCGGCGACGACGGGCCGTGTTTCGTCGCCCGCGACGTGCCAGACTTCGAGACCGGCCGCGAGCTGCTCGACGACGCCTGCGCGCTCGTCGGCCTCGCCCACCCGTTCCGCTACGACGACCCCCACGCCGCACTCGAACTGTGTGAACGCCTCGACGCCGTCGAACGCTGGTACCCCTACGCCGACGATATCGACCCCGACCCCGATCTGTTGGCCGAGGCCATCGAGACGTTCGACCTGCTCCCGACCGGGGGGAGCGACGCCCACGACCACACGCTCGGCGTGGCGGGGATGACCCCGACGGCGTACGACCGGTTTCTCGCCGCAACAGAACTGCCACACCCGTAGCCGTTTTCACGACCGGCCGCGTACGTCGGTGTATGCAGTGTCACTACTGCGATGCAGACGCCGCCGTCGCGGTCGAGAAGGACCAGCTCAAGGTCGGACTCTGTGAGTCCCACTTCCGCGACCGGCTGGAGGAGCTCAACGACGAGGGGTGGCTGGAGGACCTCCAGGAAGAACTCGACATCGACCGTTCGTAAGCGCGCTTTTGTTCCAAACCGCAGTCGCGCCTCCCGTCGGCCGACTCGGTGAACCGCTCGCTCGTCTCTGGCTAACGGACACTCAGGGCTCGTACTCGATACCGTTGTCGGCCAGTAGCTCGCGGAAGGCCCCCTCGTCGAGAATCGGCACGTCGTTGGCCTCGGCGTCGTCGGTCTTGCTCTGGCCGGGGCTGTCGCCCGCGACGAGGTAGTCGGTGTTGCCCGACACCGACGAGGTGGCGTTCGCGCCGTGCTGCTCGACTAACGCCTGTGCGTCGCCCCGGGTCATCCCCGAGAGCGACCCCGTGAACACGAAGGTCAGCCCCTCCAGCGCGTCGCCCGTCTCCACGTCCATCTCCTCCGGGTCGACGTGGTCGAGCAACCCCTCGATGACTCGCTCGTTCTGTTCGGAGTCGAAGAACTCCCGGATCTCGCCCGCGACGACCTCACCGATACCGTCGATGGCTTCCAGTTCGTCGCGCGTGGCCGCGCGCACGGCGTCGAAGCTCCCGAACGCGCGCGCCAGGTCGCGTGCGACTGTCGGCCCGACCTCCGGGACGCCGATGGCGACGAGGAAGCGGTCGAGGGCCGGCTCGCGGCTCGCCTCGATTGCCGAGACGAGGTTGTCGGCGCTCGTCTCGCCCCACCCCTCCAGGTCGGCGACGGCCTCGCGGTCCAAGGTGTAGAGGTCCGGGAGCGAGCCGACGAGGCCGGCGTCCATCAGCTGGCCGACGGATTTCTCGCCCAACCCCTCGATGTCGAGCGCGTCGCGGCTGGCGTAGTGTTCGACCGCGCGCTGGAGTTGAGCGTCACACGCCAGCCCGCCGGTACAGAAGGCGAGGGGGCCGTCGCGTTCGACCGCGGAGTCACACACCGGACAGTGGTCGGGAAACTCGTAGTGGCCCTCGCTTTTCGCCTCGACGACGGCGTCGACGTACGGAATCACGTCGCCGGCGCGCTTGAGCTTCACGACGTCGTCGACGCCGACGCCGAGGTCGGCGATCTGGTCGGGGTTGTGGAGGGAGGCGCGCGACACCATCACGCCGCCGACCTCTACGGGGTCGAGCAGGGCGACGGGAGTGAGTCGGCCCGTTCGCCCCACCTGCACGGCGATGTCACGGACCGTCGTCTCCTCCGAGCGCGCGGGAAACTTGTAGGCGAAAGCCCATCGTGGAGCGCGCGCGGTCGCCCCCAACTGCTCGCAGGCGTCGCGGTCGTCTACCTTGATGACCGTGCCGTCGATTTCGTAATCGAGGTCGTCGCGCCGGTCCAGCAGCGCGTCCCGGTACGCGATTGCCCCGTCGACGTCGTCGACCCGTCGCACCTCGTCGTTGACAGGGAGGCCCCACTCCGGGAGCGTGGTGTGACGCTCCCACGCGGTGTCGAACGCCGCGCCGTCGAGGGTCTCGAAGAAGAAGCAGTCGAGGGGACGCTCCGCGACGACGGCCGGGTCCTGCTGGCGAATCGTCCCCGCCGTCGCGTTGCGCGGGTTCGCGAAGGCGTCGTCGCCCCGTTCCATCCGCTCGCGGTTGTACGCCGTGAACGCCTCCCGAGGCATGTACAGTTCGCCGCGCACGGCGAGGAAGTCCGGATGGTCACCGCGCAGTCGCTCGGGAATCGAGGCGACGGTTCGGACGTTTCTGGTCACGTCGTCGCCCTCCTCGCCGTCGCCGCGGGTGACGGCCCGCTCGTAGACGCCGTCCTCGTAGACGACCTCGATGGAGACGCCGTCGAACTTCGGCTCGCAGACGAACCGCTGGGGACCGACCTCGCGTTCGACCCGGTCGGCGAACTCTCTCACTTCGCTTTCCTCGCCCGAGGAGTCGATAGATAACATGGGGGCGACGTGTTCGACGGTGTCGAAGGAGTCGACCGGTTCGCCGCCGACGCGTCGGGTGGGCGAGTCGCTCGCGTCGATATCGAAGGCGGCTTCGAGCGTCTGGAGCCGGTCGAACAGCGTGTCGTAGACCCGGTCGCCGATGACGGGGGCGGCCTCGACGTAGTAGCGGTGGTCGTGGTAGCGAATCGCCTCCCGGAGCGCGTCGGCCTGCTCGCGCGCTTCCGCCTCGGAGAGGGAGTCGACGGGCGCGAACGTCGGTTCCTCTGGGGCGATGTACGGATTCTCCGGCGCGTCGTCGGGGACGGTGGTGTCCGTCGGGTCGGCTTGGTCGTCCGAGTCGTCCCCGTCGTCGCCGAAGGTAGAGAAATCCGTCTGCTCGGTCATTGTTCGTGTTCGGACCGCGGACGGCAAAAATCGGTCGCGTCGCGGGCGTCAGTCGGGCGACTGGGGCGACGCAGACTGTGGCGTCTCGGCTCCAGCCTGCGCCTGCTGTTCGCGCACCTGTACGAGTCGCTGGCGTATCTCGCGGAGATGATACCGAGTCTCCGGGTTCTCAGCCGTCTCCAGTGCGGCCGTGGCGTCCTCGTCGATATCGTCCAGCAGGTCGTCCATTCAGCCTCCGTTAGCTATCTACAGTAAAGAGCGACTTCTCTAGGTGCTTGTACGTCACCCCTGCATCCGCGTTTTGACCGTGATATCGCCGGCTTCGGTGACGGTGATGTGTGGTGCGTCGTCGGGACCGTCCATCTGGAAGCGGGCTCGCTTTGCCGTCTCGTCTTCCAACACGACCATCACCGTCATCGAAGCAGGTGATACGTCGCCGACGGGAATTGCCTCGGGAAAGCTGTGTGAATCGCCCGGCGTCACGTACCATGCGTCGCTCGTGCCGACGGTGAAGCCGCCGTTCGGGTTGTCCGGGATGGAGACGATGGTGAACGCCATCATATGTGGCGCGTCGTGGTTGTTCTCCAGCACGACGGGCGTGTACTCCTGTTTGCCGCCGAAGGTGAGCGAGTTACAGCCGGCGATTCCGGTTGTGACTCCAGCGGTGAGTGCAGCGAGCGTGGTGCGGCGAGAGATGTCCACAGCAAAAAATTACTACCGGGGGGGTATGTGTCTTCTGTCGTGTTTAGAGGTCGGCGACGTCCTCGATAGCGTCGGTGAGCTCCTTGATGGTCTCCAGCGTGTGCTCGCCCATGTGGCCGATACGGAACGTCTCCTCGCCGATGTCGCCGTAGCCGTTCGAGAAGACGAAGTCGTACTCCTCGCTGACCTGCTCGATGGTGGCGGCCACGTCGATCCCCTGCGTGTTCTCGATGCAGGTGACCGTCTGTGACTCGTACCCCTCCTCGGCGAAGGTGTCGAAGTGCTCTCTTGCCCACTCGCGGGTGTACTCGGCCATCTGTCGGTGGCGGTCGTCTCGGGCGGCGTGGCCCTCCGCGAGCATATGTTGCATCTGCTTGCGGTACGCGAGCATGAGCGGGATGGCGGGCGTCGAGTGAGTCTGTCCCTTGCGGTCGTAGTAGTCGAGACAGCGCTGGAAGCCGCCGTACCACGAAGCCGAGTCGGAATCGACCTCGTGCTCGTAGGCCGCCTCGCTGACGGTACAGACCGCGAGGCCCGGCGGCATGCCGAACGCCTTCTGCGTGGAGGTGAAGATGGCGTCGATGCCGTGGCCCTCGATGTCGATGTAGTCGCCGCCGAGACACGAAATTGCGTCGACGACGAAGAACGTGTCCGGATACTCCTTCACCACGTCGCCGATTTCCTCGATTGGGTTGCGCACACCCGTCGAGGTCTCGTTCATCACGGCGAGGACGGCGTCGTAGCCCTCCTCGTCTGCTTCCAGCGCCTCGCGCACCTCGTCGGGCTTGACGGCCTCGCCCCAGTCGTGTTCGAGTCGGTCGACGTCCTTGCCGAGCCGCTCGGCGACGTTGGCCTGTCGCTCGCTGAAGCTGCCGCAGGTGAGCGCGAGCGCGCGGTCGTCCACGAGGTTCAGCGTGGTCGCCTCCCAGAACTCCGTGCCCGACGCCGAGAGGACGATGACGTCGTCGTCGGTGTCGAGGAACGTCTTGGTGTCCTCGACGATCGTGGTGTAGAGGTCGGTCATCCGGTCCATCCGGTGGCCGAACATCGGCTGTGCCATCTCCTCGATGACGTCCTCGCGCACTTCGGTCGGGCCGGGGAGGTAGAGCCGCTTGTCGGGGTAGTCGTCGGTGTACTCCTGTTTCTTCGTCATATCTGCGTCTCACAACGGAGAGCCAAGGTCGTTGTGATACCGACGAAACTCCCTACCGGTCGAACGTGTCCGACCCCCCCGTTTCGAGTCGAAGCAAGAAGGGTAACAACACGAGCGCGAGCAGTATCTCCGCCCCGCCGGCCACCCGAAACGCGGTGGTGTAGTCGAACTGAGTCGCCAGTCCACCGCCGACGACGCTGCCGGCGAGGAAGCCGAGCGAGCCGACGATGTTGAACCCGCCCGTGGCCGTGCCGCGCTCGTCGGCGGGCGCGATATCGTTGACGAGCGCGAGTGTCGCCGGCGCACACAGCGCGCCGAAGGCCCCGACCAGTATCATCGTCCCCGCGACGGCGGTCACGGAGGGAGCAAGCGAGACGGCGACGATGACGACCCCGTAGGCGAACGAGCCGGCGGCGATGGGACCGACCCGGCCGACGCGGTCAGAGAGCACGCCGAACGGATACTGGAGAAGTGCGAACGGGAGGAAGAAACAGCCCAACAGCGCGCCCGTCGCGGCCGGGTCGAGCCCGAACTCCGTCTGGAAGTAGTCGACGCCGACGAGGGCGAAAAAGCCCGCCGTGAACCGGTCGGCGAAGCCGAAGGCGAACGGGACGGAAAGCGTCGGCTCGTCGGCCAGCGATCGCGCGACGGCGAGCAGTCGGCTCCCCGTTCCACCGCCCGCGGTCGCCTGCTCCCGGAGTCGGAGGCCGGCGAGCGCGACGACGACTAACAGCCCGCCACCGACCGCGAGCGGAACGCGGGGACCGAGCCGGTAGAGCTGGCCGCCGAGTGGCGCGCCGAGACCCGTTCCAAGCCCGATAGCGATGCCCGCCGCACCCATGTTGCGGCCGTTGCCGCCGCCGAAGTCCATGAGCGTCGCGATGGCGAGCGAGAACGCGCCGATGGTGAACGCGCCGCCGACGAACCGCACGACGAGGACGAGCCAGAACGGAATCGAGGGAGCGAACGCGAGCGCGACGTACGCGAGCGCACCACCGGCCGCGCCCGCGGAGATGAATCGGCCGCGTTCGCCGGCGCGGTCCGACAGCGCTCCCCAGACGCCGGCGAAGAGAACGAAGCCCGCAAACTCCGCGGCGAGGAAGGGCGTGCTCGCGTCGAGTTCGCCGCTCCCGCCGAGCGATTCGACCAACTGCGGAACGCCCGGATACAGGAGCACCTGCGAGAACAACACGGTGAACACGACCGCCGCGAGCGCGAGTCGGTCACTGCGTCGGGTCACGTGTCCCCTCCGTCGGGCAGGTGGTTAGCTCCACTGCTGTCGCTCACAGCGGGTGAAAACACGAAGGAGTCGGCGTTAGAAGGGAGCCTGCGGGCCTTCGTCGTCTCCGGACGACGAGCTTTCACCGGGGAACGACGGCGAGACGTTGCCACCGCCCATGCCGTCGCCGGCACCGGAGGCCGCTCCCGTCTCGGCGTGCACCGTCGAAATCTCGGGGATTTCCTTGGTCATCCGGGACTTGATGGCCTGAATCGTCATCGGAGAGATGCCACAGCCGGAACAGGCACCGCCCAGTTGGATGGTCACCGACCCCTCCTCGCGGTCGATGTTCTGGATGGCTGCGCTCCCGCCGTGCATCTGAATCTGCGGGAAGTTGCGGCGCAGGAAGTTCGTGATACGGTCGTTCAGGTCGTCGCCGTCGGCAGACTCCGTGCTCATACACTCTCTTGTTTGCCACCACGCTTAGGCCTTGTCCCTGCGTGTGCTAGGGCTGCTCGACCTCGAAGAGCCGACACAGTTCGGTCTCGATGGTGGCGGTGTACTCCTCCAGCAGTTCGGCCAGCCGGTCGTCGTCGATGTCGACGACGCCGTCGATGCGCGTCTCGGGGTCGGCGGGGAGTTCGATGTGGAACTGGCCGTCCTCGAAGACGGGTTCGGACTCGTTGAGGATGGTCTGGTCGATGGCGTGGACGTAGGTGGAGTCGTACTGCTCGTTCATCGTGTTGAACGCGCTCTTGTACGCCTGCTGGAGCTTCGGGAAGAAGTCGACGTACTTCTGCTCCTCGAAGGTGGCCGCGTCGAGACTCATTTCCTCACACTTGCTCGCTCGAACCAAAAACAGCCGGATTGTGCGCTCTCCGCCGGCGACGCTGTTCGCCGCCGATTCGACCCCTCTGCTTCCCGTCGAATCCGGCTTCAGTCGGTCGGTTTATCTCGAATCGAATCACTTTCACTGTGCTATCCGAGCTGGTCGCCGACGATGGCGTCTGCGCGGTCGATGAACTGTTCTTCCTCGCCGGCCGGAATCGTCGCGCCGGCGGCAACGTCGTGGCCACCACCGCCACCGCCGACCGCTTCGCTCGCCTCACCCATCACGACCGACAGGTCGAGCCCCTGCCGGACGAGCGCACCCGTCCCGCGAGAGGAGACCTTCGTCTCCGTCTCGCTCTCGCGGGCGAAGGCGACGACGGGCTTCGCGCGGTCGACGCCGTCGACGCCCATCGACATCCCGGCGACGATACCGACGATGGTGGCGCGAATCTCATCGCCGGCGTCGAACCACTGGAGGTTTCCGGCGTCGGTGACGCCGTTGTCTTTCACCCACGTCAGCCCCTCCGAGAGGTTCCGACGGTGGGTGCGGAGCAGTTTCCGGGCGGTCTCCAGCGCACCGGTGCGGTCGCCCAGACAGACGGCGAGACCCACGTCGGCGCGGTCGTACCGGGCCGTCGCGTTGAGCAGGGTGGAAAACTCGGAGGCGTCACGGAGTTCCGTCCCCTCGGGCTCGTCGGTCAGGGTGTAGGTGGTAGCGACGAGCCGCTCGATTTTCGAGGCCGGAACGCCCCGAGAGACCGCGTGGCGGACGAGCGCGCTCGCGACGCTCTGGCGCTCGTCGTCGGTCAGGTCCACCCACCGTTTCCACTCCTCGTCGTCGTCGCGACACGCAACGTCGAGTCCGTCGAGAAACTCAACCGCACCCGAGTAGGAGTTCGAGATGCCGGGAACGTAGGTGTCGGTGGCGTACTCCAGTAGTTTGGGGAGCGGACGGGTCTGTTTGCCGTAGACGGCGAGGTCCTTCGCCTCGGCGAGAGCGCCGGCGGCGACGCCCTCCTCGACGAGGGCGGCGTTCGCGCCGTGGAGTTCACCCCCGGAATCCTGCATGTCGCCGACCGCGCCGACGACCGCCGTCGCGGCGAGGTCGCGGTTGTCGACGCCGTCGCGTTCGAGCGCCCGGGCGAGCACGTACGCCGCCCCCGCACCCGAGAGTTCGCGGGCACCGTTCAGCCCGACGAGCAGCGGGTTCAGATGGAACTCGGTGTCCGCGTCTGCGGGCTGGTGGTGGTCGGCGATGATCGGAGTGAACGCGCCCGCTCGTTCGTGTGGGACGATATCGTCTAACTGCCCCGAGCCGAAGTCGGTGAACAGAACCGTCTCGTGCTCTGTGGCCGCAATCCGGTCGATGTGTTCGGCGTCCAGCTGCTCGAAGAACACCTGTTCGTGTTCGATACCCGCGCGTTCGAGGGCGGTATCGGCGACGGCGGCGCTCGTCAGTCCGTCGGCGTCGATGTGGGAGGCGACCAGCACGCTCTCGGCGGCGTGGAGTCGGTCGGCACAGGCCGTGGCCGTCTCTGCGAGTTCGGGAACCGGCGCGGTACTCATCTGGCGAGAGTTGTTCGGCTTCGGGGATAAACTACCGGCTCGAAGTCAGGACGGGCCGAATGGGATTTGAACCCATGGCCGTCTGGTTAAAAGCCAGACGCTCTGCCGGGCTGAGCTATCGGCCCTGCAACACGGTAGGACAATCTCGGGGTAAATAGTTTCGATGCGCGCGGTCACTCGAAGTACGTCGACAGCGCTTCCACGACCACGTCGTCGGGGTCGCGGTCCGACAGAGCCGCCGTCCGGCGGAGCCGTCGGTACAGGTCGGCGGGAAGCGATAGCTCGATGCGGCCGAGTTCGACCCCTGCGTCGGCCAGTGCGGCCTCGACGGTCGCCCCGTCGTTGACCACCGAGGCGACGGTACGCACCTCACGCACCGTCAGCCCGTGGTCGAGGACGGCCCACGCCAAGAGAAAGCGCGCCTCGCCCGAGAGGCGGGCGATGTGTTTGGCCGCGGTCGGAGCGATTTCGCCGAGCGCGACGTACCGGCGCACCGACCGCGGCAGGTCGTGGACGCGCGCCCACTTGCGGATGAACGAGACGGTCGCCTCGCCGCCGGCGCGCTCGGCGGCGGCCTTGTACGACCCCTCGCCGCGAACGAGTGCAGCACACGCCGCCGCACCACGGAGCATGTAGACGTTGTCAGCGCCGCCGGCGGTGTTCTCGGCGAAGCGCCGAACCACGTCGGCGGCCTCGGCGAGACTCTCAGCGTCGGTCGGGTCGAAGCGCGCGGCGTCGTCCGTGACGTTCCGCCGGATGACCGGCTCGCCGACCGGCGACGCGCGGCTCGCCGGGTCGGTCTCGGTCGAGGGGCCCTCATCCGGTGTCATTCACTCACGGGTAGCAGGGCCACTATCAAAAATCCCGCCTGCGAACGGAGCGCAGTCACTCGTCGTCGGCGTCGGACTCCTCGGCCTCCTCCCGCTCGCTCGTGTGCTCCCAAATCTCGGTACAGCCGCAGCCGTCCTCGACGCTGTCGAGGTGGCTCGTGTCGACGTCGTCGTATCGGTCGGCGCGGCTCTCTTCGTCTGTCTTACTCATGACGCTCACCACTGGTACTCATTGAACGACTCACTGTGTAGTAGAAGGCACCACCACACCATAAGCACAGCTACGAACATAACACTCTCCTGTGCTGCCGGGTCGCGGATTTTGTTGCTTGTTTCTGTGTCGGCGGAAGCGGGTCGAAACACGGAGACTGCGGGCGGATATGCACGCATCCGGCGTCACCACGGCGTCACGAACGTCGTGTTTACGCCCGTCGGGGCGTTCTGGTGGGTATGGTCACCGCAATCCACCAGCTCGACGACGGCGCGTGGGTCAGCGTCAACGACAGCCGCGAGGTGAACGTCTCTGACCTCTGGCAGCTCGCGCGCAGCGACATCTGCGACTGCGAGCCGACCGACTTCCTCGCGGAGGGGTTCGTCGAGGTGAGCGTCGCCTGTGGCCGCGTCGAGGCCCGTATCGCCGGCCAGTGTATCGGCTGCGGCACCGACGGGGTCACCGACTGGCTCGAACTCGGCCGGGCCGACCCCGACACCGGCGAGTTCCGGTCGGTCGTACCGAGCAGCGTTCACGTCCCGGACAGACGCCGGCGACTCGCCACGGAATAGTAGGCAATTGTTGCTGGTTTACTGGAGCAGGGGGGAGGCTTGACGGAGCGCGTGGCATCTATAGGCGTGAGGGACATGGCAGTACTATGCCGACGAAAGTCGAGGGTTGGAAAGACGAAGCCTACGGGAACGAGGTTCGCGAGCGTATCTACGAGTTCGCCGAGGAGGGCTGGGAATCGATTCCGGACGACGAACACGACGCGTGGTTCGAGCGCTTCAAATGGTGGGGACTGTACCACCAGCGGAAGGGCCAAGAGAGCTACTTCATGATGCGAATCGGCACGCCAAACGGCGTGCTCGAGCCGGGCCAGCTGGAGGTCGTCGCCGACGTGGCCGACGACTTCGCCCGCGGCCCCGCCGACAACCCGGAGTTCGGCGGCGCGGTCTGTGACTGGACGACACGTCAGTCGATTCAGCTCCACTGGATCAAGCTGGAGGATATTCCGGAGATCTGGGACCGGCTCGAATCGGTCGGCCTCTCCACCCAGCAGGCGTGTGGTGACTCCTGGCGGAACATCGTGGGCTGTCCCGTCGCCGGGAAGGACAAAAACGAGTTCATCGACGCGTGGCCCGTCGCCGAGGAGCTCAACGAGACGTTCAAAGGCAACGACGACTACGCGAATCTCCCGCGCAAGTGGAAGGTCTCCGTCACGGGCTGTTCTGAGGGCTGCGGTCAGGGCGACATCAACGACCTCGCCTTCGAGCCGGCGGTGAAGGTCATCGACGGCGAGGAGACGAAGGGATTCAACATCCGCGTCGGCGGCGGGCTCTCGCGCAAGGAGCCGCGACTCGCCCGCTCCATCGACGTGTTCGTCACGCCGGAAGAGGCACCCGACATCGCCGCGTCGTGTTCCGCGCTGTTCCGCGAGCACGGCGACCGCGAGAACCGCTTCAACGCCCGCATCAAGTTCCTCGTCGACGAGTGGGGCACCGAGAAGTTCCGCCGCGTCCTCGAAGAGGAGTTCGTCGATGGCGAACTCCGGACCGCGGGCGAGGACCTCCGCGACGAGTACACCTACAACGCCGGCCACAACCACGACGACGGGGAGGGCCACGCCGACCACGTCGGCGTCCACGAGCAGCCCGACGGCAACTACTACGTCGGTCTCTCCGTGCTCGTCGGCCGGATGTCCGCCGAGGAAACGCGCGAGCTCGCCCACCTCGCCGATGAGTACGGCTCCGGCGAGGTCCGACTCACGCAGCGACAGAACGTCATCGTCACCGACGTGGACTCCGACCGCATCGACGAGTTCCTCGAGGAGGACTTGCTGGAGTACCACTCCCCCGAGCCGGGCGTCTTCATGCGCGGCTCCATCGCCTGTACCGGCACGGAGTACTGCTCGCTGTCCATCGTCGAGACCAAAAACCGGATGGTCCGCTACGGCCGCTGGATGCAGGACAACATCGACGTGCCCGAGGGGATGACCAACTTCCACACCCACCTGTCGGGCTGTACGGCCTCCTGTGCCCAGCCGCAGATCGCCGACGTGTCCCTGCGCGGGATGAAGACCCGCAAGGACGGCGAGCCGGTCGAGGCGTTCGACATCGGTCTCGGCGGCGGCCTCGGCGAGAATCCGCAGTTCGCCGACTGGGTCGAGATGCGCGTCGCCGCGGACGAGGTGCCCGGCTACATCCAGAACCTCGTTGACTTCTTCGCGGACGCCCGCGAGGACGGCGAGAGCTTCCGCGAGTTCATCGCGCGCCACGACGAGGAGGCGCTGAACGGACTCGTCGAGCCGGAAGAGACCAGCTACACGGACCCGTACATGCACAACACGAAGATGACGTGGTATCCGTACGCCGAGGACGACGACATGGGTTCCAGTCCCGCGCCGACGAACGGCCAGGGCGAACCCCTCCCCTCGGACGACTGAGGACGCCCCTCGATTTCTCTCTTCGCTCGCGTTTTCGCTTCCACAGTCGCAACGCTGTCGACGGCTGCCCGTTCTCCCGTGCAAACAACCGAGGCAGTGGCCTGACGCACCGCGCCCGTGGCGCGTGTGCGTCGCGGGGGAGGGTTGGGCGCGCGGTCGACAGACCGCGAGCCAGCGAGCGGGAGCAACACAACCGCCGGCGGTCGCAGTGCTGTCTTTGGGGCCAAGCGATCAGGTCTGTCACGGAGTCGAGGACGGAGCCAGCGCGTGACTCACCGACAGCGACGCGAGGACGATGGCCAGAGACGCCACGCTTACGCCGGGCACCCACCAACGGAGCGTATGGCAGACCGAATCATGCGCGTCAACGCGTACACGACGCTGGACCTCGTGGACGCCGAAGCCGAGGGCCACGACTTCGACGAGGAGGCGTACGCCACGGTGAACGTCACCTCACCCCGAAAGAACCCCGACCACGTGGAGTTCGCACTCGAACTCGACAACACCACGCTCGAAACGCTCGACACCCACGCCGACCGGCTCCGGCTCACCCCCGAGCAGGCGCGCACGCTCGCTGCGGCGCTCGAATCCGAGGCCGACGCCGTCGAAAACGCACAGCAGTAGCTATAGCTGTATCGTCGCGCCGAGTTCGGGCGCGCGCGCCGCGTAGCCGTCCTCGCGTAGTTCCGCCGCGAAAGCCACACACCGATCGCCGTGGTTCACGAGAACGGTGCTGTCCTCGTAGCTCGACAGGAACGAGCGAAGTCCGTCGTGGTCGGCGTGTGCCGAGAAGTCGAAGAACTCCCGGCGGGCGGACGCGCGGAGCTGTCGCCCGTCGATGTGGGCGCTTCCACGTTCCAACAGCTCACGGCCGGGCGTTCCCTCGACCTGATACCCGGAGAACGCGACCAGATTCAGCGGCGAGTCCGCGATTGCGGGCACGTACGTCATCGCCGGCCCGCCGTTGAGCATCCCGCTCGTCGTGACAATCACCGTCTGTTCGTCCGCGATACGGCGGCGCTGTCCGTCACGGCCCGTCACCACCCGAGCATTGGTTCGTGCACCGCGGAGCGCATCCACGTCTCGGACGTACGCCGGATGACGGGTGAGCATATCTAACACCTCGACACCCATCCCGTCGACGTAGGTGTCGAGACCGTGTGCGTTACACACGAGCAGAACTTCCTGAGTGCGCCCGATGGCGAAGGCGGGGACGACGACCGTCCCCCCGCGGACGGTGGTCTCGCGGAGCGACTGGACGAACCGCTGTTCGACCGAGTCGCGTCGGTCGTGGGCCACGTCGGAGTACGTCGATTCACAGATCACCACGTCCGCGTCCGGACGTGCGCTGGTTCCGGAGACGAGCCGCTGGTCGTCGGTGTGGAAGTCGGCGGTGTACAGGAGTCGCGTCTCGCCGTCGTCGACGAGGACGTGGGCACTCCCCGGGATATGCCCCGCGTCGTAGAGGGTGATTTCGTAGCCCGCAACGGTGAACGGCTCTCGATAGCTGTGTTCGACGGACTGCTCACCGAGTCGCGCAACGTCGTTGTCCGTGAACGGACACCGCGGCGTCCCGCCGTGGAGCTTGAGCGTGTCACGTGCAAGCAGTCGGGCCAGTTCGTGCGTCGGCGGTGTCCAGTGAATTGAGGGCGGAGCATCACCTGAGAGCAGCGCGGGCACACCGCCGACGTGGTCGAGATGGCCGTGCGAGACGACGACCGCCTCCGGCGTGCAGTTGAGGGGCCACGACGGTGGCGTCGTCGGCTTCGCTCCGTAGTCGAGCAACAGCGTCTCGTCGACGAGGACCGCACTCCGGCCGACCTCCCGTGCGCCACCGAGGAAGTCGAGTTGCATACGGACGCTGCGGGCGGCACACGCTTTGACCCGTCGGTCCCGGTGTCACTACTCAAAACGCGAGACTCGGGGCTGTGAGTGTGGCCACTGCGGCGTTCAGGGGTTGAAACGAACTCAAGAGCCTGTTGTGACCGCGGCTGGTCGCGTTGGATATCGAGGGGAGGGGAGAAAGCCAAGGGCCGGATTCGAACCGGCGTGTAGTCGCTCTGCAGGCGACCGCGTAAGGCCACTCTGCCACCTTGGCGCAGATGAGGGTAACGTACTCCCGTGGTTAAGTATAGCGGTCCGGCGAGCCAGCGGCTCGCCGGTCGGACGTGCGGCATCGCCGCACGGTAAATGAAAAAAGCCCACCAGCACAATACTGGTGGGCTTTGAATGAATGGCAGGCGGCGAACCGGATTTCCCAGAGACTCGCGTACTCCAGTACTCGCCGGAACGCTGGCGGGCTTATCTTCCGTGTTCGGGATGGGTACGGGAGTGACCCCGCCGCTATGGCCGCCTTAATGCCGACTCGTGGAATCGAACCACGATGAAGACCATCGTCGGTGGGTAGCTAACCAAATGTGTGCGTGCAATCCAGTAAACGCCTGGACCCGTTCACGGGTCTCAGTGCGATGATTGAGTGGCTTCGGTCATTAGTACTCGCGGGCTGAACACCTCGTTGCCTCGGTGCGTACACCCCAAGTCTATCGATCTCGTCTTCTACGAGCGACCTCAGCGGAGCCTCTTTTCCAGGTGGGTTTCGAGCTTAGATGCGTTCAGCTCTTACCCCGTGTGACGTAGCTGCCCGGCAGTGCCCTCTCGGACAACCGGTACACCAGTGGTCACCATTCGTAGTTCCTCTCGTACTATACGAACGTTCCCGTCAGGCTCCGAAACACCCCCAGTAGATAGCAGCCGACCTGTCTCACGACGGTCTAAACCCAGCTCACGACCTCCTTTAATAGGCGAACAACCTCACCCTTGCCCGCTTCTGCACGGGCAGGATGGAGGGAACCGACATCGAGGTAGCAAGCCACGCGGTCGATATGTGCTCTTGCGCGTGACGACTCTGTTATCCCTAGGGTAGCTTTTCTGTCGTCCATGGCCCGCATCGGGCAGGCTCATGGGTTCGCTAGACCACACTTTCGTGTCAGCGTTCCTCGTTAGGAAGAACACTGTCAATCCATCTTTTGCTCTTGCACTCTTCTTCGGGTTCCCGACCCGAATGAGATGGACTTGGGGCGCGCTCGATATCATTTCGAGCGCGTACCGCCCCAGTCAAACTGCCCGGCTACCGGTGTCCTCCTCCCGGAGTGAGAGTCACAGTCACTGACGGGTAGTATTTCATTGATGGCTGGGTGGCCCGCTGGCGCGGGTACCTCTGTAATGCCTCCTACCTATGCTGCACATCAGCGACCATGTCTCAGCGACAGCCTGCAGTAAAGCTCCATAGGGTCTTCGCTTCCCCCTGGGGGTCTCCAGACTCCGCACTGGAACGTACAGTTCACCGGGCCCAACGTTGGGACAGTGACGCTCTCGTTGATCCATTCATGCAAGTCGCTACTGAAGCGACAAGGTACTACGCTACCTTAAGAGGGTCATAGTTACCCCCGCCGTTGACAGGTCCTTCGTCCCCTTGTACGGGGTGTTCAGATACCTGCACTGGGCAGGATTCAGTGACCGTACGAGTCCTTTCGGATTTGCGGTCACCTATGTTGTTACTAGACAGTCGGAGCGTCCGAGTCACTGTGGCCTGCTTATTTCCTAAGCAGGCATCCCTTATCGCGAACTTACGGGACTAACTTGCCGAATTCCCTAACGTCGGTTGTTCCCGACAGGCCTTGCCTTTCGCCGGCATGAGCACCTGTGTCGGATCTTGGTACGGACTCTATACTCGTCTTTTCACGGGCCCTAGGTTGGACCGACTTACGCTATCCTGCCGTTCTTCCGCTTCGTGCCATTACGGCTTCCACGGAGTTGGACAGTTCGACCGCGCGAAAGCGCGGCTCGGTTGACCCCAAGGCGTCGACTTCTGTTGTATAGAGGCGTTGGAATATTAACCAACTTCCCTTTTGTCACTCTCGAATTACGAAGTGACTTAGGACCGGCTAACCCTCAGCTGAGAAACATTGCTGAGGAACCCTTGCTCATTTGGCCGTCGAGATTCTCACCCGACTATCGCTGCTACTATGACCAGGATTTTCTTCACCGATCGGTCCACTCGAACTCTAGTCCGAGCTTCCGCCCAATCGGAGTGCCAACCTACACGAGCATCCTACAACGGATGCGGTCAGGTCTCGGTGGTGGATTTGAGCCCCGATCATTTTAGACGCCCCAAACCTCGGCCGGTAAGCTGTTACGCTTTTCTTAGAGGGTAGCTGCTTCTAAGCTCACCTCCCGGCTGTCTAGGGCTCGGGACCATCTTCAATCGCACTTAATCCACACTTGGGGACCTTAACCCGACTCTGGGTTGTCTCCCTCACGCCGTACAGGCTTACCCCGCACGGCGAACTCCCTGCGTCAACGGCGTCCGTGAGTTCGGAGTTCGACAGGAAGGCAGACTCCTCTCGGAGTCCGCGCTTCCAATCGGTCGCTCTACCCCACGAACTACCTCAGCAGAGGTAATGCTTCGACATTTTTCGGTTGGAACCAGCTGTTTCCAGATTCGATGGGCCTTTCACCCCTACACACAGGTCACGGGAGGGTATTGTAGGACACCAACCCTAACGGACCTCCACGTAGCTTTCGCCACGCTTCGTCCTGCCCGCGCGTAGATCATCTGGTTTCGGGTCGTATCCGTTTGACTCCCCGCGCTTGAACACGGCGGCCCTGGCAATGCTGCGGCCTTGTCGGTTTCCCTACGCCTGCCCGGATTCTCCGGTTAGACTCGTCAAACAGATACACTCCCTGGTTCGTTTTTCAAAACGCACGACGGAACATCGGCTCCTCTCGGTTCCTACTGCGGGTTCGCACCCGGGTCGTTTCCTGAGAGGCCTTGTATGCCCCGTCGCTCAATCGCCACCTGATTTCAGGCCCTATTGCACCTCCCTTCTCGGGGTGCTTTTCAGCGTTCGTTCACACTACTTGTTCGCTATCGGTCTCAAGTTGTACTTAGTCTTGGCAGTCGATGCCTGCCGTAATCCCGAGGGATTTCCAACCCCCGGTACTCTGGTACTGACACACAATTTACCACACGACGATACGGGTCTATCACCCTGTATCGAGCTCTGTTCCAAGAGACTTCTCGTCGAGCGTCAATTGCTGAAAGTCAGTCCGAACACCACATTGGCCGAAGCCTTCGGTTTGGACTGTGTCGCGTTTACTCACCGTTACTAACGACGTCACATTCGTTTTCTCTTCCTGCTCCTACTGAGATGTTTCAATTCGGAGCGTTCCCCATTGCGCGAAGCAATTGCGAGAGGATTCCTATTCGGAGATCCATGGTTCTTCGCCTCCGTGCGGCTCCCCATGGCTTATCGCAGCTTGGCACGTCCTTCATCAGCGCTTGAGCCGAGCCATCCACCAGGCGGCACAGTAGCCACGATCACTGAGCACAGTGAACGGGTCCAGTGAGCGCCTGGATTGCACGTACACACGGTATCATTCGCAGCGCCTGGGTGCAACCCCAGTGCGTGCATCTACCCTTCCCACCCGCGCTTTCACGGAGTGGTGCATCGGTCGTACATCGGACGAATACGGTGACCCATATAAGGGGCACGATTCGTCTTGTACATGGACCCACGGGGATTCGAACCCCGGGCATCCTCCTTGCAAAGGAGGCACTCTACCACTGAGCTATGGGCCCAACTCGACCGCGACGGCCCGCTAACGAACGTAGCGGACAGCCGCAATCGTAGCCCTGATGGTTCCAAGGTGCCCGGTCGGCGTCGCCGACCGAACCCACGAAGGTGGGCCAGAGCAGAGCTCTGGTCCCGGTCTTTAGGAGGTGATCCAGCCGCAGATTCCCCTACGGCTACCTTGTTACGACTTAATCCCCCTTGCGGAGCCCAGATTCGACTGTCGCATGACAGCCTCATCCGGACCCCACTCGGGTGATTTGACGGGCGGTGTGTGCAAGGAGCAGGGACGTATTCACCGCGCGCTTCTGACACGCGATTACTACCGAATCCAGCTTCATGCGGACGGGTTTCAGTCCGCAATCCGAACTACGACCAAGTTTAGGAGATTAGCTTCGCCTCTCGGCGTCGCATCCCATTGTCTTGACCATTGTAGCCCGCGTGTTGCCCAGCTCATTCGGGGCATACTGACCTACCGTTGCCCGTTCCTTCCTCCGTCTTAGCGACGGCAGTCCCCCTAGTGTACCCAGCCATCGCGAGATGCTGCTGGCAACTAGAGGTGCGGGTCTCGCTCGTTGCCTGACTTAACAGGACGCCTCACGGTACGAGCTGACGGCGGCCATGCACCTCCTCTCAGCAGCGTCGAGTAAGGTCGTCAACCTGACTGTCATTACTGCTGTCGGAGCTGGTGAGATGTCCGGCGTTGAGTCCAATTAAACCGCAGGCTCCTCCGGTTGTAGTGCTCCCCCGCCAATTCCTTTAAGTTTCATCCTTGCGGACGTACTTCCCAGGCGGCTCGTTTCTCGGCTTCCCTACGGCACAGCGCAGGCTCGTAGCCTGCGCCACACCTAACGAGCATTGTTTACGGCTAGGACTACCCGGGTATCTAATCCGGTTCGAGACCCTAGCTTTCGTCCCTCACTGTCGGATCCGTCTTCCTGAGGCGCTTTCGCCACCGGTGGTCCGTCCAGGATTACAGGATTTCACTCCTACCCCAGACGTACCCCTCAGGTCTTCCGGTCCCAAGCCACGAGGTTTCCGCCGGACGCCTACTGGTTAAGCCAGTAGATTTCCCGACGGACCTACGCGGCCAGCTACGGACGCTTTAGGCCCAATAATATCGGCCATCACTCGGGCTGCCGGTGTTACCGCGGCGGCTGGCACCGGTCTTGCCCAGCCCTTATTCGTGTACCACCTTACGGTACACAAAAGCGTAGGCTCTATGCCTACGCACTCGGTGTCCCCCTATCGCACTGGCGTGCAGTGTAAAGGTTTCGCGCCTGCTGCGCCCCGTAGGGCCCGGAATCTTGTCTCAGATTCCGTCTCCGGGTTCTCACTCTCATGACCCGTACCGATTATTGGCACGGTGAGCCGTTACCTCACCGTCTACCTAATCGGCCGCAGCCTCATCCTATGGCGCCGGAGCATTTGACGCTCCCAGCATTCAAGCTCGGGAGCGCTATCAGGGATTAGCCACAGTTTCCCGTGGTTATCCCAGTCCATAGGGTAGATCGGCCACGTGTTACTGAGCAGTCTGCTACGTTAGACGTACAACTCGCATGGCTAAATCGGACACCGATAGCAATAGCCTCCGGCAGGATCAACCGGAATGTCTCCCCTGGTGGGGAGGGTTAGGCGGGAACACATTCTAACGAATGTGCATGAATCGCTATCTGTATATGTGGGATCGGTCGGTGACACCATACCGGGTGTCACCGAACCATCAGGGCTAACATCAGATTCGATCGTGTACGGCGGACCGCAGGGGTCGAATCCTCATTTCCTTCGGGAACTAACTGTACTTCGCGACAGGGTATAAACCCTGTGAAGTACATCGCCCCGGGACGAGTCGACCGTCGAAGGCCGACTCAATCACGTCGTGTGCATTCCATCCGAGCGCCCTGTTACGTATAAGGGCGTCGGATTGGATGCGTGCTGTCACAGCCCATCGGAGATGGGTGCGAGCGTATCCAATTCGAGCGGCCGTTCGTACATAAGGGCGTCGGATTGGAGTAGGGCCGTTTCCCGCCGAAGGCGGGGCGACCTCTTATCCAACCCGAGTCGCCTGTTACGTATAAGGGCGTCGAATCGAGCTTGTCTTCGCGACCCGACCGAGTCGGACCGCGGACCACCGAAACGGTGGTCAGCGAGCGGGGCAGGCCTCGGCGGCCTGCGCCACGTCGTTCACATTTCATTTGATGGGAGTTGTACACTTAACCCCGTCGTCTCGACCCCGCCACGTCATGCGGTTTCACGCCACCCGATGTGTGTACAACAGGGCAAGATAGCCGCGGCTCGCCGTGTAGAGTGTCGCGCGGCTGGAGGTCGGACCCTCATCCCACGCTCGCACGGTCGGTCGGGCCGGATGAGTGCCGCGCACACGTCTGTACGCGCGGACGGTCTATACGTGTCGTGATTCCACGGAGAAAGAGAGCCGCACTAGATCTCGTCGAGATGCTCGATACCCTGCTTGGAGACGTTCGCCTCCGTGATATCGTCGGGCATCCAGTCGGGCTTATCATCGGGAGCGTTCTCCTCCCAGGCCCAGCCCTCGTAGATGTGTACCTTGGTCGTTCCCTTCTCGCGCAGCCGCAGCTCCGTGCGGTCGGCCGCGTCCTCGCTGCTGGCCGGCGTGAGCCGACGGGCAGCCTTGAGGGCAGCCTGTCGCGGGGTGCGTCCGGAGAAGACACTACTTTCCTCGCCGCTCGACTCGCGCAGTGCGAAGTTCCGCTTGTCGTCTGCCATAGTTGTTACCTCCATGTGAGATGTGAACAGGGTGTATCTTAAGCGTATCCCCGGAATCGGGTGACAGCACCCGATTCTCGCGGTGGTATCGGAGCCGACCACCGGGGACGGAGACACGGACAGCACCGACCGTGCGCGACCACGGTACACTTATGTGTCTCGTGGCGGGAATCACAGCCAACACCGCGATGGTTCGCAAGAAGAAGCTCTCTCCGAGTGGCGCCAAAGACGAGAACGGCGAGTACCACAACGTCCACGTGAATCTCCACGAGGACGAGCTCGCCGTCGCCGGACTTGACATCGGAGACGAGGTGTTCGTCCGGGTTCGCGACGGGAAGATAATCATCCAGAAGGCGGACACCGACGACGTCGAACACGACTTTTAACGACCGCATCGCCTTTCTCGCTCCGTCTCTCGCATACATTCGTGAACCTCTACGACCTCGTGAAGCCGGCGCTGTTCGCGCTCCCGGCCGAGACCGCCCACCGGCTCGGTCACGCCGTCCTCGAATACGGACAGGAGACGCGGCTCGTCGACCCCGTCGCGGACCGGCTCACCGTCACCGACTCGCGGCTCGAAGTCGAGGCGTTCGACCAGACCTTCCCGAACCCGGTGGGCGTCGCGGCGGGCTTCGATAAGAACGCCGAGATTCCGCCCGCTCTCGCCGCGCTCGGCTTCGGCCACCTCGAGGTCGGCGGCGTCACCGCCGAACGGCAGCCGGGAAACTCCAGACCCCGAATGTTCCGACTCCGCGAGGACCGCGCCATCGTCAACCGCATGGGCTTCAACAACCACGGCGCGGACACCATCGGCCCGCGGCTCGCCGACACCGACGTGGATGTTCCGGTCGGCGTCAACATCGGGAAGTCGAAGTCCACGCCGTTGGCGGAGGCGGCCGACGATTACCTCTACTCCTTCGAGCGCACGCGCGCGGGCGGCGACTACTTCGTGGTGAACGTCTCTTCCCCGAACACGCCCGGACTCCGCGAGCTACAGGACCGCGACCCGCTCGAGGAGATTCTCTCCACCCTCCAGGATGCCGGGGCCTCTCCCCTGCTCCTCAAGCTCTCGCCCGACCTCGCCCCCGAGGCCGTCGAGTCGGCACTCGACGTGGTGAACGACCTCGGCCTGGACGGCGTCGTCGCGACGAACACGAGCGTTCGCCGCCCCGCGTCGCTCGAATCGCCGAAGTCGGTACAGGAAGGCGGGCTTTCCGGTGCACCGATCGAGGGCGAAGCCACGGAGATGATACGGTTCGTCGCGGAACGGACCGACGTGCCCGTCGTCGGCGTCGGCGGTATCGCCGACGCGGAAGGAGCCTACGAGAAGATTCGCGCGGGCGCGAGCGTGGTCCAACTGTACACCGCCCTCGTCTACGAGGGACCGACGGTCGCGCGCGACATCAATCAGGGGCTGCTCGACCTGTTGGAGCGTGACGGTTTCGATTCTATCGAGGACGCGGTCGGCGCTGACCTCGCTTAACGGAGCGCCGTGAGGTCGAACTCGAAGGCCGTGACCGGCACTTCGAGGTCGTGTTCGACGAGCACGCGGGGGTGGAGTTCGCCCACGACCCCGACCGGCTCCCCGTCGATGACGACCGACGCCGCGCGGCCGTCGATAAAGGAGGGGTGTGTCGTCGCCGGCGTCTCCAGCTCGACGCCGAAGTTTCGAGCGATCGTCTGGAGTCGTGCCTTCGCGTCCTCGTACGACGAGTCCGCGCGTGCGAGCGCGCCCGCGACCGTGCGCCGTTCCGCGACGCCGCTCGATTCCGCGTCGTCGCGCGCGGCCGCGAAGCCGACCTCGGCGATGTCCTGCGGATACGCCCGGTGGGTGTTGTTCTCTAGGACCATCGCGAGCGACGGGAGCGCCCACGTCCGGAGCATCGTGTAGTCCTCGCTGTACGGTCCCTCAATGTGGACCGGACGTTGCCCGCCGAAGGCGTCACTTCCGGGGTCGACGCCCATCCGCTCGTAGT
Organism: Halosegnis longus; assembly: GCF_009663395.1. Classification (NCBI taxonomy): domain Archaea; kingdom Methanobacteriati; phylum Methanobacteriota; class Halobacteria; order Halobacteriales; family Natronomonadaceae; genus Halosegnis; species Halosegnis longus. The sequence goes on along the minus strand of NZ_QKNW01000001.1, from coordinate 1,126,307 downwards.
TCTCCCGCTCGGAGATCATGTGGAAGTTCAACAGGTCCTCGAAGCCGAGTCCGACGAGCGTCTCGCGGGCGGCCCGCTCCAACTTCGAGCGGTCGTGGCGGCCCCCGACCGTCGACACGTCGGGATACCGCGGTTCGAGGTCGTTGAAGCCGTAGGCGCGACCCACGTCGTCCACCAGGTCCATCGGGTGGAGCACGTCCGTCCGGTAGGGCGGAATCTCCACCTCGTAGCTCCCGTCGTCGTGTTCGACGCCGAGTCCCGACCGCTCGAACAGGTCGATGGTCTCCTCGACCGCGAGGTCGATACCCAGCGTCGACTCGATGCGGTCGTGTGCGACCGACTTCGTCCGCGTCTGGAGGTCCGGGCGAACCGTCTCGCGGTCCGGGTAGGCGATGTCGACCTCCTCGATGCGGCCGCCGCGGGCGTCGAGCGCGTAACAGACGATGGCGAGCATCCGGTCGATGGTCCACTGGTCGGTGCCCGTCATCTCGACGAGGAGGTCGCGCGACCCCTCGTCGACCTCCGTCCGCTTTCCGTTGATGACCGGCGGGAACGAGAACAGCCCGATATCGTCGTAAATCGCCGGGTAGCTCTCGTACTCTGCGACGAGGTCGGCGTACGTCTCGCCGACGGGGTGGTCCTCGAGCACGTCTGCGGGCGTCATCTCCGTGTCGGCATCGAGCGGCACGAAACTGTCGCCGTCCGGGTCGATACCAGTATAGGTGATGGTCTTCCCGCGGTCGTCACCCTCGAAGGCTCCGCCTTTCACCATCGCGAGGTCGTGGACGCCGATTGCGCCCTTCGCGCGCTTGCGCCCCATCGTCGCGTGGAGTTTCTCCTGTAGCTGGATGAGCGACTCCAGTTTCCCCTCCGTCATGTCGACGCCGCGGACGACCGCGGCGGTCACGTACGGTCGGTCCTCTGGCACGTCCTCCACCTCGACGCGCCACTCGGCGTCGTTCGTCGAGGGGACGTAGACGCCGCGCACGTCGCCGTACTGGTAGCGGAGCGACCGCGCGATACCCTCGACGGAGAGCCGGTCGAGGCGGTCGGGAGCGAACTCCAACTGGAACTCCCCGTCTTCGGTTTCGCCTTCGAACTCCAGGCCGAGTCCGAACAGGTCCGATTGCAGCTCCTCGTCCGACTTGTCGTGGCCCGCCAACTCTCGTAGCTCGTCGGGGTCGATTTCGACGACGGGCATTACGCGAGCACCTCCACGTTCCGCAGCAGGTCGAGGTCACACAAGGTCCCGTGTACGTCGCGGATATCCTCGAACCCGTACATGAGCATCAGGAGTCGTTCGAGCGCGAGTCCCCACGCCATCACGTCACACTCGACGCCCAGCGGCGAGAGCACCTCCTCGCGGAAGATACCCGAGTTCCCGATTTCGACGATTTCACCCGTCGTCGGATGGGTACCGAACAGCTCGAAGCTCGGTTCCGTGTACGGATTGTAGTGGGGCTTGAACTCGATGTCCGTAATCCCGAACTGGGCGTAGAACTCCTCGAAGGTGCCCATCAAATCGCGCACGGAGAGGTCTTCGGCCATCACCCACCCCTCGATTTGGAAGAACTCCAGCAGATGCGTCGCGTCGAGGGTGTCGTTGCGATACACCTTCTCGACGGAGAAGAACCGCTGTGGCGGCTCGAGGTCGCCGATTTCCTCGCCCGAGAGATACCGCATCGACAGCGAGGTGGTGTGACCCCGGAGCGCGACCTCCTCGGCGAACTCACGCGACCACGGCGAGTGATACCCTTCGCCGTCGGGACCAACGCCGTTGCGGTGGGCGTCCTCCACCCGACCCACGAGGTCGTCCGGGAGGTCCGTCATCGGGTCGGTGTCGAGGGTGAACCGGTCCCAGTGGGTGCGCGCGGGGTGGTCCTGGGGCATGAACAGCGCGTCGTTGATCCAGAAGTCGGCGTCGGCGTGTGGCCCCTGCATCTCCTGGAACCCCATCCCGACGAGGGTGTCCTTCACCGACTCGGCTGTCTGTCGCAGGATGTGCGTCTTCCCGCCGGTGACGGGTTCGGCGTCGGCCTCGACGTTGTACTCGGCGAACTCCACGTCCTCCCACTCGCCGGAGGTGAGCAGCTCCGGCGTGAGCTGGCCGACCGTCGCTGCCGTCTCGACGCCTTCCATGAGCGCCGTCACGCCGTCGTCGGTGAGCGTGACGAACCGGTTGGTCTGCTCGCGCCGTTCCACGAGTCCGCGCTCGACGAGTCGGTCGACGGTGTCGTCGTCGAGACCGTCGGCGTCGTCGTCCGCGATAGCATCGAGCGCCGCGCGCTCGGCGTCGGAATCGACCTCTGCGTCGGCGTTCACGGACAGTTCGCCCGAGTCGATGGAGCCGAGCCCCTTGCGCGCGAAGTTCATCAGAGCGATATCGACTTCGGGGCCTTCGAGTCCGGAGGCACCGACGACCTGTCCCATCGGGACGGGGTCGTCTGCTGCGCCGGCGTCGGCCGCGGCGCGGTAGAGTCGAAGCTCCGGGAGCCCGTGCGCGCGGTACTGTTCCCCCTCGTCGGTGAGTTCGAGCGACACCTCGACGCGTTCCTCGATGGCGACGAGCCCGTCGGCTTCGAGGTCGAAGGCGGCCCCGGTGAGCGTCTCGGGTTTCTCGTCGGTGTCGGTGGCGAGCTGTTCGATTGATTTGGCGTCGGTCGCGCTCGCGGATTCGAGCAGGGCGACCGCGGCGTCGGGTAGCTGCATCTGATTGTTCGTGTCTGTGACCCTGCGTCAGTTAGCGGTTCCGACTGTGTGGGCTGGATTGTGGTGTTCGGGGAACTTTCGCTGGTGCGGTGGTGTTTCGTTCGACCTCGATAATCCCGCGACCACTCTCATTGCTTGGTCTCGGGACCGGCACGGTGTTGGTTACGATGAGTTCGACAGCACCGCGACCACCCTCGGTGCTTGGCTCAGGGGAAACCGCACCGCGACCGCACCAACCTTTCCCCACGACGCACACGCTCGCACGGCGAGCGGTGCGTCAGGCCACCGCCTTGGCTGCTCAATCGAGCGACGCAGTGCGGTGGCGTGGCCCGAGCGCGCTTGTCGCGCGAGTCAGCGCGAGGTCGTCGCGAGGGCACCGAGCGACGGCTTGTCAGAGCGTGCTCTGACAGTGGACGAGCGAACGCAGTGAGTGAGTCGGTTGGGGAGGCTCGTGGACGGTACTGTCGGGGGGACTGAAAGGGGTCCTGAAGTCTGCCGTGGCAGACTTCAGGGTCAGCAAGACGCGCAGCGTCTTGCCCAGACGGGCGTGTCGCGTCCGCGTGGTCGGCTCCGTGACCACTATCGGGAGCGAGCAACGCGAGCGACCGATATGTCACGGAGCGACCGCGACACGCCCGGGGCTTTGAAGCCGTACTCACCGACGGAGCCAAACTCAGAAACACATACCTCCGAGGCATTCAAACAGCTCACGACGGCAAGGATGCCGAAGTAATCGGCTTCGAGTCGGTCACAACAGCCTTCAGTCCACGAACCGAACCCGAATCCATGAGCACGAACTTCGACGAACAGCAGTGGCGAGCCGAACTCGAGGGGCACCGCGACCACAAAGACGACTTCTTCGCGACGGAGCGCCAGTCGCCGATACCGGAAGACCAGCGCGACGCCTTCGACGGGCTGTCCTACTTCGAGCCGGACCCGGCCTACCGCGTCGAGGCGAACATCGACCCCATCGACAGCGACGACACCATCACGATGGAGACGACCGTCGAGACCGAACAGGAATACGAGCGCGTCGCCCGGCTCACCTTCGAACTCGCCGGCGAGGAGCGAACGCTCGTCGCGTACAGCGGCGTGAATCAGGATGGCGACTCGCTGTTCGTTCCGTTCCGCGACAAGACGACCGGCCAGCAGACGTACGGGGCGGGCCGATACATGGAGTTCGAGGTCGACGGCGAGGTGACGGCCGCGGACACCGTCGTCTTGGATTTCAACCTCGCGTACCACCCCTTCTGCGCGTACAACGACGCGTTCGCGTGCCCGCTCCCCCCGGAGGAAAACTGGCTCGACGTGCCGATCGAGGCGGGCGAGAAGCTGCCGGACGCGTAGCCGAGAGCGTCGGGCGAGACAGTTAGGAGCGAATCAGGCGACGCCGACGGTGAGCAGGGTGCCGTAGGTGCGATACCGTTCGACCATCGCCTCGCGCGACTCCCAGTCGTCGGTCGGGAAGTGGGCTGCGGGTGGAATTTCGATCTCCTCGTCGGCGATGTTGTCCTGCGTGGCGACGGCGAGGCCGGCCTCGCGGAACGCCGCGCGGTACTCGCTCGCGTCCCAGCGTGTCATGTCGATAGCGATGTTCTCCTGCCACTCGTGGCTGTGGACGTTCTCCTCGTAGTAGTTCACGGCACAGTGGAAGGTGCCGCCCGGTCGGAGCACGCGGGCGACCTCCCGGAGCGTTTCCCGTGGGTCGCTGCTGTAGTAGAACGCCTCCATCGTGACGACGTGGTCGATACTGTCGTCGGCGAAGGGGAGCGAACCGAAGTCGCCGACGACGAAGCCGATGTTGTCGTGGCCGGCCTCGCGGGTGTACTCGCGGGCGTTGCGTGCCATCTCCGGCGCGCCGTCGAGTCCGTAGCCGCGACCGATATCCTTCGTGTCCGCGAGCGCGCGCAGCGGGTAGCCGCTGCCCGTCCCCAAGTCGAGGACGGTGTCGCCGGCCTCGACGGGCATCCGCGAGAGGACGTGTTTCGCGGTGTGCCAGTGGCGCTCCTCCATTCCCTTGTCCCGGCCGTCGGCGGCCCACGCATCGAACTCGTCGCTGACGCTCATACCGGCGCGAGGGCGGGAGTCCACTTCAGCCGTGCGTTCGGGGGGAACGCTGGATTTTAGCCGGCCGACGGTGACTCAGAGTATGGTCAGTTCGCGCCGGCGGTTCCGACTCACCGATATCGCCCAGCAGGTTGTCGGCGGCTTCCTGCTCGCCGGCCCGTTCGTCGTCACGGCGGAGGTGTGGCAACTCGCCAGCGAGATGAGCGCGCTTCAGGGCGCGCTCGCGGTGTTTCTCGTCTTCGCCATCGGCTACGGCGCACTGTACAAGGCCGACAGCGACCGCGACCCCGACCGCGAGCGGGAGGTGGCCGGCGTTCCGGTTCGGTTCGTCTCGCTCATGCTCGTTTCGTTCGGCTCGGTCGCCATTCTTGCACTCGTGTTCGACGCGCCGGGGACGTTCTTCGCCGAGTTCGGCGTCGAGGCGGGTGACCAGCTCGCGGCCGGCGCGCGCGCCATCGCCATCGGCGCGATCTTCTCCGTCGTCGGGGCGGCGACGGCCGATACGGTCTTCTGACTCAGGCCGGCAGCGCCTCCCACGGGCGCGGGAGAATCCCGACGAGCGCGGCTCCGGCGATTGGACTCCAGTAGAGCGCGACGAACGCCGGGTCGAACGCGTTCCGTGCGGCGAGGACGCCACCGACGACGAGGAAGGCGACGACCAGCATCGACCACACACCGAGCGCCCGCTGTCGCTGTTCGTTCACGCGAGAGAGTACGACCGCCGGGCGAAAACCGTTGTGGCGGACCTTCGAGATTTAAGACGGAGCCACTCCCACGGAGGGTATGGAGTACGACCTCGCTATCGAGAACGCACCCGCGACGATTTCCGGTGGAACTGGCATCCTGCTCGTCCACCCGTCGACGGGAGAGACGGACCGTATCGACACCGACTTCCTGAAGACCGACACGGACCACCGGCTCGTCGTCTCCACCAGAACCACCGCACGCGAGGTGGCACAGAAGCTCGACTACTACGAGGTGGACCGCGAGACGACTGACATCCTCGACACGCTCTCCGTGGAGCGTGGCTACTCGCGGCGCACCTCCGAGAGCGTCCACTACATCTCCGCCCCCGACGACACCGACGCCCTCGTCCAGAAGGTGGAGTGGTTCCTCGAAAATCACGAGGGGAAGCTTCGCGTCTCCTTCGATTCCATCACGGAACTCGCCTACTACGCCGACGAGGAGAACGCCCGCGAGGCGGTGGAGGCGATTCTCGACCTGCTCGTCGAGTACGACGCCGTCGGCCTGTTCCACCTCGCGGAGGAGGTCCACGACGCCGACGTGGTCGCCGGCTACCGCGACCTCTTCGAGGCCGTCATCGAGTTGAGCGAGGACGGCACCGTCACCGCCGATTTCTAGTCTTCGACGCCCAGCGCGTCGAACGTTCGCGTCGCCCACTGGAGTGCGTACTCGCTCCCGTGGTCGGCGTACGCCTCCGTCGCGAGCGCGCTGAACGGAGCCGGTAGCTCGATACCGCCGTCTCCGGCGTGTTTGACCGCCGCACACGCGAGTTCGGCCGCCGCCGCGAAGCTCGTCTGATTCTGTGCGAGCTCCGTCGAGAGGCTGTCGAGTCGCGGCTTCAGCCGCTCGCCGGCGTCGACCCACTGGGCGTAGAGGTCCGGATGCTCGTCTTCCCAGCCGGCGAAGATATCCCGCGTGTGGACGCCCTTGTACGCCTCGTACAGCGCGGCCGCGAGCTGGTAGGTGTCGACCGGCGACAGCGGCGACCGCTCGGCGAACTCGCGGTAGCGCGCGCCGAAGAAGCCGAAGAACTGCTCCGGAACGCCGGTCCCGATTTCGACGAGCGCCGTCGCGACGAGAAAGTCGACGAACGCGTCCGGCGAGCCGGTGGTCCGCGGTTTGATGAAGACGAACGGCGGGTCGGTCTGGCGGGTCCACGTCACGCCGCCGTCGCCGGGCGCGCCGACGGTGAACGCGTCGCTCGCGAGTTCGTGTAAGGCGTCGGGCGCGTCTTCGGGCACCCAACGCGGGTCGTACTCGAATAAGTCGAGGCTGTCCGCGCGCAGCCCCAACTGCTCTGCGACGGCCGGGTCGAGCGTCTCGAAGTCCTGTTCGGCGTCGAGCACGACCGCTCCGGGTGCGTGCTGCTCACGGACGGCAGCGAGCGTCGAGTCCAACTCGTGGTCGGTGAACATCGGGAATCCTCAGGCGACGAGGACGGCGATGACCGCGAGCGAGGCGAGCGCGGCGACGCCGACGGTACCCAAGACGACCTTCGTAGCATCACTCATTATGTCGAGACTCTGCGTGCGAGTGGTTAAAGTCTTCAGTTCCCGCACGCGGCGCGGGGCGAGGGAGACAGAGCAGAAAGCGGGCGCTACTCGCCGATGTCGCGGTCGCCGAGCCACTCCTCGGGCATCTGGATGACGTACCGGCCGTTCTCGCGCAGCGCGATGATGTACTCGTCGCGGTCGTACAGCTCCATCAGGTTCAGCTCGTACTGGCCCGGCTCGACGATTTTGATGGACTCGAACTGGTCGTTGAGCTGTTCGCGAAGCTCGGCCATGTCCGTCTCGTCCTCGCTCGGCTCGGAGACGACTCGACCGTCGGACGGACTGGGACGGTCGTCGCCGTCGACCAATCCGTCGGCCTCGTCCGGCTGTTCCGGGCGGTCGGTCGGTTGTTCGGAGCCGTCGACCGACTGTTCGGCGCGGTCGGTCGACTGTTCGATAGAATCTGTCGCTTCGGTGTCGTCTGTCCCGCCGGCGTCGGGAAGCTCCTCGTCGGAGACGATGTCCGAGCGAGCACTCGCCTGTGCGCGGTCCTCGCTGTCGGACTCCATAGCAGCGTCAGCGTCGATGATGTCGGCGTCGGTGTCGGACTCCTGGGAAGTGGGTTCGTCCGGGGTCGACTCGTCGACGGTCGGGTCGGCCGCGGTCTCGGCTGTCTCGTCGGCGGTCGCAGTTGGTGTCGCGTCCGAATCGTCCTGAGTAGCGTCGTCGACAGCGGCCGAACCGTCCTCGTTGAGCCCACCGCGTCGGATGGGATCGGCCGCGTCGGAGGAATCGGGCCACGGAGCGTCGGCACTCGGCATGTCCCCGTCGTCGGCGTCTGCCCCGGTCGCCGGCGTCGATTCCCCCTCGTTTCGGGTGGAGTCGTCCGTCGACGTAGTAGTCGATTCGTCCGTCGGGGTAGTAGTCGACGCGCTCGGTGGAGTCGTATCCGTCGGCTCGCCGGGTGAGGGCGCATCCGTCCGGTCGTCCTCGGGAGCGGCGTCGTCGGAGTCCCCGGGAGTGGCGTCGCCGGAGTCGTCGGGGTTGTCGCGCTCGTCGGGGCGTTCATCTCCGGAGACGAAATCACGGACCTTCGTCGCGGCGCGTCCGACCGTGGACGCGGTACCGCCGGGGTCGGCCGACTCGGGCGGGTTGTCAGACTCTTCGGGGTCGTCGAACCCCTGGCCGTCGGGCTGGAACTGGAACTTGTTGCCGCCACACTCGGGACAGCCGCCGAGCATCTCCTTCGAGCCGTCGGCGAACGTGTAGCCACAGGCGGTGCACTGGTGGGGCATCTACTGGTCGTGGATGAGGGTGCTGATGAGGTTCTCGTCTTTGTGCAGCGTCTCGATGCGGTTTGCCGGCCCGATGACCGTCAGTTTCCCCTTCGAGGATTTGCCAATCAGCTTCCCGAACAGACCGGTCTCCTCGCCGGTCGGGATGGTCTCGATTTCGATGCCAGTGAAGCCGTCTGGCGAGATCTCGGACATCGTCACCTCGATGAGCTTCGACTCCTCGTCGGGGTCGAGTCCCTTCTCCAGGATGACGATGTTCCCCTCGTGGACGCTGTCGAGGATGAGCCGGATTTTCTCCATCGTGCGGAGTCCGTCCATCCGCTCGGCGCTGATCATGTCGATTTGGACGCCGTCGTCGGAGCGTTGTGATTCGGGCATTATCCAAAGTACTCCGCGATTTTGTCGTACACTTCGTCCATGTTGTCACCCTCCAGTGCGGAGAGCGGAATCGTCTCGTGTTGGGGGAACGCGTCGCGGATGCGCTTGACCGACGCGTCCTCGAGGTCCGTCTTGTTGGCGAGAATGAGAACCGGGAGGTCTTGGCTCTCGATGATGCCGATGAGCATCGTGTTCACCTGCGTGAACGGGTCGGTCGTGGCGTCGAGCACGTAGATGACGCCGTCGACGTCTTCACGCAGCCAGTGCATCGCCTCGGCGACGCCCTCCGTGGCCTCGCGGGACCGGCGGACGGCGTCTTCCTTCTCGATGTCGTGTTCGAGAAACTCCTCGTAGTCGATTTTGGTCGTGACACCCGGCGTGTCGACGATGTCGATGGAGACGGTGCGGCCGTCGCGTTTGATTTCGACGTTCTCCTTGCGGCGAGCGCGGCGCGTCTCGTGTGGCACGTGGCTCTCGGGACCGATGGCGTCGCCGGTCCAGTCGCGGGCGATACGGTTCGCGAGTGTCGTCTTGCCTGCGTTCGGCGGGCCATAGATACCGATTCGCTTCGGCTCCGACCCGGCGAACAGACTCGACGTCACCGTGGAGATGCTTGATTTGATATTGGTGAGTAGTCCCATCCGTTCCTCCGACAGCCCGTCTGTGACGTGGGCCGCTCTGTCCGTATCACTTCGCTACGCGCACTTAAGCTTGTGTCAGACAACAGGTGTCAAACTGCCGTCTGCCCGCGGTCTGTCGGCCGTGTTCCGGTCGAACGTGCCCGACGTTCCAGAGCCGCGCGCGTCGTTTCTCCGTCGGATTCACCGCCTTCGCTTACGTCTGGTTGCACGTCTGGTCTGTTCTCGCGTCTCGTCTAGTCGTCGTAGCCGTTCCGGTCGGGCGCTTCTCGTCTCGTGTACTTTCGGCCTGTGTACTTTCGGCTCGTATACTTTCGGCCTGTGTACTTTCGGCTCGTATACTTTCGTGCCGTATACTTTCGTGCCCTGTACTTGTACCACGGGCGCGCACGCTAGCCGAGTCGACCCGAAGCGGTCGCCCGGAGAGTGGGGATGGCCCTTTTCGACACTCACCCGAGCTGCTTGTTCACGGCGCGCTGTCAGACGTGCGGCTGTCGCTCGTCGGTCAAGCGGCGGACGACTTCGAATGGATGATGGCGAGAGCAAAAGGGACAGTCAGCAGGGATGTCGCTACTCCGTAGCGAATCTGTGAGACGAAACTGTCGACGGCCACGCCCGACGTTCGAACCGATCGGGGAAGCCGGCCGCCGACCCCCACCCCTTCGTTTCGAGTGGAACCCGCCAGCTGCCCACCCCACCCGCGAATAGCGGTGAAATAGGATACCGGCAGTAGAAGGCTCCTAAACGACGAAGACGACGATAGCCACAACGAAACAACCACAACCCCACTCGACAGACCGCTTTGTCTAGTACGGGTCTGGTTACCCGGTATCTATATTAAAGATACCGGCTTGTCTAGGCCTAGTTCGACGCGTTCCGACCCCCCCACCCCGGGTATGATTCGTGTTCCACCCGAAACGACGGGGTGGGGGTTTGACCCTCTCGTCTCCCCCATTCCTAGAACCGACGGACGTAACGACGGTAGACTCCTAGTACCACACCGTATCCTACATGAGTACTAGTATCCCTAGGGACACCTAGCAAGCACCGTTTCGCCTCTAGTAACTCTGCGCGTTCTCTATCACTGCAAGCCCCTTCAGCGGTCACTCCCGAGTGGCTGTAGCGGCTGTTCGAGTCGAAGCCGACGCCTTCGCGGCTACGCTGTCGTCGTTGATGATTTTATGATCCACTGAGATGTGCTGGCGCGGCCGCCGTTCCACCCGCAACGCTGGTGTTCGACACCGTAACCCCTCATTCTTCGACGCTGTCTCCGTAATACTTAATAGTCGTACCACCACCGGTTCGTTTGCACTCACTGACCCCTACCGACAGCACGCACCCCCGATACAGCCGGCTTTGCCCGGCCCTACGGGGAAGTCAGGACACGCGCGTCGGCACTCCACCCGAAACAGCGGGGTCACGACCCAACTATGACAGACGACACTCCCGACGCCGAGGACGAGGAATCGCCCGCCACAGAGCCGGCTCCCGCAGACGAAACGACGGGGGAGTTCGGTCTCGACAGCAGCGACGACGCCGCCGGCGGACGCGATTCCATCGACACCGCCGACATCGACCTCGACGATATCGTCCTCGACGAGCCGGCCGACGAGCCGGACGAGGCGTCGCGGGGGCTCTTCGACGACCTGCTGGAGGGAGAACCCATCTTCGAGAACAAGGAGGTGCTTCGCCCTTCCTACACTCCCCACAAGCTCCCCCACCGCGAGGAGCAGATCAACAACATGGCGACCATCCTCGTCACCGCCCTCCGCGGGGACACCCCCTCCAACATCCTCATCTACGGGAAGACCGGGACGGGCAAGACCGCGAGCGCGAAGTTCGTCTCCGAGGAGCTGGAGACCACCTCGAAGAAGTACGAGGTGCCCTGTGAGGTCCAGTACATCAACTGTGAGGTGACCGACACCCAGTACCGCGTGCTCACACAGCTCGCAAACAAGTTCATCGACGAGAACGAACAGCTCGTCGAGGAGAAGCTCGACGCGCTGCGGGACCTCCGTGAGCGTGCCGCCGACGCCCGCACCGACGAGGAGTCGACCGACGACCTCGACGACGGCCCGTCCGTCGAGGCCGTGCTCGCCAGCGACCTCGACGTGTCGGAGGGTCCCTTCGAGAGCATCGACGATCTCGACGCCCGCATCGAGAAGCTGGAGACCGACTACGAGGAGTTCGAGCCGGCCCCCATGACCGGCTGGCCCACCGACCGCGTCTACCAGACCTTCTTCGACGCCGTCGACTACCACGAGCGCGTGGTCGTCATCATGCTCGACGAAATCGACAAGCTCGTCGAGAAGTCCGGCGACGACACCCTGTACAATCTCTCGCGGATGAACTCACAGCTCGACAACTCCCGCGTCTCCATCATGGGTATCTCGAACGACCTGAAGTTCACCGAGTTCCTCGACCCTCGCGTTAAATCCTCTCTCGGCGAGGAAGAGATCGTCTTTCCACCCTATGACGCCACCCAGCTGCGCGACATCCTCCAGCAGCGCTCGGAGGTCGCGTTCAAACCCGACTCGCTGGGCGACGACGTGATTCCGCTGTGTGCGGCCTTCGCCGCACAGGAACACGGTGACGCGCGCCGCGCCCTCGACCTCCTGCGAACCGCCGGCGAACTCGCCGAGCGCGACCGCACCGAGAAGGTCCACGAGGAACACGTCCGCAAGGCACAGGAGAAAATCGAACTCGACCGCGTGGTCGAGGTGGTCCGCACCCTGCCGATGCAGTCGAAACTCGTCTTGTACGCGACGGTCCTCCTCGAGAAGAACGGCGTTCACAACATCAACACCGGCGAGGTGTTCAACATCTACAAGCGGCTGTGTGAGGAAATCGACGCCGACGTGCTCACCCAGCGCCGCGTCACCGACCTCATCTCCGAACTCGACATGCTGGGTATCGTCAACGCGGTCGTCGTCTCGAAGGGCCGGTACGGCCGCACGAAGGAAATCTCGATGTCGGTCCCACTCGAAGAGACGGAGGCGGTCCTGTTGTCGGACTCCCGCATCGGCGAGGTTGAGGACGCACAGCCGTTCGTTCAGGCGCGCTTCGACAACTGAACCGACGATTACGCGTCCTCGGGACGGGCCAGCAGCTCCTCCTGATACGCTGCCACGGCCTCGACCACCGCGTCGGCGTCCTCGTCCGGGACGCCGTGTTCCTCGAGACTCTGATACAGTAGCTCGACGGCGCGGTCGATGTGTTCGGGAGTGAACGGCACGTGGAGGTGTGCCTCCCGAACTGGCGGGCCGTCGTACGTCTCCGGGCCGCCGGCCGCCTCACAGAGGAAGTCGGTCTGCGTCTCGCGGAGCCGCTTGATGTTCGCGTCGGCGAAGAACTCGCCCAGTTCCTCGTCGCCGACCAACTGCGCGTAGAAGTCATCGACCACGTCGGCGATTCCCTCCCGACCGCCGAGTCGGTCGTACAGCCGCTCTCCTGACATGACTGGGCGTTCTAGCGCGGAGGCTAAACTGTTCCGGCCAGCCTGTGTGCTGTCCCCCGAGCCTCTCGGCTCCTCGCAGACCCCTCCGTTTCGAGTGGAACTACCAGTTCTCACGGTAGGCTTTAGTCTGCAGGAGTGTTCGCTGTGGACATGGATTACCGCGAACTCGAAGGAACACGCGAGTTCGTCGCGGGGCTCGACCACGGCGGCGACTGGCGCGCACAGATCGAGACGTTCGCCGCCGCCGAGGACATCGGCGCGGCCTTCTTCGTGGGACTCGGCGCGGTGCAGGACGTCGAGTTCTACTTCTACGACCAGGACGACCAGGAGTACTACCCCGAGTACTTCGACGAGCCGCTGGAGGTGGCCGCCTGCGTCGGCAACATCTCGACGCTGGACGGCGAGCCGTTCGCCCACACCCACGCGGTCTGTTCCCGCGAGGACGGCACGACGGTCGCCGGCCACCTGAACAGCGCGACGGTCTTTGCCGGCGAGCTGTACGTCCGGGCGTTCGACGCGGACCTCGTGCGCGAGCACGACGAGACGACCGACCTCGACCTCTGGCCACTGTAGATGGACGACGAGGCGTACTTCGCACAGCTCGAACGACAGCTCGATGCCGCCTTCGACGTGGCCGAGGAGGCCAAGACGCGCGGCGAGGACCCGAAGCCCGAGGTGGAGATTCCGGTCGCGAAGGATATGGCCGACCGCGTCGAGAACATCCTTGGTATCGAGGGGGTCGCGGAACGGGTGCGCGAACTCGAAGGCGAGATGTCACGCGAGGAGGCCGCCCTCGAACTCGTGACGGACTTCGTCGAGGGGACGGTCGGCGACTACGACTCCCGCGCCGGGAAAGTGGAAGGGGCGGTCCGAACCGCCGTCGCGCTCCTCACCGAAGGTGTCGTCGCGGCCCCGATCGAGGGTATCGACCGGGTCGAACTGCTGGAAAACGACGACGGCACGGAGTTCATCAACATCTACTACGCCGGCCCGATTCGGTCCGCGGGCGGGACGGCACAGGCGCTGTCCGTCCTCGTTGGCGACTACGCCCGCGCGCTGCTTGGCATCGAGGAGTACAACGCCCGCACCGACGAGACGGAACGCTACGCCGAGGAAATCGCCCTCTACGACAAGGAGACCGGGCTCCAGTACACGCCGAAGGACAAGGAGACGAAGTTCATCGCCAAGCACATGCCCGTGATGTTGGACGGGGAGCCGACGGGCGACGAGGAGGTCTCTGGCTTTCGCGACCTCGAACGCGTCGACACCAACTCCGCCCGCGGCGGGATGTGTCTCGTGCTCGCCGAGGGAATCGCGCTCAAGGCCCCGAAGATTCAACGCTACACCCGCCAGCTCGACGAAATCGACTGGCCGTGGCTGCAGGACCTCATCGACGGCACCTACTACGAGGACACGGACGAGGCGAGTCCAGACGAAACCGACGGGGACGACGCCGAGACCAAGACCGAGACCGACGACGGACAATCGGACGCCGAAGCCGGTGACGGCCAGCCCGAGCCAGTCGGACCTCCCCGCGCGGAGCCGTCACAGAAGTTCCTGCGTGACCTCATCGCCGGGCGGCCGGTGTTCAGTCACCCCTCTGAGAGCGGCGGGTTTCGACTCCGCTACGGTCGCGCCAGAAATCACGGCTTCGCGACCGCCGGCGTCCACCCCGCGACGATGCACATCGTCGACGACTTCCTCGCGACCGGCACACAGATCAAGACCGAACGCCCGGGGAAGGCGGGCGGTGTCATTCCCGTCGACTCCATCGAGGGGCCGACGGTCAAACTCGCCAACGGCGACGTGCGCCGCATCGACGACCCGGCGGAGGCGAAGGAGGTTCGCAACGGCGTCGTCGAGATTCTCGACCTGGGGGAGTATCTCGTCAACTACGGCGAGTTCGTGGAGAACAATCACCCGCTCGTGCCGGCCTCCTACGTCGCCGAGTGGTGGCAACAGGACCTCGCGGCCGCGGGCGCGGACGTGCAGGCGCTCGCCGACGACCCCGCCGTCGACCTCGATTCCCCCGACGCCGAGCAGGCGCTCGCGTGGGCCGACGAGTTCGACGCCCCGCTCCATCCGACCTACACCTACCTCTGGCACGACCTCTCCGTCGAGGCGTTCGAGTCGCTGGCGGCGACGGTCGCGGAGTCGGGTCGCTTCGCCGAGGCCGACGGCGGCCTGCTCGAAGCCCCGACCGAGCCGTCGGCCACACAGACGCTCGTCCTTCCGAACACCGAGGCGGTCACCGACGCGCTCGAGACGCTCGTCGTCGAGCACACGCAGGGCGACGAGACCGTCTCCGTTCCCGACGCCCTCCCGTTCGTCCGCTCGCTCGGGCTGACCGACGACCTCGACCGGACGTGGGAAACGCTCTCGCGCGAGGCGCGCGAGTGGGCCGACGGCGAGAACGCCCACCGCGCCGCGACCGAGGTCGCGCCCTTCGACCTCCAAGAGCGAGCGCCCACCCGCATCGGCAACCGAATGGGTCGCCCCGAGAAGTCCGAACAGCGCGAGATGTCGCCGGCCGTCCACACCCTCTTCCCCATCGGCGAGGCGGGGGGAAGCCAGCGCGACGTGACCGGCGCGGCCAAACAGCGCGACGTGTCGGCCGCCTCCCCCGGCGAGGTCGACGTGGAGGTCGCGCGCCGCCGGTGTCCGGACTGCGACAACGACACCTTCCGCGGTCGCTGTCGCGACTGCGGCTCGTGGACGGAGCCACACTACGTCTGTCCCGACTGTGAGCGCGACGTGGAGCCGGACGAGTCGGGCCGCGCCGAGTGTCCCCGGTGTGAGACGCTCGCCCGCTCCACCGAGTACCGCAACCTCGATTTGAACGAGGAACTCCGTGACGCTCACGAGGCGGTCGGTGAACGCGCCGGCTCCTACGATATCCTCAAAGGCGTGAAGGGACTCACCTCGACGCACAAGATACCCGAGCCGCTCGAAAAGGGGATTCTCCGCGCGAAAAACGACGTGTCGTCGTTCAAGGACGGCACCGTCCGCTACGACATGACCGACCTCCCCGTCACCTCGGTCCGGGCGGCGGAACTCGACGTGACCGTCGACCAGCTGCGGGAGCTGGGGTACGAGACTGACATCGACGGCGAGCCGCTGCGCCACGACGACCAACTCGTCGAGCTACAGGTGCAGGATATCGTCCTCCCCGACGGTGCAGCCGAACACATGCTCCGCACCGCCGACTACGTCGACGACCTGCTCGAACGCTACTACGGGCTGGACGCCTTCTACGAACTCGACGACCGCGAGGAGCTCGTCGGCGAACTCGTCTTCGGGATGGCTCCCCACACCTCGGCGGCCGTCGTCGGCCGCGTCATCGGCTTCACCTCCGCGGCCGTCGGCTACGCGCATCCGTACTTCCACGCCGCGAAGCGCCGCAACTGCTTCCACCCCGAGACGAAGCTGTGGTACCGTGACGAGAGTGACGAGTGGCACCACGGTCGTATCGACGAGTTCGTCGAATCTCGGCTCGACCCCGCGACCGCCCGCGAGGACGATTTCGGGACGCTCGTTCAGGAACTCGACGGTGACGTGTTCGTTCCGTCTGTGACCGATAACGAAACTGAGACGCTGAAGCCGGTTGAGGCTGTCTCGAAACACCCGGCTCCCGACCACATGATTCGTGTCGAAACCGAGGGGGGACGAACGCTGACCGTTACTCCTGACCACCGTCTCTGCCGGTGGAATGGAGCCATGGAAAAAATCGAGGCAAGCACGGTTACTGCCGGCGATACTCTCGCTGTTCCGACACACCAATCAGGTAACTACACGGAAGCCTCCCGAACTGCCGTCGCTGATGGTGGTGTCGTGACAGATACCGTCTCGTCTGTCGAAATCGTTCAGAGTGACACCGACTACACCTACTGCCTCACGGTTGCAGACACGCATACGCTCGTCGCGAACGATACGTACGTCGCGCAGTGTGACGGCGACGAAGATTGTGTGATGCTCCTGATGGACGGTCTTCTGAACTTCTCGAAGGAGTATCTGCCCGACCAGCGGGGCGGCCAGATGGACGCGCCGCTGGTGATGTCCTCGCGCATCGACCCCTCGGAAATCGACGACGAGGCGCACAACATGGACATCGTGGACCGGTATCCGCGGGAGTTCTACGAGGCGACGCGCGAGCAGGCCGACCCCGGCGACGTGGATATCCAGATTGCGGAGGACACCCTCGGTACGCCCGACGAGTACAGCGGCTTCGACCACACCCACGACACGACGGATATCGCGCTCGGCCCCGACCTCTCGGCGTACAAGACTCTCGGGAGCATGATGGACAAGATGGACGCGCAACTCGAACTGGCGCGGAAGCTCCGCGCTGTCGACGAGACGGACGTGGCCGAACGGGTCATCGAGTACCACTTCCTGCCGGATCTCATCGGGAATCTGCGCGCGTTCAGCCGGCAGGAGACGCGGTGTCTCGACTGCGGCGAGAAGTACCGCCGGATGCCCCTGACCGGCGACTGCCGGGAGTGTGGTGGGCGCGTGAATCTCACGGTACACGAAGGCTCCGTCAACAAGTACATGGACGTGGCAATCCGCGTGGCCGAGGAGTTCGGCTGCCGTGAGTACACCAAACAGCGGCTGAAGATTCTCGAACGCTCACTGGAGTCCATCTTCGAGAACGACAAGAACAAGCAGGGAAGCATCAGCGACTTCATGTGACCCCACTTTTTGCACATCACTCGCAGCCTCCGGCTGCTCGCTCTCTGCTCACGGGCGCAATGCGCCCGTTCGCACGGCCTGCGGGAACTGCGTTCCCGCATCGAGGCAAAAACTGGTTGAAAATATGCGCGGGCGTGCTCCCGTCACGAGCCTCCCTGCGGTCGGCTCGTGGTGGTCCGCGCGCCCTACGGCTCCCGGCTCCGGCGTTCGCCGCACAGTTTCGTTCGACGCTCCCCGCACAGTGACAGCACAGCCACCACGACCGCTCGCGATAATTTAGTAACTGTGTGTCATTCTCTCCCGTATGGTCAACGAAGCCGATATCGAGTGGACCGACCACGAGGGCGAGGAGACGGCGTTTCGCCGGAAGAAACTGGCCGCAGCGAGCGACGGTGAGGACCTCGGCTGCTCGCTGTACGAACTCGACCCCGGCGACCGACCGTGGCCGCTGCACTACCACACCGGAAACGAGGAGGCGTTCTACGTGCTCGCCGGCGAGGGGACGCTCCGGCGCGGCGAGGAGCGCGAGGACGTGGCGCTCGAACCGGGGGAGTACGTCGCCTGTCCGGCCGACGCCTCGGGCGCACACCAAATCGTGAACGACGGTGACGAACCGCTGCGGTATCTTGCTATCTCGACGATGCACGAGCCGGACGTGCTCATCTATCCCGAGGTAAACGGACTGGGTGTGATGGCCGGTTCGCCGCCCGGGGGCGACGGCGAGCGGCCGGTGTCGGGGTTTTATCAGCGCGGCGACGCCGTCGAGTACTGGGACTGAGTCGGGAAACACGGAAGGCTATCGCCCGCGTATTTCGACTCATGACGGAGTCAGCGACGTTCGTGTACGACGACGAGTGCGGTTTCTGCACGTGGTGTGCACAGCGGCTCATCGACCACTCCGAGCTCGCCGTCATCGGCTTTTCCGACCTCGACGACGAGCAGCGTGAGCGGCTGCCCGACGACTGGCGCGAGGGGGCACACCTCATCACCGACGAGCAGGTGTACTCCTTCGGCGAGGCCATCGAGCAGGCGTTCGAGCGGAGCGACCTCGCGCCGCCGAAATCCGACGAGACGCTCGACTTCCTCCGGCAGTTCAGCGACTACAACCGCCTGCGCGAACGGCTGTACCGCGAGGCGGCCGACCGCCGCGCGCTCTGGGGGAAGTTCGCCCGACAGGAGACTCCCGTTCGTCGCAACTGAACAGGGGTCGGCTATATACCGAAAACGCCACCGTTTCGGGTGGAAATGTGCGTTCGCGTACCACACTCGAAGTAGCTTCTTTGCGGCCCGCGTCCCAGCGAGGGTATGCCCGGTCCCGTGTTCATCGAGGGTGACCGCATCGATCTCCACGTCATCGAGGAGTCGGACGCCGAGACCATCCAGCAGTTGGTCAATCAGCCGGCCGTCCGACAGGACCTCGGGATGACGACTCCGGTTGCCCTCCACGACGAAAAGGAGTGGATTACGAGCGACGACGACGGCACTACGCTACTCATCGGTCTCGACGGCGAAGGAATCGGCACAGTCGGGATGGACGACCCCGGTACGTGGGGGGCTGCGAACATCAGCTACTATCTCGACCCCGAACACTGGGGGAACGGCTACACGAGCGAGGCGCTGCATCTACTCGCACAACACGCCTTCCGCGAGCGTCGCGAAGCTCACCGGTGACGTGTACGCGACGAACGACGCCTCGGCCGGCGTGATGGAGTCTGTCGGGTTCGTGCAGGAGGGTCGCCGCCGAAAGGAGGCGTTCGTCGACGGCGAGCGCATCGACGTGCTCCGATACGGCCTGCTCGCCGAGGAGTACGAGGCTCCCGAGTAGGATTTTGTCGTCGCTGTGGCTGTGCCGTTGCTGTGGCTGTGCCGTCGCGGCTGCTGTACAGTCAGCATCGAAAGAAACTACGCGGCGAACGCCGGAGGCGTGAGCCGTAGGGCGCGCGGACCACCACGAGCCGACCGCAGGGAGGCTCGTGACGGGAGCACGACCGCATATTTTCAACCAGTTTTTGCCTCGATGCGGGAACGCAGTTCCCGCAGGCCGTGCGAACGGGCGCATTGCGCCCGTGAGCAGAGACTGAGCGCGCTGCAAGCGCGCGAAGGAAGTGCAAAAAGTGGGGTTACATCATGCCGCCCATGCCACCCATACCGCCCATGCCGCCACCCATGCCGCCGGGTGCACCACCTTCGTCCTCCTCACCCTCGGTGGAGAGGTCGCCGGCGGAGATGATATCGTCAATTTTGAGCACGAGGTTCGCGGCCTCGGTGGCGGACGAAATCGCCTGCTCCTTGGCGTGGGCCGGCTCGACGACGCCGGCGTCGTAGGTGTTCACCACGTCGCCGGTGAACACGTCGAGTCCGGCGTGCACGTCGCCGTCTGCGTGGGCCGCACGCAGGTCGACGAGCGTGTCGATGGAGTCGAGCCCGGAGTTGTCGGCGAGCACGCGCGGGATGAGTTCGAGCGAGTCGGCGAACGCCTCGACGGCGAGCTGTTCGCGACCCTCGACGGAGTCGGCGTAGTCGCGGAGTCGGGAAGCGACCTCGACCTCCGCTGCGCCGCCGCCCGACAGCACGCGGCCGTCGGAGACGGTCGTCGCGACCACGTCGAGCGCGTCGCCGATACCGCGTTCGAGCTCGTCGACGACGTGCTCGGTGGAGCCGCGAAGCAGGAGCGTCACGCCGTGGCTGTTCTCGCCCTCGACGTAGAACAGTTCGTCCTCGTCGTCACGCGAGATGTCGGCGGTGCCGAGCGCGTCGGCGGTGGCGTTCTCGATGTCGGAGACGACGCTCGCGCCCGTGACCTCCTTCAGGAAGGCGATGTCGGACTTCTTGACACGGCGCACGGCGAGGATGCCGCGCTTGGCGAGGTAGTGTTGGGCCATGTCGTCGATGCCCTTCTGACAGAAGACCACGTCCGCGCCGGTGTCGGCGATGGCGTCGACCTTCGCGCGGAGCTGCTCTTCCTCGCTGTCGAGGAACGACTGGAGCTGGTCCGGGGAGTCGAGCTGGAGCTCGGCGTCCACGTCCGTTTCGTCCAGTTCGATGGGCGAGTTCGTGAGCAGCACCTTCGCGTCCGTCAGGTTCGTCGGCATCGACTCCTGTACGGGGTCCTTGTCGATGACGGCGCCGTTGAGGAGTTCCGACTCGCTGGCGGAACGGCCGGTCTGGGTCTCGATGTTGATGTACTCCAGGTCGACGACGTGGCTGCCGTCCTCGGCCTCGACGGTGACGCTCTCGACGGCCTCGACGATGAGCCGGCTGAGCAGCTCCTTGTTGAGTTCCGCGCCCTTGCCCGTCATCGAGGTCTCCGCGACCTTGCGAAGCCGCTCGGTGTCGGTCGGGTCGACGGACTCGGCGAGGTTGCCGATTTCCTCGCGGGCCTGCTCGCTCGCGAGGTGGAACCCCTTGATGATGGCCGTCGGGTGGATATCCTGCTCGAGGAGGTCCTCGGCGTTCTTGAGGAGTTCACCCGCGACCGCGACGGCCGTCGTCGTGCCGTCGCCGGCCTCGTCTTCCTGTGTCTCGGCGACCTCGACGATCATGGAGGCCGTCGGGTTGTCGATGTCCATCTCTTGGAGGATGGTGACGCCGTCGTTCGTGACGGTCACGTCGCCCATCGAGGAGACGAGCATCTTGTCCATCCCCTTCGGACCGAGGGTCGAACGCACGGCCTCGGCGACGGCGCGTGCCGCCGAGATGTTGTGTCCCTGCGCATCCTCGTCTTTCATCCGCTGGGAGTCCTCACCGAGAATTACCATCGGCTGGCCCTGCATTCGCTGTTGACTCATGTGGTTGGAGAATTGCTCACGGTTCTATATAAATATAATGGTGTTGGCTCTCCGGCGTCCGCGTGACGCGGAGCCGTCACCACCAGAAAACCGACAGCAGACACCGGATTTCTTCACTGTCGTATACATTGGTATGGTGTGTCGTATCGTACCCACTGCGGGATCCGAACGAGTGTTTATATACTCATACACACTCCAGAACGGTTCCTCACAGCGAACGCCGAGCGAACCGCTCTCGACGTAGTTCGTCGGTGAAAACGCCGGGACAGGGATTTGAACCCTGGATCCATAATGGAACACGCTTTCCAGGCGTGCGCCTTACCACTCGGCCATCCCGGCCCGGTCGTTCCTACCCCGTTCGTCGTGTAAAGCGTTTCGAGACGGTCACGGGAAGCGTCTGTCCACGAGATACGACAGCCCCGCGGTGGTGGTGCCGACGAGGCATCCGACGACGAGCGCCAACAGCACCGAGAGGTCGGCGTCGGTCGCCAGCCGGTAGCCGAACGCGAGCACGACGAACAGCAGCCCGCTCGTGACTCCCCACAGCGCGCTCTCCCGGACGACCGGCTCCATTACTCGACGCTGGCGACCGCCTCGATTTCGACGGCCACGCCCTTCGGAAGCGCGCCCGCCTGCACCGCCGATCGCGCCGGCGGCTCCGAGTCGAAGAACTCTGCGTACGCCGCGTTCATCTCGTCGAAGTCGTCGATATCCGCGAGAAACACCGTCGTCTTCAGCACGTCCGTCGGCGCTGCGCCCGCCTCCGCCAGCACGGCCTCCAGATTCGAGAGCGCGAGTTCGGTCTGCTCGGCCACGGACGCCTCGTCGCGAAGCTCACCGTCGGGGGTGAGCGGAATCTGGCCGGCGGTGAAGACGAGGTCGCCGTTCGTCGTCGCTTGGCTGTACGCGCCGACGGCTTCCGGCGCGTCGTCGGTGTGGAGGATTCTCTTCATATCCGGGGGCAGGCGTGGCCCGCTCTTAACTCCGGTGGAGACGTAGCTCCGGCGTGTCCCGCATTCGACGCCTCCTCGCCGGCGTGATCCTCGCCGCGGTAGCCGGGATTGTCGCCCTCATTCGTGCTCGCCGTCGCGCACGCGAGGTCCCCCTCAGCCCGATTCTCGGCGACAGCTACATCGGCGGCGACTGGGCCGACCGCCGCGACCTCCGCGGGGCGTCCGTCCCCGGCGAGATGGGTTCCCTCGACGCGTACGAGAGCGAGTCGTTCGACCCCGACCGCGTCCACCCCGACGTGCGCGCGCTGTACGAACAGACGAGCGAGTTCGAGATGCGGGTCGACGCGACGTGGTATCGGCCGTTCCGACTCGGCGCACGAGCCGCCTCCCGGCTGACGAGCCGGGTCGAACAGCTAAATCTCCCCGGGCCAGGCGACGCGGCGAAACGCGTCGAGAGCGACCTCGCGACCCTCGCCGAGCCGGCCGCGAGCCGCGACCCGCGCGAGGCCCCGCGACTCTGGATTCGGACCGAGCCGGACGGCACCGGCGTCTTCACGGCCATCTACGCCAGCTACGAGCGCGAGGACGACCGCCGCGTCGACATCGCCGTTCCGCTCCCGAGCGCGAACCTCTCGACGGTGCTCGCCGTCCACAACGACGACGCGGGAATCGAACTCACGACCGACTGTCCGGACGGCGGGCTGTATCTCACCACGCCGGTCGGGGCGATATCACTCCCGGCAGACCAGCGGTTTCGGGTCCAGCCGGCCCCCGGCGAGCCGGCCGCCGTCGCCCGCCAGTACATCCGGCTCTGTGGCGTCCCGCTCGTGACGATACGCTACGACGTGTTCCGTCGCTGACGGTCGGGTCGACGGACCGCTTGCTGTGGTCCCGGCACGGACGCCCACGAGGACTAAGGGTTTTTCTCGCGGGGGCCGTCACACCCGCCAATGGAGTTGGAATCGGTTCCCGGCGTCGGAGCGAAGACCGCCGCGCGGCTCCGCGAACTCGACGACGCCGAAGCCGCCCTCGAACGCGGCGACGTGGCCGCAATCGCCCGCGCACCACAGGTCTCGGAGGGGCAGGCCGCCCGCATCGCCAGAGGTGCCATCCGCGCCCGCCACGGCGACGCCGACGACTTCCTGGCAACCGACCGCGCCCGCGAACTCTACGACGACGCGCTCGCCCTGTTGCAGGCCGAAACCGTCACCGACTACGCCGCCAAGCGGTTGGAAACGTTCTACCCATCGGCGAGCGAGAGCCGCCTCGCCGAGACCCGGGAGTTCACCGACCGCGCGCTCGCCCGCGACCCCACACCCGAGGTGGCCGACGCCCTCGCCGACGTGACGCCGCTCGCAGAGCCGCGTGACGTGCGCGTGCGTGACCGCTGTCTCGCCACCAGCGACGCCGAGACCTACTCGCGAGCGAGCGACGCCTTCCCCGAACTCTCCGTCGAACTCGTTGACGACGCCCGCGACTTAGCGGAACTCGCGCGCGGCTACGCGACCGTTATCGCGCTCGACGAGTCGTTCGCCGGCATCGAGGTGGAGGGTGACGTGCGCGTCGAACCCGACGCGTTCGACGACCCCGTCTCGGTCGTCCCCGAGCGTGCACTCGCCTTCTTCGCCCGCAACCGCGACTCCGTCCGGGCTGCGGCACGCGTCCACGACGCCGCCGGCATCGACGCGCCCCTCGACACCGACACCGTCGAGGATGCCCTCTCGCGACTCACCGAGGAGGGGACCGTCGCCGACGACGACGAACTCGACCGGCTCTCCGTCGCCGTCGACGACCTCGACGCCGCCGTCTCGATGGCCGAAAACACCGCCAACGACCGCCTCCGCGAGGCCATTGAGGAGCGGGACGTGACCATCGAGGGTGGGGACTTGCTCTCGCTTGTCGAACGCGGTGCCGGCGTCGACTCCTTGCTTGACCGCGAACTCGCCGACGAGTACAGCGACGCCATCGAGGCCGCCCGCGACCAACTGGTCGAAACCCTCTCGCTCTCTGACCACGCCGCCCGCGCCCGCACCGCCTTCCCCGACGACCCCACCTTCCCCGTCGAGCACGACGAGCGCGTCGTGAGCAAACTCCGTGAGGAGCTCACCGCCGAGCGTGACCGCCGCGCCACCCGGCTCAAACAGGAGCTCGCCGAGCAGTTGGCCGACCTCCGTGAGCCGGCCGCCGACCTCGTGGACGCCGCGCTCGAACTCGACGTGGAACTCGCGGTCGCCCGCTTCGCGGACCGGTACGACTGCACCGTCGCCGAGATGGGTGGCTCCGGCGTCGCCATCGAGGGCGGTCGGTCGCCCCTGCTCGACGTGGCCTTCGAGGACGTGGAGCCGGTCGATTACGCCGTCGGCGGGGTCGCGCTGCTCTCGGGTGTCAATTCCGGCGGCAAGACCTCGACGCTCGATTTGGTCGGGCTCGTAGCCGTGCTCGCACACATGGGGATGCCCGTGCCCGCCGACGAGGTCCGAATCGAGCAGTTCGAGGCGCTCCACTATCAGGCCAAGTCGCAGGGGACCCTCGATGCGGGAGCCTTCGAGTCCACGCTCCGGGAGTTCGGCGACCTCGCGACGGGCGACGCCACCCGCCTCGTGCTCGTGGACGAACTCGAATCCATCACCGAGCCGGGTGCGAGCGCGCTCATCATCGCCGGCATCCTCGAAGCGCTCCACGAGTCGGATTCGACTGCCGTCTTCGTCTCCCACCTCGCGGGCGAGATTCGCGACGCCTGCGCGTTCGACGTACAGGTCGACGGTATCGAGGCCGTCGGCTTGGAGGACGGGGAACTCCGCGTGAATCGCTCGCCCGTCAAGAACAAGCTCGCGCGCTCGACCCCGGAGCTGATCGTCGAGAAATTAGCGGAGGATTCGGGTGAGATGTTCTACGACGACCTACTGGACAAGTTCGAGTGACTGCCACAGCGACGGCGAACCGACTCCCCGCTCCGCCCACAGCTTTATCATGTCCGGGTAGCGAGGTGAAAGTAGAATGAGCGGGGATATGCTCGGGTGGGACGAGTCCGTATTCCGCGACGAGACGGTCTTCGATTTCGAGTACGTCCCGGAGACGTTCCAACACCGCGGCGAGCAGATGGAGACGCTGAAGTACGCGCTCCGGCCCGCCGTCCGCGGCTCGCGCCCCCTGAACGTCCTCGCGCGCGGTCCCCCGGGCACGGGGAAGACGACCGCCGTCCAGAAGCTGTTCGACGAACTCGCGGGCGTCTCGGACGTGCAGACGGTGCGGGTCAACTGTCAGGTGGACGCGACCCGCTACTCCGTCTTCTCGCGGGTCTTCGAGGGGCTGTTCGACTACGAGCCGCCGACCTCGGGCATCTCGTTCAAGAAGCTGTTCGGCCAGATCACCGAGCGACTGGTCGAGGACGACGAGGTGCTCGTCGTCGCGTTAGACGACGTGAACTACCTCTTCTACGAGAACGAGGCCTCCGAGACGCTCTACTCGCTGTTGCGCGCTCACGAAGCGCAGTCGGGCGCGAAAATCGGCGTCGTCGTCGTCTCCTCCGACCTCGATTTGGACGTAATCGCCGACCTCGACGGGCGCGTCCAGTCGGTGTTCCGGCCCGAGGAGGTGTACTTCAACACCTACGGCGAGCGGGAAATCGTCGATATCCTTCGCGAGCGCGTCGAACGCGGCTTCGTGGACGGAGCGGTCGGTCCACAGATTCTCGATGCCGTCGCGGAACGCACCGCCGACTCCGGGGGCGACCTCCGGGTGGGTATCGACCTCCTCCGGCGGGCCGGGCTCAACGCCGAGATGCGCGGCTCCACTGAGGTGAGCGTCGAGGACGTGGAGAAAGCGTACGAGAAGGCGAAACACGTCCACCTCTCGCGACATCTGCGCGGGCTCTCGGAGTCCGAACAGGCGTTCCTCCGCACGCTCGCGGAACACGACGGGAAGCGCGCCGGCGACGTGTACGACCCCTTCCACGACGCCACCGACCTCGGCTACACCCGCTACTCCGAGATTATCAACAAACTCGACCAGCTCGGTCTCATCGACGCCGAGTACGCCGAGGTGGAGGGACGCGGTCGCTCGCGGGAACTCTCCTCGTCCTACGACGCCGAGGCCGTCTTAGAGCGGCTGGAGTAGCGACTCGGTCGTCACGACGTCTGCGAACTCACCCGAGAGCTGTGCGAGTGCGGTCCGGTGAACCGTCTCGGGGTCGAACCGCTCGCCGTCGAGGTCGCGCTCGTGGGTCGCCGTCGCGTCGCGCACGACCCGCACGTCGAAGCCGAGATTCTCCCCCATCCGGGCCGTCGTGGAGACGCAGTGGTCGGTCGTCAGCCCGACGATGACGATGGACTCCTCGTCGTGCTCGCGGAGCCACTCGGCCAGCCCGGTCCCGATGAACGCGCTGTTGGCCTGCTTGGTGACGACGTGTTCGCCCTCGGGTTCGAATCCCTCCTTCCACGCGAAGCCCGAGGCATCGCTACGAAGCGGTGAGTCCGGTTCCGTCGAGTCGTGGCGAGCGTGGACGACGGGGTCGCCGCGCTCGCGCCACGCGGTCAGCAGCTCGCGAGCGCGCGCCTCGGCGTCGGGGTTGTTGCGCTCGCCCCACCGCGGCTCGTCGAAGCCGGTCTGGAGGTCGACGAGCAACAGGACGCTCATGCGAGTAGCTCCCGCTCCGGGCGCTCGATTGGCTCGCCTTTCGGGTGGTCGCGCGTGATGTGAATCGGCGGGGAATCGGGGGCGAGCGACTCGTCGTCCGGGAGCATATACTGGTGCCACTCGCGGTCGCCCTCGACGCCCCAGTCGCCGAGGAACCGGTGGGGGGCGACGCCGTCGTACTCCTCGAGTCGGCGCTGGATGAGTTCACGCGCCTGCTCGCCGGTCGGGTGGTCTGCGGTCACGTTCAGCTTCTCGAACAGCGCGCGCGGCTGGAACGTGATTTCGAGTCCGACCGGACAGTAGCGGCTCTGGCGCTCCTCGTAGAAGGGGGCCCGACAGGTCGGAAACATCGGCTCGCCGCCGAAGGAGAACTCCCACTCCGGGTGATCGGTGTCGGTCGGAATCCCTGTCGGCCACGGCTCCGGGTCGTGGACGTGGAGGAACTGGAGGATGTTCCACAGCGCCTCGTGGTACTCGCGTTCGGTCCACGGCTCTGCGGGCGGGCGGAACACGGCGACGAGCGAGGCCCGGTCGCTGTGATTTTCCCACGTGTCGAGATACTCCAGCAGCGTCGTTCCCAACTGCCGGAGCGCGTCCGGGTCGGACATCGACCCGACGGCCGTGTACAGCGGGTCGCCCTGGCGGACCGACTCCGCGCCGAAGAAACACGGGAACGGCGAGCCGTCGACCTCGCCGGTCATGCTCTCCTCGAACGTCTCCCAGTGATTTCGCACCCACTCCGGGGTTCCGGGGTCCTGCGCCGCCGCCGCGAACGTCGCTTGGTCCGTGAGCCTCCCCACCACAGACTCGTTCATACATCAAAACGGGGCTACCGAGCTATGAACGTTGTGTCATCGGTGATAAAATACGGTGAAACGACCGGAACCGTCGTCCCGCCGTCCACGAATCGTGGTACCAGTTGACACAGTACCGTTATTATGAACTGTGCTGTTCGTTTACACACATGCCGGAATGCCAGAACTGCAGTTCGTTCGTGACGGCAGCGTACGCTCGTGTGTTCACACCGAACGGCGTCGACGCCCCGCGCGTCTGTCCGCAGTGTGAGGACAAGATTCGCGACGGCGCAGACGTGCGGCAGGCCCGCTCGACCCGGCGAACCTAACGCCCGCTCGCGGTTTCTACGTACTCGCTCGCTTCCTCGAACAGCGCCGCGGCCCGCTCTTTCTCGCGGGCCTCGGCCGTCACCCGGACCAGCGGCTGGGTCCCGCTCGCCCGGAGCAGGAACCACCCGTCGTCCGTCTCGACGCGCACCCCGTCGAGCGTCGAGACGCGCGATTCGTCGTACGCCGCGAGCAGCCGCTCGCGCACCCGCTCCATCACCGCCGTCTTCCCCTCGACCGTGCGGCTCCCCCGCTCGATTGGGTAGGTCGGTATCTCGCTCGCGCGCTCGGCGAGCGGACGCTCGCTTGCCAGCGCGACCAGCCGACAGGCCGCGTAGGGACCGTCGGGACACAGGGTCTCGTCCGGCCAAATCCACGCGCCCGACGGCTCGCCGCCGAAGGCCACGTCCGGGGCTGTCGCCGCCGCCGCGACGTACGTGTCACCGACGGGCGTGCGCTCGACACCGACGCCGCGCTCGGCGAGATACTCCTCGACGGCGAGACTCGTGTCGACGGGCACGGCGACCCGGTCGCCCGCGCTCGCGGCGTCGGCCGCAAACAGCGCCAGCGTCACGTCGCCCGAGAGGTAGGTCCCGTCGCCAGCCACGGCGCGCAGCCGGTCGGCGTCGCCGTCGTGAGCAACCCCGACCGTCGCGTCCGACTCGCGGACGAGCGTGGCCAGCGACTCGCAGTTCGCTGCCGTCGGCTCGGAGGGTCGTCCCGGAAAGCTTCCGTCCGGCTGGGCGTTCAGCGTCTCGACCGCACAGCCGAGGTCGGTGAGCGCGTCGACGGTGACGCCGCCGGCCCCGTTCCCGAGGTCGACGACCACCTGCTCGGCGAGGGGGGCGGTCGCTTCGACCAGTCGCTCTCGGTGAGCTGTCGTCGCCTCGACCGTCGTCCGCGAGCCGAGTCCGTCCCACGCTTCGAGGTCCCAGTCGCTCGCGGTGACGCGGCGCTCGATGTCGTCCCTGCGGTCGGCGTCGAACGCCTGTCCCGACGGCTGCCACAGCTTGATGCCGTTGTCGGGTGCGGGGTTGTGACTCGCGGTGACGACGACACCTGCGCCGGCGTCCATCGGGCCGACGGCCCGCGCGACGGTCGGGGTCGCCGCGACGCCGGCGTCCAGCACGTCGACGCCCGTCTCGCGCAGGCCCGCGGCGAGCGCATCGACGAGGAGCGTGCCCGACTCTCGGGGGTCCCGGCCGACGACGACGCGGCGGGGGTCGCCGCGCGTCCGGAGGTGCGCTCCGAGCGCGCGTCCCACGTCGAGTGCGACCGCCGCCGTCACCGTCTCCCCGACCGGCCCGCGAATTCCGCTCGTTCCGAACATGGCTCCGCTTCGTGGCCCGCGACAAAACTACTGGGTGTCCAGCCGCACCCGAGTCGGGACCGCGCCCGACGCCTCCGCGAGTTCGAGATACCGGTCGGCGAGGTCGTCGCTCCCGACCGCGCCGGGGAAGTCGCTGTCCGGGGGTCGCACCGCCGTCGCAATCTCGACGTAGGTCACCTGCACTCCCTCGACTGCGGCGTCAAGGGTCCGAGACAATCCGCGGGTCGCGGGCGCGGCGCTGGCCCACTCCACCTGCTCGGGAGCCGGTTCGCTCGCGTAGGTGGTGCCCGAGACGAGCACCGTCCCGCCGTCGCGGAGGTCATCCAGACACGCCTGCACGAGGCGGAAGGTGCCGAGCGTCCGAACCTGCCACAGCCGTTCGAGCGTCGCGGCGTCGGCCGACTCGATGGGGTTGCCGCCCCCGCCGCTGGCGTTACAGACGAGACAGTCGACGCTTCCGAACGCCTCCCGCGTCTCCGCGACCGCCCGGTTCACCTCGCCCTCGTCGGTGATGTCGGCCCGAATCGAGACGGCCGAATCGAGGTCGTCCGCCAGTTCCTCGGCTCCGGACCGCGAGACGAGCGCCACCTGCCAGCCGGCCGCACCGAACCGCCGCGCGACCCCGGCACCGATTCGCTCGCCCACGCCAGCAAGTAGGAGTGTCCGCGTCATGTGCGAGTAGACGGCCGCGAGCACAAAGAGTCGTTCCTGACGCGTGATTCTGTATCGACGGCGACAGGAACTATCCGAGGCTTTTCCACGGATGCGGGTGGACGACTCGACATGAAACGGACGGGTGGCTCGAACGAGGCGAAACGACGGGCCGGCGAGGCGGCCGCCGACCGCGTGACCGACGGCGAGGTCGTCGGACTCGGCACCGGGAGCACCGCCGCTCACGCGATTCGCGCGCTCGGGCGGGCGGTCGATTCGGGGCTCGACATTCGGGGGGTACCGACCTCGTTCCAGTCGCGCGACCTCGCTCGCGAGGTCGGGATTCCGCTGACGACGCTGGACGAGGCGACGCCCGACGTGGCCATCGACGGGGCCGACGAGGTCGCGGGCTTCGACCTCGTGAAGGGCGGGGGCGCGGCCCACGCCCGCGAGAAATACGTCGCCAGCGCGGCCGACCGCTTGCTCGTCGTCGCCGACGACTCGAAGCTAACCGACGCGCTCGCCGGACCGGTGCCGGTCGAGTTCCTGCCGGACGCGCGCGCGCCGGTCGCGGCGGCGATTCGCGAGGCCGGCGGCGAGCCGACGCTCCGGGCCGCAGAACGCAAGGACGGTCCCGTCGTCACGGACAACGGAAACCTCGTCTTCGACTGCGCGTTCGAGGCCATCGACCCTGAACCGTTGGCCGCGACGCTGTCGGCGATTCCGGGCGTCGTCGAGCACGGGCTGTTCGTCGGGCTGGCCGACGCGGTGTTCGTCGGGCGCGCGGACGGCGTCGAACGGCGAGCGCCGCCGCTGTCGGAGTAGCGTCGAAAGAATGGAAACGCGGGGAGCCGTTATCAGAGGTCGCGCGGCTGGACCGTCTTCCGGTCGTTCGCGTCGGCGCGTCGCGCTGCGTCCTCGAGCAGCTCCTCGACTTCCGCGTCGAGTGCCTCGTAGAAGTCGGAGGCGACGTTCATCTCATCGAGTTCGTCCTTCACTGCGGCCTTGACGATTAGGTCTGCCATTACACCACGGCGTACTTCGAGCCGACTTATATACTTTCCTGATTCGTTGGCGGTAGGGGCCGTCACACCCCCGTTTTCCGCTGTAGAATCAGGCAGAACCCTCTGATAACGACGACAGGTCCGTAACCCCCCGTCCCGAACGACGGTTATGCGCGAACTCCTCGAACGCGTGGCGGCGGGCGACTGCTCGCCCGCGGCCGCAGAGAGCCGACTGCGCGGCTACGCGACCGGCGACGGCGGTCGCTTCGACGCCGCCCGCACCAGCCGCACCGGCATCCCCGAAGGTATCCTCGCGGACGGGAAGACGACCGCCGAAATCGTCGCGCTCGCGCTCGACGCCGTGGACGCGACGGGCCACGCGCTCGTCACCCGACTCGACGACGAGACGGCCGACGCCATCGACCGCGCGGTCGGCGACGAGGTTCCCGACGCGACCGTCGACCACGACGCCCGCGCCCGGACCGTCGTCGTCCACGCGTCCGACTACGACCCCCCGACCCTCGACGCGACCGTCGGGGTCGTCACCGCGGGCACGTCCGACGCGATTCCCGCCGGCGAGACCGCCGTCGTCGCCGGCGAGATGGGGGCGACCATCGACCGCGTCGACGACGTGGGCGTCGCCGGCATCCACCGGCTGTTCGACCAGCTCGACCGCATTCGCGAGTCGGACGTACTCGTCGTCGCCGCCGGCAGAGAGGGCGCGCTTCCGACGGTCACCGCGGGTCTCGTCGACGCGCCGGTCATCGGACTCCCGGTATCAAACGGCTACGGGCACGCTGGCGAGGGCGAAGCGGCCCTCGACGGGATGTTACAGTCGTGTACCCCGCTGTCCGTCGTCAACATCGATGCGGGATTCGTCGCCGGAGCACAGGCGGGGCTTATCGCTCGTGCAATCGACCGAGCACGAACCGAATGAACGGTCAGTTCGATGACCGCCGAGCGAGGGTATATGAGTGCTCGACCCCACAGTCTTAATACCGATGCGGCTTCCTCCGCGTCGGGTGACCATGCCAACGTGTGACCACTGTGACGCGCACGTCTCGGAGCGATTCGCCCGCGTCTTCACCGACGACAACGGCGCGCTCCGCGCCTGTCCCAACTGCTCGGCGAACGCAGGCATCGCCGAGGTTTCACAGGAACGTGCGTTTCAGTCGCAAATCTGACGGCGTCGTACTGCCCCCAAACTAACGGGGGTGCCCTCTTAGACCGGCCAGTGACGACACCACACTACGTCTACGTCATCGAGTGTGCCGACGGGAGCTTCTACACCGGCTACACGACCGACGTACAGCGGCGGGTCGCCGAACACGACGCCGGCGAGGGGAGCAAGTACACCCGCGGGCGCACGCCGGTCGAACTCCGCCACACCGAGGCGTTCGACACCAAGGGCGCGGCCATGTCCCGCGAGTACGAAATCAAACAGCTCTCGCGCCGCCAGAAGGAGCGGCTCGTCGGCGACGGTTGATATATGATGCCGCGCCACCGGCCCCATGCACGCACACCTGCTGGCCGGCGACTGCACGACGACGTTCGACGGCAACCGCTCCTACGAGAAGCGCGGCCGCGTCGTCTGTCTGCGCAAGCCCGACGACACCCTTCTCGTCCACGACGCCGCGGGGTACCGCCCCGTCGCGTGGCTCACCCGTCCGGACACCTCGATGGCGGTCGGCTCCCCGCCGACGGTCGAGGCTCGCGACGGCGACGACCGCCTGCGCGTCACCTTCCACGAGACCAGCGTCGACGTGCGGATTCCCGTCTCGCCCGCCGGGGAGGCCGCCGGCCCGTGTCCCGACTGCACCGGCGCGCTGGTCGAGCGCTCTGGGCGGCTCGCGTGCACGGACTGCGACCGCGAGCACGCCCTACCTGCGGGCGCGACCGTCCTCGATGACGCCTGCGCGTGTGGGCTACCGCGTATCGAGGTGACGCGGGGCGTCACCGTCGAGGTGTGTGCCGACCGCGCCTGCGAGCCACTCGACGCCGCAATCGAGGCGGAACTCGACGGACAGTTCGACTGTCCCGACTGCGGGCGAGACATGCGCGTCGTTCGGGCGGGCGGACTCCTGCTCGGGTGTGACGGCTACCCCGACTGTGACGTGTCGGTCCCGCTCCCGAACGAGGTGTGTGACGGCGTCTGCGACTGCGGGCTGCCGACCGTCGACGGTCGGTGTCTCGACGCCGCATGCGCGTCTCCGTAGGTTTTTGACGGGGCGCGTCTGTGGGCCAGGTATGCAGGCACACGTCGAGGGCGATACGGTGCAGGTCGGCCACGCCGGCCGCGAGCAGTTCTACGACGCTCGCGGCTACGGCCACCCTGTCGACGGTGAACTCCACCTCTCGCGCGTCGAAGCCGCCCACCTCCTCTTTCGCGGCGACCTCGACGCCGTCGAGGGGATGGGGTTTCGGGAGTTCTTCGAGGCCGAGGGCGGTCTCGCCTCCCGGTTTCTCGTCTACAAGGACCTCCGCGACCGCGGCTTCTATCTCACGCCCGCCCGCGACGGCTGGGCCGACGACGCCGACGGCATCGACTTCGTCGTCTACCCCCGGGGCAAGGGACCGTGGGACGACGCCGTCGAGTACCGCGTCCGCGTCGTCGCCGAGCGCGAGACCGTCCCCGCCGCCGACCTCGGCGACGTGGTGCTCGCGGTCGTCGACGAGGAGTCCGAGCTGACGTATCTGGAGACGAGCGTGCCGGAAGTGTCCGGTACCGCGACCGACCACACCGAACACGGCATCGAGGCCGCGCTCCTCGACGACCGCGTCGCCGTCTGGGAACCTCCGGAGTGGCTCTACGCGCAGGGCTTCTACGGGCAGCCGCTGGACGACGACCGCACCGCCATCCAGCTCTCGCTCGTCGAGGCCGCGTACCTCGCAGAGCAGGGCGTCCTCTCGTTTCCGGGCGGACGCGAGGCCGTCCTCGAACTGGGACGCGAGACGGAAGGCGACCGCTTCGACCGCCGGCTCACCGTCTACACCGCGCTCCGTGCCCGCGGTATCGTCCCCAAGACGGGATTCAAGTTCGGCGCGGATTTCCGCACCTACGCGGACGTCTCGTCCGTCGACGACCTCGGGCACTCCGAGCGGCTCGTCCGCGTGCTCCCGGACGGACACACCTTCGCCCCCCGCGACCTCTCGCTTGACGTGCGACTCGCCCACGGCGTCCGCAAGGAGATGGTGTTCGCCCTCACCGACGGCACCAGCCACGGCTCCGACGTGGACCCCAACGGCGAGGTGGCGTGGCTCTCGGTCCAGCGGCTCACGCCCTGACCCGTATTTGGCTCTTGTCCCCGCGTGTGAACGAGTGCACGCGAACGAACCGCTTTTTGTCCGAACCGCCGAGGTCGATGTATGAACGACGACCACGACGAGGGTGAGTCGCTTCCGTCCCGCGAGAACGTGTTATCGGACGGGAGTGAGTGGTCGGGAAGCGACCACGAGGCTCGTCGGACGAACTCCGACGGAAGCGAGTGGTCCGACGACGACCACGACGGAGGGCGGGCGATGCCCGACGGCGGGAGTGCAGCCGGTGCCGACGACGTGACCCTCGATCCGTGGGGGTCCGCGAGCGTCGACGACTACCGAAAGCTGTTCGAGCAGTTCGGCATCGAGGAGTTCGACGACGTGCTCCCGCAGGTGCCCAACCCCCACTACCTGATGCGCCGGGGCGTCGTCTTCGGCCACCGCGACTACGGCCCGATTGCCGACGCGATGGCCAACGACGACCCCTTCGCCGTCCTCTCGGGGTGGATGCCCACCGGCGACCCACACATCGGTCACAAGCTGATGATCGAGGAGATCATCTACCACCAACAGCAGGGCGGCGACGCCTACGCGCTGGTGGCCGACCTCGAAGCCAATTCCGCCCGCGGGCTCTCGTGGGCGGAAATCGACCGCCACACCGAGGAGTATCTGCTCTCGCTGCTCGCGCTCGGCTTCGACCCCGAGGACGGCGAGATTTATCGACAGTCGGGCAACGAGCGGCTCCAGAACCTCGCCTTCGAGTTGGGTGCGGAAGCGAACTTCTCGGAGATGCAGGCGCTGTACGGCTTCGACGGCGAGACCAACATCTCACACATGCAGTCGGTCGTCACCCAGATGGCCGACATCCTCTACCCGCAACTCGACGAGCCGAAGCCGACCGTCATCCCGGTCGGCCCGGACCAGGACCCCCACATGCGGTTTGCGCGCGACCTCGCGGACCGGACCCGCTACTTCGGCGTGACGGAGGCGTACGCCAGCTTCGAGGCCGACCCCGCAGAGCGCGTGCTCATCCGCGCGGCCTACGACGCCATCGAGGACGACGATATCCGGTGTGAGGACGCCGCCGACTATCTCCGCGAACACCACGCCGACGAGGCCGGCACGAGCGTCCTCCCCAAACTCGACAACGCGGGCAAGGAGCCGATTCGCCCCCGCGTCCGGTTCCTCAATCGCAACGCCACCGACGAGGCCTTCGAGGCGCTCATCGAGGCCATCGACGGGGAGAAACGCGTCTTCGAGGGCCATATCGACACCTTCGACCTCGACGCCGACGCCGCCGAGGAGCTCGCCCGCGAGGTGGAACTCGACCACGGCGGCTACGGCTTCATCGCCCCCTCCTCGATTTACAATCGGTTCATGACCGGGCTGACCGGCGGGAAGATGTCCTCCTCGATTCCGGCCTCCCACATCAGCCTGCTCGACGACCCGGAGGACGGCTACGAGAAGGTGAAATCCGCGACGACGGGCGGGCGCACCAGCGCCGAAAAGCAGCGTGAACTCGGCGGAAAAGCCGACGAGTGTCCCGTCTACGAGCTGTACACCTACCTGCTGGCCGGCGAGGACGACGAGTTCGCGACGGAGGTGTACGAGGAGTGTGTCGGCGGCGAGCGGCTCTGTGGCGGCTGCAAGGAGCAGGCCGCCGAACTCATGGCCGAGTTCTTAGAAGAGCACCAGGAGAAGCGCGAGGAGATGCGGCCCGTGCTCGAGGAGCTGGACATCGACGTCGAATCGCCGCGGCGACGGTGAGGAGGTTTTTGTCCGAAGCCGTGACCACTACACATCCGTGGCCAGACCAGACGACGAGGCGACCGTGACGCGCGACGACTGGCGGGACATCTTCGGCCACGACGAGCCGTACTCCGAACAGGAAGACGGCATCGACGCCGCCGTTAGCGTCGCCCGCGATTCAGGCTTCCTCTCGCTGGAAGGGGCCTGCGGCACGGGCAAGACGATGCTCGCCCTCACCGCCGGCATCCACCTCACCCGCGACCCCGACTCCGACTACGAGCGCGTCGTCGTCCTCACGAGCGTCAAACAGCAGCTACGGCAGTTCGAAACCGACCTCCGGACGCTCAACGAGAATCTGCCCGCCGACTACGACCCCGTCACCGCGATGACGCTCGTCGGCAAGGCCGACGTGTGCCCGTACAACATCGAATCGCGGGCGGGTATCGACGATACGAACGTCTACGACCGGTGTGAGGGGCTGCGCGACCGCACCCGCGGGCTGACTGACGAGACGACAGCCGGCTCGCTCGCCAGCCGCGCCCGGAGCCAGCAGGTCGGGCTCGCGGACTCCGGTACCGACACGCCCGCGCAGTTCATGGAGGTGCTCGGCGAGCCGACGCCGTATCCCCCCGACACGGTCGAGACCGACGGCGGCGTGGAGTACTGTCCCTTCTACGCCCAGTATCTCGACGACCTGCCCGAGGAGGGTGACCCCGCCGAGGCCGTCCCGTTCGACTTCACCGACGAGGGACTCATCGAGCGCGACGACCTCGTGCGTCTCTCCGCGAGCCACGGCACCTGTCCCCACTCGATGATGGGCGCAATCTTGGGACACGCGGAGGTCGTCATCGGCAACTACTACCACGCCTTCGACCCGACGACGGTCGGTTCCTTCACGGGCGCGCTCTTAGACGACTCGACGTTCGTCGTCTGCGACGAGGCGCACATGCTCGAACCCCGCGTCCGGGACTTGGTCTCCGAGCGCGTCGGCGACGCCACCCTGCGCGACGCCGAGAGCGAACTCGCGCGCGTCCTCCAGCCGCTCACCCTCGACGGAAAGCAGGGTGAACGCACGACGGCCGGGCTGTCGGAGGCGCGTGACCTGATTCGCGCCGAACTCGAAGAGAGCGACGTGTCCGTCGACGAACTCGCGACCCTCCGTGAGTTCATCCGCGACCTTCGCGAGGAAATCGCCGACCGCGTCGAGTCGCATCTCGACGCCGAACACCGCGGCTGGCGCGCGGACCCGACCGACCTCCCCGACGAGGAGATTCCCCTCCGTGACCCCGAACAGCCCGGCGTGGACGCCATCACGGAGTGGGCCGAGTCCGAGGGCTACACCGACGCCGTCTGGTCGCGCGCCGAAACGGTCGGGGCGGTCGTCGGGCGCATCCTCGACGAGGCCGAAGACGAGGACGCCCGCCGCGCCGCTCCGGGTGCGGGCCGGGTGCTCGGCGCGTGGTACCGCAACGACCACACCGACCACTTCCGGGAAATCGAACTCGACCGTACGTACGCCGACGCCGACGCGACCAACGGCTGGCGGGGTGTCTACAACGCCGCGCTCGCCGTCCACAACTGCGTCCCCGGCGACGCCATCGCCGAGCGACTCGGCGAGTTCGGCGGCGGCGTCCTGATGAGCGCGACCCTCGCCCCGCTCGACGTGTTCGAGGAGGTGTCCGGACTCGCCGACCTCGCAGCGGACGGCCGACCCGTCGAACAGCGGGAGTACGGACTGAGCTTCCCCGAAGCAAATCGCGCCTCCTTCGCCGTCGACGTGCCGAAGTTCACCCACGACAACCGCGGCTCTCCGCCGGCGACCGCGCCGGCAGACGCGGGAGCGGAGCCACAGAACGAGACGCGCCGCGCGTACGCGAACGCGCTCCGCGAGGTGGCACAGTCGCCGGGCAACGTCCTCGTCGGGATGCCCTCATACGCCGAGGCTGAGTGGGCCGCCGGCGTGCTCGACTCCCTCGACAAGGAGGTGCTCATCGACGAGTCCAGCGGCGACGACGCCACCGAACGGCTCAAGGCCGAGTTCTTCCGCGGCGAGGGGAAGGTGCTCGTCACCTCGCTGCGGGGAACGTTGACCGAAGGAGTCGATTATCGCGGCGACCGACTCGCCGCCGCCGTCGTCTGTGGGGTCCCAATCGTGAACACGGCGTCGCCGCGGACGCGCGCGGTGCGGACGGCCTACGACCGCGAGTTCGGCGACGGGTTCGAGACGGCGCTGACGGTGCCGGCGGTCCGGAAGGCGCGACAGGCAATCGGACGAGTGATTCGCGGTCCCGAGGAGGTGGGCGTGCGCGTCCTGCTCGACGCGCGGTACGCCCGCGACTCGTGGGACTCGGTCCGGGAGTATCTCGGCCCCGAGCGCGAGGAGTTCCAGCCGGTCTCGCCGGATATGCTCTCGTTCGGCCTCGAACAGTTCTGGGGTGAGTGAGGTGGTCGTCGACTCCGCCTTCGCCGTCGTCAACGCAATCGGACTGGTGGCGTTTGCCCTCGTCGGTGCGACGAAGGGCATCCGTGCCGGCTTCGACCCCTTCGGCGTCGTGGTCGTCGGGCTGGTCACGGCCTTCGGGGGCGGGACAACACGGGATATCCTCGTCAACCGAATCCCGCTGTCCGTGCAGACGGCGTCGAATCTCAGCTACGGGCTGCTCGGCGTCGCGCTCGCCGTCGGCCTCGCGCTCGTCATCAGCGACCCGGACAGACACCCGGCGACGCAGTTCGCCGACGCCGCCGGCCTCGGCGCGTTCGCCGCCACGGGGAGTATCGTCGCCACCGACGCCGGACTGTCTGCGTTCGGTGTCGTCGCCGTCGCGACAATCAACGCCGTCGGCGGCGGCGCGTTGACCGACCTGCTGCTTGACCGCTCGCCGTTCGTCCTGCTTGAGGATATCTACGCGATACCCGCCGTGCTCGGCGGGATAAGCTACGTCGCCGTGACGGGTCTTGGTCTCCGGGGGGCGACCGTCGTCTGCGTGGTCGTGACGGTCGGCACGCGGCTGCTCGCGGTGTCGAGAGGCTGGGACCTGCCGCCGATGAAAGAGTTGCTTGCTTAAACGCGCGTGTCGACCAGCTGGAACGGTGTGCCGATATCGCGCTCGGTCGCCTGCTCGTAGACGACGTGGGCCGCGGCCACGTCCTGAATCGCGAGGCCGGTCGAGTCGAAGACGGTGACGCCGGTCGGGCCGCCCTCCTCGCCGCGGGCGGGGAGCTTGTCGGTCACGATGGCACCGAGCTCACCGTAGATATCTTCGTCGTCGAGCAGTCCCTGCGACCATGGGACGTTGATTTCTCCGGAGTGGGTACACTGCTCGTAGTCGTCGATGACGAGCGTCGCCCGCTGTAAGAGCGCGTCCTCGACTTCGTGCTTGCCGGGCGCGTCGGCTCCCATCGCGTTGATGTGGGTGTGCTTTCCGACGGCCTCGTCGGGAACGATTGGGTGTTCGACGGGCGTCACCGTCGAGAGGATGTCACAGGCGGCGGCCTCCGCGGGTGACCCCTCGCGCACGTCGAACTCGTCGCCGAAGCGGTCGATGAACCGCTCGACGGCTTCCTCGCGCAGGTCCGAGACGACGACCGTCTCGATGTCGCGCACCTCGCTGATGGCCTCCAGTTGGGTGTACGACTGGACGCCCGCGCCGATGATGCCGAGCGTCGAGGCGTCTGCGACGGCGAGGTGGTCGGTCGCGACGGCGGCCGCTGCGCCCGTGCGCTTGCGCGTCAGCGTCGTCCCGTCCATGATGGCGAGCGGGACGGCGTTCGTCGGGTCCGAGTAAATCATCGTCCCGAGCACGGTCGGTAGGTCGTAGTCGTCGGGGTTGTCCGGGTGGACGTTCACCCACTTGATACCGGCGGCGTCCCAGTCGTCGGCTTTCATGTACGCCGGCATCGACCGGAAGTCGCCGTTGTACTCCGGAAGGTCGATGTACGACTTCGCGGGCATCTTGATGTCGCCGCGCTCGTAGGCCGCGAACGCCTCTTCGACGGCCACGATGAGCTCCGAAGTGTGTGCGCCCGCCGACACGTCGTCGGGGTCGAGCAGTAGCGTCTCCATGTCGCAAAATTTGCACCCGCCGGCTTAATTCCACGCAAACGCGACGGCGTACGTTCAAATCCGAAACCGAAGCAATCCGCGCGTGACGTAACTGTCGCGTCGACGGGTCACGGCGGGAGCGTGGCCCGCCCGTCGCCGCCGGCCACGGGCCACCTGTTCGCCAACTCTACTGGAAGGCCGGAATCCCGGTCAGGTCGTGGCCGATGATGAGCGAGTGGATGTCGTGGGTCCCCTCGTAGGTGTAGACGGTTTCGAGATTCGCCATGTGACGCATCGGCGAGTAGTCGGCGGTGATGCCGTTCCCGCCGAGCATCTCGCGAGCGATGCGCGACTGGTCGCGCGCCATCCGGACGTTGTTGCGCTTCGCCATCGACACCTGCTCCGGTCGGAGGTCACCGCGCTCCTTGAGTTCGGTGAGCCGGTGGACGAGCAGCTGCGAGGTGGTAATCTGGGTCGCCATCTCGGCGAGCTTCTCCTGTTGGAGCTGGAAGGAGCCGATCGGCTTGCCGAACTGGTCGCGGTCGGTGGCGTACTCGCGGGCGGTCTCGAAGCAGTTGCGGGCCGCGCCGACCGCGCCCCACGCAATCCCAAATCGCGCCTGCGTGAGACACGAGAGTGGCCCCTTCATGCCCTCGACGCCCGGCAGGACGTTCTCCTCGGGGACGTGGACGTTCGAGAGCTCGATCTGGCCCGTGATGGACGCACGCAGCGAGAGCTTCTCGTCGATTTTCGGCGTCTCGACGCCGTCGCGGTCCGTCTCGACGAGGAAGCCCCGCACCGGATCATCCTCGCTGGTGTGGTCTTTCGCCCAGACGACCGCCACGTCCGCCAGCGGCGAGTTCGTAATCCACGTCTTCGTCCCGTTGAGCACGTAGCCGTCGCCGTCGGCCTCGGCGTGGGTCTCCATCGCCGAGGGGTTCGAGCCGTGGTTCGGCTCCGTCAGGCCGAAACAGCCGATCTTCTCGCCGCGACCCATCGCCTCCAGCCACTTGTCCTTCTGCGCCTCGCTCCCGTAGGAGTGAATCGGATACATGACGAGGGCACCCTGCACGGACGCCATCGAGCGAAGTCCGGAGTCGCAGGCCTCCAGTTCCTGCATCAGGATGCCGTAGGCCGTCTCGGAGACGTTCGGTAGGTCGTAGCCGTCGAGATTCGGCGCGTAGAAGCCGAGCTCGCCCATCTCCTCGATGAGTTCCGTCGGGAAGGTCCCCGCTATCCAGTGGTCACCGATGTCGGGACGGACCTTCTCCTCGACGAACTCGCGGGCGGTGTCGCGGATGAGTCGCTCCTCCGCGTCGAGGTCGGCCTCCAAATCGACATAATCGAGCATGGACGAGGATGAGAAGTCGAGGGGTAAAAACACTCCTTTCCCCACAACGCGTCGGATTTCTACGCCGAGGCCCGCTGGCGCTCCCTGACGGTCGCGAGGAAGTTCTCGAACACCTGCTTCGACCGGCAGGCGCGCCGGTAGTTCTCCTCCGTAATCTCGTCGAGTACGGACTGGATTCGCTCCTCGGG
The DNA here is from genome assembly GCF_009663395.1 of Halosegnis longus. Taxonomy (NCBI): domain Archaea; kingdom Methanobacteriati; phylum Methanobacteriota; class Halobacteria; order Halobacteriales; family Natronomonadaceae; genus Halosegnis; species Halosegnis longus. The sequence continues at coordinate 1,084,764 of NZ_QKNW01000001.1, read as the reverse complement.
GAGCGATTTCCCTTCCGTCACCATCCGCGCGGAGTCGATGTCGTATTCGGGGTGGGCCTGAATCCCGACGACGTTGCCGTCGCGGAAGCCGTGAATCCCGTAGTCGTTCTCCAGAATGAGCGTCGCGCTCTCGGGGAGTTCGACCACCACGTCGGAGTGGGTCGTGAACACGAGGAACTCATCGCCCAACCCCTCCAGCACCGGGTCGTCGGCGACCCGGCTGACCGTCCGGTAGCCGAGTTCGTACTCGCCCATCGCCTCGACGCGCCCGCCGAGCACGTCCGCGAGCAGCTGGTGGCCGAAACAGATGCCGAGTCCGGGGAGGCCGCGGTCGATGGCCCCCCGACACCACGCCTTCGTCGCCCGTATCCACTCGTCGTCGTCGTAGGCGGCCGACCGGGAGCCGGTGACGACGAATCCGTCGTACTCGAACCCCTCGGGGCGGTCGCCGTCGGTGAGTCGGAACTCCACGAGGTCAGCGTCGAGTTCCCGCCGGAAGTTCCGGCTGGTGTCCTGTGTGGTGTGGGCGGTGTTGAGCAGTGCAATTCGTGGCCGAGTCATACCCGCTGTTCGTGCCCCGCCCGAAAGTCGGTTTCCCTGCTACTCCTCCAGAAACTGCAGCAGTCGGTCGTTCACCGCGCGACTGTGTTCGAGATGGGCGAGGTGTCGCCCCTCCACCTGCTCGTACTCGCCGCGGGGAAGCCCCTGCGCGAGCGTCTCACAGGCCGGTTCGGGAACCACCGGCGAATCGAGCGCCCCGAGCACGAGCGTCGGGACGGTAATCTCATACAGCGCGCCGGGGTCGAACGCGCGGTAGGCGGCAAACAGCTGCTCGCGCGCGTCGGCGTCCGCATCGTCCAGCCGTCGCCACCCCTCGATTTCGTCGCGGGGCGCGACCCCGACGTACGACTCGGAGAAGGCGACCGACGGCCACTCCTCGGAGAAGAGCCGTTCGAGGGCGTCCGTGTCCACCACGTCGCCGGCGGCGGGTGTCGTCACGAGCGCGAGACTCCGCGCCCGGTTGTACTCGCGGGCGTAGGCCAACGCGACCGCTCCGCCGAGTCCGTGCCCGACGAGGTGGGCGCTGCGTACGTCGGCGTCCCGGAGCACGGCTTCGAGGTCGGCGGCCAGCGTCTCGACCGCGTAGTCGTCGGCTGCGTCGGAGCGGCCGGTCCCGCGCGGGTCGACGACGAGCGACTCGAACGGGCCGGCGACGGCGTCGTGTTGCCACCCCCACGACCACGCGCCCAGTCCGGCCTCGGGGAGGAAGACGACGGTGTCGCCGCTGCCGACCTGCTCGTAGTAGAGGTCGATACCCTCGTGTCGCGCCCGGGGCACGGCTACGCGTCCAACTGCTGTTCGAGCAGTTCGGGGACGGCGTCGAGCGCGTCGTCGAGCGCCTCGACGTCGGGACCGCCACCCTGTGCGAAGTCCGGCGGACCGCCGCCGCCGCCGCCGACGCGGCCGGCGAGTTCACTCACCAGCCGTCCGGCGTTGACGGGAACACCGTCGGGAACGCCGACCACGAAGGTCGCGCTGTCCTGCCCGGAGCCGAGGACGGCGACCTTCCCGTCCGCGACGAGCGCGTTCGCCGTCGTCCGGAGTTCGTCGATGTCGCCGTCGATGCGCCGAACGACCGCCTCGGTGTCGCCGACCTCGACGGTCTCGGCGTCGCCGCCGCCGGCAGCCCGCACCTCCGCGAGCTGCTCTTTCAGCTCGTCGATGCGCTTGCCCCGCTGTTTCCACTCCGTGAAGAACCGTTCTGCCGTCTCGGGGACGGCGCTCGGCTCCACGTCGAGCGTGTCGGCCGCCTCGTAGAGAGCATCCTCGGTCGCCTGTGTCGCCTCGACCGCGGCGTCGCCGGCCGCAAACTGGATGCGCTCGACCCCGTCCTGGACGCGCTCGGTCGCGAGTACCTTGATGAGACCGATGTCGCCGGTCCTGGCGACGTGGGTGCCGGCACACGCCTGTACGTCGTCGTCCACGTGGACGAGTCGAATCTCCTCGCCCGGCGGAATCCCGCCCTGGAAGAGGTCGAAGCCGTGCTCGTCTTGGGCGTCGTTGCGGTGAATCCACTCGTCGGTGACGGAGATGTTGTCGCGCACGTAGTCGTTGGCGACCCGCTCGATGCGCTTGATTTCCTCCCGCGAGATGCGGTCGTAGTGGGCCACGTCGAGCCGCGAGGAGTCGGTCCCCTTCTGTGCGCCCGCCTGTCGAATGTGCTCGCCGAGCACGGTCCGGGTGGCGTGACCGATGATGTGGGTCGCGGTGTGGTGGGCCATCAGCCGCTTCCGGCGGGTCATGTCGACGTGGCCGCGCACGAACTCGCCCTTGCCGGGGTCCTCGTCGGTGCGGTGGAGCACGACGCCAGACTCCTCCTGTACGTCGTCCACCTCGACGGTGGTGTCGTCGGTGGCGAGCGTCCCCGTGTCGGCCGGCTGGCCGCCGCCCTCCGGGTAGAACATCGTCTGGTCTAACACCACGTCGTACCCCTCCTCGCGGTCGAGCACGTCGAGCACGACCGCCTCGAAGGAGGCCCGCTCGGGGTCCTCGTAGAACAGCTTGTCCGTGTCCGGCAGGTCGGCGACGCGTTCGGTCTCCTCGGTCGCCGGCTCCTCCTCTGCCGTCTCGCCGCCGTGGCGGTCTGCCACCTGCGAGTAGAAGTCGTCGGGAATCTCCACGTCCGCCCCGGTCTCCTCGGCGATCTCCTCGACCATATCCGGCTGGATGCCGTGGGAGTCGTACAGCTCGATGACCCGGTCGAGGGGAATCGGCTCGCCGCTTTCGGCGTACTCCTCGGCGAGCCGCTGGACCTGTCGGCTCCCGCGGTCGAGCGTCTCGCGGTACTTCTCCACCTCAGTCCGGACGATATCGCGGACCGTGTCGCGGTTCTCGTAGCCGAGCCGGTCGGCCTGCATGTCGACGAGTTCGTCGAGGGGCGCGTCGACGCCGACCGTGTCGGTGAGCCGCTTCATCCGCCGGAGCACCATCCGTGCGAGATAGCCCGTCCCGACGTTCGAGGGGACGATGCCGTCGCCGAACATGTACGCCAGCGTGCGGGCGTGGTCGGCAATCGCGTAGATGGTCTCCAGCGGCTCCATCAGCGCTTCGAGGCGGGCGCGCTCCACGCCGAGTTCCGCGGCGATGTCGCCGCGGGCCGTCTCCATGTCCTCGGCCTCGTCGATATCCATCCCGCCCGCGAGCGTGGCTGCACGCTGGACGAGCTCCTGTTCGTCCTCGGTGAGGTCGATGCCGGCGTTGTCCTTCAGGAAGTCGATGCTCTCGGGGTAGATGGCCTCGTACACCGTCGGGGTCCCTTGGCTCATCCAGGTCCACCGCTCTAACCCGTAGCCGGTGTCGACGATGTAGGTGTCCATCTCCGAGTACGTGTTGCCGTCTTTCAGTTCGTACTCGCCGTCGGGGTCCTGCTCGTACTTCATGAAGACGAGCGTCGCGAGTTCGGCACCCTTGTAGATGACTTCGATTGCCGGACCGGCGTTGCCGCCGCCGACCCACGGGTCCTCGATGTACGTGATCTCATCGAGGTTCGCGCCCATCGACTCGAACAGCTCGTCGCAGTAGGCGACCGTCTCGCTCTTCCAGTACACTTCGCCCTCGTATGCGTACTCGTCGCCGACCTCCTCCTTCGCGTTGAACGCGTGGTGGGCCATCATCTCGAAGGCCATCGTGTGGCGGCCCGTCTTGCCGACGTTGTCGATGTCCTGCATCCGGATGCAGGGCTGTGAGATGGTGAGGGGGTTCGCCGGCGGCGGCGTCTTCCCGCTGGTGACGAGCGGCTGGAAGTCGTAAATCGACGCCTGCGTTAAGAGCACGTCGTCGCGCCAGCGGTTCGCCGCGACCGGATACGGCTCGATGCGCTCGTGGCCGTGCTCCTCGAAGAAGGAGAGGTAGGCCTCGCGCATCTCTTCGAGCGTGTAGCTCTCGTCGAAGCCGGGGTCGCCGATGAAGTCGTACTGCTCGCAGGGCGGCTCGCCGCAGGTCTCACGCTCCTCGTCGCGGCTCCAGAAGTGGACGCCACAGGACGCACACTCCGACCGCGTGAACCCGTTCTCGTAGAAGTAGTCGAGTTCGTATTCCGCAGTGAGATCGCTCATTAGCGTCACGAGCGGGCGACTGTGCAAAAGCATTCCGAAGGTTCACACCCGCCGATTTCGGACCGTACAGCCCTCGTCGCTCGATTACCCCGGTGTTACCGGAGACTCTTGTAGCAGGGTCACGTATCTACCGATGGGAGTACTCGTCACACGCTCCCGCCGGCTTCGTGTGCACACCACGAAGCCGATTTTCATGCTACTCCTCGTCCAGCGCGAGGGAAGCTAACAGCGCCTCCAGTTGCACCTGCTCGTTTGCGCCGGCCGTGATGCGGTAATCGACCTCGCCGATTTCGTCCATCAGTTCGACGGTCGCGCGGTCCGGCAGGTCGAACTCCCACACCGACCGGTGGAGCTGGTCGATGATGTCGCCGCCGGCGATGCCCACCTCGGTGAGCAGCGTGTCGAGCTTCGCCCGCGCCTGCGGGAAATCCCCGCCGAGCGCGAGTTCGACGATCTCCTCGATTTCCTCCGGACGGGCGGTCGAGGTGATGGCGTAGACGCCCTCCTCGTCGACGGTGTCGTCCATGACGGCGGCGGCCTGCAGCCCGTTGATGGCTTTGCGCATGTCGCCGTCGGCCGCGTACACGAGCGCGTCCACGCCCGCCTCGGTGATTTCGATGCCCTCCGCCTCGGCGATTTCTCTGACCTGTGCGGCGACGGCCTCGTCGGCCAGCGGCGAGAACCGGAAGACGGCACACCGCGACTGGATGGGGTCGATAATCTGCGAGGAGTAGTTACACGAGAGGATGAAGCGGGTGTTGTTGGAGAACTGCTCCATCGTCCGCCGGAGTGCCGACTGGGCGTCGGAGGTGAGCGCGTCCGCCTCGTCGAGGAAGATGACGCGGTAGTCGTAGCCGCCGAACGACGAGCGCGCGAAGCTCTTGATTCGGTCGCGCACCACGTCGATACCGCGCTGGTCGGAGGCGTTGAGTTCGAGGAAGTTCTCGCGCCAGTCCTCGCCGTAGAGTTCACGCGCGATAGCCGTCGCCGCAGTCGTGTTGTGCATCACCGTCGGTACGGCCCCTGCGACGTAGTTGCGCGTCTCGGGAACCGTGAGGTCGTACACTCGTTGCGGCTCGGAGACTGTTTTGACCTCTCCTACTGTGTCGAAATACAGTGTCCCTGCTGTGAGCCGGTGGAGTGAATCGAGCGCGGCAACCGTCTCTCGTGAACACATCTCCGTGGCGAGGGTCCTGAGCCGCTCGCTCACGGTTTCGAACCGAGTGAGCGACGAGAGGTCGTTGCCTTCGCTGAGAAGGCTATTGATGCCGTTTCCACGCATCTCAGTACCTTCTGCCACCTGCTCGTACGAGACGCCGAGCGCGTGGATGATATCGTCGAGTTCGCTTCGAATCTGCTCGAACTCCTGTGAATCGGTTCCATCAAGTCGGTTGAGCAGTTCTGCCGCCCGGTCTGCGTTCGGGGTTCGCCGACCGTCAGCATACTCTAACAGTCGGTCGCTTCGGACCCCAGTGTCGGCAGATACCTCGCGTCTTGTTTCAAGTGGCTCCAGTTTACTTCGTTCACGAACCCACTGTGTTGGTGTCCCAACAGCTGCCTGTATGTCGGTTTGGAGTGCTGTCAATCGCTCAAGTGCTGCTTGTGCAGTGTCCAACCGCTCCGTGGCCGCGTCAAGTAGCGTATCGACGCCGTCGAGATACCGCTTTCGTCCTGGTGTCTCTGGATTGGTCTCCGGCGCGATGTGATCTTTCTTGCTCAGATTGAGTCCGTTACACAGAGTATCGACCGCGTGTTGTGTCGGTATCGTGTCGTGGTTCGGATTCGACGCTCGTGCCGCGTTTTCCGCTAACTGTTCGGCCTTTCTGTCTATCCTGAATCCAATCTTCTTCTCAAACTGCTGGAGATGTGGAGCCCCTGAGACGTACAGTGTGTGATACTCACGTTCGGCTCCTGTTCCGTTCGAGGCGGTTTTGTCAGTGGTGGTTCGCCGGCTCGGGATACCTTCTCCAGCGAGCAGATACGAGAGCAGGGTAATAGTGCGGCCATCCTTCTGTGTCAACTCGATTTCCCCGTTCGGAGCAACGTGTGCTTCGGCATCGAACATCGCCTGAAGGAACGCTCGCCGACTCTCCGCCGGTGCTCGAACAAGTGTCGTGCCTATCGCGTCTGCCTGCTCGTCTCCTGTGTGGAACGGCGTGAAACAGGATTCCAGTAGATGTGTTAGCGCCCGGTTCCGAAGCTCTCGGTACGGAACATCCTGCTGTTCTCCAGCCTCTGGTATTATCCCAAACACGGACTCAGCGGCGTTCTCGAACGCCGTGAGTAGCCCCTCGTCGGTGTTGTAGAACTTCACCCGTGCCCCCTCGATTCGGGCTTCACTCACCGCCAGCCCGACGAATCGCGCGAGCGCTGGAGTCAGTTCCCACGCTGGCTTAATGATATCAGATAGGTGGCCGTTCTCGCTTTCGTACTGTATCCCAGTAATAGCCTGCTTGAGACGGCCACGACCCACATTCAGTTCGCGAAGATACGAGAGCGAACACACTGTGTTCGGCTGGTCCGCCGATACGGTCTCACGACGGTACTGCTGAACCGTCTTCTCTGCAAGTCCAGTCTCTTCGGCTAACTCCGAAACCGTGTCCCCGCGACTGATTCCTACAGCGACCTGCTTTCGATTTCCGGTGTACTGCTCTGCATCCGGTATCTCGTTTTCTCTCGCGAATGTGGCGGTAACGTGCACGAGCGTTCGGTCACCGTCCATCGCCGTGAGCCAGTTCAGTTCCGCATCGGGGTTTGGCATCGGTGCGTTGAGTGGGCGCGCGATTCGGTCACCAGCAGACAGGTTTGCTGCGCGAATCCATTCGAGTCCGTCCGCCGACGCGACCAGTAGCTTGTGTTCTGGGGTAACTGTCATCCTGCCGCCGTCACGGGTTTCGATTCGACGTAGCTCGGTCGTCTGTTTCCCAAAGACGGCAGACGGATTAGTGTACTCGAAGTTCCCGTTGTCGGTGAAGGTCGCGACTTCGGTATCGGACGGTACGTCTCCGAACCCATCGACATCCCCGACGATTGATTCCATCCGCTCGACTCCGTGGTTCGTTAACACCGGTGTCTCTCCGGTGACACACTTCCCGGTGCCGGCCGGCCCCGCGAACATCAGGTGGGGGAGGTCGTCGCGGCTGATGTAGCTCTGGAGGCGTTCGGTGATGTTCTCGTGGCCCTTGATGTCCGCGAGGGTCTCCGGGCGGTACTTCTCGATCCAGACCTCGCGCCCGCGGGCGCTGGCTGGTTCGTCGGCGTCGGCCTCGCTCATACGAAATCGTCCGTGCCGGGCGGGTTAAAGTCCCCGAGACTACCGGCGGTCGAGGAAGACGCCGATGACGGTCATCAGGAGGATGAATCCGAACAGCACCGCGAGCATGCCCTTTCCGCCGACGGCCGTGAGGTCCGCACGGCCGTTCGCGCTGCCGACTCCGACGAGCGCAGCGACGAACAGTATGACCGCCACCGTCGAGACGCCCGCCTCGACGACTGTCTCCCGGTCGAGTTCCATACTCCGAACTCCGTCGGTCGCCGCAAAAGCCCTTCGAACCGGCCGTGACCCCTCTGTTTCGGGTGGAAGCTACAGCATCTCGGCTGCCTCCTCCGCCGAGAGCGCGCCCGATTCGACCGCCCGGAGCACGTCCAACTGCTCGTCGTCGGGCGTCTCGACTGCCACCTCGTCGAGGGTGACCTTCTGTGAGTCGCCGACCAGCTCCGCGAAGTCCGTTCCGTCCGCGAGGGCGGTCTCCTTCTTTACGCGGTAGTTTCCGCCGTCGGTGACGTGGAGGTCGCCCGGATGGAAGAAGTACCAGTCCTCGCGGTCGAAGCGGACGGCGATGCGGGGTTTCGCGCCGAAGTTACGCGAGAAGTAGACGAGCGCCTCCACCTCCTCGCCGGTGAGGTAGATGGGGTCGCCCCCGGAGGATTTCGCCTCGATGGCGTAGAAGGACTCGGCGTCGCCGGCCAGCACGTCGGGGAGTTCCCGGTCGGTGGCCGCACCGGAAGCGGGTGCCCGCATCACCGCGAAGCCGTTCTCGTCTAGCAGATTGACGAGTTCGCGCTCGCGGCGGTCACCCTTCGCGTTCACGTTGACCATACCGGAATCGAGCGACGGAACGGGTTAAAACACCTGTCGGCACGCGCGCCATCTCGCGTCACACAACGGTTATGTTCACGGGTCGCGTCACCTGCCTGATGAGTACGATAACGACACGTCCCGCCGTCGGCACCGGGACGCTCCCGCTCGCGATTCTCGGTGTGCTAGCGACCGTCTACGGACTGCTCGTGATTCCCGTCTCGATTCTGGGCGGAGTTCACAGCCTCGCGGTCGGCGGCTCGTTCCTGCTCGGAGCCGTCGTGACGACCGGCTGGGCGGGTGAGCGACTCGACCCCACGCCCGGCCAGCAGCGTCGCGCGGCGCTCGCGCTCGCGACCGTCGGCATGCTCCTGACGGTCGTGTTCGTCCTCGTGAACGGCGCGACCTTCGAATCCGGCGAGGCGGTCAGCTCCTGAGTTCAGGTTCCGTGGTCCCACGACCCCATGTACTCGCGCTGCTCGTCGGTGAGCGTGTCGAGGCTGATGCCTTCGGCGTCGAGCTTCGTCTCCGCGACCTCGCGGTCGAGGGCGTCGGGCACGTCGTGGACGCCGGCCTCGTAGCTGTCGCCGTTCTCCACGAGTTCGCGCACGGCGACGGCCTGGATGCCGAAGCTCTGGTCCATAATCTCGACCGGGTGGCCGAGCGCGACGGGGCTGGCGAGGTTGACGAGTCGCCCCTCCGCGAGCACGTTGATGCGGCGACCGTCGGCGAGTTCGTAGGCCTTCACGCCCTCGCGGGCCTCGCGCGTCTCGACGGCGAGCTCCTCGAGCTGGTCGAGGTTGACCTCCACGTCGAAGTGGCCGGCGTTCGCGAGCACGACGCCGTCTTTCATCTCGGGGAAGTGGTCGTCGGTGATGATGTCGCGGTTGCCGGTCGTGGTGATGAACACGTCGCCTCTGCTGGCGGCGTCGGTCATGTTCGTGACCTCGTACCCCTCCATGTGGGCTTCGAGCGCGCGCCGCGGGTCGACCTCCGTGACGATGACGTGGGCGTTCTGGCCCTTCGCCTTCTTCGCGACGCCGCGGCCGCAGTCGCCGTAGCCGGCGACGACGACCGTCTTACCGGCGTAAGAGAGGTTCGTCGTCATGGCGATGTTCGCCAGCGACGCCTCGCCCGTCCCGTGGACGTTGTCGAACTGGCGTTTCATCGGCGTGTCGTTGACGGCGAAGACGGGGTAGCGCAGTTCCCCGTCCTCGTCCATCGCGCGGAGTCGGTGGACGCCCGTCGTCGTCTCCTCGCAGCCGCCGACGATGGTGTCGATGAGGTCCGGATAGTCCTGGTGGATGGCCGCAATCATGTCCATCCCGTCGTCGACGGTGATGGTCGGCTCGTGGCCGATGACGGCCTCGATGGCCCGGTAGTAGGCGTCGTCGTCGACGCCGCGCTCGGCGTAGGAGGTGATACCCTCCTGTGCGTCGAGGGCCGCGCTCACGTCGTCGTGCGTCGAGAGCGGATTACACCCCGTGATGGCGACTTCCGCGCCGCCGGCCGCGAGCAGTTCGGTCAGGGCGGCCGTCTTCGCCTCGACGTGCATCGCCATGCCGACCGTCTCGCCGGCAAGCGGCTGGTCGCGCTCGAACTCCGTGCGGAGTTCGTGCAGGATGGGCATGTGTTCGCGCGCCCACTCGATTTTGCGGTGGCCGTCTTCGATGGCCGTCTCGGGGTCGTCGAGACGCGCCCGGATAGAGTCGTACTCCGTCGTCGGTGTGCTCATACTACGCGTACCACTGCGGCGTCCTAAACGCTACCGAAGCGGCTCACGACGCCCGCTCGACGGCCTCGCGTGCGCGCTCGTCCGCCTCGCGTTTCACGGCCGCGGGGTCGAGCGTCAACAGTTTCCCGTCGCGCATCAACACCTCGCCGTCACAGACGGTGTGGCGGACGTCGCTCCCGCGGGCGGCGTACGCGAGATGGCTCACGAGGTCGTGTTCCGGCGTCAGATGCGCGCCCGAGAGGTCGACGACCGCGAGGTCGGCCGGTTCGCCCTCCGCAATTCTCCCGCCCGGCAGCCCGAGCGCGTCGGCCCCTGCCCGCGTCGCCATCTCGACGACCGCGCTCGCGGGCACGGCGCTCGCGTCGTCTGCGGCCAGCTTCCCGACCATCGCGGCGTCGCGCATCTCGTCGAACATGTCGAGGTCGTTGTTGGAAGCCGCGCCGTCGGTGCCGAGCGCGACCGTCACGCCCGCCTCGCGCAGCCGTTCGACCGGTGCGAGCCCGGAGGCGAGTTTCATGTTCGAGGCCGGACAGTGGACGACGGCCGTCCCGGTGTCGGCGAGCCGGTCGATTTCGTCGCCGGTCAGGTGGACGCCGTGAGCGGCCCACGACGAGTCGTCCAGCAGGCCGAGGCGGTCGGCGTACGCGCCGGGGCGTTCGCCCGTCCCGTCGGGGTCGAGGTACGACTCGGTCTCGTTGAAGTGGAAGTGGAGGGGAACGTCGCGCTCGTCTGCGCCGGCGACGAGCCGTTCGAGCGACTCGGTGTCGACGGTGTGGGGTGCGTGTGGCATCACGGCGGTTCGGACCCGACCGTCCGCGGCTCCGTCGTACTCGGCGGCGATATCGAGTGCCTCGTCCACGTCGGCCGCAGCGGCTTCCTCGTCCTTGCCGACGGTGACGACGCCGTGGCCGACGCGGGCGCGCAGCCCGGTCTCGTCGATTACGTCGACCAACTCGGGGACGTGGAAGTACATGTCCGCGAACGCGGTCGTGCCGGAGCGAATCATCTCGACGGCCGCGAGCCGCGCGCCGGCGGCGATATCCTCCGGACCGAGTTCGGCCTCCGTCGGCCAGATGTCCTCCTGGAGCCACGCGTCAAGCGGCTTGTCGTCGGCGTAGCCACGGAGCAGGGTCATCGCGGCGTGACCGTGGCCGTTGACGAGGCCGGGCGTGACGAGACTCCCTTCGGCGTCGAGGGGTTGGTCGCGTTCGGTCTGTTCGAGATCGCCGATTGCGTCGATGTAGCCGTCGGTGTCGATGCGGACGTCCGCGCGCTCGACGGTGTGGTCCGGTCGGAGGATGCGCCCACCGGTCACGAGGAGTGGCATACCCGGCGTACTCGGGGCGGCCGCTCAAAGCTCACGGTTCCGTCCGTCGCATGGCGACAAGCGGAAGAGGGAGGGGCCTGAACGGTGGGTATGCGAATCGCCGTGCCCAACAAGGGCCGCCTTCACGACCCAGCCGTCGAACTGCTGGAACGCGCCGGACTCCACATCGAGGGCGGTGCGGACCGCAAGCTCTATGCCGATACTGTCGACCCCGACGTGTCCGTGCTGTTCGCCCGCGCCGCCGACATCCCCGAGTACGTCGACGACGGAGCCGCCGCGCTCGGCATCACCGGTCTCGACCAGGTGAAGGAGTCGAACGTCGACCTCGTCGACCTGCTGGATTTGGATTTCGGTCGCTGCCGACTCGTCCTCGCCGCGCCGGAAGACGGTGACATCGAGAGCGTCGACGCCCTCGCCAACGGCACCGTCGCCACCGAGTTCCCCAACATCGCCCGCCAGTACTTCGCGGACAAGCCCGTCTCCCCCGAAATCGTCGAGGTGTCGGGCGCGACGGAGCTCACCCCGCACGTCGAGATTGCCGACGCCATCATCGACATCACCTCCACGGGGACGACCCTCCGGATGAACCGACTCGCCATCGTGGACGAGGTGCTCCAGTCGTCGGTCCACCTCTTCGCGACCGAGACCGTCGCCGAGGACCCGAAGGTCCAGCAGGTCGCGACGGCGCTCGAATCCGTGCTCACCGCCGACGGGAAGCGCTATCTCATGATGAACGTCCCGCGCAAGAAGCTCACCGAAGTCGAGGACGTGATTCCGGGGATGGGGGGCCCGACCGTCATGGACATCCAGGACGACCGCGACAACGGCGACGAGATGGTGGCCGTCCACGTCGTCGTCAACGAGCGCGAGGTGTTCGAGACCATCACGAGCCTGAAGGCGGCCGGCGCGAGCGACATCCTCGTCACGGAAATCGAGCGACTCGTCGAGTAATCAGCCGACGAGCACGAGGTCCGCGGGGTCGAACGCGACCGTCAGCCGGTCGCCGACCGCGGGCACCGATTCGGTCTGGACCGTCAGTTCCCTGTTTTGCCACGCGAGTGTGACCCGCACCGACGAGCCGAGAAACTCCGCGTCCGTCACCGTCCCGGTGAGCGCGTACTCCCCGTCGCCGACAGCGAGCGCGTCCGGGCGCAGACACACCGTCCTGTGGCCGTCGGGCGCGTCCACGGGGACCCGCTCGTCGCCAATCGGGAAGCGGCCGTCCCGAACCTCCCCGTCGAAGACGTTGTTCTCGCCGACGAACTCCGCGACGAACCGCGTTTTTGGGTTGCGATACACCGCCTGTGGCGTCCCGACCTGCTCCACTTCGCCGTCGGAGAAGACGGCCACGCGGTCGGAGACGGCCAGTGCCTCGGCCTGGTCGTGAGTGACGTAGACGGTCGTCACGCCGAGGTCGCGCTGGATGGCCCGCACCTCCCGACGGAGTCGCTGGCGGAGCCGCGCGTCCAGCGCGCTCATCGGCTCGTCGAGCAGGAGCACGTCCGGTTCGGGCGCGAGCGCGCGAGCCAGGGCGACCCGCTGTTGTTGGCCCCCGGATAGCTCTCCGGGTTCGCGGTCGCGGAAGCCGTCGAGTCCGACGAGGTCGAGCAGTTCCGCGACCCGCGCGTCGGGGTCCGGGTGGTCGGTGAAGCGCAGGCCGTAGGCGACGTTCTCGCCCACGCTCAAATGTGGGAACAGCGCGTACTGCTGGAAGACGACGCCAACGCTGCGCTCCTCTGGCGGGGTGGTCCCCATCGGCTCGCCGCCGAAGGCGACGGTCCCCTCGGTCGGCGTCTCGAAGCCGGCAATCGTCCGGAGGGTCGTGGTCTTCCCGCAGCCGGAGGGACCGACGAGCGTGAAGAACTCGCCGTCCTCGACTGTCAGACTCACGTCCGAGAGGGCGACGGCGTCGCCGTAGCGCTTCGAGACCCCCGAAAGCGAGAGACTACTCACGGTATCGGCCTCCGACGCGGTCGATGACGATGAAGGCACCGGCCGTCACCGCGAGCAACACCGACCCCATCGCGGTCGGGCGACCGAGCGTCTGCTTGCCGAGGAACCGCTCGACGGCGACGGGCATGGTGTAGAGGCTCGTGTCCGACCCGCTTGCCGACGCCAGCAGCACGGTCGAGTCGAACTCGCCAATCGAGATGGCGAACGCGAACGCCGCGCCCGCTGCGATACCCGGTGCAACAAGCGGGAGTTCGATGTCGAGCAGCGCGCGATTTCGCGTCGCGCCGAGCGCGCGGGCCGACTCCACGAGCCGACGGTCCAACCCCGCCAGTAGGGGAGCGACGTTTCTGACGACGAACGGGTACGCCCCGACGGCGTGGGCCGCGACGATGGCGAGCGGTCCCCCGACGACGATGCGGCGGCCCAACACGGTCGTCCCGAAGACGAGCGTCTGGAGCAGGCCCAGTCCGACGACGACCCCGGAGACGGCGAAGGGGGCCATCGAGAGCACCCCCACCGCGCGGGCGAGTCGACCCTCCCGCGTCGAGGCCAGCGCCAACAGCACGCCCATCGGGACCGCGACGAGCAGGGTGCCGGCCCCGAACAGGAGGCTGTTGCGCACCGCGAGGGTGGGACTCACCTGCGCGCTCGTCGCCTCCGCGCCCCGTTCGAGCAGGAACCGGTAGTAGCGCAGGGTTAGTCCGTCGGGGCTGGTGACGCTCGCGGCGAGCATGCTCACGATCGGAAGGAGGAAGACGACGGCAACGACGACGCCGTAGCCGGCGAGCGCGACCCGCTTCGCGTCGAGTCGGAAGAGCGGGTCGCGGTCCAGCGGCGACCCGACGCGGTCGCCGCGACTCGTCGCGGCCTCGTACCGGAGATACGCGTAGGTGAGCCCGAGCGAGATGACGGTTTCGAGCACCGCGAGCACGGCGGCCTCCTGAATGTCGAGCTGGCCGACCCGGTTGTAGAGCCACACCTCGACGGTCGCGTACTCCAAGCCGCCGAGCGCGAGCACGATGGGGAAGGACATGAACGTGAAGATGAAGGTGAGCAGCGCGCCGGTCGCCACCGCCGGTAGCAGTTGCGGGACGACCACGTCGCGAAACGCCCGGGTCGGCGAGGCACCCAGCGACCGCGCGGTCTCGACGGCCCGTGCGTCGACGCTCTCCCACGCGGCCGCGACGATACGGGTCACCAGCGGCGCGTTGTAGAAGGCGTGGGCGATGATGATGATTTCGAGCGAGAACAACAGCTCGACGGTCGGCAACCCGAGCGCGGCGAGCGTGCGGTTGAGCGGGCCGTTGACGCCGAAGGCCGCGACGAAGCCGACCGCGACCATGATGGAGGGGAGCACGAACGGGACGGCCGTCAGCGACTCCAGCGTCCGCCGGCCGGGGAACTCGAAGCGCGCGAGCACGTACGCCCCCGGCAGCCCGAGCGCGAGACTCGCGACCGTCGAGCACAGCGCCTGCCACGCCGTGAACCCGAACAGCCCGAACCCAGGGACGACCCCGGCGAGTGCGCCGAGCACGCCGCCGATGCCGCCGAGGACCGCTCCGGGCCAGCTTTCCAGCCCCCCGTCGAACGGCGAGACGAGCGCGTTTACGAGCACGGCGAGCGCGTTCGCGATGTCGCTTGCGCTGGCGAGGAGCCAGCCCGCGAGGCCCGCGGGTATCGACCCCGGCGACCGAATTGCGTCGGCCAGCGCCCCGGTGTAGAACTCGTCGGCGAGCACGTCCCGAATCGGCGCGAGCGTGACGCCGCCGTCGGTGACCGCCTCCGCGAGCACCGTCCCGACGGGGTAGTAGAACATCACGACCAACAGCGCGGCCGTCGCGACGCCGGCGAGCGGGGCGGCGACCCGCTTACTGGGCAATCTCTCGCGCCCAGTCTTCGACCCACCCCTCGACGTTCCCCTGGAGTTCGTCGTAGGTGAACGTCACCGGCTGGTCGGGCACCTTCGCGTACGTCTGGAACTCCTCGGTGAGGGCGGCCTCCGACTCGGGAATCGCCGGGAACTGGACGTTGCGGACGGCGATTTCACCCTGCGCTTCGGCCGTCAGCATGAAGTCCATGAACACGGCCGCGAGGTCCGGGCTGTCGCTGTCGGCGAAGCGGGCCATCCCCTCGGGGTTGGCGTACCCCTGCCCGTTGAGCGCCGCGACCTGGTGGCGCGTCATGTCGTAGTCGTAGCGGTTGGCGAACACCTGGTCCGTCGAGTAGGAGACGACCATCGGCCGCTCGCCGTTCATGTAGGCGTTGCTGTACGACTCGGTCCAGCTATCGAGGATGGTGACGCCGTTCGCCTGCAGGTCGCGCCAGTAGTCCAGATAGCCGTCGGTGCCGAACTCCTTGATGGTCCACAGCAGGAACGCCCGGCCCGTCGCGGCCGTCTGGGCATTCTGTGCGAGCAGGCCGTCTTCCCACTCCGGCTCCGTCAGGTCGGTGAACGTCTCGGGTCGGGGCACCTCTGACTCGTCGAACACGACGGAAATGTACCCCGTGTCGTACGGAATCGCCCGACCCTGCGGGTCGAATCGGAGCCCGTCCTTGACCTTGCGCCCGTTCGACAGCTGCGGCGTGTCGAACAGGTCGGTGTCGAGGTTGCTGTCTGCCGTAATCAGCTGGTCCACGTTCAGGCCGACGTACATATCGGCGTCGATCGGCGCACCCTGCTGTTTCCGCTGGACGTAGTGGCTCACCTCGCCGTCCGGCGTGACGTACTCGACCGTCACGTCGGGGTATCGCTCCTCGAACGTCTGTTTCAGCCACGGGCCGGCCGCGCCCTCGTCTTCCACCCACGAGGAGTAGGTCGCGACCGTCAGCGTCCCCGACAGCGACTCCGGCGTCGCCGTCGGCGTTCCCGTCGTGACCGGCGTGTCGGTCGCCGTCTCCCCCTCGGTCCCGGGGTCGCCCCCGCCGCTGGAACAGCCGGCCAACATCGCGATTCCCGTGCCGGCAGTCGCCAGATACGCCCGTCGGCTCACGCGTTCGTCTGTCATTACTGGGTGGTTTCACCCCGTGGTCTTAAGCGGCGCGGCTCGGTGTCGGGGAAAAGGTTACCGTGCGTGGCGGCGAGTCACAGCCGTGCCCCGCCGGAACAACCGTTACGTGCTCGCTGGCATCCTCGTCGGACTGCTCGTGCTCGCGGGGTTTCTCCTGCGGGCCGTCATCACGACGGCGTTTTTCGCGGTTACGGTCGCGTACGTGTTACACCCGATGCGGGAGTATCTCCGCCGGCGCGGGCTGTCGCGGCGGTGGGCGGCCGCGACGCTCGCGGTCGGTGCCTTCGGTATCGTCCTCACCGCGCTCGCGCTCGCGGGCTTTTCGCTGTACCGCCGGCGCGAGGCCGTCATCGACCTCATCACCGAGTTTCCCGCCGAGTTCACCTTCGAGTTCGGCGGCTTCAGCTACACCTTAGAGCGTGCCGGCCTGGTCGAGCCACTCGCCGGTATCGTCCGCGACGTGGCCGTCAACGCCGCCAGCGCCGCGCCCGTGCTCGGGCTGAAGCTCCTCCTGTTCAGCCTCATCGTCTACGGGCTGTTGCTCCGGCCGGCCGCGGTCTCACAGGCGATATTCACCGTGGTTCCGCGCCGGTACCACGGCATCGTCGAGCGGTTCCACCTTCGCACGCGGGACACGCTGTACGGCATCTACATCCTGCAGGCGGCCACCGCGGCCGGCACCTTCGTCGTCGCGCTGGTCACGTTCGTGCCGCTCGATTACCCCGCGCCGTTCACGCTCGCGCTCATCGCCGGCGGCCTCCAGTTCATCCCCATCCTCGGGCCGGGGGTCTTGCTCGGCGTGCTCGCGGTCGCCGACATCCTCGCGGGGAACATCGAGCGGGCGATACTGGTCGCCGTCGTCGGCGGCGTCCTCGTCGGCTTGGTCCCGGACATGATAATCAGGCCGCGACTCGCCAGCTACGCCGCGGACCTCCCCGTGACGCTCTATTTCGTCGGCTTCGTCGGCGGGATTCTCTCGCTCGGCGTCATCGGCTTCATCGCCGGGCCGCTCATCGTCGCGCTGGTCGTCGAGGCCGTCGCGCTCGCGTCCATCCACGAGGACAGCTACCAGTCTACGTTCTGATTAGCTCGCCGCCCTCCCGTTCCCACTCCGCGAGCGACCCTTCGTAGAAGGAGAGGTGGTCGTAGCCGAGCTGGCGCAACACGGTGTAGGTGTGGCTGACCCGGCGCGCGGTGTTACAGTAGAGTACGACGTGGTCCTCGGGGTCGACGCCGCGGTCGGACAGAATCTCCCGCAGCTCCGACTCGGGCTTGAGTCCCCGGGTCTCGTCGTCGACGAACGCCCGCCAGTTCAGCCGGACGGCTCCCTCGATGTGGCCCTCGTCGTACTCGTCCTGTTCGCGCGTGTCCACGAGCGTCGCGCCGGCCTCGATTGCCTCCCGCACCTCGTGCATCTCGATGAGCGGGCCGTCGGTGTCGAACCGCGCCTCGTACTCGGTCGGGGTCCGCACGGTCGCCTCGCTCGTCGTCTCGTACTCGCGCTGCCACGCGGTGAAGTCGCCGTCGAGCAAGGCGAGCTTGTCGGGGTCGTGGCCGTACAGCTCCGCCGTCACGAGAAACCGGGCCGCGAAGACGCCGTGGTGGTCGTCGTACGCGACGATCGTGTCCTCGTTGTCGATGCCGGCCTCCTCGACGAGCGCGGCGAACACCGCCGCCCCCGGCAGTTTGCCGGCCTCGCCGTCGTCACCCCGGAAGCTGTCGAACGGGATGTTCACCGCGCCCGGCACGTGGCCGATACCGTCGAACTCCCACGCGTCTCGCACGTCCACGACGACCGCCCCGTCGTCGTCGGCGAGCCACGCCGGCGACACGACTGTGTCCATACACGTCGGTCGTCGCCCGCGCGCTTGAACCCGACGCCATCGCTCGTCGACGGCGACTCCACGATACCAGCAATTTGTGCTGGTAGATTTACTCCTCGCGCGAATCGGGCGCTGTCGGCGGCGTTTTGCACCGCTTCCGTGCGAGCGGTTGACACGATTGTAGCGGCAAAAGTATCTGGAAAACGAGAGTGGTGGCCGAACTGTCCGAATGGGGGGTATCTATGAAGGGGGCGGTCGTTGTTACGGTGAATCATGACTGATTATGCAAACGACGTGCTCGTCTCCGCCGACTGGGTGGAGGGGCACCTCGACGAGTTCCAGAGCGACGACCCCGACCACCGGCTGGTCGAGGTCGACGTGGACACCGAGGCGTACGACGAGGCCCACGCGCCGGGCGCGATCGGGTTCAACTGGGAGACCCAACTCCAGGACCAGCAGACCCGCGACATCCTCGACAAGTCCGAGTTCGAGAATCTGCTCGGCAGCCACGGTATCACCGAGGACACGACGGTCGTCCTCTACGGTGACAACTCCAACTGGTTTGCCGCCTACTCCTACTGGCAGTTCAAGTACTGGGGCCACGACGACGTGAAGCTGCTCGACGGCGGCCGCGAGTACTGGGTGGAGAACGACTACCCGACCACCGACGAGGTCCCGAGCTACCCGGCACAAGAGTACACCGCGTCCGGGCCGCGCGAGTCCATCCGCGCCTACCGCGACGACGTGGAGAACGCCATCGAGCGCGAGATTCCGCTCGTCGACGTTCGCTCGCCCGAGGAGTTCTCCGGCGAGATTCTCGCGCCCCCGGGCCTGCAGGAGACTGCCCAGCGCGGCGGCCACGTCCCCGGTGCCCGCAACATCTCGTGGGCAGCCGTGACGAACGACGACGGGACGTTCAAGGACTTCGACGACCTCGAAACGCTCTACGCCGAGGAAGGCATCGACGGCGAGGGGACGACCGTCGCCTACTGCCGCATCGGCGAGCGCTCGTCGGTCGCGTGGTTCGCACTCCACGAACTGCTCGGCTACGACGACACCGTCAACTACGACGGCTCGTGGACCGAGTGGGGTAATCTCGTCGGCGCGCCGATCGAGACCGGCTCCGCAGAGTAAGTAGTCGCCGTTTCGTTTTTTAGACCAGAATCTCCACGTCGTAGCCCTCGGCTTCGAGCGCGGCGATGAGTTCGGCGACGTGGTCGTGGCCCCGGGTTTCGAGGTCCAACTCTACCTCCGTCGCGCCGACGCTCATCTCCAGGGAGGTGCGTTCGTGTTCGATACCGAAGATGTTGGCGCGCGCGTCGGCGATGATGCCGATGAGCCGTTCGAGCGCGCCGGGGCGGTCCTCCAGCGTCGTCTTGAGTTTGAGATAGCGACCGTCCTCGACCAGCCCGCGCGTGATGACGTTGCGCAGGACGTTCAGGTCGATGTTGCCCCCACACAGCGCCGGGACGATGACCTCACCCTCCTCGTAGTCGAAGGCCTCCTCCACGACGGCGGTGAGCGCAATCGCGCCGGCTCCCTCTACGAGCGTCTTCGACCGTTCGAGGAGGTCCACGAGCGTCCGTGCGATGGCGGCGTCGCTGACGGTGACGATTTCGTCGACGCGCTCGGAGACGACCTCGAAGGTGAGCGAGCCGGGTTGGCCGACGGCGATGCCGTCGGCGATGGTGTCGACGGCCTCGGTCTCGACGCGCTCGCCCTTCTCGAGTGACTGGGCCATCGCCGAGGCACCCTCGGCCTGCACGCCGACGACGCGCGTCTCGGGGTCGTTCGCCTTCACCGCGGTCGCCACCCCGGAGATGAGTCCGCCGCCGCCGATGGGGACGACGACCGTCTCCACGTCCGGTCGGTCCTCGACGATTTCGAGCCCGAGGGTGCCCTGCCCGGCCATCACGTCGTAGTCGTCGAACGCGTGGACGTAGGTGCGGCCCTCCTGTTCCTCCAGCTCGTGGGCCTTCTCCTGTGCGGCGTCGTAATCGATGCCGTGCAGGATGACCTCCGCGCCGTACGAGCGGGTGGCCTCCACCTTCGAGACGGGGGCGTACTCCGGCATGACGATCTTCGCGTCGATGCCCGCGCGGTCTGCCGCCAGCGCGACGCCCTGTGCGTGGTTACCGGCGCTCGCGGTGACGACACCCGCCTCGCGCTCCTCGTCGTCGAGGTGTGCGAGCTTGTTCGTCGCGCCGCGAATCTTGAACGAGCCGGTGCGCTGGAGATTCTCCAGCTTGAGATACACGTCCGCGCCGGTCGTCTTCGAGAAGGTGTGCGAGTAGTCGAGCGAGGTGCGGCGGGCGACCTCCATCACCCGCTGGCGCGCTTCGAGTACATCTGCAACGTCGAGCATACCTACGGCTACCCCGCCCGGGGTCCTATCGGTTTCGACAAAAGGGAAGGAGCGTGTGCAGCCGTTGATATGGCGCGTCGGTATATAAACTCCCGCCATCCGGAGCGGAAGTGAAATCGCACGACGGCAGCAGGGTGAAACTGTCGTCAGACGGGTGTCTGCTCCGTGTCGCTCAGACGACGTGCTCGGTGTCGTAGCTCCCGAGCACGCGCACCCACCCCTCGTTCGCGATTTCCTCTAACTCCGTGACCGCACCCTTCGTGCGCTCCTCGTACAGCCCCGCCTCGATGTCGATGTGGAAGACGTAGTCGCCGAGTCGCTCGCCCGAGGGCCGCGATTCCACCCGCGAGAGGTTGATGTCGCGCTCGGCGAACGGCTCCAGCAGGTCGAGCAGCAGCCCCGGATGATTCGTGTTCGGGTAGACGACGAAGGAGGTCTTGCCGCCGGCGTCGCTGCGCTCGGACTCGGGCGCGACGACGAGGAAGCGGGTCGCGTTCGAACTCCGGTCTTGGATGTCGCTTTCGAGCACGCGGAGGTCATCGCCCGCGTTCGCCGGGTGGCCGATGCCGGCGACGCTGCTGTCCTCGCGGGCGCGCTCGACGCCGCGGGCGGTGGAGGCGACCGGCTCGGTCACCACGTCGGGATACTCCCGGTTCAGGTACTCGCGACACTGCGCGAGCGCCTGCTGGTGGCTCGCCACCGTCTCGAACGTCTCGGTCTGTGCGAGCAGCGAGTGGCGAATCGGTGTGACGACCTCGCGCACGACGGCGACGCGCTGGTCGGCTAAGGCGTCGAGCGACTCCGTGACGCTGCCCTCGATGCTGTTCTCGATGGGGACGACGCCGCGGTCGTACTCGCCCGTCGCGACCCCCTCGACGATGGCCGTCACCGACTCGGCGAAGTCGATGTCGTCGGCGACCGCCTGCGTCGCGCGGTGCGAGTAGGTCCCCTCGGGACCGAGCGTGAGTGCGTTCATACTCCCGTCTCGCGACACGCCCGTATCAGGGTGTCGGCGGCCACAACGACCGAAGATGTTCGCCGTATCGCCCATCCCGTCGACGCCGCTACCCCGGTGTGATGCGACGACTCGCCATCGCCCTCGTCGGCGTGCTCCTGCTCGCCGGCGTCGCGACCGGCGTTCCGCTCCCCACGACACCGGACACCCAGGCCCAACCGACCGCACACCACCACGGCCACGGCAACCACACCGGCTGTGACTGTCCACACGGGCACGAACACGAGCATGGTGGGCACGGACACACGCATGGAAGCCACGACGCACAGCCCTGTCACCACGCCGGCCAGCAGCCCCCCACGCCCGGCAGTCGCTCGGTGGAAGCGAACAGCCGATCAGCGTTGACCCCGGAAAACAGCCGGACGGCAACTGCGACGACGACTGCCGCCACTAATTACCAACCCTGACCATCTACCCACGACCACAGGTAAACTATGGCTAACCCTACTGCTATTATCACCACCAGCGGGATGTTGATACCTGCAATTCCCGTAGCCGACGGATAGACGCATGCAAGCATATCGAAATTTGGCTCTAACAGATTTGATAAACAAGGGAGTAGACGCAACAAAGCAACAATGACTCCAATGGCACCTGCGATGCCCACTGCTCGTCCGATTATTGACATCCTATGACAAATTTGCGTAATTCCGCTTAATAAACGCTGTGAGCAGATTTGGGTGAAACTACCGGTTCAGCGTGTGAACCGCGTGTCCCTGTGCGTTCATCGCGGCCTCCATCACGGCCTCCGACAGCGTCGGGTGCGTGTGGACGGTCGACGCGAGGTCTTCGAGTGTCGCGCCCATCTCGATTGCCAGTCCGACCTCGCCGATGAGTTCGGAGGCCTCCGGCGCGACGATTTGGGCACCGAGCACGAACTCGGTCTCCGCGTCGGCGACGACGCGGGCGAACCCGTCGGGCTCGTCCAGCGTGAGCGCGCGTCCGGAGGCGTTCATCGGCATCTGGCCGACGACCGGCTCGAAGCCGGCCTCCTCGGCCTCCGCCTCGGTCATCCCGACGGTGCCGATTTCGGGGTCGGTAAAGACCGCGCCCGGAATCGACTGGAAGTCCATCGCGGACGGCTCGCCGGCGATGTGCTCGGCGACGACCTCGCCCTCGGCCGAGGCCTTGTGGGCGAGCATTGGCTCGCCGGCCACGTCGCCGACGGCGTAGACGTTCGCCACGTCGGTCTCGCCGAACTCGTCGGTGTCGAGGAAGCCGGCATCGGTCGGTTCGAGCCCGATGGCGTCGAGTCCGAGCGTGTCGGTGACGGGCTGGCGACCCACGGCCACGAGGACATGGTCGGCCTCGTAGGTCGACCGTTCGCCGTCGTCGGTCTCGGTGGTGAGCCGGACCCCGCCGTCGACGGTTTCCTCCCACTCACTCGCGCCCTCTCCGAAGTTGAAGCCGACGCCCAACTCCTCGGCGCGCGTGCGGACGACGCGCGCCACGTCGTCCTCGTAGACGGGGAGCGCGCTGTCGAGCATCTCGATGACCTCGACGTTCGTCCCGAGCTTCGCGTACGTGGTCGACAGCTCCATCCCGATGTAGCCCGCGCCGACGACGAGCAGGTCGTCGGGGACGCTCGTCAGGTTCAACGCGCCCTGCGAGGAGAGGATGTGTTCCTCGTCGTACTCGAAGCCGGGAATCTGGATGGGTCGCGAGCCGGTGGCGACGATAGCGTGTTCGTACTCGATGGTTTCTGAACCTTGGCCGTCGCCGCCGTGCATCACGCGGACCGATCCCTCGCTGTCGAACTCTGCTGTTCCTTCGATGAGGTTGACGCCGTTCGCCTTACACAGCTTCTCGACGCCGCCGGTGAGCTGGTCGACCACGTCGTCTTTCCAACTCGACAGCGCGGCCATATCGACGGCCGGGTCGGCGTGGATACCCATCCGCTCTGCGGACGCGGCGCTGTGGGCGGTGTCCGCCCCGGTGATGAGTGCCTTCGACGGGATACAGCCCCGATTCAGACAGACGCCGCCGTAGGCGTCCTTCTCGACGAGCGTCGTGTCGAGACCGAGCTGTGCGGCGCGGATGGCGGCGACGTAGCCGCCCGGTCCCGCGCCGATGACCAGTACCTCAGTGCCAGTTGCGATGTCTCCGACGACCATTAGAGTAACAAGAGTTCGGGGTTCTGCAGGTGTTCTTTCACCGTGTTCGTGAACGCGGCCGCCTCGGCCCCGTCGATGACGCGGTGGTCGATGCTAAGAGAGAGGGTCAACACGTGTCGGGGGACGACCTCGCCGCTCACGGCTGCGCCGTTCGCCTCCGAGTCGCGTGGCGACTCGCTGTCCACGACGCGCGGCTTCTTCTTGATTTCGCCCAACCCGAGGATTGCGGTCTCGGGGTAGTTGATGATGGGCGTGGCGTACTCGCCGCCGATGGCCCCGAAGTTCGTAATCGAGAACGTGCCACCCTGCATCTCCTCGCGGGCGATGGAGCGGTCACGCGCCGCCGCCACCAGCTCGTTCATCTCCTCGGACAGCTGGAGCAGCCCCTTCTGGTCGACCGCATCGACCACGGGCACCATCAGCCCGGCGTCGGTCGCGGCCGCGACGCCGATGTTGTAGTAGTGTTTCGTGACGATTTCTTCTGCCTCCTCGTCCAGCTGGCTGTTGAGCACCGGATACTCGCGCAGGCCGGCGACGACCGCCTTCAACACGAACGGCATGTACGAGAGCTTCTGGCCGCGCTCCTCGGCCTCCTGCTTCAGCCGCGCGCGCGTCTCCACCAGCTTCGTCACGTCCACCTCGTCGTGGTGGGTGACGTGTGGCGCGGTGTACTTCGAGGTCTCCATCTGCTTGCCGATGGTGCGGCGAATCCCCGTGTACGGCTCGCGCGTCTCGCGCTGGTCGACCCGTTCGGGCGTGGTCGAGACCGCGCCGGCCTCCTGGCCGGCCTGCACCGCCTCCGTGTCGGCGGCCTGTGCGGCCTGTTGAGCCTCCGCGAACTCACGCACCTGTTCGGGCCGGACGAACGCCTCGCCGTCGCGCGTCTCGTCGGTCGGCACGTCGTCGAGGTCGACGCCCTCCTCCTCGGCGAGTCGGCGGGTCGCCGGCGCGGCAAGCGTCTGGTCGCGCCCGGCGCGTGCTACGTCGCCTGTCGGTGCTGGCTCCTCCTCCTTGTCCTCGATTTTCGAGGTCGCTGACGTGACGGCCGACTCGACTCCCTCGTCTTCGTCGCCGTCTGCGTGTGCCCGCACGTCGGCGTCGGAGACGCGCCCGCCGGGACCGCTCCCCTCGACGGCCGCGATGTCCACGTCGAGTTCGCGGGCGAGTCGGCGCGCGCTCGGGGAGGCGAACACGCGGCCGCCCTTCGCGGCCGTGCCAGACTCGCTCTCCTCGGCCTCCTCCTCGTCGTCGACTTCGGAGACGGCAGAGACAGCCGATTCGGCCTCGCTCTCGTCCGTCCCCTCGTCGTCCTCCTCGGTGGCGAACGTGATGATGACGTTCCCGACGGGAACCATCTCGCCTTCCTCGGCGAGGATTTCCTTCACGGTCCCGTTGACCGGCGACGGCACCTCCACGACCGCCTTGTCGGTCTCGACCTCGGCGACCGGCTGGTCTTCGGTCACCGTGTCGCCGACCTCGACGAGCCACGAGACGATTTCGGCCTCGGCCAGTCCCTCGCCCACGTCGGGTAGCTCGAATTTCCGGACCATCAGAACTCTACCGCCTCCCGAATCCCGTCCTCGATGCGTGCGGCTTCTGGCATGTAGTAATCCTCCAGCGCGTACAGCGGGAAGGGCGTATCGAAGCCGGTGACCCGCGTCACGGGTGCCTTCTGGTAGCCGAGTGCCTCCTCCTGAATCGTGGCGGCAATCTCAGCGCCCAGCCCGCCCGTCTTCGGGGCCTCGTGGACGACGACCGCACGGCCCGTCTTCTTGAACGACTCGACAATCGAGTCCCAGTCCATCGGCGACAGCGTGCGGAGGTCGATGACCTCTACGTCGATATCACCGTCGAGGTTCTCCGCGGCTTCGAGCGACGGCCGCGTCATGGCTCCCCACGTGAACACGGATACGTCCGACCCCTCACGCCGGGTCTTCGCCTCGCCGAGTTCGACCGTGTACGTCTCGTCGGGCACCTCCTCGCGGAAGGCCCGGTAGATGAGCTTCGGCTCCATGAACACGACCGGGTCGGGGTCGCGGATGGATGCCGCGAGCAGCCCCTTCGTGTCGCGCGGCGTCGACGGAACGACGACCTTCAGTCCGGCCTCGTGGGTGTAGAAGGCCTCCTTCGACTCGGAGTGGTGTTCGGGTGCGCGGATGCCGCCGCCGTAGGGCATCCGGAGTGTCATCGGCACGGAGAAGCGACTCCGCGAGCGCGTGCGAAGCCGCGCGGCGTGTGAGACAATCTGGTCGAAGGCGGGGTAGGCGAAGCCCGAGAACTGCATCTCGGGGACGGGCTTCATCCCGTAGGCCGCCATCCCGATCGCGGTGCCGACGATGCCGGACTCCGCAAGCGGCGTGTCGAAGACGCGCTCCTCGCCGAACTCGTCGTAGAGTCCCTGCGTGGCGCGGAAGACGCCGCCGTTCTTCCCGACGTCTTCGCCGAAGACGACCACGTCTTCGTCGCGTTCCAGTTCGCCTTTCAGTCCGTCCCGAACCGCCTGTACGAGTGTGAGATTCTGTGTGTCGCTCATTCCAGTAGTTCCTCGTCGCCGTGGTCCGACCGGAGTCGGTCGAGATACGCCTTCTGCTCGCGGAGTCGCTCCGACATGTCGGCGTAGACGTGCTCGAACATGCTGTCCGTCGTCGGTCGGGTGAACCCTTCCGCGGTCTCGATCGCCGCTGCCACCTCGTCCTCGACGGATTCGGTGATGTCGGCGACGCGCTCGTCGTCGAGAGTGCCGCGGTCGCGCAGGAACGTCTCCATGCGCGGAATCGGGTCCTTCGCCTTCCACTCCTCGACCTCGTCGTCCTGCCGGTAGACGGACGGGTCGTCGGCGGTCGTGTGGGCACCGTAGCGGTACTGCACCGCCTCGATGAGCGTCGGGCGCAGTTTGTCCTCCTCGCCGTTGCGCGCGCGCTCGACGGCCGCACTCGCCACCTTGTAGACGGCAAGCGGGTCCATCCCGTCGACCTGCACGCCGTCCATCCCGTAGGCGATTGCCTTCTGTGCGATGGTCTCGGAGGCGGTCTGTTTCTCCCGCGGGACGGAAATCGCCCACTGATTGTTGTTACAGAAGAAGACGGTCGGCGTGTCGAAGACGCCGCCGAAGTTCAGTCCCTCGTGGAAATCGCCTTCCGAGGTCGCGCCGTCGCCGAAGTAACACATGAACACCTCGTCGGTGTCGTTGTAGTTGGCGGCCATCCCCAGCCCGGCGGCGTGGGGGACCTGTGAGGCAATCGGCACGGCGACGGGGAAGATGTTCAAATCGTCCAGCTTGTTCCCCCGCTCGTCGCCCATCCAGTAGCGGAGCGTCCCTTCGAGCGTCAGCCCGTGGACGTACGACGCTGCGTGCTCGCGATAGGATGGGATGAGCCAGTCCTGGTCGTCGAGTGCCATCGCGGAGCCGACCTGTGCGGCCTCCTGGCCCGACAGCGGCGGATACGTCCCCATCCGCCCCTGTCGCTGGAGGCTGACGGCCCGCTGGTCGAAGTGGCGAGCCAGCTTCATCGTCCGGTACATCTCCACGAACTCCTCCTCGGAGAGGTCGGGAACGGTCGCTCCCTCGACCACCGACCCGTCCTCTGCGAGCACCTGCACCTGCTCGCGTGGGTCCGTATCGAGTACGCTCACCGTCCTACCACCCGGTCTATCATACTCGTGGTGTCAGCGCCACCGGACAAAGTAGTTTCGTAAATACCTTTCGTAGGCCGTGACTATTGCCAGGATATACGACGAACGGTCGGAAATCTCGCCGCTGCGTTCGGCATTTTCACGTGTTTGTCGGCTCTCGCGACGGGGCGTGGTACGTGATGGCGTCTCAGTCGCCCCGGGCGTGGGCCTGTTCGCGCGCTTCTGCCGGCGACAGTCCCTCGCGGGCGACCGCCTCCACGAAGAACTCGCCCGCCTTGAACGACGACCGAACCATCGGTCCCGACGCACAGTAGCGGAACCCGAACTGCTCTTCCGCGACGGCCTGCCACGTGTCGAACTTGTCCGGATGGACGTACTCGAACACCTCCAGATGGCGCGTCGACGGCTGGAGATACTGCCCGAGCGTGACGATGTCGACCCCGACCTGCCGGAGGTCCGACAGCGTCTGGTAAACCTCGTGGTCGTACTCCCCCACGCCGAGCATGATGGAGGTCTTCGCGTAGCAGTCGGAGTCGGCAATCTGTGTCAACACGTCGAGCGACTGCTGGTAGCCGGCCCGCCGGTCCCGCACCGGCCACTGGAGCCGGTCGACCGTCTCGATGTTGTGGGCCAACACGTCCGGGCCGGCGTCGATGACCTCCTGGACTGCGCTTTCGTCTCCCTGGAAGTCGGGGATGAGCGCCTCCACGAGAATGGACTCGTCGCGGTGTTTGATCTCTCGAATCGTCTCCGCGAAGTGGCCCGCCCCGCCGTCGGCGAGGTCGTCGCGGTCCACGCTCGTCAGGACGACGTACTCCAGCCCGATTTCGGCGACGGCGCTCGCGACGTTCGCCGGCTCGTCCTCGTCGAGGGCGTCCATCCCGCCGGTCTCTACGTCACAGAAGTTACAGCCCCGCGAACAGCGGTCGCCCATCAGCATGAACGTCGCCGTGCCCGGGCCGTTGCGCCCGGACCAGCAGTCGCCGAGGTTCGGACACGACGCCTCCTCACAGACCGTGTGGAGGTCGTGCTCGCGCAGCGTCGACTTGATGTCGGTAAAGCGGTCGCCAGAGGGGGGACGCATCTTCAGCCACTCCGGCTTTCGAGGCCGGTCACGCGAGCGACTCATGGCTAGCTCTTCGACTCTGCCGGCAAAAACGTGCTGTCCCCTCGCTGGAGTTGGATGCTCAGCTTGGTTTCTCGTCTCTGACTGCCGGGAACTGCTGGATGTGTCGCCCGCTGACTGCTCTGTTGTTTTCAGTTTGAAACTCCCGGGCGTGTCGCTCGCTGAGTGCTCTGTTGTGAACGGCTTGAAAGCCCCGGGCGTGTCGCGGTCTCTCCGTGACATATCGGTCACTCGCTTCGCTCGCTCCCGATAGAGGTCACGGAGCCGACCAAACACGCGCGACACGCCCGTCTAAGCAAGACGCTGCGCGTCTTGCTGACCCTGAAGTCTGCCACGGCAGACTTCAGGACCCCTTTCAGTCCACCCGACCGCACCGCCCACGAGCCTCCCCAGCCGATTCGCTCCCTGTGGTCGCTCATCCACTGTCAGAGCAAGCGCTGACAAGCCGCCGCTCGGTCCCCTCGCGGCGACCTCGCGCTGACTCGCGCGCCGATGCGCGCTCGGACCACGCCACTGCACCGCGCCGATTGAGTAAGCGACGGTGGCGGTGGCCTGACGCACCGCGCCCGTGGCGCGTGTGCGTCGCGGGGAAGGGTTGGGCGAGTGGCCGACGGCCACGAGCGCGCGGTCGTGGTGCGGTTCCCCGAGGCCAAGCGACGAGCGTGGTCGCGGTGCTGTCGAAGTCAGAGTAAACAGCACGGTGCTGTCTATCTCAAACTAAATTCCGTCAGAACACGTCTCCTACGTCCATCGCATATCGAGCCCACGAACGAACGCACCGAAGACGAATCCGAGAAATAACGCGAGCGCTGCGCCACTAACAGGGTCGAACGCGAGCGTCCCGGCGACGAACACGAGAACTGCCGCCAACGCGACGACCACATCCTGCCGGTCCATACCCGTACTCACCGCGGGAACAGAAAAAACGGCCGGCAGGTCAGTCAGCAGCACGCGGCCGACCGCCCGAGCCGCCGCGTCGCCCACCCAGCGTGACGATGTGCAACACCGCCAGCCCGAGGAAGTACATCCCGACGACCGGAATCCCGAGCAGGAACATCATGAACACGCCCTGCGGGGAGGCGAACGCGACGACGGTGAGGACGGCGAGGGTGACGACGCGCCACCGGTCGCGCATCTGCTGGTAACTGACCAGCCCGCCCGCGTGGAACAGCCACATCGTCACCGGGATACAGAAGAGGAGCCCGACCCCGACGGTGGTGAAGAAGACCATCCAGCCGAAGTTGTTGATGCGGTAGGCGATGACCATCGACGCCGTGAGCGCGTCGTTCGCCAGCCACGAGATGATTCGCGGCGCGACGAACAGGAAGCCGACCACCGTCCCGGCAGACAGGGTGGCGAGGACGCTCCCGCCCCACACGAACAGGACGCGGCGGTCGCCGCTGGCGAAGCCGCGCTCTTTCAGCGCCGGCCACGCGAAGTACAGCAGTAGCGGTATCGTCGCGACCGCGCCGACCACAATCGAGAGCTTGATTTCGAAGATGAGCGCCTCGACCGGGTGGAGCGCAACGGTGTTCACCTGCTCGGCCGAAAAGCCCTCCGCAAGCCGCCCGAGGAAGCTGGCCTTCAGCCAGCCGATGCCGCCGGTGTAGAGCCACGAGAACATCGCCGCCAACACGACCATGAACGTCCCGACGAGGACGAACGCCTTCGACCGCAGCGAGGAGGCGATGAACGCGATGTCGTGGTAGTAGCCGCCGATGTCGTCCTCGTCCACGTCGTCGGCCGTGAACGCCGACAACATCCCCGCGCCTGTCTCGCTGACGACGTTACCGGTGCCTTCCTCCTCCGCTTCGACCGGCTCGGTCGGAGCTGGGTCGTCTGTCGTTCCGGCCGCGGGCTCTCCGTCGGCGTCCGTGTCCGCATCCTCTTCCTGTTCTGCAATCTCGTCGTAGCGGTCGAGAATCGCCTGCGCTTTCGCGTCGTCGCCGTCGTCAAGCGCGCCGCTCGCGAGCGCGAGCGCCTCGTCCTCGGTGAGGGCCTCGAACGGTTCCGGCGGCGCGGCGCGGATGCCGGCGGCGTCGAGTTCCGAGAGGTCGAGATCGGCCGGGTCGCCGGTGCTCGCGACGCGGGGCGAGCGGTCGGCGACCGCGTCCAGCGCGCGGAACATCAACACGACCGTGACGGCGAAGGCGGCGACGGCCGCGACGAGTGCGGCCGCGACTGCCACCACGACCACTGCATCGACGCCGAACAGCGTATCCGTCGTCAGCGTCTGCGGGAACCGCTCGGCGAAGGAGGGGCCGAAGTACGGGAGCGACTCCAGCATGCGCATCACGCCGTCGAGTTGGCCGTCGAACGTCGCTCGGCCGAGCAGGAACGTCACCGCGCCGGTGAGGAACCCGACGCCCGCGAGCACGTTCCAGTTCTTCCGGGCCGTGGGTTTCAGCCCGACCTGTCGCCCGGCGGCCTGTGCCGTGACGAGGAACCGCGTGAGCCCGAGCGAGAAGGCGTACAACACGACGAGCGGGGTCGCCCACATCAGCTGCGTGAGCGGGTCCGGCGGCGTGAATATCGCCCCCGCGGCGTACAACACGACGATGGCGTGTTTCCAGTAGTCGCGGAACGTCTCGTAGGGAACGACGCCCGACAGCGCCATCCCCGACATGGCGAGCGGGAGCTGGGCCGCGAGCCCGAAGGATAAGGAGAGCAGGAAGACGAACTGGACCCACTTCACGATGGAGTAGGTCGGGGAGATGTCGGCCGCGGCGGCGTTGGCCGCGAGGAAGTCGAACACGACCGGGAAGAAGAGCAGATAGCCGTAGGCAGCGCCGGCAAACAGCAGGAGGACGGCTCCGGCGACGACCAGGGCAATCTTCCAGCGCGGGACGCCGGTCGGCCAGTAACCGCGCTCCTTGAGCGCGTCCCGCGAGTAGTAGATGAGGAACGGAATCGACAGGAACACGCCGACGACGAGTCCAATCTTCACCTGCAACAGAATCACGTCGAACGGCGTGACGGCGACGATGGTGGCCTCCGGAGCCTCGGCCAACAGGTCCGCCTTCATCCGGTCCCAGCCGTAGTTGCGCAAGAACAGAATCGTCGCGATGAGGCCGACGACGAAGACGATGAACACCTTCTGGAGGTGGCTCTGTGCGGCCGACAGCATGGAGCCGAGCGTCTCGCGACCGCTCTGGAGCCCGCGGGTGACATCGTTATCGACGATTCCAGACACGTGCGTCGTTGGGTTCCGCCGGGTTATCAACCTTTCAGCCTCGCCCGAGCGTCGAGAAGAAGGCTTACAACTGGGCG
The DNA here is from genome assembly GCF_009663395.1 of Halosegnis longus. Classification (NCBI taxonomy): domain Archaea; kingdom Methanobacteriati; phylum Methanobacteriota; class Halobacteria; order Halobacteriales; family Natronomonadaceae; genus Halosegnis; species Halosegnis longus. The sequence continues at coordinate 1,053,202 of NZ_QKNW01000001.1, read as the reverse complement.
ACGCGGAACGCACGCTAATGCCCGAGGAGTCGGACGACGACACTACCCCTCCAGAGCCAGCGGTCCGTCGGCTCGACGACGAGACGGGTGACGACGCCGACTCCAGCGCCGACGCCGCCGACGGCCCACAGTCCGGCGACGCTCCCGACGATACCGAATCTGCAGACGCCGAGGAGCCGCTCGACCCGACGGACGACCCCGACACGCCGACAATCGACCCGGTGGAGACCCCGCTGGCCGACGACGGCGACGACAGGTCGCTCGTCGACACCGACGAGGACGGCTCGCTCGTCCGAAACGACGACGCTGGTGACGCGGGCGACGCTGGCGGTGCTGACGACTCAGACGACGCAAACGACGCTGACGACGAGTCCGACACGTCCCCGTCCACGATGGCGGACGACCCGTTCGACGGCTTCGAGGTCGACACCACCCCGGCAATCGAGCGCGACTCGCTCGAACGGGACGCCGAGGACGACGGGGGGGATACCGACGACGGGGACGATATCGGCGACCGGGGCGACGAGACCTTCGACGACGGGTCGCCCGGCGTGAGCGGCTCCGTCGGCGACTCCGCCGAGGTCGCACAGCCCGGTCCGGTGAGCGAACCCGAAGAGCTCGGGGGCGCGCCCGACGACCAGGAGATGCCGCTCGCCGACCACATCGAGGAGATGGTAAAACGGCTCGGCGTGGTCATCGTCGCCATGGCGGCTGTCTCCGGCGTCGTCTTCCCCTTTGCGACGTATCTCATCAACTTCCTGTGGTTCAACTATCTGCCCGGCTCCGAGGAAATCTGCCGGCAGGTCGCCCAGGTCGGTGCGACGAACGTCGACCCGCAGACCGCCTGTGCTCGGGTGTACCACCCGCTCGCGGTCGTCTTGGCGAGACTGAAGGTCGCAACACTCGCCGGCTTCGTCGTCGCGCTCCCGCTGTTCGTCTACGAGACGTATCTGTTCATGCGGCCGGGGCTGTACCCCACAGAGCGGCGCTACTACCTGGCGAGCGTGCCGACGAGTCTGGTGCTCGCGGCCGCCGGCATGCTGTTTGCCCACCACCTCGTCATCCCCATCCTGTTCGACTACTTCGTCGGCTACTCACAGGGCGCGACGACCCTCGCGTTCGGGCTGACGGACACCTTCGACCTCATCGTCCTGATGCTCGGCGCGTTCGCCATCGTGTTCCAGATTCCGCTGTTCATCATGCTGGCGCTGATGATGGGGCTCGTCACGCGGACGTGGCTCCAGCGTCGCCGGCTCATCTTCTGGGGGCTGTTCGCGGCGCTGGCGTTCCTCTTCACCGGTGACCCGACCGGTCTCGGCCCGATCTTCGTCGCCGTGACGATGATCGTCCTCTTCGAGGGGACGCTCCTGCTCGCACAGTGGACCGGCCACGAGTGACTAAAACAGCAGGCCGACGCCGAGCAGATTCCCGAGCGCAATCCCGAGGACGGCCGCGAACGCGAAATGCAACACGACGACCGGCACCGCAGACCGGAGCTTCAGCCGGTAGGCGACGCTGACCGCAGCGAGGTCAGCGAGCAGCGCGACGACGAGCGCGACGCCGACGAGCAGGTCCGGCCCGATACCGAACACCCCCGACTGGCCGTACTCGCCGAGCAGAATCGAGACGAGCGCCGGCACCGGGGCGGCGTAGGCGGCCCGCTGTGACGGTACGTCACCGATGAAGAAGGTGGCCGCGAGATGGAGCGTGAAGGCGTAAAACGCTGCCGTCAGGAGAAACGTCACGACGAGCGCGAGCAGTCCGCCGCCGACGATGCTTTGCAGGGGAACAACCATCGCCCCGACGTACGGGGCGTCACTGTTTATCGGTTACGCGAGTAGCCCGAGCTCGTCGAGCTGTTCGACGATGGTGTCGACGGCTGCTTCGGCGTCCTCCGGCTTCTTCCCCCCCGTGATGACGAGCTTGCCGGAGCCGAACAGCAGCGCGACCACGTCCGGGTCGTCCAGCCGGTAGACGAGCCCCGGGAACTGCTCGGGCTCGTACTCGATGTTTTCCAAGCCGAGACCGATGGCGATGGCGTTCAGGTTCAGGTCCTCGCCGAGGTCGGCGGAAGTGACGATGTTCTGGACCGTAATCTCGGGGTCGTCCTCGATTGGGATGTCGAGCGCGCGGAGTTCGTCGAAGACGAGATGGAGCGCCTCGTGCACGTCGGCGGTGGATTTCGCGCCGGTGCAGACGACCTTTCCGGAGCGGAAGATGAGCGCGGCAGACTTCGGATTCTGCGTTCGGTAGACGAGCCCCGGAAACTGCTCTGGGTCGTAGTCCGCCCCCTCGAGATCCATCGCGACGCTCTGTAGATCGAGCTCCTGGGCGATACCGGTCGATGCCACCACATTCTCGATACTGATGGTCGCTTTGGGGTCGTCCATTTAACTCGTGTGTCGGTTCTCCGCTTCAAAAAGGTACGTATGGGCCCGCGCGCTATCGTCGGCTTCTTGCGCTCGCGGGGGCGACATTCGGTGTGTATCTCCTCGAACTCGGTGGGGAAGACGACGCCTTCGCAACCCGGGAGGCGGCGAGCGCCTGCTCTGACGTACAGCCGCTCGCTCCCGGGCTGGCGACGGCTCGCGGTATCACCGACCGGGTTCGCGGGCTCGCGTACACCCACGCCGCGAGCGAACTCGTCGGCACGGCCGAGGGAGGAATCGAGACCGCCGTCGCGCTGCTCGATGCCGCGTCCGTCGACCGCACCGGCACGGTCGCCGTCCGCGCCCGGGACGTACAGGGGACCGCTGACATGTCGACCCAGCGGGCCGAACGCACGCTCGGAGGCGTGCTCACCGACCGCGGCTTCCCGGTCGACCTCGATTCGCCCGACCATGAACTTCGGGCGCTCTTCGCGGGCGAGACGGTCGCGCTCGCGTGGCTGGACACCGAGTCCGTCCGCGATTTCGGCAGTCGTCGCCCGACGGACAAGCCGTTCTTCCAGCCCGGGAGCATGGACCCGCTGTTGGCGCGGGCGGTCGCCAATATCGCCGGTGCACGCCCCGGTCGGACGGTGCTCGACCCGATGTGTGGCACCGGCGGCGGGCTCGTCGAGGCGGGACTCGTCGGGGCGGACGTGCTCGCCAACGACGCCCAGTGGAAGATGAGCCACGGCGCACGCGACAACCTCGCGCACTTCCTCGACGGCGACGGCGCTCAGGGGCTTCCGACGCCCGGTCGGTACGACGTGGTTCGGGGCGACGCGACCCGACTCCCACTGCGTGACGGAGTCGCTGATTGCGTGGTGTTCGACGCGCCGTACGGTCGCCAGTCGAAGATCGCGAATCAGTCGCTGTCGGCGCTCGTGGAAGACGCGCTCGCCGAGGCCCACCGCGTTGCAGACCGAGGCGTCCTCGTCTGTGACCGCGAGTGGGACGACGCCGCGAGAGACGCGGGCTGGACCGTCGAGTCCCGATTCGTTCGGCCCGTCCACGGCAGCTTGGACCGCCACATCCTCGTGTTGCGGTAGTATCCGACGTATCTTTCCGCGTTGGGTGGTGTATCTCCTGTATGAACGATTCGCCAGCGGTGAGAGCATGAGTGGAAAAGACGAGTACTACAACCGCGCCAAACAGGAGGGGTATCGCGCCCGCTCCGCCTACAAGCTGAAGCAGTTGGACGAGACGGCGGGCCTGTTCGGGCCGGGCAACACGGTCGTCGATTTGGGTGCGGCCCCCGGCGGCTGGTCGCAGGTCGCCCGCGAGCGCGTCGGCGAACAGGGTACCGTCATCGCGGTCGACCTCCAGCGCATCAAGGACATCGACGGCGTTGAGACGCTTCGCGGGGACATGACCGACGACGACACCCGCGAGCGCATCATCGAGCGCATCGGCGAGGCCGACGTGGTCGTCTCCGACATGGCCCCGAACATGACCGGCGAGTACCACCTCGACGCCGCGCGGTCTGCCCACCTCGCGCGGATGGCCTTCGAGACCGCCCTCGAACTGCTCGGTGCCGGCGGCGACCTCGCGGTCAAGATCTTCGAGGGGCAGGACGTGGCTCCCCTGCGCGAGGATATGGAAGCCGAGTTCGAGTACGTGCGCGCCGTCCACCCGGACGCCTCGCGCGACTCCTCCTCGGAGCTGTATCTCGTTGCGAAGGGTCGACTCACCGCCCCGGTGCGTGAGGGCGACGAACTGACGGTCGAGATCGTCGACGAGGGGAGCGAGGGCGACGGCATCGCGAAGGTGGATGGGTTCACCGTCTTCGTTCCCGACGCGACGACCGGCGAGGAAGTCGACGTGCGCATCGACGACGTGAAGCCGCGGTTCGCCTTCGCCGAGCGACGGTAGGATAACACTGCAAGAGTGTCGTGAGACGAACGAACTATTATCTCGGATACACCTACCTGCTCGTATGCCTAAGATCAGCGTCGAGATTCCGGGGGAACTGCTCGCAGACCTCGACGACCACGTCGGCTCCGAGGGGAAGTACGTGAATCGGTCGGACGCCATCCGCGCCTCGATTCGCAAGAACCTCGACATCCTCGACGATATCGACGCCCGCCACGGCCGACTCGACGACGATGAGTGAGCGGCCGATTCCGGTCGGCGCGACGGTACTGTCGGCGCTGTTCGTCACCGCGCTCGTCACCTCACAGCTGACGGCGGCGAAGGTGCTCGCGTTCGGGATTCCGTTCTCGCTCCCCATCGTCGACTCCTCGCTCGTCCTGCCGGGTGCGGCGCTCGCGTACGCGGTGACGTTCTTCGCCTCCGACTGTTACACCGAACTGTACGGCAAGCGGTCCGCCCGCCGGCTCGTCAACGTCGCGTTCGCGATGAACTTCGTCATGCTCGCGCTCGTCTACTCGACCATCGCCGCCCCCGCAGCCCAGTCGAGCATCGACCCCGAGATGTTCGCGACCGTGCTCGGCGCGTCCACGAACATCGTGCTCGGTTCGCTGGTCGCGTATCTCGTCTCGCAAAACTGGGACGTGTACGTCTTCCACGCGATTCGTGAACGCACCGGGAGGGAGAAACTCTGGCTCCGCAACGTCGCCTCGACGGCCAGCTCGCAGGCCATCGACACCGTCCTGTTCGTCGGTATCGCCTTCTACCTGCTCCCGCAGTACGCCGGCATCGGTCCCCAGCTTCCGGAGTCGGTCGTGCTCGGGCTCGCCGTCGGCCAGTATCTGCTCAAACTGCTCATCGCGGTCGCGGACACGCCGTTCGTCTATCTCGTCACCCGACTCGTCCGCGAGCGCGAGGCGGGCAACTGAACAGCGATACGTCTTAGTTCGCGACGCCGGGAGGTGAGCCATGCCGCGCTTCGAGTACCCGTGTCCGGGCTGTCGCACCCGTACGAACCTTCACGACGCCGACTGTGACTTCGACGGCGTCCGCTGGACCGACATCGAAGCCGCCTACGTCGATATTCTCGCGCGTCTCTCCGCCGAGCCGCACACGCAGGCCGACCTCCGGGCCGACATCGAGGAGTGGGGCGGGCTTCACGCCGCCGGGCTCTCGCGACTCCGCGCCGACCAGCGCGTCGACGGCGACGACGACGAGCCGCTGGAACTGCTCACCGCCGAGGAGTACAAGGAACGCGTCACCCACCCGACGATGGAGCCGCTGAAAACCATCTACGAGAAGGGCTCCGTCCACGGGGCCCACGACAACGCCGTCTTCGCGCTCGTCGCCTTCTACGAGATGGTCGGGCTCTCGTGGCAGGAGACCCGCGAGCAGATGCTCACGTGGTTAGAGGAGTCGGGCACGTGGGCGCGGGGCGGCTTCGAGGAGTCGAGTCCCGAGGAGCTGGTCGACTCGAAACGCCACGTCTACGAGCGGGGCTACGGATGGAAACAGGCCGGCAGAGAGGCGAAAGCAGTTATCGACCGTCGGCTGGAGTAATTAGTCGCTCTGGATACGCGGAGCTAACATGTACGTAACTTGACCGTTTCCTTCGGCGATATCGAAGTGGAGCTTGACGGGGAACTCCTCGCCCAGTTCCATCGTCACCTCGGCGTCGGAGGGAATCGCCTTGTTCATATCCTGTAGATAATCGAGCGAGAAGAGCGAGCGGGCGTCGCCCGCGGTCAGGTCGATGAGGTCCTCGCGGGTGAGTTCGAGGTGCACGTCGTCGGTGTCGCCCTCCGCGTCGACGTAGAACAGTTCCTCGTCGGCGTCGACGCCGAGCGCGATGTGGTCGGAGACCATGTCGGCGGCCTTGACGGCGCGGGCGATGTCGGCTCCCTCGACGACGACGTTCGCCGGCAGGTCGAGGTCCGGGAGGTCCGGCTCCTGGCGGATGGAGTCGGGGTCGATGAGCGCGAGCGTCCCCTCCAATCCCTCAATTTGGATGTGGAGTTTGCGGGTCTCCTCGTCGAGTTCGAGTTGGACCAACTGGCCGGCGTCGGCCATGCCGACGAACTCCTCCAGCCGCGAGAGATTGACGCCGATGACGCCCCCGTCGGTCTCGTAGGATTCGAAGGCGGCAGCATCGAGCGTGAGATCGACCATGCCGACGTTCGCCGGGTCGACGGCGCGAATCGTGAGCCCCTCCTCTTCGAGTCGAATCTTACACTCGTCGACCAGCACGCTCACGGAGTCTAACGCGTCTCCGAGCGTGTCAGCGCTCACAATAGCCTTGAACATCTTGTCGCCGGCTACGAAACGGCGTGATAAAAACTCTCTCATGCCCGTTCGCGCGTGCGACGCGCCCGCGAGCCGCCAACGAGCGGGCCTGGCCTACTCCCCGGTCGGCCGTCCGATTTCCGCGAGCAGATGCCCTAACTGCACCCGGTCGCTCGTCGACTCCGTCAGGTCGAAATCCACCTCGCCGGCAATTCGATACAGCTTCGCCAGCCGCCGGCCGTCGTAGCGGGACCGCGCCACGCGCAACACGTCCGAGAGGATTTCGTCGCCGTCGTATCCTTCGTCGTAGATGAGCGTGTCCAACTCCGAGCGGGCGTCCTCGAAGTTGCTCTGTTCGGCGGCGTCGAGCATCGCCTCCACCACGTCGTCGTGGCCGATATCGCCGAGCGTCTCGTAGGCGGCGGTCATCGTCACCGCGCCTTCCGTCTCGGCGGTCGTCTGTGCCCCGAGGATGGCCTTCCGGACGTTGCCGTCGCCGTAGCCCGCGAGATACTCGAGCCCGTCGTCGTCGTACTCCACGCCGGCGAGCGAGACGACCCGCTCGATGGCAGCCACCATCGACTCGTGGTCGGGCGACGACATCGACACGGAGAAACACCGCGAGCGAATCGGCGGAATCAGCTTCGACGGCTGGCGGGTCGCGATGACGAACTGCGTGTTCTCGGCGTACCGCTCCATCACCCGGCGCAGCGCCTGCTGGAAATCCTCGCGGATGGCCTCGGCGTTGTCCAGCAGAACGGTCTTGTACTGGCCGGAGACGGGCTGGTAGCTCGCCGACTCCTTCAGCACGTGGTTTATCATGTCGCGTTTCGACATGCGGGAGTTGCCCCGCAGGAAGGAGGCGAACCGCTCGTCGGTTTTGATCTCCTTCTTCGTCCGGTTGAAGAAGTCGGCGACGTTCAGCTCCACGAGGTCGTTGTCGGGGTCATCGTGGGCGGCGTCCGCGAGTGCACGGACCGCAGCGGTCTTCCCGACCCCCGGCGGGCCGTGGACGACGAGGTTCAGCGGCTCGTCGACGGCCGTCTCGAAGTACTCCACCGCATCCGACTGTGGCAGGTCGCCGATATCGGGCGCGAACTCGTCGGTCCACAGCGGCGATTCCATACCAGACGTTCGGCAGTCGGCGGCATGAAGGTGGCCCTTTCGGCCCGCGAGGCGAACGCTGAAGGCGACGCCACGCTCGGGTGAGGTATGCGTATCGTAGTGCTCCGACACGGCGAAACCGCGTGGAACGACGAAGGACGGATGCAGGGGTGGGCACCGGTCCCGCTCAACGAGACGGGCCGCGAGCAGGCCACCGCCGCCGGTCGCTATCTCGCCGACGAGTACGAGTTCGACGCCGTCTACGCCTCCGACCTCGAACGCACCCGCGAGACGACCGAACGGGTCGCGACGATGCTCCCCGCGACGAACGTTGAGTACGACGCGGCCTTCCGCGAACGCGACGTGGGGATGTATCAGGGGCTCACCTACGACACCGTCTTCGAGAAGTATCCACGGTTCGCGCTCGGGAAGGCGGCCGCCGAGGCCGCACGCGAGGTGCCGGAGTCCGGCGAGAGTCTCGTCAACATGTACGACCGCGTCACCGAGGGCATCGAGCAGATAGCCGCCCGCGACCACGACACCGTCTTACTCGTCACCCACGGCGGCCCCATCCACCTGCTCCACGGCTACGCGAAGGGGATGGACGTGCCAGAGGCAATGCTCGCCCACGAGCAGGACAACTGCGGCATCAACGTCTTCGACGCCGCGGAAGCAATCGAGAGCGTCACCGAGAACGCGACGCCGTGGCGCTAGCTCGTCGGATACTCCGCCGATAACACGTTCGTCCGGTCGGTCTGTTCGTCCTCTTGTTCGCCCGCTGGTGACACCGACCCCGTCGCGTACCCCTCCAGGTCGAGGGTGACGTGGTCGAAGCCACACTCGAGCAGATGCTCGCGAGCGGCGCGGACGAAATCGGCATCGAGTGCCCGGTCGAGTTCCTCCTCGCCGACCTCGATGCGCGCCAGTCCGTCGTGGTCGCGCACCCGGAACTGCTCGAATCCCCACGTCCGGAGGAGTTCCTCCGCCTGTTCCACCCGCGAGAGTCGCTCTTCCGTCACCTCCAGCCCGGTCGGGATCCGCGAGGAGAGACACGCCATCGAGGGTTTGTCCGCGACGGAGAGACCGAAGTGGTCGGCGATGGATCGGACCTCCTCCTTCGTGATGTCGTGTTCGAGCAGCGGGGAGTAGGCGTCCAGTTCCTCGACGGCGCGGAGACCGGGGCGGTGGCCCTCGCCGGGGTCGTCGGCGTTCGTCCCGTCACACACCGTCTCGATGTCGAGCCGGCGCGCGGTGTCGAACAGCTCGCCGAGCCGCATCGTCCGGCAGTGGTAACAGCGGTCGCCGTCGTTCTCGACGAACGCCGGGTCGTCGAGCTCCGAGAAGCTCGTCGTCTCGTGGCGGATACCGATTTCCTCGGCGACGGCGAACGCGTCTTCGAGTTCCGCGTCGGGAAGCGTCTCGGATTTCGCGGTGCAGGCGACGGCGTCGCGCCCCAGCGCGTCGTGGGCGATGGCGGCGACGACGGCGGAGTCGACGCCGCCGGAGAAGGCGACGAGCACGCTGTCACGGGTCGCGAGGTCGGCGCTCGCCGCATCGAGCTTCGCGGCGGTGGCGTCGGCGAGTGTCATACGCCCGCTCGGTGGGCGAGCGAGAAAAGTTCGCCGGGACGCCAACTACAAGCCGCCCGCTCCCGACGAGCGAGTATGAACGCCGAGGAGTTCACCGAGACCGTCCGAGCGAACAACGACACCGCCCTCTCGCGGCTCGGCTCGTCGAAGTCGCTGTACGCCGACACCGCCGGCGAGATGGACCCGGACACCGTGCTCGAAGCCGCCGCCGCCGCCGAACGCACCGCCAGCGAGACGTTCGGGGCGTGGACCGACGACGACGCCGCGGGCGAGTTCTTCGCGGCAGTCGCCAACGAGGAACGGGACCACTACGAACAGGTGTTGTCCGAACTCGGTGCCGAATCGGTCGAGCCCGACGTGACCGCGATGCACGAGGGGCTGCGCGCCCGCACCGACTCCATCGAGCGGCTCGGCGCGTTCGTCGGCAGGGCGCTCGTCGCCGAGAAGTCCAAAGAGCAGGTGACGGGCTTCTTCGTCGGGCAGGCCGACCCGCAGACGGCGAGCACGTTCCGCACGCTCGCTGGCGACCTCGACGAGCAGTTGGCCGGCGCGACGGACCACCTGGCCGCGCTGTGTGCCTCCGACGACGACTGGGAGCGCGCACTGACGGCCGCAAGCGAGACGATTCAGACGGCCTACGAGACCTACACCGAACAGCTAGAGTCGATGGGCGTCAACCCGAAGCCGGTCTGTTAGCCGACCGGACACTTCGGCTGTCTGCCGGGCGTCTGGAGTTCGATGGCACACAGCTTCACGTAGCCGAGCTTCGGGATGCCGAACTCGGCGCTGCCGACGATCCACGCCGGCTTCACCGGCTCCGTCAGCGGGCCGAGTTGGTCGTACTGCGGATTGTTGTCGCCCTTCGTGATGAAGCCGGCGTGGGGGGCCGGGCAGTTCCGGAGTTCCCTGCAGTTGTCGGCCCCGCCGATGTGGTCGGGGTTCGTTCGGTCGTACCAGTTTTCCCCCTCCTCGACCCAGAAGCGAGCCCGGTGGATGATTGGGGTCCCGGACTCGTTGTCGGCCCTGAAGATGATGACATCACCGTAGTCTGAGAACTTCTTGTAGCCGACCTCGCGGCCGTCCTTGTAGGTGACGACGCCCGTGCCGGCGTGGGCGGCGTCGGCCGCGAGTCGCTGTTCGTCCATCACGAACACCAGGTCGCCGACGTTCATGTTCGGCTCCATGCTGCCGGACTCGACGGCGACCATCGGGGGCCAGACGCCGCTGACGGCGAACAACAGCAGTCCCACGAGCAACACCGCGGCGATGCTCATCCCCACCTCCCGCACGTAGACGACGGCTCCGTGGTCCGTCGTCCGGAACCAGTGGAACCACTCGCGTAGCCCCTCCGGTTCCGACTCGTCGCTCATTGTCTACAGTGGCGACGCGAGTCGCTTCAACGTTCTGGGTTTCGGCACGCTTTTCTCGCTCAGTCGCCTCCCTCGGGCCATGCCGATGGCGTCGCCCGCCCGCATCGCCAGCCTCCTCGCGAGTCACGGCTACAACGCCTCACGCGAGGCTGTCACCCTGCTCGCCGGCACTGACGACCCCGAGCAGGCGCTCGTGCTCGCAGTCGAAGCGACGCCCGACGACGAACTCGTCCTCACCGCCGACCACGTGAACGCCGCCCTCGCCGACCGACGCGCCACGGAACGCCCGGCCGGCCCGAGCGGCACCGAGAACGCGACCCACGACACCACCTCACACGACCCCTCCGTTTCCACTGGAACCGCCGACCTGGAATCGAACGCCGACGGTGGGGGTGTTCCAGTCGAAACGAAGGGGTCTGAGAACGTCTCACGCGACCAGTCGAAACAGTCGATTTCGGTCGCACAGGACATCACGGGCCAATCTACGGGCACCGGCGAGTACGACGACTTCGTCACGGTGTTTCGCGACCGCTACGAGAAGCTCGCCGGCCAGCTCCGCGGTCGGGTCCAACACCGGCCCACTACGTCGCTCCAGAGTTCACAGGGCGGCGGCGAGGCCGGTCTCGTCGGGATGGTCAACGACATCCGCTCGACCGCGAGCGGCCACTGGCTCATCGAGCTAGAGGACACCAACGGCGTCTTCCCGTGTCTCGTGATGAAGGACCGCCCGATTGCGGACCTCGTCGACGAACTCCTGTTAGACGAGGTCATCGCCGTCGAAGGGGGACTCAGCGACGACGGCTCCATCATGTTCGTCGACGCCATCCACTTCCCCGAGGTGCCCCGAACCTACAACCCGAACACCGCAGACCGCCACGTCCAGGCCGCGCTCGTCTCCGATATCCACGTCGGCTCCGACGAGTTTCTGGCGGACGCGTGGCACCGATTCGCACGATGGCTCCACACCGAGGAGGCCGAACACGTCGAGTATCTCCTCATCGCCGGCGACATGGTCGAAGGGGTCGGCGTCTACCCGAACCAGGACGAGGAGCTGTCGATCGTCGACATCTACGACCAGTACGAGCAGTTCTCGGAGCACCTGAAGGAGGTGCCCGGCGACATGGAGATCCTGATGATTCCGGGCAACCACGACGCCGTCCGACTCGCCGAGCCACAACCCGGCTTCGACGAGGAGCTGCGCGACATCATGTCGGTCCACGACGCCCGCATCCACGGCAACCCCGCGCTCGTCGACGTGGAGGGCGTGAAGATTCTGATGTACCACGGCGTCTCGCTCGACGAGGTCATCGCGGAACTCCCCGAGGAGAAGGCCAGCTACGACGAGCCCCACAAGGCGATGTACCAACTCCTGAAGAAGCGCCACGTCGCCCCGCAGTTCGGCGGGAAGACCCGCGTCGCCCCCGAAGAGGAGGATTACCTCGTCATGGAGGAGGTGCCCGACGTGTTCCACACCGGCCACGTCCACAAGCTCGGGTGGGGGAAGTATCGCCGCGTCATCGCCGTCAACTCCGGCTGTTGGCAGGCGCAGACCGACTTCCAGAAATCCGTCAACATCGACCCCGACGCCGGCTTCGCGCCCATCCTCGATTTAGACACGCTGGAGATGGCCGTCCACTCCTTCGGCTGATTACTCGACGGCGACCGTCCGCGTCTCGCTCACCGGCAACAGCGGCAGGTCCGCGAACGCCACCTCCACCCGGAAGGTAAGCTCGTCGGCGTCGGCCCCGAACACGCCGACCGGGACCGTCGCCTCGCCGAGATACCGCGACTCGCTGGACATCTCGACGCCGTTGACGGTGACCCGCACCTCGCCGCGCGCGCCGCCGCCCGTGTTCTCGACCGTCACGTCGTGCATCTCGCTCGTCCCGTGCGCGATGCTGTCGGGAAACTCGCCCCACTCGACTTCGACGACCGGGAGGTCGCGCGCCTGCTCGACGACGCGCTCGGCGAGACCCTCCGAGAGGCCGGCCTCGACGAGCCCCGAGACGCCGGCAGCGAGCACGTCGGCCGGCGTCTGGAGGCCCTCTTTCGCGAGCTTGACACCTCTCCCCTTTCCGATGCCGTCGATGGCCGTCAGCCCGACCGCATCGGCCGAAATCCCGTTCTCGACGCGCGCCTCGACCCGGCAGGCCACGTTCGCGGCGTAGGGACCGGCGAATCGGTCCAGGAATTCTCGGAGGGCGGCCACCATCCGGAGCGCGTTCTGCCGGATGACCCACGCGTCAGAGCGCAGCTCCGAGGGCGTGTTGCCGTCCATCGAGGCGCGCAGGATGGCGAGCACCTTTCTGTTTCCTGGGTCGAGGTCGTCGCCCTCCGGCCCGAGGACGGCTTGCACGGCGTCGCGCTCGTCGCGGCGCGCGCTCACGCTATCGAACTCGTCGGCCGTCGCGACGGCTTCGAGCACGTCAGCGTCGGAGAGGGTCTCTTCGCTCGCGCGGTCGGCGAGCGACTTGAACCGCTCTGCGGTGTCGAGCCGGAGATAGAACTTCGAGGCGAGCCGCCCCAGCGGGGTCCCCTGCACCCGGAGTTCGTCGTCCGTCTCCACGAAGCCGGCGGCGACGAGGTCCTGTAGCGTCTCGCGGACGCGCTCGCGGAGCTTGCCGCCGAAGCGGTACTGGTCGGGCGCTGACTGGGCGCGCACGTAGTAGAACGTCGTCTGGAGCCACTCCATCACGTCGTCGAGGTCGCGAATCGTCCCCAGCGCGATTTCGGCGTTGAGATGCGAGTCGAGTTCGGCGGCGAGTCGCGACTCGATTTCCTTCCCCTCGCGGAGCAGGCGGCGGTACTTCTCGGCGTCTTGGCCCTCACAGACGACGTGGGCGTACCCCTTGTCGTCGTAGCCGGGTCGCCCGGCGCGGCCCAGCATCTGGAGCACGTCGAGTGGGCTCATGTCCACCTCGCCTTCGAGCGGGTCGTGGAGCTTCGTGTCCCGGATGACGACACACCGCGCGGGGAGATTCACCCCCCACGCGAGCGTCGAGGTCGAGAAGAGCAGCTGAATCTTCCCTTGCTTGAACCACGCCTCGACGGCGTTTTTGTCCTCGCGGGAGAGCCCGGCGTGGTGGAAGGCCACGCCGTCGACCACGGACTGCCGGAGGGTGTCGTTGCGGAGGTCCTGTGCGTCGGTGTGGAGGTCGTAGTCGCCCCGCGCTCCGATGTCGATATCGCGCTCCGCGAGCACGTCGCGGGCCTTCTTCGCCGCCCGCACCGTATCCTGTCTGGAGGCGACGAAGACGAGCGACTGGCCGCCGTCTTCGATGTGGGGCTGTGCCAAGTCGAGCGCGCGATACAGCCGGCGATACTTGTTCTGGAAGGCGTTCTCGCCCGTCGCGTACGTCTCGACGCTCGCGTGCAGCGGAACGGGCCGGTAGTCGTCGCCGAACTGGAACGTGCAGGCGTCGGGCGCGTCGAGCCAGTCGGCGATGTCCTCGACGTTCGGCATCGTCGCGGACAGTGCGACGATACGCGGCGCACAGAGCCGGCGGAGCCGCGAAATCGTCACCTCGAGGACGGCCCCGCGCTTGTCGGAGTCGAGCAGATGCACCTCGTCGATGACACAGCAGTCCACGTCCGTGATGAACGAGTAGCGCGCCGAGTCGTGTTTTCTGGTCGCGGAGTCGGTCTTCTCGGGCGTCATCACGAGGATGTCGGCGCGCTCGGCGCGGCGCGTGTTCAGGTCGCGCTCGCCCGTGACGACGTAGACGGAGTAGCCCATCTCCTCGAACCGCTCCCACTCGCTTTCCTTCTCGTTGGTGAGCGCGCGCAACGGGGCCAAGAAGAGGGCGGTCCCGCCGGCGGCGAGCGTCTTGCAGATGGCGAGTTCGGCGAGGGCGGTCTTCCCGCTCGCGGTCGGGGCGGAGACGACGACGTTGTCGTCGCGCTCCAAGATGGCGGGAAGGGTCTCCGACTGCATCCGATTGAACGTCTCGAAGCCGAAGGCGTCGGCAAAGTCGGGAACGGCGTCGGCGACGGCCTGTGTCGGTGCCACTACCGGGAGACAGGAGGCGTCAGACAAAGGGGTTCCGTGTCGACCCGGTGGTCGTGGCTGTCGCGTTCGGGCGTCCCCGTCGACCCGAACTCAGCGTTCGGGTATCGCGTCCGCGACGGTGTCGACCGCCTCGCGCCACCCGTCGGGACGGTCGCCGCCGCGCTTTGGCGGGTCGATGTCGAGCGTCAGCGGGTGGTACTCGAACCCGGCGAGGGCATCCGTCGCGACCTCGCCGACGAACTCGGCGTTCTCTCGTTTCGAACTCACGCCGCCCGACTGGAGATCGTAGTAGCGGCTGAACAGTTGGACGACGACCACCTCACCGTCGAGGGTGTCTTCCGCGAGGTGGCGAAACAGCTTCGCGGTGTTGTTGACGGGGTCGGCGCGTCGCCACTCCACTTCGACGGCGACCGTCGGCTCGCGACCGAGCACGTCGACGGGCGTGCCGGCGATGGACGCTTCCGTCTCCCACTCGCCGCCGAGACGGGCGACGAGCGCGTCGCGGAGCCGTTCCTGTACGTCGGTGGCGAAGCTGCCCACGGTGGGCGAGCTCGCCCCGCGAGCAAAACGTTACTCCTCGATGTCGATGGCCGGCCGACCGGGTTCGGCGTGGCTGTCGTCGTCGGCCTCCTCGGCGGTGAGCACGCGCACCTCGGCGTCGAACTCGCGCTCGATGAGCCACGCGGCCCGCTGGAGCGTCTCGTACTCCGTCTCCGGGGTGAGCGGCCGGGTCAGCGCCTCGCGGTTCTCCTGGAGGTCCTGTCCGTAGCTGGCGGCGGCATCGCCCTGCTCGCGGATGGACGGCTCGGACATGAGCTCCGAGATGACGTTGGGCGCGTCCGACTCGATGGCGATTCCGAGCGCGTCGTACTTCCACTCGGGCGTGACAATCACGTCGATGCGCTGTGGCTCCTCGATGCCCGCAACGTCGATGATGTCGCGCACGTCCTCGCGGGTGTTCTCCACGAGGGTGCGGCGGGCGGCCGCGTCTTCTGCGTCGCCGCCTTCCGGCCACGCGGCGTCGACGAGGAACTCGTCGTGGCCGAGCGTCTCCCACAGCTCCTCCGCGAGGTGGGGTGCGACGGGCGCGAGCAGGGAGACGACGGCGTGAAGCCCGCGCTCGACGGTCTCGGCGTGCGGGTTCTCGACGTACTCGACGTAGCCGCGCAGGGTGCGCGAGAGGTCCTGTGCCTCCCGGACCGCGACGTTGAACCTGAGGTCGTCGTACTCGTCGGCCGCGATGGCGACCGCGGCGTCGATTTCGCTCGCGACGTACTCGGCGGTCGTGTCCTTCTCGCCGTCGTAGTCCCCCGCCGTCAGGTCGGTGACCTGCTCGTGGAGGCGGTCGAGGAACGCCCGGGTCGACCTGACGCCCTGCTCGCTCCAGTCGAAGTCGCGGGCCGGCTGGGCCGCCTCCATGATGAACAGCCGGGCGGTGTCGGCCCCGTACTCGTCGACGATGCGCTGGGGGGAGACAGTGTTCCCCTTCGACTTCGACATCTTCGAGCCGTCCAGCTGGACCATCCCCTGCGCGAGCAGGTTCTCGAACGGCTCGCGGTGCTCTAACCCCTCGGCGTCGGCCAACACCTTCGTGAAGAAGCGGGAGTAGAGCAGATGCATCACGGCGTGTTCGTCGCCGCCGACGTACTGGTCGACGGGCATCCACTCGTTTGCTCGCTCGCGGTCGAAGGGCGCGTCGTCGAGGTCGGGCGAGACGTACCGCAGGAAGTACCACGAGGAGTCGACGAAGGTGTCCATCGTGTCCGTCTCGCGGGTGGCGTCGCCGCCGCAGTCGGGACAGGTCGTCTGCTTCCACTCCTCGGCGGCGTCCAGCGGATTGCCGGTCGTGTTGATGAACTCCGGCAGCTCGACCGGCAGTTCGTCGTCGGGCACCATCACCGGACCGCAGTCGTCACAGTGGACGACCGGAATCGGCGTCCCCCAGTAGCGCTGGCGGGAGATTCCCCAGTCGCGCAGCCGGTACTGGGTCGTCGCCGCCGCGCCCGCGGTGTCTGCGGTAATCTGCTCGCGCGCGGCGTCGGAGTCCAGCCCGGAGTAGTCGCCGCTGTTGACGACGACGCCGTCCTCGGTGTAGGCCGACTCTGACACGTCCGGAATCTCGTCCTCGCTCGGGGCGATGACCGGGAGGATGTCGATGCCGAGCTTCGTCGCGAAGGCGTGGTCGCGCTCGTCGTGGCCGGGGACGCCCATCAGGGCACCCGTCCCAACGTCAGAGAGCACGAAGTCGGCGACGTAGACGGGCAGCTCCTCGCCCGTCACCGGGTTCGTCGCCGTCAGGTCGGTGGCGACGCCGTTCGGCTCCTCGCCGTCCGGGTCGGCCTCCTCTTCGATGAACTGGGCCACGTCCGCGTCGCGCTCGGCGACGGCCTGTGCAATCTCGTGGCCGGGCGCGAGCGCGAAGAACGTCGCCCCGTAGGCGGTGTCCGCGCGGGTCGTGAACGCCTCGACTTCGCCGTGGCCTTCCACATCGAACGGGAGCCGCGTTCCTTCCTGTCGGCCAATCCAGTTGCGCTGCATCTGGCGAACCGAGTCCGGCCACCCCTCCAAGTCGTCGATGGAGTCGAGCAGTTCGTCGGCGTACTCGGTGATGGCGAGGAACCACTGGTCGAGCTCGCGCTGCTCGACGGGGGTGTCACACCGCCAGCAGAGCTCGGCGTCCCCCTCCACCTGCTCGTCGGCGAGCACCGTCTCACAGGAGGGACACCAGTTCACCTCGGACTCGCGGCGGTCGACCAGCCCCTCCTCGTGGAAGCGGGTGAACAGCCACTGGTTCCACTGGTAGTAGTCGGGGGTACAGGTCGTGATTTCGCGCTCCCAGTCGTAGCCGAAGCCCATCGAGCGCATCTGGTCGCGCATCGTGTCGATGCAGTCCATCGTCCAGTCGTGGGGGTTCGTGTCGCGCTCCTTGGCCGCGTTTTCGGCCGGCAGCCCGAACGAGTCCCACCCCATCGGGTGGAGCACGTCGTCGCCGCGCATCCGGCGGTAGCGGGCGTACGCGTCCGTAATCGTGTAGTTGCGGACGTGGCCCATGTGGAGCTTTCCCGACGGGTACGGGTACATCCCGAGCACGTACGTCGGGTCCTCGGCGTCGTCGGGCGTCCGGTAGACGTTCTCGTCGTCCCAGCGGTCCTGCCAGCGTCGTTCGACCGTCGTGTGGTCGTAGCCGTGTTCGGCGTCGCTCATAGAATCCTCGTTGGCCGAAGTGGGCGGCGTTCGGGCCTTAAGCTTTCCATCCGCTGTGGGTGGCTCACACGGCCGCTCGCGGGGCGTCACCTCGCCGTGGAATCGACCGTCGTACTTATCCACAGCCCCCGACAAACCGGCCTGTGCAACGACTCCACGCCCGCTACCCGTTCCTCGATGCCTCCCGCGAGGCCGTGGAGACCGCAGACGTGGACTTAGCGACCGTCGTGCAGGAGGGTGGTCCCGCCGTCGAGCGCGGCGTCGACCGTGTCGAGCGCGCCCTCGTCGAGGGCACTGTCGCCCCCGAGAGCCGCTGGAGCGTGCGCGCGGAACTGCTCTCGTACCCGGTCGCGCGCGTGCTCGTCTCCTTACTCGACGTGCGCGGTGCCGTCGAGAAGTACGCCACCGCCGAGGCGACGCTCGCGTACGAACGATTCACCGACGACTTCGACGCCGACACGAAGCTCAAATCCACGAGCGACGACGCCCTCACCCTCCCCTCCTTGCTCGCCGACTTCGACGTGAGCAGCGACGTGACCGCCGTCGGCGACGGCCGATTCGAGGTCGGCGTGACGACGTATCTCGAACTGGCCGCACCGCTCGACGGCCGGCGGTGGCGGCTGGCGACCCGCGCGCTCGCCGACGGGACGGTCATCGTCTCCCGGCGCGAGCTGTACGAACTCCTGCGGGAGGCGGTGCGTGAACGCGTGGCCGACGGGCTTCCACTCTCCGTGCCCGACTCCATCGCCGACGCGCTCGCCCCGGAGGTGGCGACGCTCCGAGACGCGCTCGCGCCCGTCGAATCCACGAGCGACGTGGACGAGTTCGAGCCGGCGGCGTTCCCGCCGTGTATCGACGGCTTGGTCGAGGAGAGCCGCGAGGGAGACATCAGCACGACGGGCCGGTACGCGCTGTTGACGTTCCTCGCCGCGACGGGTGCGAGCTACGCCGAAATCGCCGCCGTCGTCGGCGACGACGACGACCGCTACCGCTACCAGTACGAGCGGCTCGCCGGGCCGAACGGCTCGCAGTTCGCCCCGCCGTCGTGTGTAACGATGGCGGCGAACGGCGACTGCGGGCCGGATGCCTGCGGTGACTTCTCGCACCCGCTGGCCTACTACGAACACCAACTCCGGGCGGGTGAGTGAGATGGAGGTGACCTGTGAGGTGGTCGGCGAGGGGAGCGAAACCGTCGCCGTCGAGAGCGACGCGACCTACGGCGACCTCATCGAGGCGCTGGACTACTCGCTGCACGAGGCGACGGTGCTCGTGGACGGGACTCCCGTCCCCGAGGACGCGCCCGTCGAGACCGACCGCGTCCGGGTGCTTCGGCTCATCAAGGGCGGTCGCTGGGATTAACACTGCTCGCGTCCTTTCTTTGTGTATGGAAGTCCGTGGAGCGACGAGCGAGGAGTACCAGACCGTCCGCTCCATCTTCGACGTGGCGATGTTGCGGGTACCCGACCTCCCGACGATGGAGGTGCTCGTCGCGGCGGAGTCAGACCGCATTCTCGGCGGTGCGGCAGTCGAGGTCGACGGCGGCCGGGGCGACCGGGGCGAACTCCACGCGATTGCCGTCCGGCCCCGTCGCCGGGGGCAGGGCATCGGCACCGCCATCGTCGAGGAAGCGACCGAGCGGTGGGACCCCGTCGTCGCCAGCTTCGACGAGCGCGTCCGCCCCTTCTACGAGACCCTGGAGTTCGACATCTCCCCCGCCGGCGACGGCCGGCTCCGTGGCGTCCGCTCAGACGAGCGGCTCCACGAGTGATTCGCCGGCCGCGAGAATCGCCTTCACACGGCGCGACGACGACGACTCCGCGTAGACGCGTAGCTTCGGTTCCGTCCCGCTCGGCCGGACGAGCAGCCACGAGCCGTCCGACAACAGGAGCTTGAACCCGTCGACGGTGACGACGCGCTCGACCGCCGCGCCGACGACTTCGTCGGGAATCTCGTCTTCTAACGCCGCGAGCACGGCGTCTTTCCGGTCGTCGGGGCAGTCCACGCTCACGCGGTCCTGCACCACCTCGCCGTGGGTCGCGAGCAGCCGGTCGACCCGGTCGTCGAAGCCTTCCTCGCGCTCGGCGGCCGCCGTCAAGAGTGCGAACAGCACGCCGTCCTTGTTGGGGAGGTGGCCCCGGAGTCCGAACCCGCCCGACTCCTCGCCGCCGACGCGGGCGTCGTGCTCCGTCATCGCCTGTGCGACCCACTTGAATCCGACCGCCGTCTCGTGGGCGGAGCGGCCGTGGGCCTGCGCTACGCGGTCCAGCAAGAAGGTCGTGCTCACGGTCCGGACCACGTCGCCCGACTCCGAGTCGAGGAGGTCGTCGGCGATCGCCGCGAAGTAGCGGTTCGGGTCGAGATAGCCCCGCTCGGGCGTGACGACGCCGAGCCGGTCGGCGTCCCCGTCGTTCGCCACCCCGATGTCGGCCTCGCCCGTCTCGACCGCGCGTATCAGCTCTCCCAGCCGTGGGCCGGTCGGTTCGGGCGGCGTGCCGCCGAACTCCTCGTCGCGCTCGCAGTGGAGTCGAACCACGTCCGCGCCGGCCGCCTCCAGCAGCCGGTCGGTGACGCCGCGCCCGGAGCCGTACATCGCGTCGTACGCCACCGTCAGCCCCGAGAGGTCGGCGTCGACGAGTTCGAGCGCGTGGTCGAGATACGGCTCCAGCAGGTCGCGTTCCGTCACCGCGCCGGAGTCGCCGTCCGTCCCGTCGCCCGCGACTGGTTCACGCAGGTTCGCGGCGACGGTCTCGGTCTGTTCCGGTAACGCCGGTGGGCCGGTCTCGCCGATGAGCTTCACGCCGTTGTACTCGGGCGGGTTGTGGCTGGCCGTCACCATCAGCGCGCCGGCGAACTCTCCCTCGCGCGCGGTCCACGCCACGACCGGCGTCGGGGTGTCGCGCTCGGGGAGCACGCAGTCGATACCGTTCGCCGTCAACACGTCGGCGAGCGACTCGGCGAAGCCCCGCGAGGTGGGGCGGGCGTCGTAGCCGACGACGAGCGGGCCGCCGTCGATGGTGTCGGCGACCGCCTGTCCGACGATGCGCACCCGCTCGTCGGTGAACACGTCGAGCGTGGCGCGCCAGCCGTCGGTTCCGAACGCGATTTCGTCCATACGGCGACTCCACTCCCCGACTCCAAAAAGACTCACAGATTATGATGGAAGCCGCCACACCGACTCCGTGTCCACGTTCGCCGACCTCGCCGCCGCCGCGTACTGCCCGCGCAAGCTCTACTACCGCCGCCGCGACGACGAGTTCGAGATTCCCGAGACCGTGCGGGCGAAGCGCCGACTCGCCTTCCGGTACCCCGACCTCGCGGCCCCGGACAGCGACCTCGCGAGCGAGCCGATTGCCGTCACGCCGACCCAGTACCGGGCGAATCTCGGCTGTCTGCGCGAACACGACGCGTGGGAGCTACTCGCCCAACCGGACCGGACGGAGGTCCTGCTGGAGGGAAAAGACGCCCGCGGCATCGCCCACAAGGTCGACGACGAGACGCCGACGGTTTCGCTCGTCTCGGCCGGCGAACCCCCCGAGGAGGGTGTCTGGGCACCACAGAGCGTGCGCGCGGTCGCGGCGGCGAAGGCGCTCGCGTGGGAGTTGGGCGAGTCGGTCGAGCGCGCCTACGTCGAGTATCCGACATACGGGCGCGTTCGAACGGTCGAACTCACGACGCGGAAGAAGGCGCGCTACCGGGAGGCGCTGGCGCGGGCGAGAAGCATCGACGGGCCGCCATCGCGCATCGAGAACGACGCGAAGTGCGACGCCTGCGAGTACCGGTCGCGGTGCGGGACGAAGACGCGGTCGCTCCGGTCGCTACTGTGAGGCGAGCCACGCCTCGATGTCGTCCACGAGCGGCCCGGCCCGGTGGACCGTTTCGCGGCCCACGTCGACGACGGTCGACGGCTCCCCGCCGGAGGTCTCGCCGCCGTCGAGGACGACTGCCGCCGCCTCGCGAATCTCGGCATCGAGGTCGGCGACGGTGCGGGCGCTCTCGCGGCCGGAGACGTTCGCGCTCGTGGCCGTGACGGGTGCGACGCGGCCGAGCAGGTCGCGCGCGAGCGGGTGTTCGGGGACGCGAACGCCGACGCGGTCGCCTCCACCGGTGAGCGTGGCCGGCAGGTCGCCCCTGTCCACGACGAGCGTCACGGGACCGGGGAGGAACTCGTCTGCGAACCGTCGTTCGTGGTCGGTCAACGGGAGCAGGTCGGCGAGCGCCGCTACCGACGGGACGGCGACGGAGACGGGTTTGTCGGGGGCACGTTGCTTCGCCGCGAACACGCGCTCGACGGCCGCGGCGTCGGTGGCGTCGGCCGCGAGTCCGTACACGGTCTCGGTGGGGTAGACGACGAGATCGCCGGCACGGACGGCGTCGGCCGCGCGGTCGATGTCGCTCACCTACAGGTCGTCGAGTTCGGCCTCGATGGCGTCGTACGGCGGGAAGTCGGGCCACTCCTCGGCGACCCACG
Organism: Halosegnis longus; assembly: GCF_009663395.1. Classification (NCBI taxonomy): domain Archaea; kingdom Methanobacteriati; phylum Methanobacteriota; class Halobacteria; order Halobacteriales; family Natronomonadaceae; genus Halosegnis; species Halosegnis longus. Next base: position 1,030,880 of record NZ_QKNW01000001.1, on the reverse strand, counting down.
CCCACTCGACCGTCAGGTCGGAATCGAGCAGATACACCGCCGGCCGCGGCTCCTCGATGCCCGCCATGCCGTCGAGGTCGTTCACGATGTTGTACTCTTCCGCCACGCCGTTTGCCGGGTCCGAGAAGAACTGGAACTGCTCGAACTCCTTCCAGTCGCGCATGAACGTCTTGTGCTCGTACGGCGTCGAGATGGAGAGCCCGACGAGTTCGGCGTCGTAGTCGCTCCACTCGCGGTCGCGAATCTCCTGCCAGATGTACGTCGCCGGGAAGTCGCCGTCCATCGGGTGAAAGACGAGCAGGACGGGGTCGTCCTCGGCGAGGTCAGACAGCGCGGCGTCCTCCCAGTACTCGTGGTTGACGAGCGGGCGGGTGAAGTCGGGGGCGGTGTCGCCCGCGGCGACGTGGTCCGTCTCCTCGAGCTCGATAACGTCGAACTCCAACTCCATCTACGCGTCCCCCCCGTCGGCGCGTACCTGTTCGCTCTCGGTGTGGCCGTACGTCTGCTCGACGTACTCGACGATGTTGGCCGACTCGGACATCGTGACGCCGGTGTTCTCGTCCACGATGGCCGGGACGGTTCGCGACCCCGAAACCCGCTGGACGACGTTGCGCCGGGAGTGGCGCGCCTCGACGAACCGGGAGTCGTACTCGACGCCGTGGTCCTGTAGCGCGCGGACGACCCGCTCGCAGAACGGGCAGCCCTGCAGCCGGTACAGTGTTATCGGTGCTGACATACCCGAGGGTACGACTGACGGCTCTGTAAGCATACCGCCCGGGGAAACGGGAGACAAGGCTTAATCCCCTCCCCGGGTAACTTCGTGTCGTCTCAAATGGGCATACCACCGGAACTCGGCGTTCTCCTGCAGTCGGGCCAAATCGACCTGTACGTCACGACGGTCTCGAAAGAGGCGTTCTTCGCGTTCGGCATCGCCGTCATCTGTGTACTCATCGTCTTCTCGGCGTTCTTCTCCTCCTCGGAGATTGCGCTGTTTTCCCTCGCGAGCCACCGCATCGAAACGCTGGCCGAGGAGGGGACGCCCGGCGCTGACACGCTCAAGGAGCTCCGCGACGACCCCCACCGGCTCCTGATTACGATTCTCGTCGGCAACAACATCGTCAACATCGCGATGTCCTCTATCGCGACCGGTGTGTTCGCGCTGTATCTCTCACAGGGGCAGGCGGTCGCCGTCGCCACCTTCGGTATCACGGCGGTCGTCCTGCTGTTCGGTGAGTCGGCACCCAAGAGCTACGCCGTCGAGAACACGGAGTCGTGGTCGCTGCGGGTCGCCCGCCCGCTCAAAGTCGCCGAGTACGTCCTCTACCCGCTCATCATCATCTTCGACCACTTGACCCGACTCGTCAACAAGGTCACCGGCGGGCGGTCGGCCATCGAAACCTCCTACGTCACCCGCGAGGAGATTCGCGACATCATCGAGACGGGCGAACGCGAGGGCGTCATCGAGGAGGACGAACGCGAGATGTTCCAGCGGGTCTTCCGGTTCAACAACACCATCGCCAAGGAGGTGATGACGCCGCGACTCGACATGACGGCCGTCCCCGTCGACGCCGCCGCCGAGGAGGCCATCGAGACGTGTATCCAGTCGGGCCACGCTCGGCTCCCCGTCTACGAGGGCAGTCTCGACAACGTCGTCGGCGTCGTCCACATCCGCGACCTCGTTCGCGACCTCGACTACGGCGAGAACGAGGACCTCGACTTGGAGCAGGTCATCGAGCCGACGCTCCACGTGCCCGAGTCGAAGAACGTCGACGAGCTGCTGAAGGAGATGCGGCAAAACCGGATGCCGCTCGTCGTCGTCATCGACGAGTTCGGCACGACCGAGGGGCTGCTCACGATGGAGGACCTGACCGAGGAAATCGTCGGCGAGATTCTGGAAGGCGAGGAGGACGAACCCATCGAGTTCGTCGACGACGACACCGCCATCGTGCGCGGCGAGGTGAACATCGAGGACGTGAACGACCGCCTCGAAATCGAACTCCCCGAGGGACAGGAGTTCGAGACCATCGCCGGCTTCATCTTCAACCGCGCGGGTCGACTCGTCGAGGAGGGGGAGACCATCGAGTTCGACAACGTCGAGATCCGCGTCGAGTCCGTCGAGAACACCCGCATCATGAAGGCCCGTGTCACCCGCCTCGCCGACGCCGAGGCGGACGAACTGGCGGCCGACCCCGAAAACGAGTAGCCTACTCGGGCGGCTCCAGCGCGACGAACTCTAATCCCTGTTCTGCGAGCAGTTCACTCGCCCGCTCTGTCACCGACGGCGCGACCAGGATTCCCCGCACCGTCGTCCCGTCGTGACTCTCCCGTCTGAGTGCCGTCACGTACCGGTCTAACTGCCCGACGGCGTCGGGACCGACCCGCCGCCGCTTCAGCTCCACGACGACCGCGTTTCCGTCCGCGTCGACGCCGTAGATGTCGACCGCGCCGGCGGCGGTCTCCCGTTCCGTCGCGCGGGGCTCGAAGCCAGCCTCCACGAGGGACGGCGACTCCAGCACGTGCTCGCGCAGGTCCGCCTCCGTCCCCGACACCGACAGCTCGGAGTCGTCGGTGACGGCGTATCGGTTCACCGCGGCGACCGACGCGAAGTACACGTCCAGCGTCTCCTCGGGGGTGGTGCGCACGCTGTGGACGTGCAGTTCCCCGTCCGTGAGTCGGGCCTCGTGGTCACAGCCCGGCGGCTGCCAGTTCACCGGCTGGTGCCCCTCGTCTGTGTGGACGAGCGCGGTGCCGTCGGGTTTCAACACGAGCAGCCGGTCGCCCGGCCCGAGCTCCGAACTCGCTCTGCCGTCGTAGTCGACGCGACACCGCCCGAACACCGTCACCAGCTCGCCGGCGTCGAGGCCGGCCTCCACCGCCTCGCGCGCCGCGCTCGCGTCGTCCATACCGACGGCTGGGTCGGCGCTCGCTAAACCGCTCCGACTCGGGGATAACAGTCCCGCTCCCCGGCGAAGGAGCGCACCCGACCGAGCATATACTCGCGGGCGCGCTCCTCCCCGAACACGCCACACCCGACCATGTCGGCCGTCGCGGCCTTCGTCCCCTCGAACCAGCCGTGGGCGTACTCGCGCTCGTGGGCCGCGACCGGCAGGAGAATCCCGTCGCCGACGGGGTCGCGCTCCTCTCCGCCGCGCGCGCCGAGTCCGAGATGGCAGACGAGAAGCCGCTCGACGCTCCACGCGCGGTCGATGCGATAACAGTAGGTGTACGTCTGGTAGTCGAGCGTCGCGACGACCTCGGACCACGTCAGGCCGGTCGCCTCCGGGAGCGGAGAGACGGCAGTCCGGTCGCCGCCGTCGGTGAGGTCAACGTCGAGCGGGTCGAGCCGCGCCTGCAGGCGGTCGAGGTCGCGGTCGGCCGGTCCACCGAACGGCGTCGACGGGGTGAGCCGGTCGGGGTCGGGGCGGTCGTGGGCGTAGTGGACGTCGTAGCCGTCGGCGCGTTCGTACGCGACGAGCGTTCGGTCGGCCATACGGTCGGTGGCCGCGGCTTCCTACTTGAGGGTGGACCGAAGCGGCTTTGGCTCCGGTCGTTCGCTCCTGTGTATGAGCGAGCGCAGCGAGACCGAACAGGAGGCGATGGCCGCCACGTACGCCGCGCTCGTCGACCACGGCTACGCTGGCCTCACCATCCAGACCATCGCCGACGAGTTCCCGAAGAGCAAGTCGCTGCTCTACTACCACTACGACGACAAAGACGCCATCCTCCGAGAGTTCCTCTCGTATCTGGTCGAGGAGTTCCGCGCCGACTTCGATATCGAGGATGGCGACGACCCCCGCGAGACGCTCGACAGCCTGCTCGACGGGATCCTCCCGCGCGACATCGACCCGGACCGGCGGGCCTTCCGCGTCGCCTTGCTCGAACTCCTCGCGCGCGCCGCCCACGATGACGCCTACGCCGACTCGCTGTCTGACCTCCACGCCGCCATCCACGACCGCATCGCCGCGGTCATCGACGCCGGCGTCGAGTCGGGCGCGTTCCACGCCGTCGACCCCGACGACACCGCGACGGCGCTCGTCGCGCTCGCCTCCGGCGGGATGCTGTGGGGCGTGACGACCGACCCGTCGGTCGCCACCCGCACCCGCGCCGTCCTCGACGCGTATCTCGACGCCGAACTCTACCGGTAGGCCTCACGCAGGAACGCGATTGCCGCGCCCAACATCGCCAGATTTCCGAAGAAGGCCAGTCGGTCGCCGCTCGCGTCCTCCTTGTTCCAGAAGTCGTGCATCGTCGGGGTCACGACGGCGAGGAACGTCACGACCGCCCCCGTCGCCACCTTCGGCAGCTTCCACGCCGCGATTCCAAGCCCGCCGAGGAGGGCGGTCCCCGAGCCGAGCGGCGCGGCGAGTTCGGGAAACGGCACGTCCGCGGAGTCGGCGTACTCGACGTTGTCCTCCATGTCGCGGAAGTCCTCCGACGCCTGCAACGCGATACCCAAGCCGAACAGGATGCGCCCGAGTCGCGACACCGTCTGTCGTTTCTTCCCCGTGTCGATGCGGTCGATTGTCGAATCGTCGCTCATGCGAGTGTGTGGGCGTGGCTGGCGGAAAAGTGTATCCGCGATTTCTCCTCCATCCGTCCGGCGCTGTCGCTCACGGCGCGGAAAAAACGAGAGAACGTCGGTCTACTTGCCCTGTCGCTGGTTCGAGGAGACGGACGGGCGGGTCTGCTCGGTCCCCTTCCCGCGCGTGCGGAGCCCGCGTCCCTGCGAACCGGCGCTGGTCTTGCCACGGAAGACGCGACCCTGCTGGCTGTCGTCACAGATCCAGTTCAGGTCGTCGTCGTTCTGGATGGCGCCGTGCTCGGGGTCGAGCAGGATGACTTCGAACCACTTGCGCGAGCCGTCCTCGCCGACCCAGTAGCTGTTGAGGACGCGCAGATTGCGGAACTTCCGCGAGACGCGCTCCTCGCCGATGCGCTGGATGGACTTGCGGCGCGTAATCTTGTTGACACCCTGTCGCTTCGACCGGCGACCGGCCTTGAAGCGCTGTTTGCGCGCGCTGCCCTTCCGGACGGCGACGCGGGCGACGACGACGCCCTGCTTGGCCTTGTAGCCGAGCGAGCGTGCGCGGTCGAGTCGGGTGGGGCGCTCGACGCGCTCGATTGCGCCCTGCTTGCGCCACTCCTGCTGGCGCTGCCACTGCAGCTCTGCGAGTTTCCCCTCCTTCGGGGTCTGCCATGCCTCCGCGATGTGTGAGTAGAAGCTTCGTGCCATAGTTTTCCGCGGGCGTTCGTGGTTCAACACGTCCGTCGTGTCACATTCCGGCCTGCCGTAGCAGGTGCCCATCGGAAGCCCGCCGAACCGATGTGCTTGTCTCGCCTTCTCCGCTCGCGGGCAAAAGGGCGTCGAAACCGTAGCCACAAGCGGTATGGCCCGAGCCTACGAACGAACTGTATGCGACGTGGTCTCGCGCTCGCCTCGCTCGCGCTCGTCGTCCTGCTGGCCGGCTGTGGCGGCTCACTCCCCGAGCCGGTCGACGGCGGCACGGCGACTCCGGCCTGGACCGGCGACCCGGACAACCCCTACCGCGAGCAGACGCTGACCGTCGCGCTCGCCGACGAGGTCGGCACCGACCGCGACTACGCCCCGCTCGTGCAGGAGGCGCTCGACTACTGGGAACAGCGCAGCGCGGAGTACGCCGGCTACCCGATCGAGTACGAACTCCGGACGAACGCGACCGACCCCGACGTGCGCGTGCGCTTCGTTGAGACCATCGACAGCTGTGGCCACGACGGCACCCAACTCACTGCCGGCTGTGCGCCGTACGTCACCGACGGCCCGGTGGACCGCCCGGCGAACGTCCGCATCGAGACGGGCTACGACAACGCCTCGACCGTACTCCTGCTCCAGCACGAACTCGGCCACACCCTCGGCTTGAGCCACGACGACGAGCCGCGTGACGTGATGAGCGCACAGGCGAAGCTGTACACGCTCCCGCAGCCCGACGCGACCGAGCGCGCGCTCCCGTGGGCCTCGCCGGACCTCACCTACGCCGTCGACTACGACGGGGTCGCCCCGAGCGAGCGCGACGCCACCCGCAGACAGGTGGAGGCCGCGCTCGGCTACATCGCCGCCGGCGCGGACGGCACCGTCCCGGAGAACGTCACCTTCACGCGCGTCGCCGACCCCGAACGGGCGAACGTCACGGTTCGCTTCGCCGACAGCGACCCCTGTAGCGAGGGCGGCGGCTCCTGTGGCTCGCTGCGCGGACTTGACCCCGACGGCGACGACGCCTTGGAGACGTACTCGCAGCTATCGATTACCGTCGTCGGGCTCGACACCGAGGCGCGCGGCTGGCACGTCGGCTACTGGACGGCCCGCGGCTTCGGGCTACGCGGCGAGGAACTCCCCGCCCCGCTGCGGTCGTCAGACCCGGACGTTCGCCGCAGCGAGTGGTGGCGCTAGGCGCGTTCCTCGCGCCGTCGACGCGTCTCCTCGCGCGCGAGTTCCTTCTCGAGCGCGTCGAGATGTTCGATACTCTCCTCGACGTAGCGGCGCGTCTCGCGGCCGTCGTCGGCGTTCAGCGCCTCGTGGAGGGCGGCGCGTGCGGCGGTCAGTTTCACGCTCATACGAGTCGCTATGAGCGTTGAGCTTATAATACTGAATACTAATTCAGCGTCACTCCCACCGGAACCGACCGTCCTCCTGGACGGTCTCGCCGTCGACCGAGAGCCGCGACTCGCCGCGCATGTCGGTGATGAGGTCGACGTGGACTGCGGAGTCGTTGCCGGACTCGCCGTCGGGGTGGTTCGAGTCGTACGCGCGCCCGAGCGCGAGGTGGACGGTGCCGCCCATCTTCTCGTCGAAGAGGATGTTGTCGGTGATGCGGTCGATGCCGCGGTTCATCCCGATGCCCAGCTCGCCGAGCCGCCGCGACCCCTCGTCGGTCTCGACGATGTCCCAGAGCACGTCCTCACCCTGTGCGGCCTCGATGTCGGTCACCTCGCCGTCGGCGAACTCGAACCGGGCGTCGCGAATCGGCTTGCCGCGCACGGTCATCGGGATGTCGAACGTGACGTGGCCCTCGGTCGCGTACGGGGCCGTGAACACCTCGCCGGAGGGGAGATTGTGGGAGTCGTACGCGACGCTGGCACAGGAGTTGACGGCCGTGCGCCCGTCGATTCGCATGGTGAGGTCGGTCCCCTCGTTCTCGATGTGGACCTCCGTGCCGGCGTCGAGTACGTCCTTCATCCGTGCCATCTCGTCGGCGAGCGACTGCCAGTCGCGGAGCACGGCGTCGTAGACGAACTCCCGGTAGTCGGCGATGGACATCCCCGCCTGCTGGGCGAGCGACCGCGTCGGGTGGACGGTCGACACCCAGTCGATGTCGGAGCGCGCCTCCCGAATCCCCTCGCGGGCCTCGGCGTAGGCGCGTTGCGTCTCCGGGTTCACGTCGGCCATCTCCGCCGTGTTGGTGTCGCCGCCGAGTCTGAGCACGGTGTCGGCGTTCGCATACAGCGCCAGCTCGTGGGCGGGGTCGGCGTCGAACTCGCCGTCGTGGGCGTCGAGATACGCCCGCGACAGCTCGCTGGAGCCGTAGGTCGTGTGGACGTTCGCGCCCCGCTCGCCGAGCGCCTCGGCGACGGCGACGCCGAGGTCGTGGGCACCAGCCGCGACGCTGAGGACGACGTTGTCGCCCGACTCGATGCGTGCACTCCAGTCGACCAGCGTCTCGGCGTGGTCGTGAACTCGTGGGTCCATACCGGGCGCACGCGGGGACGGAGGGTGAGTGTTGTGCCATCCGTCCACGTGTGAAAAGTAACGCCTATACGCGACCGTTCAGTAGCACACCTATGCAACGGCGAGTCGCGGCGATATATCTCGTCTTCTTCGTGCTGCTGGGAGCGAGTGCGTTCTCGGTGCACACGCTGGCCGACCAGCCGAAGATTACGGCACCCGGTCAGGAACAGGCCGAGATTGACACGACCCTTCCGAACGGCGAACTGTACGAGAACGGCTCGACCTTCACCCGCGGCGGCACCGAGTACACCGTCCTGCTGTCGATGGAGGAAGCCAGCGGCGGCGGTCACGGAGGCGGTGGGGGGATGGCTCCGGTGGGGAGTCTGAGCTACACCGCGACCGGCGTCGAACAGACCGCCGAGTGGGAGAACGGCTCCACCGTCACCTACGACGGGACCGACTACACCGTCACGCTGGACGCCGACGCCAGCCCGCCGACCGCGACCCTGACCCAGTCGTTCGACGTGCCCGCACTGCTGGAGGGTGACGACGCCGTCTACAACCAGACCGTCACGCAGGACGGCGTCGAGTACGTCACCTACCGCTCGAACAACACCAACGTCCCGCTCTCGGAGTATCTCCCCGAGCCGGCCACGGAGACGTTCGAGCAGGGCGACACCGTCGAGTACGAGAACACCACCACCACGATGAGTGAGGTCACGAGCGACGTGGCCACCCTCTCGTGGACCATCTCCGAATCGACCGAGCGCGAACTCGCCGAAGGTGGCAACGTCACGCTCGCCGACGACACCCGCTACTTCGCCCACTTCAAGGGCCACAGCGAGGAGGACCTGCGGGTAATTTTGGCACCGTCCGACTCCGACTGGAGCGCGTACCAGACCGGTCTCGGCCGGCAGGACTACTACCACGAGCGACAAAACGGGCTGTGGGGCGTCATCTACATCACGGCCATCGCGTCGCTGCTCATCGTCGGACTGGCGTACATGCCGGTCCGCGGCTGATTCTGCACCCGTTTTCCGTCAGCGGTCCGTCTGACAGGAGTATAAACCGCATGCGCCACTCTCCCCTATAATGGTCGCTATCGTCACGCTGGCCGTCGCCGCGCTCGCCTCACTGTTCATGGCGTGGGCTATCGGGGCCGGCTCGTCCGGTTCGACGCCGTTTGCTCCAGCCGTCGGCGCAAACGCCATCAGCGTGATGCGCGCCGGCTTCGTCGTCGGGCTTCTCGGGCTGGCGGGCGCATTCCTCCAGGGGGCAAACGTCACTGAAGCCGTCGGCTCCGAACTCGTCGTCGGCGGGAGCCTCTCTCCGACGGCCGCAATCGTCGCGCTCGCGACGGCCGCCGCGCTGGTCGCCGTCGGCGTCTTCGCCGGCTACCCGATTGCGACGGCCTTCACCGTCACCGGTGCCGTCGTCGGCTCCGGGCTCGCGCTCGGACTCGGCCCCGCGTGGCCGAAGTACGTCGAGATCGCGTCGCTGTGGCTGCTCACGCCGTTCATCGGCGGCGGTATCGCCTTCGCGACGGCCAAGCTCCTCCGGAACGAGCGCGTCCCCGAGTCGGTCGCCGTCCCCGCACTCGCCTTCCTCGTCGGCATCCTGCTCGCCAACATCGAGTTCGTCATCCTCGGGCCCGGAAGCACCGGGCGCAGTATCGCGAGTGCCGTCACCCGCGCGGTCGTCGGTGAGGCCGCGACCGGCACGCCCGTCCTCGCCGGAACCGCCGTCGCGACGCTCGCGTTCGCCGGCTTCTTCGCCGGCCTGCTCCGCCTCGATTTGAACCGGGATGAGGCGGCCGGCCAGCGGCACTTCCTGCTCGCGCTCGGCGGGCTGGTCGCCTTCTCCGCCGGCGGCTCGCAGGTCGGACTCGCGCTCGGGCCGCTCATCCCGCTGCTCGAACAGGGGAACGTCGACATCGCGCTGCCCGTGTTACTGTTCGCGGGTGGCATCGGGCTGCTCGCCGGCTCGTGGACCGGCGCGCCACGCATGATCAAGGCGCTCTCACAGGACTACTCCAGTCTCGGACCGCGCCGCTCGATTGCCGCGCTCATCCCCTCCTTCGCCATCGCGCAGTCGGCCGTCTTCTTCGGCGTCCCCGTCTCGTTCAACGAGATTATCGTCTCGGCGATTATCGGCTCCGGCTACGCCGCCGGCGGGGCCGGCGTCTCCCGACAGAAGATGCTGTACACGGTGCTCGCGTGGCTCGGCTCGCTCGCGCTCGCGCTCGGCGTCAGCTTCGGCGGCTTCCTGCTGGTGGACGCGCTACTCTAGGTGCGATTTGAGTTCCGAGAGGAGTTCGAGCGCCTCCAGCGGCGTCGTCTGTGCGAGGTCGACCGCGTGGAGCCGACCGACAGCATCCGCCGGAAGCGCCGTCTCTTCGCCGGTCTCCTGTCCCTCGCGGGCCTCCCGTTCGAGTAGCTCGTGTGCCCGCGAGACGACGGGGTCGGGCACGCCGGCGCTGCGTGCCACTTCGATACCGTACGAGCCGCTCGCCGCCCCCGGCTTCAGCTCGTGGGAGAAGGAGACCTCGCCGCCGCTCCCGTCGGCGGCGAAGTGGTAGTTCTTCGCCTGGGGGAGTCGCTCGGCCGTCTCCGTCAGGGCGTGGTGGTGGGTCGCGAACAGCGTGGTGGCCCCGACCACGTCGTGGAGCTGCTCGACCACGGCCTGTGCGAGCGCCAGCCCGTCGGCCGTCGAGGTCCCACGACCCACCTCGTCGAGGAGGACGAGCGACTGCTCGGTCGCGGCGTCGAGAATCGTCGCGAGTTCGGTCATCTCGACCATGAACGTGGAGCGGCCGCCGGCGATGTCGTCGCTCGCGCCGACCCGGGTGAACAGCCGGTCCACGACCGGAAGCTGGGCCGACGCCGCCGGCACGAATCCGCCCGCCTGCGCCAACACGACCGCGAGCGCCACCTGTCGCATGTACGTCGACTTGCCGGCCATGTTCGGCCCGGTGATGACGACGATGTCGCCCCGCGAGAGGCTCGTCGGATTCGGGACGAACGACTGCTGGGTTCGCTCCACGACCGGGTGGCGGCCCGCCCCGATTTCCAGCTCGTCACCGCCCAACTCCGGCCGGCAGTAGTCGCGCTCTGCGGCGACCGTCGCGAACGACTGGAGCGCATCAACGGCGGCGAGTGCATCGGCGACCGACTGGATGCGCTCGGTTTCGGCCGCAATCGAGTCTCGCAGGTCGGTAAAGAGGTCGTACTCCAGTTCGTCCGCCCGCTGTTCTGCGGTGACGATTTCCGACTCCCGTTCTTTCAGTTCCGGCGTGACGAACCGCTCTGCGTTCTTCAGCGTCTGACGGCGCTGGTAGTCGTCGGGCACCGCGTCCAGGTTCGGATTCGTCACCTCGATGTAGTAGCCGTGGACCTGATTGTAGCCGACCTTCAGCGAGTCGATACCCGTGCGTTCGCGCTCGTCGGCCTCCAGTTCGTCGATCCACGCCTTCCCCTCGCGTTCGGTCGCGCGCAGCGAATCGAGGTCGGAGTCGTACCCCTCGGCGATGAGCCCGCCTTCGGTGAGTTCGATTGGCGGCTCGTCCACGAGCGCGGCGTCGATCTCCTCGCGCACGTCGCCACAGGGGTCGAGCCGGTCGCGCAGGGCGGTTAGTCTGGCACTCTCGCTTTCGGCCAGCGCCTCGCGAATCGCCGGCACCACGTCGAGCGTCGACTTGAGCGACCGGAGGTCGCGGGCGTTCGCCCGCCCGCGCGAGACGCGCGAGACCAGCCGCTCGATGTCGTACACGTCCCGGAGTTCGTCGTGGAGTCGCTCGCGGGTGCGCACGTCACCTCGGAGTTCCCCCACGGCGTCGTGGCGGGCGGCAATCTCGTCGGTGTCGAGCAGCGGTCGCCGGAGCCGGTCGGTGAGTTCACGCGCCCCCAGCGCGCTCGCCGTCTCGTCGACGGTATCGAACAGCGTCGCGTCTGTCTGGCCGCCGACGCCGCGGCGCTCGAACAGTTCGAGCGACCGGAGCGCGACCGCATCGAGCAGCAGGTGTTCACGCGGGTCGTACCGGGTCAGCCGGTTCAGATACCCCAGCCGGTCGGCCTCGCCCGCGCGGGTGTGTTCCGCGTACGCGAGCAGCGCGCCACAGGCCCGAATCTCGGCGTCGGTCGCGAGCACGGTGTCGGGGTCACCGAAGTAGGCGGCCACCCGGTCGCGCGCCCCGTCAAGGTCGAAGGCGTCGGGCCGGAACGGCGACACCATCGTCTCCCCGTCGAAGGCGTCGGCGTCGAGCCCCGGCGCGATGACCGCCTCCTCCGGGGCAAAGCGGTCGATTTCGTCACGCACCGACCGCGCGTCGCCGCCGGTCGCGTAGAAATCTCCCGTCGACACGTCGAGCACGGCCAGCCCGCGCTCGTCCGTGGTCGTCTCGCCCGTTCCGTCGGCGAGCCCGGCGACGAAGGTGTTCGACTCGTCGAGGAAGGCGTCCTCCGTGAGCGTCCCCGGCGTGACGATGCGCGTCACGGCCCGGTCGACGATGCCGGTCGTCTCCGACGGCTCCTGCACCTGGTCGGCGACCGCGACCCGGTAGCCCGCATCGAGCAAGGTCTCGATGTAGCTTTCGGCGTTGTCGATGGGGATGCCGGCCATCGGATACCGGCCGGTCGAGTCCTCGCGCTTCGTCAGCGTAATCTCCAGCAGGCGCGCCGTCAACTCGGCGGCCTCACAGAACGTCTCGTAGAAATCGCCCACCTGAAATAAGACGAGCGAGTCGGGGTACTGCTCGCACAGGTCCAGATACTGCGACAACATCGGCGTTAGCTCCTCGCGCCGGTCGGCCATCTTCGCCGGCGCGCCGAGCGCGTCCGTCTCCATACCCCCGCAAGCGCGTCGGCGGGCAAATGCCGTTCGGCTCCCGGCGAGCGATACTTGAGCCGCCGCGGCCTACGAAGCGTATGAACGACGCCGCCAAGCCGGAACGACTCGCCGACGAGCAGGCGCTTGACGCCTTCCTCGCATCCCACGACCTCGCGCTCGTCGAAGCCTACACCAAGGGGTGTGCGCTGTGTCAGGCGATGGAGCCTGTCCTCGGTAACGTCGCCCGCGCCAGCGATATCGCCGTTGGCATGGTGAATCCGGGCGACGATATCGGGCTGGTCGACCGCTTCGATATCCGGTCGGTGCCGACCCTCCTCCTGTTCCGTGACGGCGAACTCGTGGCGCGCGAGGCTGAGGGGTTCCAAGGCGCGAGTGACGTGCTCGACTTTCTGGCCGAACACACCGAGACCGACATCGGTATCGAGGCCTGAGATAGCCCTGCCGCCTTCCAGACACGAGAACCGTTCGTAACTACACTGTTACGCTGTCTCGCGAACACGACAGGCGAAAGCTGTATGTGGGTTAGACTCACTTATAAGAATGTGAAAAATAGGCGAACCGTACTCACAGGTGCGTGTGCGGCTGCTGCTGGTTCGCTCGCTGGCTGTCTCTCGTCTCAACGACGTGAATATTGGGTCGTATTCGCTGGTTTTTCCATTGTCAATAACACCAAGTCTTCCCATCGTTGTCAGCTTGGTGTCACTGACACTGGAACACCGATACCATACTCAATGAGTGTTGACGTGCCCTCTCAGTCACGTAAATCAGTTGAAGGAGCAGCGGCAGAAACTCCCAACGATTACCACCTCGGTGCAAAGGTGGGTGAAAACAGTGCTACGACGAGTACACGAGATTTTGTTTCCACTGACGACGACGTTGCAGTCGCAGTCGTCACGATTGAAGAATCACGAATTTCCATCGCTGGCAGAGGGTACGAGGAGGTCCCAGACGACTTCTTCGAGTCAGCGACCGCGACACAGTAACTGGGTTTCAGCGACAGCCCAGTCGACTTCCGATGGCGACGTGATTTTCCCGCTTGACACCCTCCCTCGCGTATGAGCGACACAGCAAGCCGCGAGCAGATTACCGTCTTCTCCGATTACGTCTGTCCCTTCTGTTATCTGGGTCGCCACTCGCTCGACCAGTATCAGGAGACGCGCGAGGAGCCGCTGGAAATCGACTGGCACCCGTTCGACTTGCGCTCACAGAAGCGCAACCCCGACGGGAGCATCGACCACTCCGTCGACGACGGCAAAGACGAGGAGTACTTCGAGCAGGCGAAAGAGAACGTCCGCCGCCTGCAGGAGGAGTACGACGTGGAGATGGACCTCGAACTGTCGCGTGACGTGGACTCGCTGCCCGCACAGATGGCCGCCGTCCGCGTCCACGACGAGTACGACTACGAGACGTGGCTCACCTTCGACTGGGGTATCTTCGAGGCGCTGTGGACCGAGGGCCGCGACATCGGCGACGCGGACGTGCTCGTCGACGTTGCCGAGGAAGCGGGCGTCGACCCCGACCTCGTGCGCGAGGCCGTCGACGACGACGACCTCCGCGAGCGCGTTCGCGGGATGTTCGAGGAAGCCAGCCAGCAGGGCGTCACCGGCGTCCCGACGTTCGCGTACGACGGCTACGGCGCACGCGGTGCCGTGCCTCCCGAGCAGTTGGAGCGACTCGTCGAAGGTACCTGAGCGAAAGTTGGCAGATGCCAACGGTCTTATCAGTCGAACCCGTCCCCTCGCGTATGCGCGAGTTCGAGTTCGTCGTCCACTACGAGCCGGGAGCCGATTCGCTGATGGACGTGTTCCACGACCATCCGGGACTGACCGCCCGCACCTCAGAGTGTACGACGACCACCGACGCGATGTGGCGGGTCGACCACCTCAGAGGACCGGCGACGGCCATCAGCGCGGCCGAGGAAATCTTCATCGACCACGACCGCTGTAACGAGTGTCTCGACGACCACGCCTGTGACACGTATCGGGAGTACCACGTCCTCGACCGCGAGGCGACGAGTCTGACCGTCTACACCTACCGCCGCGAGATTCAGGACTGTCACTCCGTCCCGTACATCGTCACCGACCACGTCGGCGAGGGAGCCATCTTCGAGGCCAGCCGCTCCGGGGGAGAGTACCGCTGGAAGGTGCTCTACCCCGAGGACCAGCCCGTCGGCGAACTGTACGACGCCATCGAGGCCGAACTCCGCGACGGGCTCTCGCTCGAAGTCTCACACCTCACCGAGGCCGGCCGCTGGGACCCGATTTCGCGGGCCGAAGCCGACCTCTCGCCCGATGCGCGCGGCGTGCTCGAGGCCGCGGCCGACGCCGGCTACTACGAGCGGCCCCGCGAGACGACCGTCGGCGAACTCAGCGACGAACTCGACGTGCCACGCTCCACCCTCCAGTATCGGCTCCGCAACGCCGAGGACACCGTTCTCTCGCAGTTCGTCGAGGCGAGCCGGTAGTCGCGTCTCGCGCCGGTCGTCTCTCCGGGTGAGAGCGCCCGACCGGTTTTAGATGCGTTCGGCCCGTACCTTCGGCAATGGCTGACCGGGCAATCGGGACTGCGGGACTGACGAAACAGTACGGCGAGGTGACGGCGCTCGATTCGCTCGACCTCGACGTGCCGGCGGGCGAGCTGTACGGCTTTCTCGGCCCCAACGGCGCGGGCAAATCCACGACGATCAACATCCTGACGGGCCAGCTCACGCCCGACTCGGGGACGGCCGAGGTCGCCGGGGTCGACCCCGTCGCCGAGCCGGTGCGCGCCCGCGAGCGCGTCGGCATCCTCCCCGAGAACGGGAAACCGCCCTCCTTTCTCACCGTGCGGGAGTACTTCGACTTCGTCGCCGAGGCCCGCGGGCTCGATTCCATCGACGACCGCGTCGACCGGTGGGCCGACCGCCTCGCCTTCGAGTCGAAGCTCGACACGCTGTGTACGGACCTCTCACAGGGGGAACGCCAGAAGACGCTCATCACGCAGGCGTTTCTCCACGAACCCGAGGTCGTCTTCATCGACGAGCCGCTGACGAACCTCGACCCCATCATCCAGGAGCGCGCAAAGCAGTTCTTCACGACGTACGCCGAGGCGGGCAACACCGTCTTCCTCTCGACGCATTTCATCGCCACCGCCCAGGAGATGTGCACGAGAGTCGGCATCGTCAACCGCGGGAAGCTGCTGGAGGAACTCGACCCGCGCGAACTCGGCGAGGAGACGCTGCTCGACCGATTCTTCGCGACGGTCGATACCGACGCCGCGGCCGTCGACCCCGCCGACCCGGCCGCGCCCGCGGGGGAGGAGTAGATGGTCTCGGTCCGGTATCTGTTCGACCAACTGCTGCGCGAGGAGTGGCGGATGCACGCTCGGCTGTTCGGAGGCTGGCGCTTTGCCGCCTTCCCCGTCTTCCTCGCCGCGCTCGCCGCCGGAACGGCCGCCTTCTTCGCGCTCGCCGGCTCCGAGACCGAGACCCTGCTCGCCGGCCTCCATGTCGTCGTCGCGCTCGTCGGGCTCCAGGTCGGCTCCATCGGACTCGTCGGACGCGACGCGCTCGGTGACCTGCTCGGCGACGTGACCCTGCTCGTCTTCTCGGCCCGGACGCTCCCGGTGAGCGAGCGTCGCCTGCTCGCCGTCTTCGTCGGCAAGGACGTACTCTACTACGCCGTCCTGTTCATCGCGCCGCTGGTCGTCGGTGTCGCGCCGCTGGTCGTCCTCGCCGACCTCTCTGTCACGGCGCTCCCGCGGCTGCTCGCGAGCGCGTGGCTCGCCTTCGCCTTCGGCGTCGGTACCTCGCTGCTGCTCGTCGGCCTCGCGACCCGGAGCCGGCTGCTCGCCGCACTCGTCGGCGCGGGCGCGCTCGCCGGCGGCCTGTTCCGCCCGGACCTCGTCGTCGCGTTCACACCCTTCGGACTCTACGCCGACCCGTCACTTACCCGGCTCGCCGTCTCGGTCGCCGTCCCGCTTCTCGCGGCGGTCGTCGGCTTCTCGCTGTTCGAGTTCGACCGAACCGGCACCACGCGGACGGCGGGCAATCAGTTCCGCCGGCTCACCGACCTGTTTGGGGAGCGCGACGAGCAGGGGTTGCTCGCGAAGTCGCTGCTCGACGTGGCCCGCTCGTCGGGGAGTCTCTGGAAGGTGTTGCTCTCACAGGGGCTCATCTTCGGGGTCGTCGCAATCTTACTCGGGTACATCCCCGACATCCTCGTCGGGGTCCGACCCTCGCCGGGGCTCACCCTCGGGGCCGTGCTCGCGCTTGGAGCCTTCACCACCTACAACTGGCTGTGTCAGTACGACGACGCGGCCTTCTTCGGGACCTACCCAATCGACCTCGCGGCGGTGTTCGAGGCGAAACTGTGGGCGTTCCTCCTGCTCGCGATACCGGCGGGCGGCTTCTATCTCGCGCTCGGCTCGGTCGTCTTCGGGCCGACCTCACTGCTCGTCGGCGCGGCGGTGTACGTCCCCGTCGCGATCTACGTCTTCGGCGTGACGGCCTACGTCGCCGGGCTTCGACCCACGGAACTGCTGTTCGACACGCCCGTGTTCATGGCCTTCTCCGGGGCCATCATGGCCGTTCTGCTCCCGCTGGTCGTGCTCGCCATCGCGTATCCGCTCGCGCCGACGCGCATCTCGCTCGCCGCGGTCGCCCTCTCGCTCGTCGCCGGGCTGCTCGGGGTCGTCGGCTACCGGCGGGCCGGGCCGAAGTGGACCCGGCGTGCGCGTGCCGGCGACCTGTGAGGGTGGCCGATACCACTAACACCGCGGTGCGTGATAGAGTACGTATGAGCGACGAGCCGCGCGCGACGGCACCCTCGGAGACGCCCGTCGCGCTCACGATTGCCGGCAGCGATTCGGGCGGCGGCGCGGGGATTCAGGCCGACACGAAAACCATCGAGGCGACCGGCGCGTTCGCCACCAGCGTCCTCACCGCCGTCACCGCACAGAACACGCAGGGCGTCGAGGGGTCACACCTCGTTCCGAACGACGACATCGCCGCCCAGTACGACGCCGTCACCGAGGATTTCGACGTGCGCGCCGCCAAGACAGGGATGCTCGCGACCGCCGAAACCGTCGAGCAGGTGGCCCGGTTCGTCCGCGAGGCGCCCTTCCCGGTCGTCGTCGACCCCGTCATGGTCGCCACCTCCGGCGACCGGCTGCTCTCGGCGGACGCCGAGGAGTCCTACGAGTCGCTCGTCGCCGCCGCCACGCTCGTCACGCCGAACACCGACGAGGCGGCCGTCCTCACCGGACTCGACCCCGACGGTCCCGACGAACAAGTCGAGGTTGGCGAACGCCTGCTCAACATGGGCGCTGGCGCGGCCCTGGTGAAGGGGGGCCACGGCACCGACGAGACCGTCCACGACGTGCTCGTCACGCCCGACGGCTCCGAAATCTTCTCGCACCCCCGCGTCGACACCGACGCCACCCACGGCTCCGGGTGCACCCTCTCGGCTGCCATCGCCGCCCGCCTCGCGCAGGGTGAGGGACTCGTCTCGGCGGTCGAGGCCTCGGTCACGTTCATGGAGCGGGCGATTCGCTACCACCACGACGTCGGCCACGGCCCGGGAACGGTGAACCACCTCGTCGCCCTCGACAACGAGGCGGCCCGCGAGCCGACCCGCGAACACGTCGCCGACCTCGAACACCGACTGGAGGACGTGGAGACGACGGGTATCGCCGCCGCGACGCCGTACGCCGAGAACAGCCGCGACATCGTGGAGGCGGGCGGGGAGTCGTTCGGCACGAGCGACGTGGCGGCCACCTTACTCGCCGTCAGAGAGCCGCTGCCGGCCGCGCGGTTCGCCGTGCGCGTCCCGACAGCGACCGCGACGAACCTCGGTGACGCTGCCGTCCCGACGACCGACCACCCCGAACAGGGGGACTTCGACCGCCCGGTCGTCGCCGTCCTCGACGGGGAGGACGCGCTGTTCGTCGGGATCGAACGCGACGGGCTGGTGAAGGCGATACGGGCCGCGACGGACGCCTGAGACCCCCGCGACCGAAGGAGTGTTACGGTCTCGTACCCTTCATGTAGTAATGGGAGTCCACTCCGCGCCACTCGACGTGAGCGCCCGCCGCGAGGAGTTTCCAATCTTGGACCGCGAGTTCGACGGCACGCCGCTCGTGTATCTCGACAACGCCGCCACCTCACAGACGCCCGAACGCGTCGTCGAGTCCATCACCGACTACTACTACGAGTACAACGCCAACGTCCACCGCGGCATCCACAACCTGAGTCAGGAGGCCTCCATCGCCTACGAGGAGGCCCACGACACCGTCGCCGACTTCATCGGCGCGGCCGGCCGCGAGGAGATCGTCTTCACGAAGAACACGACGGAAGCGATGAACCTCGTCGCCTACGCGTGGGGACTCAACGAACTCGGTCCCGGCGACGAGGTCGTTCTTACGGAGATGGAACACCACGCCTCGCTCGTCACCTGGCAACAGATCGCGAAGAAGACCGGTGCCGAGTGTCGCTACATCCCCATCACCGACGACGGCAACCTGGATATGGACGCCGCCCGCGAGCTCATCACCGACGACACCAAGATGGTGAGTGTCGTCCACGCCTCCAACACGCTCGGCACCGTCAACCCCGTCTCGACGCTCGCCGACATCGCCCACGACCACGATTCCTACATCTTCGTCGACGGCGCGCAGTCGGCCCCGCACATGGCCGTCGACGTGCAGGAACTCGACTGTGACTTCTTCGCCTTCTCCGCTCACAAGATGTGCGGTCCGACCGGTATCGGCGCACTCTACGGGAAAGAGGAGATTCTCGACGCCATGGAGCCGTATCTCTACGGCGGCGACATGATTCTCAAAGTGACGTTCGAGGACACCGACTTCAACGAGCTGCCGTGGAAGTTCGAGGCCGGCACCCCGTCCATCTCGGAGGGGATTGCGTTCGCCGAGGCCGTCGAGTACGTTCAGGACGTGGGTATCGACCGCATCCACGACCACTCGACCGACCTGGCGGCGTACGCCTACGAGCAGCTCTCCGAGTACGACGACGTGGAAATCTACGGGCCCGGTCCCGACGAGCGCAGTCCGCTCGTCGCGTTCAACATCGACGGCGTCCACGCCCACGACCTCGCGTCCATCGTCAACGACTACGGCGTCGCGATTCGCGCCGGCGACCACTGCACCCAGCCGCTCCACGACGTGCTCGGAGCCAGCGCCTCCGCTCGCGCGTCCTTCTATCTGTACAACACCCGCGAGGAGGTCGACGCGCTCGTCGAGGCCGTCGACGAGGCGCGCCAGATCTTCGCCTGAGAACCTTTTCCAGCCTCGGGTGCGCGAAGCGCACCGCGTGGCGGCTCCGCCGCCACGGAATAGATTGCCGGCGTAGCCGGCAATCCACTCGGCTGCAAAACGTTCATGAAAAACGCAGCCGGCGCTCACTTCGTTCGCGCCGGTGACTGAACAGCCGTCGTTGAGGTGTGGCGTCTGCGTAGCGCCGCGGTGTTTTCCTTACTCGCTTTCCTCACCGCGCAGGAGCCGCGAGGCTCCGACGACACCGCCGGCCAGCGCCGCGAGCACGCCGAAGCCGGGCTGGCTCCCGCTCGTCTCCGTCGCCGACTCGGTCGCTGTCGCGGTCTCCGTCGCCGTCGGAGTGGCCGTCGGCTCCGGCGTCGGCGTCGGTGTCGGGGTGGGTGTCGGCGTCGGCGTCGACACCTGATTCACCGTCGCGTTCGACTGGCCGGGCCAGGCACCGATCTCGGCGGGCGCGGTCTCCTCGCCCGACGGCTCCGGGAACACGTACAGCTGTGCCGGGAACGACTCCCCGTCGCTGGTCTGGCCACCCATCGAGGAGGCGACGAAGCCCCCCTCGTTCGGGACGGCCGCCCAGAACTGCGCCTCGTTCGGCTGCTGGTACTCGCCGACGACCTGCGGGTCGGTCACGTCCGAGAGGTCGTACACCTTCGCGCCCCCGTAGTAGAACGAGGTGTAGAGCCGGTCGCCCCGCCAGCGGATGTTGTGGGCGGTGGAGCGTCGGTTGTCCTCGAGCACCGGCGGCGCGAGCGACTGCACCTGGCGTGGATTCTCCATGTCGGAGATGTCCCAGACGGTGATACCGGCCGGAGCACCGCTGGTCTCGGTCTCCGGGGAGTCGAACGCCTCGTGTCCGACGGCCACGAGCGGGCGCTCGGGATGCGGGGCGGCGACGTGGTGGTTCGCCGGCATCTCGATGTACTGGGTCGTGTTGCCCGTCTCGCGTTCGGCCAACTCCGACTGGGAGAGCCCGCCGATCTTCGCCTCGGCCGTCATCGACGCGGGGTCGCTGGCGTCGATACGCCACGTCCCGGCGTCCCACTGTGAGGTGTACAGGGTGTCGCCGTCGGCGTAGATGTCGTGGCTGATTCGGTAATACTGCCACACGTCGCTCCAGCCGTCGCCGGCATCGAGCACCGACCACCGGCCGAGCTCGTCGCCGTTGGTGGCGTCGTAGGCGATAATCGGCGAGTCGGGCGCGATGCCGGCGGCCGTCGCGTACACCGTCGTCCCCGACATCGCGGCGTTGTGGATGCCGTGGTTCGTCGCGATGAACCGCTGTTGGGTCGGATTCGTCGGGTCGCTCACGTCGAAGACGACGATCCCGTTGAGCGCGTCGGCCGGCCCGTTGATGCGACCGACGAGCGCGAGCATTCCGTCGTCGTACACGCAGTCGGCGTAACTGGAGACGGGACCGTTCTCGCGGTCGGCGAGCAGTTCGCGCCGGCGGGCGACCACCTCGCCGGCGTCGGTGTCGACGACGACGAGCCCGTCACCGGCGGCGACGAACGCGTGGACCTCGTCGTCGGCGACGGTGACTTCCTGTGTTCCCGGCACCTCGACGGTGTGTGTCGGTTCGAGCGCCTGCTGTCGTGTCGCCGTCGCGGCACCGACGCCGGTGACACCGGCCGCCGCTGCGACGCCGAGCGCCGACAGCACCGTCCGGCGCGTCATGGAAGGGCGTGTCATACACCCGTCACTGTCTCTCGCGGTATTTGTATCTTTCTGACAGTTCTGGCGCAGGACAACCCTTTTGGCCGTGATTCCCGAATAAATGGTATCATGGGAACTGGCTCCGATATGTATCGCCAGCAGATTCTTGACCACTACAAGAATCCACGCAACTACGGCGAGGTAGACGACGCGACGTTCGAACACGTCGGCGAGAATCCGATGTGTGGCGACACCATCAAGCTGTTCGTGAACCTCGAAGACGACGACGAGACCATCGCCGGCGTCTCCTTCATCGGCGACGGCTGTGCCATCTCACAGGCGTCCGCGAGTCTCCTCTCGACGGAGCTACAGGGGATGACCCTCGACGCCGTCCGGGAGATGGACCGCGACGACATCGTCGAGATGCTCGGCGTCGAGATCTCGCCGATGCGCATCAAGTGTGCCGTGCTCGCCGAGAAGGTCGTCCAGGACGGCGCGGCCATCTACGTCGGCGACAAGGAACTCGACGAGACGACCACCGAAACGTAGCCGTCGGCCGTCCGGGGCTTTTTGCTCACACCGGTGTTCGCTGCGGTATGCACGTCGTCGTCGTCGGAGCCGGCAGTCTCGGCTCGCTGCTCGGAGGGTTGCTCGCACGCGAGCACCGGGTCACGCTCGTCGGGCGCGACCCGCACGTCAGCGCGATTCACGACCACGGGCTTCGCGTGACCGGCGTCGTCGACACGACGGTCCATCCCGACGCCGAAACGACCGCACCGGCGAGGTGTGACCTCGCGCTCGTGACGACGAAGGCGTTCGACACGGCGAGCGCGGCCGCCACCCTCGCCGACACCGACACCGGCTGTGTGCTCTCACTCCAGAACGGGCTCGGGAACGAGTCGCTCCTCCGTGACCGACTCGACTGTCCGGTGCTCGCCGGCACCTGCACCTACGGGGCACGGCGCAGTGACCCCGGCGTCGTCGCCTACACCGGTGAGGGGACCATCACCGTCGGCGACCCGGACGGCGGGCCGAGCGCGTGGGCAGACCGCGTCGCCGACGCGTTCGACGCGGCCGGGCTCGACGCGACGGCCAGCGACGAGATGCCTCGGCTCTTGTGGCGGAAACTCGCGGTCAACGTCGGCATCAACGCGACGACGGCACTCGCCCGCACCGAGAACGGCGCGCTGGTCGACGGGCCCGCGGGGCCGGTCGCCGCGGCCGCGGCCCGCGAGACGGCGACCGTCGCCCGGAGCGAGGGAATCGACCTCGCCGACGAGACGGCGACCGACGCGGTCGACCGGGTCGCCCGGAACACGCGAGCGAACCGGTCGTCGATGCTGCAGGACATCGACGCACAGCGCCGGACCGAGGTCGACGCCATCGTCGGCCCGGTCGCAGACCACGCGGAGCCGACGCCGGTCGCGTCCACGCTGGCCGGCTTGCTCCGGGCGTGGGAGACCGAACGCGGTCTCCGGTGAGAATAAGTGACCCCCCGCGTTACAGGGTCTCATGTGGGGACGCCGCGACCGCTCGACACAGGTGACCTGTATCGCCTGTGGCGAGACGGTCGCCCGCTCTGACGCCCGCGAGTACGACAAACACGGCGACCGGTACGACCGCCGAGAGAAGGAGTTCGAGTTTCTGTGCAAGTCCTGTTACCGCGACACCGACCACCAGCCGCGGGGCGACCTCGAAGCGATGTTGGAAGAAAGCGGTGCCGGCGAGTGTGACCGCGCTGAGTTTCTCGCCCGCTACACCGACCTGGCGACCGAATCCAGACAGGAAAGCGAGCGGTGACCGGACGCCGCGAGTGTCCACCAACCCGATGCTCAGTACGACCGCAGAGAGACCCGCTTGCGAGTATCGGCTCACTACCCACGGACTGCGCGCTCTCCCCGCGGCCCAGCCGCGACGGAACGCCTAACTGACGGCCCGTCCAACTTCGTTCATGACCGACGATTCGCCCAAGCCCGGCAGCGCCGAGGCTCAGGGTCCCGTGCAAATCGACGAGGAGCTAGATCGTCACCTCCAGAACAAACGCGAGGAGCTGTTCGAGGAGTTCGAACTCCGCGACACCTTCCCGAGTGAGGTGATTCGCGAGGCCGACGAGCGCACGACCGACATCAAAGCGGAGATTCAGTCGGAAATCGACGAGGAGTATCGCACCGACTGTCGTGACCTGACGACCTGCACCATCGACCCCGCCGACGCGCAGGACTTCGACGACGCCGTCTCCATCGCGAAGACCGACGACGGCGACTACAAGCTGTGGGTCCACATCGCCGACGTGACCCACTACGTCCAGCCGGGGACGGCGATGTGGGAGGAAGCGCTCGAACGGGGCAACACCGTCTACCTGCCGGGGTACACGATGCACATGCTCCCGCCGATTCTCGCGGAGACGGTCTGCTCGCTCGTCCCGAACGAGGACCGGCTCGCTCACACCGTCGAGATGACCATCGACGGCGAGACGTTCGCCAACGAGTCAATCGACATCTACAAATCCGTCATCCACTCCGACGAGCGACTCACCTACGCGCAGGCCGAGGACCGACTCGACGACCCCGACGCCGACCTCCACGAGGAGCTCTCGCTCGTCCACGAGCTCGCCGACCAGCTCCACGAGCGCCGGAAGGAGGACGGCTCGCTCGTGTTGAACCCCCGCCGCGACCGCGCCCACACCATCATCGAGGAGTGTATGCTGAAGGCGAACAAGGCCGTCACCCACGAACTCCAGTGGGTTCGCAGCCTGGAGGCGATGTTCCGGGTCCACCCCCAGCCCACGCCCGACGAGTGGGACGAGGCGCTGCGCGAGATTCAGGACCTCGATGGGGTCTCGATTCCCGGCAGCTCGTGGGAGGACCCCCGGAAGGCCGTGAACGCGACGCTCGAACAGGCTCCCGGCCGCCAACTCGACCAGATTCAGTGGGCCGTGATGAAGGTGATGCCCCGCGCGAAGTACATGTCCGACCCCTTCGGCGGCCACCACGCCCTCAACTTCGAGGTGTACGGCCACTTCACCTCGCCGATTCGCCGGCTGTCGGACCTCGTGAACCACTGGATTATCTACCAGAACGAGACGCCCGAGGGCGTCGTGCTCGCCGACCTGTGTGACCACGCGAGCAAGCGCCAGAAGGCCGCAGAGACCTGCGAGCGCATCTACAAGGACTTCCTCCAGGAGGTCGGTCTCGACCCCGACGCGGTCAACAACCGCGGCATCGAGGTCGTGGAGGACGCCGACCCCGAGGACCTCGACCGGTCGGCCGGCGAGGTCAGTCCCGAGGCGTTCAACTGAGCGGTCGGCTCACTACCCACCGGCGTCGAATAGAAAAGCCGGGCGAGCCGTTACTCGCCGCGGGAGTCGAGCCACGAGCGAATCTGTTTCGGCGCACCGATGATGCCGTTGGCGACGAACAGCACGACCAACAGCAGGAGGAGGCCGAAGCTGAACTGCCAGTACGCCTCCAGCATCTCGAAGCGGCTGATGAACCATCGGAGGTAGCGGTAGCTGAACGCGCCGACCAGCGGCCCGAAGAAGGAGTACGGGCCGCCGATGACGGTCATCAACACCGGCTCTGCCGAGAACGACCAGTAGGCGTACCGGGGCGTGACGTTCGTGAACAGCGGGATGAGCAGTCCCCCCGCCAGCCCGGAGAAGCCGCCCGAGATGACGAACGTCACCCACGAGTGGCGCGTGATGTCGATACCGAGCGCGCTCGCCCGCTCCGGATTCTCACGAATCGCCTTACACACCGTTCCGAACGGTGACTTGACGATGCGGTACAGCAGATACATCGTCACCGAGAAGATGGCGATGGTGAAGAAGTAGTAGGCGAACGGGTCGGCGATGTCCACCAGCGTGAACGTGAAGCCGAAGAGGTCCACCTCTCCGAGGGTGAATGTCAGCCCGTCCGACCCGTTGGTGAAGGTGCCGTTGCCAATTCCCAAGAACTCGAGCAACGTTCCGATGATATCCTGGTTCGCAATGGCGTAAATCGCCATCGTAAACGAGAGGGTAATCATCGCGAAGTAGATCTCTTCGAGTTGGACGGCCAGATAGCCGATGGCCATCGCCACGAGCACGGTGACTAGTATCGCTAAGACGAGCCCGAAGAGCCACGTCGCGAGCACGCTCGCGCCGCCGAACAGTTCGCCGAAGCTGAGCATCGGTCCGACGACCTGGACGGTCTTCGCCATCGTGTAGCCGGCGACGGCAAAGAACATCCCGTGACCGAACGAGAGCAGGCCGGTGTAGCCGTACAACAGGTTGAACGCCGTCGCGAAGATGCCGAAGATGAGCACCTCCGCGAGCAGCCCCATCTGGAACGGCCCGAGGATGAACGGAGCGATGACGAGCGCGAGCAGGCCGGCTCCCGCGAGCAGTCGCTCGTTGCCCTCGACGTCCGGCGCTGAATCGAGTGCTCCGCTCATCTACATTCCGGGGCCGAGACCGCTCCCGTCGAGCAGTTCCAGCGATTCGTCGCGGGTGATGGTGTACTTCTGGATGTCGGCGAGTCCGGCACCGTCGTACGGGACATCCACGTCGAAGCTCGTCGTGCCGAGCGTCACCGGCGCCTGCGCCTGGTGGCTGTCGGCGTCGTAGGTGACGGGACCGCGCGGGTCCTCCTCGAAGGTGAACCCTTCCAGCTCGGAGACGATGTCGTCGGAGTTGAGCGAGCCGACCGACTCGATGACCTGTTTGTACGTCTGGACTGCGCCCCACGTCTGGCCGCCGGTGAAGCCCGGAATCGACGGCACCGGCTCGTCGGAGTACATCGACTCGTACTTGTCGAGGAACGCCTGGTTGTACTCGTTGTCGTAGGCGGTCGGCCAGTACCACCCCGACATGTGGATGCCTTCGGGCGTGGTGTCGCCGAGCGCGCTGAACACCGTCGGGTCCGCGCCGATGGTGTCGAACACGTCTTCCACCTCGTCGAACAGCCCCTGCTCTGCGGCCTGTGAGATGAACGTCGTCGCGTCGCCGGCCCAGAAGCTCGTGAACACGAGGTCCGGGTCGTTGCTCAACACGGAGTTGATCTGTGGCGTCATGTCGCTTGCACCCAGCGACGGGAACTCGCTGGCGACGTACTCGTGGTCGACGCCCAGCCCCTCGGAGTAGGCCTTGAAGTACTCCCAACACTGCTCACCGTAGGCGTAGTCCGGACCCATGTTCGCGACCCGCATCGCGCCGTAGTTGTCCGCGATGAACTTCGCGATGCCGTAGGTCATGTGTGAGGTGTTCGCGGTCGACCGGAAGATGTTGGGCTTGAGCGCGGCCTTTCCGTCGTCGCTCTCGTAGTAGTTGCCGTACGCCTCCGTGTCGAACTCCGTGAGATACGGCGTCCCGATGTCAGTGGCGATGAACGGTACGCCCAGCGACTCGATGGTCGGGGCCGTCGCCAGTCCGACACCCGAGGAGGTGATACCGATGAGCACGTCGGAGTTGTCCTCCTGCACCAGACTCCGGATGGTCTGTGCCGGTTGGCTGCCGTGGTCGCGAATCGTGATTTCTACGTCTTGACCGTTGATGCCGCCGTTCTCGTTGATGTCGTCGACCGCGGCCCGCGCCGCGTTCTCCGAGGAGGTCCCCAGCGCCTGTGCCAGCCCCGACAGGAGATACATCCCGCCGATTCTGACGGTGTCACCGCCGCCGCCGCTACAGCCGGCCAACGCGACCGCGGTTCCCGTCCCCGCGGCCGCGAGGAAGCTCCGCCTGTTCACTCGCCCCCCACTCGTCCCACTACTGTTCGTTCGTCCACCATTCGTCTCGCCAACGCGTTCACCATGTTTCGTGTGGTCACTTCCCATGCTACGACCCGATATGGATGAATGGTATTTATATTCTATGGAGAATCAGTGTCATCTCCAAATCCTGCCCGGACGTAAGGTTTAATCATATTGTGTTGGAGTGGTACGGTATGGTATCCCAAGGGTTGGTTTTCGACCAGATAATCACGGGGCTGTCCATCGGTGGGCGGCTCTTTCTCATCGCTGTAGGGTTGAGTCTCATCTTCGGCGTCCTTGACGTGTTGAACTTCGCACACGGGGCGCTGTTCATGATCGGCGCGTACATCGGCGTCGTCGCTATCCAGTCGGTCGCCGGCGGCTTCTGGCTCGGGCTGGTGGCCGCCGCACTCGGTGCCGGACTCGTCGGCGTGCTCATCGAGGTCGGCGCGATTCGGCGCGTCTACCACCGCGAGGAGCTCGATCAACTGCTCGTCACCTTCGCGTTCGTGTTGATACTCACAGACGTGGTCCGGTTCGTCTTCGGGACCGGGCAGAAAGTCGTCGACCCGCCGGCGCTGCTGGCCGGAAGTATCCGACTCACGGAGAGTCTCGCCCTGCCGGCCTACCGCGGCTTCGTCATCCTCGTGTCCGTGCTCACCCTCGGTGCCATCTTCCTCGTGCTCCGGACGACCAACATCGGCCGGCTGGTGCGGGCCACTTCCTCGGACCGCGATATGGCCGCGCTCATGGGGGTGAACGTCCCGCGGCTCTACACGCTCGTCTTCTTCGTCGGCGCGGCACTCGCCGGACTCGGCGGTGCACTCGCGGCACCGACGCTCTCGATTACCTCCAGTCTCGGCGACCAGGTCATCATCCGGGCGTTCGTCATCGCGGTCATCGGCGGGCTCGGCTCCTTCGGCGGCGCGTTCGTGGGCGCGTATCTCGTCGGGATTACTATCGCCGTGGGGAGTATCGTCGTCCCCGGCGCGGGTGAACTCCTCCCGTTCATTGCAATGATTGCCGTCCTCCTCGTCAAGCCGGAGGGGCTGTTCGGAGGTGCTGAAGCATGAGTTCGGTGCTCGAAACCGAAGAACTCCGCCGGCAGTTCGGTCGCCTCGTCGCCGTCGACGACGTGAACGTCTCCATCGAGGCCGACGAGATTACGAGCATCATCGGGCCGAACGGCGCGGGCAAGACCACCTTCTACAATCTGCTCACGGGTCGGCTGGAGCCGACGAGCGGGGCGGTCCGGCTTCGCCCCCGCGACAGCGAGGCCGACCTCATCGACGTGACCGACAAGCCGCCCCACGAGATCGCCTCGCTCGGCCTCTCGCGTGGCTTCCAGATTAACAACGTCTTCGACGGGCTGACCGTGGCCGAGAACCTTCGCATCGCCCGCATCAGTCGGGACGGTCGCACCCTCGACTTCCGGGCGATTGCCGACACCGACGACGACCTCGCCGAGGGTGTCCGCGATATCGCCGAGTTGGTCGGCGTCACCGACCTCCTCGACACCGAGTGTGCGAACCTTTCGCACGGCGACAAGCGGAAGGTGGAGATTGCGCTCGCGCTGGCGACGGACCCCTCCATCGTCCTGCTGGACGAGCCGACCGCGGGGATGAACGCCACCGAGACGACCCGGATGGTGGAGCTGGTCGAGCGACTCGACGCCGAGACCGACACCACCTTCGTCATCACCGAACACGACATGGAGGTCGTGCTGGGTATCTCCGACCGGATTCTCGTGCTCGACAACGGGGAACTCATCGCCGACGGCGCACCCGACGAGGTGTTGTCCGACTCCCGCGTCCGCGAGGCGTATCTCGGACTGGACGAGGACGAGGAGCTTGACGCCTCGTCCGAGCGTGGCGAGGTCGAGGAGACCGGAGGTGAGTCGGCGTGAGCCTGCTCGAACTCTCCGACGTGAACGGCTTCTACGGCAACAGCCACGTCCTGTTCGATCTGAACCTCGACATCGAACACAACGAGGTGGTCGCGCTGCTCGGGCGCAACGGGGCCGGCAAAACCACCACGCTCCGCACGATTACCGGCACGATTCCCCGCCGCGAGGGCGGTATCACCTTCGACGGAGACGACATCTCCGGGGAGTCCGTCGACGAGATTTCGAATCGGGGTGTCAAGCTCGTCCCCGAGGCCCGGCGCATCTTCCCGACGCTCACCGTCCACGAGAACATGCAGGTGGCCCGCGACATGTGCAAGGGCCGCGAGCCGCGGCCCGTCGAGGAGATGTACGAGGTGTTCCCCATCCTCGATGAACTCCGGGAGAATCGCGGGCGCAACCTCTCTGGCGGTGAACAGCAGATGCTCTCGGTCGCGCGTGCGCTCATCCAGAGTCCCGACCTGCTCCTGCTGGACGAGCCGACCGAGGGGCTCGCGCCGGTCATCGTCGATGACCTCTACGACGTGCTCTCGGAGGTCGTCGAACAGGACGTGACCGTGCTCATCACCGAGCAGAACGTCGACTTCGCCCTCGACTTGGCGGAACGCGCCTACATCATCGACAAGGGGGCAAACGCCTGGGAGGGAACCGTCGACGAACTCGAACAGCGACAGGACCTCCTCGACGAGTATCTCTCCGTCGGCGCGGCCGACGCCGAGTAGCTACGCCGTCTCGGCCCGGCCGCCGTCGTCGGTGTCGACGACCGTCTCCTTCCACGTCCCGCGGGTGAACCACGCCACCGCGGCGATTGCGCCGACGATGTTGCCGAGCGCCATCCCGATCCAGATACCGGTCGCGCCCATCCCGAGGGTGAAGGTGAGCAGATACACCGTCGGGACGCGGCCGAGCCACAGCGCGGTCAACGAGAAGGCCAGCGCCGTCCGGGTGTTGCCGGCCCCGCGATACGCCCCGAGCACGACCTGGAACACGCCGATGAACGCGAACTCGACGGTCCGGATGCGGAGATACTGCACCCCGTTCTCGATGGTCGCGGCCGCGTCCGCGGTCGTCGCGCTGATGAACACCGAGACGATTGGCTCGGCGAAGACGAGCGCGACGACGGCGACGCCGGCCATCACGACCGCCCCCGTCGTGGCTGCGAGCTTCACCGCGCGCTCTGCCCGGTCCGCCCGGCCCGCGCCGAGATTCTGGCCGACCATCGTGTTCGTCGCCCGACCCAACCCCATCGCGGGGAGGAAGACCAGCGAGATGAGCCGGTTACCCAGCCCGTAGGCCGCCACGACCGGCGGGGCGAAGGAGGCGACCATCGCGGTCAGGGTAATCATCGCCAGCGCGCTCGTCGACTGTTCGAGCGCGGAGGGAGCGCCGATGTTGACGATGCGTTTCACCCACTCGCGTTCGAGCTTGAGATACGCCACCTTGAGCTGTGGACCGACGGCGAGCCGGAAGAGGATGACCAGCCCGATGGCGGTGGCGACGACCCGCGAGAGCAGGGTCGCGACCGCCGCGCCCTCGACGCCCATCGCCGGGAAGTCGAGGGGACCGACGTCCCACCCGAAGATGAACAGCGGGTCGAGCACGACGTTGAGCACGACCGTCACGAACATGACGGCCATCGGAATCCGGGTGTTGCCGTAGCCGCGCATCAGCGCTGAGAAGACGAAGAAGCCGAACAGGAACGGCGTGCCGAGGAAGAACACCCGCATGTAGTCGCTCGCCAGCGGGATGACCGACCGCGCGGTCTCGGGGTCCGCGGGGAGCAGTCCCAACAGGAGGTCGGTCGAGAGATACCCGATCGCGCCGACGACGACGGCGATGACGGTGACGAACGCGAGCGTCTGGCTGGCGGCCTTACTGGCGTCTTCATCGCCACCCGCGCCGGTGTACTGGGCGACGAGCGTGCTCCCGGCGACGGTGAGTCCACCGCCGACCGACAGGAACAGGAAGATGAGCGGAAACGCGAGCGAGAGCGCACCGACCGCCGCCGACGGGTAGGCCGTCCGACCCAGCCAGATGGTGTCGGCGATGTTGTACGCGACCTGTAGCAGCTGCGTGACGACGATGGGCCACGCGAGCGTGAACAGCGGGCGCACCAGACTCCCCTCCGTGATGCTCGAATCGGTGGAGTCGGTGCTCATACCTACCGTCGGCTACCGGTCGGGATGACACCTTCGTTTCGGCCGAGTGTCACGTCATCGCGTGTCACACGGCGACCGGGAGCCTTACCTGCCGGCCCTCGAACCGACGCGTATGCACCTCGGCGTTATCGGACTCGGACGGATGGGACGCATCGTCGCCGACCGCGTCGTCGATGCCGGCCACGACGTGACCGCCTTCGACGTGAGCGAGGACGCGCTCGCGGACGCGCGCGACGCCGGCATCGGCACCGCCGACTCGATTCCCGCCCTCGCGGACGCGCTCGGCGCGGAGAAACGCATTTGGCTGATGGTCCCCGCCGGCGACCCGGTCGACGCCGCGCTCGACGAACTGGAACCGTCACTCTCCGAGCAGGACATCGTCGTGGACGGCGGCAACAGCCACTTCGAGGACTCGACGCGGCGCGCCGAGTCGACGCCCGCCCGCTATCTCGACTGCGGCACCTCCGGCGGCCCGGCGGGCGCGGAACTGGGCTTCTCGCTCATGGTCGGCGGTCCAGAGGGGGCCTACGAGACGATGACGCCCGTCTTCGATGCCGTCGCCACCGGTCCCGAGGGGCACGACCGGATGGGGCCGGCCGGCAGCGGCCACTACGTGAAGATGGTCCACAACGGCGTCGAGTACGCGCTGATGCAGGCGTACGGCGAGGGGTTCGAACTGCTCCACGAGGGCCGATACGACCTCGATCTAGAGGCCGTCGCGCGAACCTGGAACAACGGCGCTGTCATCCGGTCGTGGCTGCTCGAACTCTGCGAGGAGGCGTTCCGCGAGGAGGGGACCGACCTCGGCGACGTGGCCGACCACGTCGCCGGCGGCTCGACCGGCACCTGGACCGTCCAGGAGGCGCTCGAACAGGAGGTGGCGGTCCCGCTCATCTACGACGCGCTCGGGGAGCGGTTCGATTCGCGCACGCGAGCGAAGTTCTCCCGTCGGCTGGCCAACCGACTCCGCTACGGCTTCGGCCGCCACGAGGTCGCCCGCGAGTAACGCCGCTCAGCTGACGACCGTCGGCCGGAACGAGACGCCGCGCAACAGGACGCGCGCGCCACCGTCTGCCCCGTCGGTAATCTCTAGCTCCCAGCCGTGAGCCGAGGCGATTCGCTGGACGATTGTGAGTCCGAGTCCCATGTTCCCCGCCTCGGTCGTGAAGCCGGACTCGAACACCAGCTCGCGGTCCGTCTCGGGGATGCCCGCGCCGTCGTCCTCGAAGTAGAGGCTCCCCTCGGCGGTCCCCACCGAACAGGTGACCTCCGGCCCGCCGTGGGTGATGGCGTTGGAAATCAGGTTCTCGAACAGCTGCTGGAGCCGGTCCGGATCCCCGTCGATCTGTTTCGACCCGTCGATCCGGAGCGTCGCCTCCTTCGTATCAACCATGTTCCAGGACGACTGGACGACGTTCTTGAACGAGACCGTCGTGGTGTCGTCGATTCGCAGCGGCTGGTCCGCCAAGACGTTCGTCTGGTCGATGAGCGTGTCCATCCGGTCGAGCGCCTGGTCGATGTTGTCGATGTGAGACTGGTCAGGCTCCTCCTGGTAGAGGTCGAGCGAGCCTTGCGCGACGTTCAGCGGATTCCGGATGTCGTGTGAGATGAGGTCCTTGATATTCTCCAACTGTGTGTTGCGCTGTTCGAGGTCCTGCTCTCGGCGCTTCAGCTCCGTGATGTCGCGGGTGTTCACCACGAACCCGTCCACGACGTCGTCGTCCAACAGATTCGTCCCTCGCGACTCGAGGATGATATCCTCCCGTTCGGCGTGGTCGAGCCGGAACTCGATGACCGGCGTGATCTCCGGATGCTCCACCCCTTCGAAGAACTCCTCCATCACGTACTGTCTGTCGTCCGGATGCACGTAGTTGAATATCGAATCGCCGATGAGCTCCTCCTGCGTGTAGCCGATTATCTGCTCACACGACGGCGAGACGTACTCGAACCGGCCGTCCTCGGACACGATGGAGATGAGGTCGGTGGAGTTTTCGACCAGCTTGGTGAACTTCTCTTCAGACCGCTCCAGCTGTTTTTGCACCCGGTAGGTCTCGATGGCGTTGCCGAGCCGGTTCGCGAGCACCGAGTACTGGCTCGACCCGGTCCCCTTCTGGAGGTAGTCGGTCACGCCCGCGGAGATCGCGTCGCTCGCAATCGTCTCGCTCCCCTTCCCGGTAAACAGGATGAAGGGGAGGTCGGGGTGGTCCTCCCGGACCTCCGTGAGCAGTTCCAACCCGTTCATCCCCGGCATGTTGTAATCGCTGACGATGGCGTCGACGCTGGTCGCGGAACCCGAGAGCCGCTGTAAGGCGTCGTCGGTGCGCACCTCCGTCACGACCTCGAACCCTTCCCGCTCGCGCTCTAGATACGTCTTCGTCAGATCGAGCAGCGCCGCGTCGTCGTCGACGACGAGGACGGTTGCAGACGTGGCCGTCGGCTCGTCGGTGAATCTGTACCCCCCTCGATCGCCGGTTTCGGTTTCGATTTCTTCAGACATTCTCGTGGTGGGAGACGACGTACTCGAAGTACGGCGTCATCGCCTCTTCGGCTTGCTTCCAGTGGTGGGGGGTGTGCATATCGTGCAACTCGACGCCGAGCACGTAGCGGAGCGCTTCCGGGCCCGGTCCCGACTGCCCCTCCTTCGGCTTCCGCGGATACTCCGCTTCCGGCAGCGCGGCGCGGAGTTCGAGTATCTGGGCCTCCTGGAACGGGGTCCAGTAGTCGCCGCCCAGCTTGTGTTGTCGCCAGCCATCGGTCTTGAGCGTCGCGTACTCCGGTTCGATACCCAAGAGCGCGGCCCGCTTTCTGAACTCCTTTCGCACGGGACTCCAGTCCGCCCCTCGGAGCGACTCGCGGTCGAGTCTGCCGGCCCGCAGGTGGTCGATTTCCACGTCGTCTTTCGCCCAGAGCGCGTCGACGAACGCGGTGGCGGCCAGGTGGATGTCCTCCGATTCGACGTGGGGAAACTGAAGTCGGTCGACGAACTCGAACGCCTCGACGGCCGCATCGTAGTTTCTGCGGTCGTGGTGGACGAACCCCTTACACATCTGTCGGGCCATCTCCCGGGGCGCGTCCGCCGTAGAAATAGATCTCTCTGGAACCGATTCGACACTAGACTGCGTTACCATGCCTCGTACTGGGTGGAGTCTTCACATAAAAATTTTGTACAGTAACGTAGCTAATAGTACGAACGGCCTGCCACGGTGTACATCCCTGCACACGTATCAACAAACAGACACTCCCCGCGGGGTGTCGTTCCGGCAACCCCTGCCGGCGGGTCGCTCGGACAGGTGAAGCGCCCGAAAACACTTTGCGGCTGTCTCCCGCAGTACCACTCGATATGTCTAGCGAATCCCAAGCAGGCGAAGCAGCGCGAAGTGAGATTCGAGAGCGGCACAAATCCGTCGCCGCGGAGGTCGTCCCCGAGCAGACGGGTCTCTACATCGGCGGCGAGTTCGTCGAGCCGGCGGAGGGTGGCACCATCGATACCCTCGACCCGACGACGGGTGAGGTACTCGCGTCCGTCGGCGCAGCCACGGAGGCCGACATCGAGCGGGCCGTCGACGCCGCGTGGGACGCCTTCGACTCGACGTGGTCGGGCTACGGAGCCGGCAAGCGCCAGCAGATCCTCATCGACATCGCCGACGCCATCGACGAACACTCCGAGGAGCTTGCGAAGCTGGAGTCGCTCGACAACGGGAAGCCGGTCTCCGAGTCGAGCGCCGACGTGTATCTGGCCGCAGACCACTTCCGCTACTTCGCGGGCATCGTCCGCAAGAACGGCGGGAGCACGATGCCGGAGGGGTCGCGGCTCGGACAGGTCGTCAAGGAGCCGTACGGCGTCGTCGGTCAGATCATCCCGTGGAACTTCCCGCTGCTCATGGCGTCGTGGAAGCTCGCGCCGGCGCTCGCGGCGGGCAACTGTTCGGTGTTGAAGCCGGCCGAACAGACCCCGCTGTCGGCGCTGCGGCTCGCGGAACTCATCGACGACATCGTCCCGGACGGCGTCGTCAACATCGTCCCCGGCTACGGCGAGGAGGCCGGTCCGCCGCTGACGGGCCACGAGGACGTGCGCAAGGTCGCGTTCACCGGCTCGACGGCCGTCGGCAAGCAGGTGATGAAGTCGGCCGCCGACAACGTCACCGACGTGACGCTCGAGCTCGGCGGGAAGAGTCCGGTCGTCGTCCACCCGGACGTGGCCCCCGAGAAGGCGGTCAAGCTCGTCGCACAGGCCATCTTCTACAACACCGGTGAGTGTTGTGAGGCCGGCTCCCGGCTGTTCGTCCATGACGACATCGCCGACGAGGTGCTCGGCGGACTGGCACAGGCCGTCGACGACATGACCATCGGCGACCCGCTCCTGCGCGAGACGGACCTCGGGCCGAAGGTCTCCCGCGAGCAGGTCGACCGCACGATGGAGTATCTCGAGAAGGCCGAATCCGGCGGCGCGAAGTTCCTCGCCGGCGGCGGCATCCCGGACGACGAGTCGCTGTCGGACGGCTGTTTCGTCGAGCCGACGCTCATCGACGGGCTGGACCACGACCACGAGGCCGTCCAGGAGGAGATCTTCGGGCCGGTGCTCGACGTGTTCCGCTGGAACGACTACGACGAGATGATGGAACTCGCCAACGACGTGGACTACGGGCTCGCCGGCGGCGTCATCACCGACGACATCTCGCAGGCGAACGAGACGGCCCGCGACATCGAAGCGGGGTACATCTGGGTCAACACCTACCACGACCTCGTCGCCGGACTGCCGTTCGGCGGCTACAAGCAGTCGGGCATCGGCCGCGAACTGAGCGAGGAGACGCTGGACCACTACCAGCAGACGAAGACCATCAACCTCTCGCTGTAGCGCGGTCGTTTGCGCGCTAATCGCAACGCTATTGAAGCACGTACACAAAGACGACGTATGGTCACTACGCTGGGCATCGTACTCGGGGCGTCGCTCACGCTCACGATGGTTGCCCTGCACTTCGCACGCGGCACCGAGCACGCGACTCCGGACGACATCTCTCAGAAGGTGCTCGAACGCCGCGCCGAGAGCGTCCACGAGACCGACTTCCCCGAGCCGATGAACCGGTCCATCGGCGGCGGTGGCGGCGCTGCCGCTGCCGTCGGCGAGGGCGGTGCCGAGGGCGAACTTGCGGAGGGTGGGGCCGAGGTCGACGACGACCCCGCCGCGATTCCGGACGACGAGGCCGAGACCTACGAGGTCGAGTACGTCAAGGAGGGGACGACAATCGACGTCAAGGAGAACACCACGCTGCTGGAAGCCGGCGAAGCGCAGGATTGGGACCTGCCGTACGCCTGTCGGCAGGGTCAGTGTATCTCCTGTGCCGGCCACATCACCGACGGCGGCAACTCCGAGCAGTACGTCAAACACCACACCAACGAGATGCTCGGCGAACCGGAACTCGACGACGGCTACACGCTCACCTGCGTCGCCTACCCCGTCTCCGACTTCTCCATCGAGATGCGCGAGTCGCCCTGACGAGTTCGCCGACTGTTTTCGCGTTTCGCCGAGGTTTAAGCCACGCCCGCGAGGAGTCGACAGTATGTTCGATACGGTCGTGATAGCGACGGACGGCTCCACCAGCGGCCGGCGTGCGGCGACCGTCGCGCTCGACGTGGCCCGCCGGTTCGAGGCCTCGGTCCACGCGCTGTACGTCGTCGACGAGACGCAGGTGGACGGACTCCCCGAGGACGTCCACGACGACGTGCGCGCGGCACTGGAGACACAGGCGGACGAGTCGCTCGACGCCGTCGAGAGGGCTGCCGACCAGCCGGTCACCGTCGCCGTTCGAGAGGGCGACCCGGCGACGGAAATCATCGAGTACGCCGAGGAGAGTGGCGCCGACGTGGTCGCGACGGGAACCCGTGGCCGGCACGGCGAACACTCCTTCATCATCGGGTCGGTCGCGGAGGCGGTCGTGCGCGACTGTCCCGTGCCCGTCCTCACCGTCCGGCAGTTAGAGGCCTGACCGGCGTATCGGGGGCTTCTTGCCCACAGCCGTCACAGCCAGCGCATGGACGACTCGCTTATCGACCCGGAGACGCTCCCGCTGGAGCGAACATCGCTGCTGCCGGGGGCCGGATTCTTCGCCCCCGACGAGGAGGAGCGCGACGAGGCCGAACTCGAAGCCACGCTCGGCGACGCCGAGACGGTCGTCGTCGCCGACCCCGACGCCGACGGACTCGCCTGTGTCGCCTTCATCCGTGAGTTCCACGAGGGCGCGACCCTCCTTCCTGCAAGCCCACATGAACTCGATGACGCCATCGCCGACCTCGCGGAGTTCGCCCCCGACGGCGTCCGCGTTTACATCTGTGACCTGTGTCCCGACGAGCGGGACGACCTGACCGGGCTCGCGGAGCTCGTCGAGCGGGCCGAATCCGTCTCGTGGTACGACCACCACCAGTGGAGCAGCGGGGCGACCGACCGCGTCGAGGCCGCCGGCGTCGAACTCGTCGTCGGCGACTCCGACGAGGAGTGTTCCGCCGACGTGACCCTCCGGTCGCTGGGCGAACTTCCTCGACGGTTTGCCGAACTCGCGGCCGTCACCCGCGACCACGACCTGTGGATTCGCGACGACCCGCGCTCCGATGACCTCGCCGACTACGCCCACTGGGAGGAGCCAGAGGAGTACGTCGCCGCCGTCCGCGAACACGGCGCTGACCTCCCCACCGAGGTGGAGGCGTTCCTCGAAGCCGAGCGCGTGGAGAAACAGCGGCTCATCGACAAGGCCGTCGAGCGCGCGGAACTCCGCGATATCGACGGCACGACGGTCGGTGTCACCTACGGCCGGTGTTCACAGAACGAGGTCGCGGAAGCCCTCCGCGAGCAGGGTGCGGACGCGGCGGTCGTCGTCAAGCCCGCCGGCTCCGCCTCGATTCGCGGCACCGACGGCTTCGAGCGGTGTCACGAGGTCGCAGAGCAGGTGAACGGCGGCGGCCACCCGAAGGCGGCCGGCTGCAAGCCGGACATCTACGACGACATGCTCGATTACGCCCACCACTGGACGACCCGCGGCGCGGTGGCGAAACAGGTCATCCTCGACGCCTTCCGGAATCTCCCCGACGAAGACGAGGAAGGCGTCGACACCGAACGCTAGAGATACTCCCGCACGTACTCGCGGTGTTCGCGCTCCCGCTTCGCTTTCTCGCGTGGCGTCGCGTCCTCCAACCACAGGGGGAGACACGCCATCGCCTCCGTCCGACACTTCAGCAGATACGTCTCCATCCGGTCGCGCTTCGCCGGGGTGAACGCCCAGCCGTCGCGGGCCGACTCGTAGCTGTCGCGAAACAGCGCCCGGAGCTCGCGCGCCCGGGCCTCGCTGTCGTTCCCGCCGGGGTCGAGCAGATGCGCCTCCACCTTCGCGAGGTTGTGGGCCGGTTCGCGCACGGAGAGGTTCGCCCAGTCGAGGACGGCGGTCGTCTCCCCCGTCGCGGGGTCAAGGAGTAGATTCCCGTAGCGGTAATCCCAGTGGCAGTAGCGGGGCGGCTCCGGTTCGGTCAGGGCATCGGCCCGGGCGTGGAGGGCCTCGCGGAGCGGTTCGGCGAGGTCGGCAAATCGCTGTGGCTCGTCGGCGTAGTCGGGGAACGCGGTCCCGTCGGCGAGCGCGTCACAGGTCTCGTCGACGCCGGCGCGGAACAGCTCACGCTCGGAGTCGGCGTCGTGGTCGGTCGGCAGTATCGCCAGTTCGCCGTCGCTGACGCCGACCTGGCCGAATCGCGGCTGTTCGCCGAGTTCGTGTAGCGCGGCCAGATGCTCGCCGGCCTCCCGCAGGACGCGCTCGCGGGCCGCGGGCGCGAGCGTCTCCGGTCGCCCTTCGAGATTCTCGCCCGGGCATTCTTCGACGAGATAAAAGGGGGTCGGATACTCGGCGTGGCGGTCGACGAACCCGTACACCTCCGGAACCGGAATCGCCGTCTCGCGCCCGATACGTTCGAACAGTCGCGGTTCGGCGCGCGCAATCTCGGGGGTCATCCACTCCGCGATGGTGGCCTTCAGGACGGCTCGCTGCTCACCGTTCGGGGTCGAACAGGCGACTCGGGCGACGAAATCCGTCCCCTGCTCGACGCGGTCGAAGGAGTCGAGCGTCCAGTCGTCACGACAGGCGGCGACCATCCCGGCGACGGCGGCGAAGCCGATGGCGTCGTCACTCACGAGTCAATCGAGTCGCGAATCCGGTAAGGCTCTTGTGTCGGTGTGTTACTCCTCGCCGATGACCCACTTGTCGGAGTAGGTCTGGCCGCACTCGCAGGCGGCGTAGGCGTGGAGCACGTCGCCTTCCGCGTAGATGCCGCCGACCTCCTCGTTTTGGGCCTCGGTGAACGCGAAGACGAACTTGACGCGGTGGGCGTCACCCGTTCCCTCGGGGCAGGTGCCGCCGGTGCAGTCGCGGCGGATGTCGCCGTCGGTGTCCATCGCGACGCCGGCGAAGTCCATCGGGTCGATACCGACGACCTCGCCGAGCACATCGCTGCCACGGTCGCCGGGGAGGACGAGCGCGACGCCCGGGCCGACGTCCTCGGCGACGCCGGCGAGCGCCTCCGGCTCGCCGACGGACTGCTCGTGGAGGAACACGAGGATGTCGTCGTGGCGCTGGCCGGCGAGGAACTGCTCGTAGGGGGTGTCGCTCACTGTGACCCCTCTTCGATGCCCTCGGCGATATCGGCCAGCCCGTCGTCCGGGCGGTCGGGGACGCGGTAGACGACGCGTTCACCCGGGGCGCGAAGCCCGTAGAAGAACCCCTCGTCGACGATGTCGAGGTGGACGGTGCGGCCGAAATCGAGGTTGTTGTCGTCGGCCCACGCGGGGAGGTGGTTCTCGCCGTCGCCCTCCTTCGCGAGGCGGGCGTTGTCGTAGAGCCCGCGAAGCTCCATCGTGTCGTCGATGGCGAGCTCGACGCGGGCGAAGTAGGTGCTGTCGCCGGTGCCGATGCGGACGACCTCGAACTCGGGGAACCGGTCGGTCTCCTCGTCGGGGACCGTCACCTTCGGCCGGTCGGTGCGACCAGCGCGGGCGAGCGTTGCACGCACGCTGTTCACGGCGTCGCTCGGGACTGAATCAGCCATAAGAACGTGTTACTCGTCGTCGCTCTCCTCGGCGTCATCGCCGAGGACCGCCGCGACGTCCGCGTCGTCGCTCGTGACCTTCACGTTGATCTGTCGCGTCTCGTCGCTCACTTCCGCGCCGCGGACGGTGACGCGGCGGCGCTCGCCGTCGCGCTCCGGGTTGTACCCCGTGCCGCCGGTGACGAGAATCGACTCCGTGTTCGGACCGCGCACGTCAGAGCGCATCGGTCGCCCGGCGGTGTCCGACCCGCCCGTGAGTTCGAGCGTCGCGCCCGAGAGGCCGATCGCCCCGCCGTCGACCTCGTCGCCGAGGGACTTGCCGATGAACCGGTCTGCGTCCTGTCCGTCGATCTCCAGTTGGTACGTCATCCCGTCGCTCGGGTCACCGACGACGATCTGAAAGTCTGCCATACGGGAAATGTATCTTCGGGCGATGAAAAGGGTATTGAATCGCGTCTCAGCGACGGGTACGTCAGTCTGCGGCCGCCGGCCCTCCCGACTCCAACACGTACTCGCGGGTCACGTCCACGAGCGCCTTCCGGTACTCCGACTCGTCGGGGTCGGCGTCGAGCGACCGGAACGCCCCCTTGAACGCCGACAGCGAGACGCCGGGCGCGTCGCTCGCGGCCGCACGCGCGAGGTCGTACAGTCGGTGGTCGTCGGCGATGGCGTCGTGTCGCTCTAACAGCGCGAGCGCGAACGCCGCGTTGACGACCGTAATCTCGGGGTCGGCCGCGCTGGTCAGCCGCGTCCAGTCGCCCGGCCGCTCGACCGGTCGGTCCGCGACCGCCGTCGCCAGCGACGACTCCATGAACGAGACCAGCTTGTCGGCCGGCGAGACGGCGAGCGTCAGGTCGTCGGCGTAGATGTCCTTCATGTGGTTCGCGATCTGATAACAGTGCGCGAGCTTGCGCTGTTCGACCGACCGCCCGGCGAGCGCGAGAAACAGCGCCTCCTTCGTCTCCATCGTGTGGGAGGGGTGTTCCTCCTCGTACCGTGCCATGTGGGCGAACTCGTGGATGGCGAGTTCGGGAGCCATCACGCTCGTGGCGGCCTGCTGGCTCATCACGAGTCGGTGGTGGTCGTCGTAGTGGCCGACGAGGGTCCGCTCGTCGGGGTCTTCACGAATCTCGACCGTCACGGGGAGGTCTACCTCGTGTTCCGTCTCGAAGCGGTCGCGGGCCGAGAGGAACGGTGCGGCCGGCCCGTCGCCCGTTACGCGCAGTTCCATGTGTACTAGTAGCACGGTTCGCGCGCGTTTGAGCCTTGCGGCGAATCCACCGGAGAGATTTACACGCCTCGTCCACTACAAGCGGTGTGTACCGTGGGTGGCTGCTGTTCGGGGCCGGCGTGGTGCTCGCCGTCGCGGGGACGGTGCTCACGCTGTTTGCCGCGTTCGTCACGCCCGGTGGGCGCTCGCTGCTGTTGTTCGCCGGTGCGGGTCTCACGTTCGCCGGCGGCTACCGCTGTCTCACGCGGAGCCGCGAGACCATCACTGCGACCGCCTACCAGCGGGTCGGCGTCGAGCGCAACCCCGACGGGACGGTCGGCGAGGCCGGCGCGGAGACGGAACGGTCCCGGTCTGCGGACATCGACTACGAGCCCCCCGACTGGGACGACCCCGCGTGGTTCGAGGAGCCGTTCTGGCGCGAGCCGACCGACCACGACCCGCCGGGTCCCGACGAGGGGCCGAGCGACTGGTGGGACGAGCGCGTCAACAGCGAACCGCGCCAGCCCGAGACGGTCGCGCCCCGCGAGCGCGAGGCGTGTGAGGTGCTCGGTATCGATATCGACGCCGATGAAGAGACCATCACGAGCGCTTACCGCGACCGGGTGAAAGAGACCCACCCCGACCGCGACGGGGACGAAGCCGAGTTCAAGCGCGTCCGGTGGGCCTACGAGTATCTCCACGAACACCGGGACGACTGAGCGAGTTCGCCGGCCTGCGGCGCGTTACCACGGTTTCGGGGCCGTTTCGGTGGCGGCGAAACACTACCCTTTTGTCGCTGGTGTCGTTACTCGCCTGCATAATGGGCCGACGGAAAAAGATCGTAGACGAGTGTGAGGCGCTGATGGACGAGCGGGACCAAATCCGCAACATCGCCATCGCTGCTCACGTCGACCACGGGAAGACGACGCTCACAGACAATCTCCTCGAAGGTGCAGGCATGATCGGCGGCGGCGAGCAGGCCGACCAGCTGATGATGGACACCGAAGAGGACGAACAGGAACGCGGAATTACCATCGACGCGGCGAACGTTTCGATGACCCACGAGTACGAGGACACCAACCACCTCATCAACCTCATCGACACGCCGGGCCACGTCGACTTCGGCGGCGACGTGACGCGTGCGATGCGTGCGGTCGACGGCGCGCTGGTCGTCGTGGACGCGGTCGAGGGCGCGATGCCCCAGACCGAGACCGTCCTGCGACAGGCGCTCCGCGAGGGCGTGAAGCCGGCGCTGTTCATCAACAAGGTCGACCGACTCATCTCCGAGCTGCAGGAGGGTCCCGAGGAGATGCAGCGCCGCCTCCAGGACGTCATCGCCAACGTCAACGACCTCATCGAGGGGATGACCGAAGAGATGGACGACGTGGACGACTGGACCGTCTCCATCCAGGACGGCACCGTCGGAATGGGGTCGGCCCTCTACAAGTGGGGCATCTCCTTCCCGTCGATGCAGCGCACCGGCATGGACTTCGGCGAGATTATCGAGCTCGAACAGAACGACGAGCGGCTCGAACTCCACGAGCGCACGCCGCTCTCGGACGTCGTGCTCGACATGGTGTGTGAGCACTTCCCGGACCCGCTCGACGCACAGCCGCGACGTATTCCGCGCGTCTGGCGTGGCGACGCCGAGTCCCAGCTCGCACAGGACATGCGCGACGTCGCCCCGGACGGCGAGGTCGTCCTCATGGTCACCGACATCGGTATCGACCCGCACGCCGGCGAAATCGCCGCCGGGCGTGTC
The DNA here is from genome assembly GCF_009663395.1 of Halosegnis longus. Lineage (NCBI taxonomy): Archaea > Methanobacteriati > Methanobacteriota > Halobacteria > Halobacteriales > Natronomonadaceae > Halosegnis > Halosegnis longus. The sequence continues at coordinate 987,575 of NZ_QKNW01000001.1, read as the reverse complement.
TTCTCTGGCACGCTGGAGAAGGGCCAGAATCTCCACGTCTCCGGAACCGTCGGCACGAACCGCGTCCAGTCGGTCGGCATCTACATGGGCGGCGAACGCGAGGAAGTGGAACGCGTCCCCGCGGGCAACATCGCCGCCGTCACCGGGCTGAAGGACGCCATCGCCGGCTCCACGGTGTCGAGCGTCGAGATGACGCCGTTCGAGTCCATCGAGCACATCTCCGAGCCCGTCATCACGAAGTCCGTCGAGGCGAAGAACATGGACGACCTCCCGAAGCTCATCGAGACGCTGCGACAGGTCTCGAAGGAGGACCCGACCATCCGCATCGAGATTAACGAGGACACCGGCGAACACCTCATCTCCGGACAGGGTGAGCTTCACCTCGAAGTCATCACCCAGCGCATCGAGCGCAATCAGGGCATTCCGGTCATCACCGGCGAACCAATCGTCGTCTACCGCGAGGCACCGACGACGAACTCCCGCGAGGTCGAGGGCATCTCCCCGAACCGCCACAACCGCTTCTACATGACCGTCGAGCCGCTCTCGGAGGACATCGTCGAAATCCTCCAGCTCGGTGAGGCCACGATGGACATGCCGGAGATGGAGCGCCGCGAGGCGCTGATGGACGCCGGACTCGACAAGGACCTCGCACAGGACGTCGAGCACATCCACGGGACCAACATCATCATCGACGACACGAAGGGTATCCAGCATCTCAACGAGACGATGGAACTCGTCCTCGAAGGTATCGAGGAGTCGCTCGACGACGGGCCGCTGGCCGCCGAGCCGGTGCGTGGCGCACTGCTGAAGCTCCACGACGCCCGGCTCCACGAGGACGCAATCCACCGCGGTCCGGCACAGGTCATCCCGGCGACCCGCGACGCGGTCCACACCGCGCTGATGGACGCCGAGATTCGACTGCTGGAGCCGATTCAGAACGTCCGCATCGACGTGCCGAACGAACACATGGGCGCGGCCTCCGGCGAGATTCAGGGTCGCCGCGGCCGCGTCGACGACATGTACCAGGAGGGTGACCTCATGGTCGTCGAGGGTATCGCACCCGTCGACGAGATGATCGGCTTCTCCTCGGACATCCGCTCGGCGACGGAAGGTCGCGCGTCGTGGAACACCGAGAACGCCGGCTTCCGCGTCATGGCCGACAACCTCCAGCCGGAGACCATCACGCGCATCCGCGAGCGCAAGGGCATGAAGACGGAGCTGCCACAGCAGATCGACTACCTGTAACCCGACAGTCGGCCCTTCTTCGTTCTTACCGCCGGAGCAGCCGCGCGTACACGTCGTCGATTGCGTCGTTCACTTCCTCGCCGTTGCCGCCCCACGGGTTCCGGGAGAAGTAGTACAATCCAGCGGCGAGCACGCCGACGCTGACGGCGACGTTCGGGGCGACCGTCGCGAGGACGAACGTCGTCACGCCAGCGAGGATGCCCGCGATAACGATATCGAGCGCCTGAAACAGAACTCCCATACCCGCGTTACGCCCCGCGAGCAAAAGGATTCGACGGCGGGGTTTGTGAGTGCCGGCGTGTTTATACTCGCGCCCGCGCTGTGTCCCGTATGACCGAGGGTTCACCGTGAGCGAGGCTGTTCAGGCCTACACCGTCAGACTCGAACTCGTGGACGAACCGGGCGAACTGCTGCGCGCGCTGGAGCCGATTTCTGAAAACGGCGGCAATCTCCTCTCCGTGCTCCACGAGCGGGGGAACCTCACGCCGCGGGGACGCATCCCCATCGAGGTCGACCTCGAAGCGACCCCCGAGCGGTTCGACGCAATCGTCGAGTCGCTCCGCGATGCCGGCGTCAACGTCGTCCAGGCCGGCGCGGAGCGGTACAGCGAGGAACTGGTCGTCATTCTCTCTGGCCACCTCGTGGAGACCGACCTCTCCGAGACGCTGACCCGGATTCAGGGGTCGGGTGAGGTCTCCGTGACCGACGTGTCGCTGTCGGCTCCCGGCGGGACCGGCGACGTGTCGTCGGCCCGGCTCCGGCTCGCAACCGAATCCGGCGGTATCGACGGCGTGCTCGACGCCATCGACGACCTCGCGGAGGAGAAGGACTTGCGCGTCATCACGCCGCTCACGGAGGCAGAGGCATGAAACTGGCCGTGATGGGCGCCGGTGCCGTCGGCGCGAGCGTGCTGGACCTCGCCAGCGAATACGACCACGAGGTCGTCGCCATCGCCGACTCCTCGTCTGCGGCCCTCGACGGCGACGGGCTAGACCCCGAGACCGTGACCGACCGGAAGGCAGAGACCGGAACCGTCGGCGACCACGACCCCGCGGACGCGCTCGCGGCCGACTACGACGTGTTGGTGGAGGCGACGCCGACGACGCTGGGCGACGCGGAGCCGGGCTACTCCCACGTCGTCGAGGCGTTCGAGCGGGACCGCCACGTCGTGCTCGCGAACAAGGGACCGGTGGCCGAGCGGTACGCCGACGTGCGCGCCGCCGAGGCGGAAAGCGACGGCGACCTCCTGTTCGAGGCGACGGTCGCGGGCGCGATTCCGGCGCTCTCGACGGTCGCGGACCTCGGACCGACACACGTCACCGCCGTCCGCGGTGTGTTGAACGGGACGGCGAACTTCGTCCTCTCGCGGATGGCCGCCGAGGGACTCGACTACGAACACGTGCTCGCGGAGGCACAGGACCTGGGCGTCGCAGAAGCCGACCCCAGCTTCGACGTGGAGGGGACCGACGCCGCCCTGAAATGCGTCATCCTCGCGAACGTGCTGTACGACCGCGAGTACACGCTCGCGGACGCGTCCGTGGAGGGCATCGCGGACCTCCCGGGGAGCGTGCTCGAACTCGCCGCCGAGGACGGCCGGACGGTTCGGCTCATCGGCGAGGTGCAAGACGGCGAGATACAGGTGGGACCGCGACTCGTCCCCGAGAACGGGACGCTCGCGGTGACCGGGACGCGCAACATCGTCCAGCTGGATACGGCGTTTGCCGGGCGGCTCAACATCTCCGGACGGGGCGCAGGCGGGCCGGAGACGGCGAGTGCCGTGTTAGCGGACGTTGGTCGGCTGGCGAAACGGTAGGCGTGTGAACGGCTGGCATAGGGGCTGAGGCCGCCGTCTGCGGGGGTTTCTTTCGAAATCGTTTTACGGGCGAGCATCGAAGCACTTCCACAGCGCATCAGCGCGTGAGTTACACTCATGAGCGACAAACCACACCAGAACTTGGCCGTCATTGGCCACGTTGACCACGGAAAGAGTACGATGGTCGGGCGACTCCTCTTCGAAACGGGGAGCGTACCGGAGCACGTCATCGAGCAGCACCGCGAAGAAGCAGAAGAGAAGGGCAAGGGCGGCTTCGAGTTCGCCTACGTGATGGACAACCTCGCAGAGGAGCGAGAGCGAGGTGTCACCATCGACATCGCCCACCAGGAGTTCGACACCGACGAGTACTACTTCACTATCGTCGACTGTCCGGGCCACCGCGACTTCGTCAAGAACATGATCACTGGCGCGAGCCAGGCAGACAACGCCGTGCTCGTCGTCGCCGCAGACGACGGTGTCCAGCCCCAGACACAGGAGCACGTCTTCCTCTCGCGAACCCTCGGTATCAACGAGCTCATCGTCGCGGTCAACAAGATGGACCTCGTCGACTACCAGGAGTCCCGTTACAAGGAGACCGTCGAGGAAGTGACCCAGCTCCTGAAGCAGGTCCAGTTCAACACGGACGACGCGAGCTTCATCCCGACGTCGGCCTTCGAGGGCGACAACGTCTCCACGGCCTCGGAGAACACGCCGTGGTACGACGGCGAGACTCTCCTCGAGGCGCTCAACAACCTGCCGGAGCCGCAGCCGCCGACGGACGCGCCGCTGCGTCTGCCGATTCAGGACGTGTACACGATTTCGGGTATCGGGACGGTCCCGGTCGGCCGAATCGAGACCGGGACGATGGAGACCGGCGACGACGTCTCCTTCCAGCCGTCCGACGTCGGCGGGGAAGTGAAGACCGTCGAGATGCACCACGAGGAGGTCCCGTCCGCGGGCCCGGGTGACAACGTCGGCTTCAACGTCCGCGGCATCGGCAAGGACGACATCCGTCGCGGTGACGTCTGTGGTCCGGCCGACGACCCGCCGAGCGTCGCCGAGACGTTCCAGGCGCGAATCGTCGTCATGCAGCACCCCTCGGTCATCACCGCCGGCTACACGCCGGTCTTCCACGCCCACACGGCACAGGTCGCGTGTACCATCGAGTCCATCGACTACACCATCGACCCCGCCAGCGGCGAGAAGGAAGAGGAGAACCCCGACTTCATCCAGTCCGGCGACGCAGCCGTCGTGACGGTCCGACCGCAGAAGCCGCTCAGCATCGAGTCGGCAAACGAGATTCCGGAGCTCGGTAGCTTCGCAATCCGTGACATGGGTCAGACCGTCGCAGCCGGTCAGGTCCTGGAAGTCCACGAGCGATAAATGCAGCAAGCACGCGTCCGCCTCGCGGGCACCGCCCCCGGGGACCTCGACAACATCTGCGACGACGTGCGGGAAATCGCGGACTCGACCGGTGTGCAGCTGTCCGGTCCGGTCCCGCTCCCGACGAAGACGCTGGAAATCCCGTCGCGCAAGTCCCCCGACGGTGAGGGGACGGCGACGTGGGAACACTGGGAGATGCGCGTCCACAAGCGGCTCATCGACATCGACGCCGACGAACGCGCGCTCCGCCAGCTGATGCGGATTCAGGTCCCGAACGACGTCTCGATCGAGATCGTCCTCGAGGACTGAACGCGGTCGCGGCGGCCGGCGTTCCGGCGGGCGTGTGTCTCCACTCACGCGCGTTTTCGGAACGAAACAGATAAGCGACGCACGCGGATACACGGACACTGCGGGCGAGTAGATCAGCGGCAGATCGCTTCCTTCGCAAGGAAGAGGCCCGGGGTTCAAATCCCCGCTCGTCCATCGAAGCTTTTCACAGCACCACGCGACGAGCGACGCGAGCGAGCAAGCCGCCTCGAGCGCACACACGAGCCACGAGTGGATTTGAACCCTACCAGTCGCGCGCAGCGAACGGAGTGAGCGAGCACGTCTGGTTCCGGTTCAAATCCCCGCTCGTCCATGTTTTTCAACTCTGAGCTGCCGCTCCGGCCTGTGTTTATTTGTCGTCCGCGCCTACAACGCGTATGCAGCTATCTGGTGCGTGGAGTCGCGAGGAACTCGACGCGTTTCTGACGAGCGAGGCCGGGACCGTCCCGTTGCGACTCGCCTGTCGGACGCCCGCGGGCGGGTTGTGGATGCTGTCGCTGTGGTACCGATGGCGCGACGGCGGGTTCGACTGTGCGACGAGCGCGAGCGCCGACGTGGTCGAGTATCTCCGCCACGACGACGACGTGAGCTTCGAGGTGTCGGTGAACGAGCCGCCGTACTTCGGGGTCCGCGGGAGCGGGCACACGACGCTCCAGGCGGACGAGGAGAAACGGTTGTTGCGGTCGCTGCTGGACCGGTATCTGGGCGGGACGGACTCCGGGTTGGCGACCCGGCTGCTCTCGGAGGACCGCGAGGAAATCCACATCCGCATCGAGCCGTCGAAGCTGTACACCTGGGACTTCAGCGACCGGATGTGACGAACACGTTCGGGACGGAACCTACCCGTAATGGCCGGTATTACTCTATCGATGGCAGCAACGAGTACCGCTCCCGGCGTCGCGGCTCGGCTTCACGAGCGACTGGACGCAGCACGCCCGCTGGTCGTGGGTGGGCTGGGGATGCTCGTTGCGCTGAACCTGACCGCCGACACGTCGAGCATCCACGGCAGTATCCACATGCTCGAACACGCCGTGCTGGCGTTTCTGGCCGCGGAGTTCGCGCTCCACGTCGCCGTCTCGGACTCGCTGCCGACCGAGCGGTGGCTCGAAGCGGGCGTGTTGGTGCCGTACGTGACGGTGACGGCGCTGTTGTTCGGTGCACGCGCCGTCGGCTGTGGCGTCGGCCCGCTGTCGGTGGTGGTCGGCCCGCTCGACACCGCCCACCAGTGTACCGCGGTCGGGCGTGAACTCGTCGCGCTCGACGTGGTCGCGGGGCTGGGCGTGGCGACGTTCCTGAAAGAACGGCTCGATGCGGTCGCGGCGCGGCTCGACAGCCCGCTCTAGAACGGCGCGTCTGTCGCGGCGTCGTTTTCGACCTCGTCGGGGTCAACGCCGAGCTTTTCGGCCAGCTCGCCCCGCTCGTCGAGTTCGGCGAGGATGTCGCTGCCGCCGATGAACTCACCGTCGACGAACGCCTGCGGGATGGTCTCCCAGCCGGAGTGGTCGTCCAGCGCGGCACGGAAGGCGTCGAGGTTCTGGAGCGCATCGACCGTCTCCACGTCGTCGCGGTACTGCTGGAGGATGCCGATTGCCCGCTTCGAGTAGCCACACTGTGGCATCATCGCGGAGCCTTTCATGAACAGGACGACTTCGTTGTCGGCGATGGCGTCGTCGACGCGCTGTCGGACGGCGTCGGCGTCGAGTCCCTGCGCGCTCGGGTCGAATGTCATACTCTTCTCTTCGCGTGGAAAGTGAAAGGCGTTGTGTCGTCAACAGCCAGCACAGGTGCAGTAGCGTGTACACACCGGATTCTCACAGTCGGGGGAACGCGCCGTACAGTGTTCGCGTCCGTGGGTGATGAGCAACACGTGAAGCGGATACTTCAGTTCGTCCGGCACTAACTCGTCCAGCAGGTCGTGGACTCTCGCGTTCGATGCCGAGTCCGGGACCAGCCCGAACCGCTTGGAGACGCGCTCGACGTGGGTGTCGACGGCCATCGTCGGCTTCCCGAAGTGGAAGTTCAGGACGACGCTCGCCGTCTTCGGGCCGATTCCCTTGATGTCGGTGAGCCACGTCTTCGCGTCGTCGGTCTCCATCGCGTCGAGGAAGGCGAGCGAGTACGCGCCCCCGGTTTCGGCTCGAACCGCCGACAGCGCCCGCTGGATGCGGTCGGCCTTCGTCTCCGGCAGCCCGGCGACGCGAATCACCTCCGCCAGCTCCTCGGGGGGCGCGGCCTCGATGGCGTCGTACCCCTCGTAGGTGGAAAAGAGGCTCTCCGCGGCGCGGCGGGTGTTCTCGTCGGCGACGTTCTGTGAGAGAATCGTCGTCACCAGCTGACGGACCCCCTCGCCCGGCTCGGCGTCGCTGCCGTGTTCACCGTCGCGCTCTGCCGGGCCGTACAGGTCCACGAGGTCGTCGTGTAGCTCGCGGACACGCGTCTCGTCCCACGTTTCCTCCATACCCGAACGAGGGGTGCCAGCTATCTAAATCGCCGTATCGAGGTGGTGGCCTTCGCTCCACCGGCTCCGAGTTGTTAATTCAGTACGATTCAAATAATAGAAATTGCGTCTTTTCGGGCCGATTCTAACAGCGATATTAATAGGTATCTGTCTCGTCCCTCCGACAATGAGCCACGCGCACGGAGGTGACGACCACGGCGACGAGACGGACCGCCCCCACGAGACGCCTGCCGAACAGACCACGCTCTCGGTGCCGACGATGGACTGTGCCTCCTGTGCCCAGAAGGTGGAAGGGAGCGTCGCGGCCCTCGATGGCGTCTCGGCCATCGACCCGCAGCCGACGACGGGCACCCTCACGGTCGCCCACGACCCCGGCGTCTCGGAGGCCGATATCACCGACCGCGTCGAACGGGCCGGTTACGCCGTCGAATCCGGCAGCGAGACGGCGACGCTCTCTGTGCCGTCGATGGACTGCGCCTCCTGTGCGGACAAGGTGACGAAGGGGTTGGAGTCGGTGCCGGGCGTCACCCGCATCGACGCGAACCCGACGACCGGGACCGTCGAGGTCGACCACGAGGAGGGGACGACGCTCGCCGACCTCGAACGCGCCGTCGAGGGGGCGGGGTATGAGGTCACCGACGCGGACGACGGCGACGACGAGCGGTCGGGGACGTGGACCAGCACCCGCGCGCTCGCCACCTACGTCGCCGGCGTCGCGACCCTCGTCGGGCTGCTGCTCGCGAACCCGCTCACGCAGGCGACCGGGCCGACAATCGAGGGGTTTCCGGTCGGCGATATCGCCTACCTCGCTGCGGTCGCCGTCGGCGGGGCCGCCGTGTTCCGCAACGGCTACTACTCGCTGCGCCAGCGGAGCCTCGACATCGACCTGCTGATGTCCGTCGCTATCCTCGGCGCGCTGGCCGTGAGCGTCGGCTTCGGCGAGCGCCTCTACTTCGAGGCGGCGATGCTCGCGACGCTGTTTTCGATTTCGGAGCTGCTGGAGCGGTACGCGATGGACCGCGCCCGCGGCTCGCTCGCGGAGCTGATGAAGCTCGCCCCCGACGAGGCGACGGTCATTCGTGACGGCGGGGAGGTGACGGTCGCGGCCGACGCGGTCGCACGCGGCGAGCGCGTCGCCGTCCGCCCCGGGGAGAAGATACCCCGCGACGGGGTCGTGCGCGACGGGACCAGCGCCGTCAATCAGGCCCCCGTCACCGGCGAGTCGGTCCCCGTCGACAAGACCAGCGGCGACGAGGTGTACGCTGGCACCATCAACGAGGGTGGCTACCTCGAAATCGAGGTGACCAGCGACGCCGGCGAGGACACCATCGCGACCGTCCTCGACCTCGTCGAGCAGGCCCAGCGCGACACGACCGACCGCGAGCAGTTCGTCGAGCGGTTCGCCGGCTACTACACCCCGCTCGTGGTCGGGGTCGCCGTCCTGTTGGCGCTCGTGCCGCCGCTTTTCGTCTCGGGTGCGTGGGAGACGTACATCGTCTACGGGCTGACGCTGCTCGTGTTGGCGTGTCCCTGCGCGTTCGTCATCTCGACGCCCGTCACCGTCGTCTCCGGCATCACGAGCGCGGCCAGAAACGGCGTCCTCGTGAAGGGTGGCCGCCACCTCGAAGCGATGGGTGACGTGGACGCCGTCGCCTTCGACAAGACCGGCACGCTCACGAAGGGAGAACTCACCGTCACCGACATCGTCCCGCTTGGCGACAACGACGAACAGGACGTGCTCCGGTGTGCGCGCGGACTCGAACGCCGGTCTGAACACCCGATCGGCGAGGCCATCGTCGCGCGGGCCGACGCCGCCGGCGTCACCGAACGCGACATCGAGGGGTTCGAAGCGCTCACCGGACAGGGGGTCACCGCCGACCTCGACGGGACGACCCACTACGCCGGCACGCCCGACCTGTTTTCCGACCTCGGTTTCGACCTCTCGCACGTCCACGCCGCGACCGACGGCGGCCAAATCACCCGCACGACCCGGAACATCTGCGCTCAGACGGGCTGTCTCGACCTGCTGGATGACGTGATTCCACGCCTCCAAGCGGACGGGAAGACCGTCGTCCTCGTCGGTACCGAGGCGGAAGTCGAGGGCGTCGTCGCCGTCGCCGACGAGGTGCGCCCCGACGCCGCGCGCGTCGTCTCGACGCTCCGTGAGGCGGGCGTCCACGTCGCCATGCTCACCGGCGACAACGACCGGACCGCCCGCGCCGTCGCCGACGAGGTCGGCATCGACGACGTACACGCGAGTCTCATGCCCGACGAGAAGGTGACCGCCGTCGAGCGGCTGCGCGACACCCACGGCACGGTCGCGATGGTCGGTGACGGTGTCAACGACGCGCCCGCGCTGGCGACCGCCGACGTGGCCGTCGCGATGGGTGCCGCCGGCACGGACACCGCCCTCGAAACCGCCGACATCGCGCTGATGGCCGACGACCTCTCGCGGCTCCCGTACCTCCACCGGCTCTCCCGGACCGCCAACGGCATCATCCGCCAGAACATCTGGACGAGTCTCGGCGTGAAGGCGCTGCTCGCGGTCGGGGTGCCGCTCTCCCTCGTCCCGATTTGGGCGGCTGTCCTCGCTGGCGACGCCGGCATGACCGTCGGCGTCACCGGCAACGCGATGCGGCTCGCCCGTCTCAGTCCCGACGAGTGAGCCGCCGGAGCGTCTCGACTCCCCCGTCGCCGATTGCGTGTCCCACGCCCTGATACGTCTCGGCGCTCGCGTCCGCATCCATCTGTGAAAGCGCCGCGGCCGTCGCCTCGGCGTGTTCGACGGAGACGTGCGGGTCATCGCCGCCGACGCCACAGACCGCCGGCGTCCCGTCCAGACTCCCCGCTCGCGGGCCAAGCTCGTCCGTCGGGCCGAGCAGCCCCCCGGCGAGTGCGACCAGCCCGCCGTAGCGGCGGGGCCGCCGCGTCGCGAACTCCGTCGCCACGCTCGCACCCTGTGAGAAGCCCGCAAGCACCACGTCCTCGGGGTCGACACCGAGCGACCTCGCCTCGGCGAGTGCGCGCTCCACCTGTCCGAACGCGGAGTCGAGATACGCCCGTCGGCGCTGTGTCACCGGCTCCGTCAGTTCGCCCGGATACCAGACGCGCCCGGCCGCCGCCGGGGCGAGATACCGGACGCCCCGCACGTAGATGTCGTCCACGAGCCGGAGGATGCCCGCCGGCGAGTCGCCCCGCCCGTGGAGCAGTACGAGGACGCGGTCGGTCGCCATCGCCGGTGGAGCAGTACGAGGACGCGGTCGGTCGCCATCGCCGGTGCGCCCGCGCTCTCGATGCCCTCGCCCGCGTGCGGGTCGATGTCGCTCACGGTTCGAGCGGAAGCTGTGACTCGATGAGCGCGCGGTCCTCCTCGAACCACTCGGGCAGATACAGGTGGTCGCCGGGCGCGGGGTCGCCGGCGAGCATCTCCATCGGCTCGGTCGCGAGCTCGAACAGGATGCCGCCGGCGTCGCGCACGTACAGCGAGTGGTAGAAGTGGCGATTCTTCACGTACGAGACCCGCACGTCGTCGCGGCCGGCCAACTGGTCGCGCCACTCGTGGAGCCGCTCCTCGCTGTCGACCCCGAAGGCGACGTGGTGGATGGTGCCGGCCCCTTCGCGGCCGAACTCGGCCTCGCGGTCGAGGATATCGACGACGCCGCGGCCGGTCTCGTACCGGACCCGGTCGCCCTCCTGGCCGCCGCGCTCGAAGCCGAACGTCTCCAGCACGCTCGCCGTCACGAACGGGCTCGCCGAGAGCAGCGAAACGCCAGCAATCCCGCGCGTCGCCGCCGACTCCGCAACCGTCTCGGTCCACGGCTCACCGTGGCCCTCGGTCTCCACGAGCGCGAGGTGCGTCCCGTCGGGGTCTTCGAGGGTGAGCGTCGGCTCGCCGAACCGCTCGGTTCGCTCGCCGACCGTTCCCGCGCTCTCGGCGACACGAGCGTCCCACGCGTCGAGCGAGCCGTCCGGTACGGCGAGAGCGGCCTCGGAAATCTGTGGTCGGCCCACCCGGCCGTCCGCCTCGTCGCGGAACGGGAGGAAGGTGACGGCGCTCCCGGCGCTGCCGGTCGCGTCGCCGTAGTGGAAATGGTACTCGAAGCGGTCTTCCATGTTGACCGTCCGCTTGAGAAACCGCAGACCGAGCGTGTCGGTGTAGAAGTCGACGTTCGCCCGTGCGTCACGGACGATACCCGTGACGTGGTGGATACCCGTCGGATGCATACACGACGTTCACGTTCCAGCGGTATAACGACGCCACCGACGCGCGTGCCACTGACATCGGCGTCACCCGGCGACGTAGACGCCCGCGACTGCTTATGTAGGGCGACCACCAATAACGTGTATGGCAGACGACAGCCCGGAGATCACCGCCGAGCAGCCAGACGCACCGTTCAACACCACCGGCACCGACCACATCACGGTCTGGGGGTCCAACGAGGAGGACACCCTCGCCTTCTACCGCGACCTGCTGGGAATGCCCCTCGTCCTCCGCCAGCCGAACCTAGACGACCCCTCACAGACGCACCTGTTCTTCGACACGGGTGACGGCCGGATGCTCACCTTCTTCGTGAGCGACGACCGCCCGTCGGCAGCGGGCCAGCGACCACAGACCGGCGCGGTCCACCACCTCTGTTTCAGCGTCGACCCCGAGCGGTTCGAGGAGATGGAACAGGCCATCAAAGACGACGGCCGCGGCTACAACATCTTCGACCGCGGTATCTTCTACTCGCTGTACACGCAGGACAACAACGGGCTCGTCATCGAGATTTCGACCGACGTGTTCGACATCCCGGACGACCGGAAGGGCGAGGTGTTCGCCACCGCACAGCGACTCCGCGAGGAGGACGGTGCCGACTTCGCCGAACGCGAACACATGCGCCGCGCCATCGAGGAACTCGGCATGGAGGTCCACGAGTACGACCTGCCGGAGGCGGCCTCGGGGACGGGCGTGTGAGCCAGATACGAAGATTCACATTCGGCGACCGTAACCCACGGCTGTGAGCACTGGGGGACTCGAAACGGCGGTCCGACGCATCGAACTGACGGACGAGGAGCGCCGCACGGTCGCGCACGCTCTCGATTCGGGCTACTACGAGCAGCCGCGTGAGACGACACACACCGAGGTGGCCGCGGCGCTCGACAGTGACCCGATGTCCGTCGCGAAAACGCTCCGACGGGTGGAGCGACACGCGCTCTCGACGCTGCTCGATTAGAGATCGCTCATAATCTGGGCGAACTCCTCCGGTCCCAGATTCGACAGCATCTCGTCGGTTTCTTCCTTGAGCCGCTCGCGCTCCGCGAGCAGCGACTCGAACTCCTCGTCGTTCAGCTCCGCCTCCGAATACTCCGAGCGCAGCAGCTCTATCTTGCGCGTCACCGACAACAGCTCCGTGATGCGCTCGTCGTAATCCGCCCGCGCGAGCAGCTTCTCGACCGTCTCGGCCAGCTCCTCGGGGTCGACCGGCTTCTCCAGATAATCGTCGAAGGCCATGTCGGCCACGTCGAGCTCCGGCGAGACGCCGGTGACCATCGCGACCCGGCAGTCGTAGCCCCGCTCGCGAATCGCCTCTAACACCTCGCCGCCGTCCATCCCCGGCATCTGTCTGTCGAGCAAGACCACGTCGACGCCGTCGAGCATCTCCAAGGCCTCCTCGCCCGACTGTGCCGTCCGGACGTCGTAGCCGTCGAGCCACAGCGCGAACGCCTGTGTGACTCGCGGCTCGTCGTCGACGGCCAACACCACCGGCTCGGCCTGGTGCTCCTCGTCCGCGTCGTCGGCCTCGACACGGTCCGAGGTGGCCGTCATCTGGTCGTCACCTCGTGGAACGCGAACCGGGCACCCCCCTCGTCACTCTCGCCGGCCTCGACCCGCCAGCCGTGGGCCTGTGCGACGGTCTTGACGATGTTCAGCCCGATTCCCGTTCCGGACTCGCTTTCCGTGTAGCCGTGGTCGAACAGCTTCTCCTCGTCGACGTGACCCAGCCCGCTCCCGTCGTCGTTGACGGCGAAGCCGTCGTGGGTGGTCTCCACCCAGATGGACTCCGCGCCGCCGTGTTCGCGGGCGTTGCGGAAGAGATTCTCCAGCAGCGTCTGGAGCCGCTCGGGGTCGGCGTCCAGCGTCACGTCCTCGCTCTCAAACGTGATGTCCTCGTGGCCGGCGACGCTCCACGCGTCCGACGCGACGGCCTCCAGCGACACCCGCTCGGTCTCGTCGACCGTCTGGCCCTGGGTCGCGAGCTCGAGCACGTCGTCGACGAGTTCGTCCATCCGGTCGAGTAGCTCGTCTAGCTCCTCGAGCGCCTCGTCGTCGTCGGTCGCCTTCGCGACCGCGAGGGTCGCCTTCGCCGTCTGGAGCGGGCTGCGGAGGTCGTGACTCACGACCGACGCGAACCGCTCCAGCTGCTCGTTTTGCTGTTCGAGCTTGCGTTCACGCTCCTTGCGCTCGGTCACGTCCCGCATGATTCCGGAGAAGACCTTCTGGCCCCCGTACTCGTACTCCTCGAAGGTAATCGACACCTGGACCTCGTGACCGTCGCGGTGTTCCGCCGGGAGTTCGATACCGCTCCAGTCGAGGGTCCGCTCGCCGGTTTCGAGATACCGCTCGATGGCCGCCCGGTGGGCGTCCTGGAAACGCTCCGGCATGATGGTGGTCAGCGACTCCCCGATGAGCTCCTCGGGGTCGTAGCCGAACACCCTCTTCGTGGCGTCGTTGGCGAACCGAATCCGGTCGTCCGTGTCGATTGTGATGATCGCGTCCGAGCCGTTCTGGACCAACGCCTCGAAGAAGGCACGGTCTGTGAACGAGTTCGGCTGAGCACCTGCAGCCATAGTTACTGACTGCTAGTTCGGGAGCGACACTCATAAAGACTGTCGGGCGTCTCAGTGACTGAATTCGCACGCTCGCCGCTACTCGATGCGCTCGCCCTGATACGTCCCGTCGTACCGCCCCTCGTGGTCCGCCTCCGCGAGGACGAACTGTGCGATGCGCGCGCCGGCCTCCAGTTCGATGGTGTGGCCAACCCGAAGGAGTCCCTCGCCTCTCCCCTCGTAGCCGGCGTCCCACACTGCCGTGTTCAGCATACAGGAGTTGCGCATCAGCGACGAGCGCGGGTAGACGAAGCCGACGTGGTCGTCGGGCACGGCGATGGTCTCGCCGTAGCGGGCGATGTACGCCCCCGGCTCCAGCCGGTAGACGCCGTCTGCAGGTTCCATGGTTTCGCGCTCGCCGACCGTCTTCCCGTCCGTGCCGATGCGTCCCGGCTCTCGCTGGCGTTCCACGGCCGCGAGCGTCAGGTCGACGCCGTTGGGCTGTATCTGCTCGTCGGCGACGGGTTCGAGCTGCCGGGCGACGTAGCGTCCGCTCTCGTACATACCTCGGCTCGCGGAGCGACTCGCAAAGCCGTGTCGGTCACACCGTCGGCGTTTTCCACGCCCGCACCATCCTTCCGATATGGAGCAGACGACGACCGGGCAGTTCCGCGTGCTCGCCGGCCGCGACGGCGACGAGTGGCTCCTGCTCGACACCGAGAGCGGCGACCCCACCTACGTCCCCCGGGGTGACGCCCCCGACCTCGAGCCGGGCTACCGCATCGACGCCACCCTCGCGTGGACCGACGGCGACCCGACGTTGTCCGACTACGCGGTGACCGACGAGACGCGCATCCGGTTTACGCGCACCGAGGAGGCGATTTTCGAGGCCGCCACCCGGTGTTGGGACGACGCCGTCAGCGAGAACAGCGGGATGAACGCCCGCGTCACCCACGGCACCGACGGCGACGCCAACGGCATCGTCTACACCTTCGCTGACCAGCCCGGTCAACAGGACGTGTTCGCCGAGTTCCGCGACGGCGTGAAACCACTCGAACCGCTGCTCGTGCGCGCGGCCGGCGGGCGCGGGAGCTACCACGAGGAGAGCCAGGGCGCGACTCCCCCCTTCGAGGTGTTCGTCATCGACCCGGACGAGCCGTTCGTCGTCGTCTACATCGTGCTCGACCCCGACGGCTTCCTGGCCGAGACCGTCCTCGACACTTACTTCGCGACGGGGTCGCTCTCCGACCGGCTCTAGGCCAGGTGTCGCGCCACGCGTGGCAGCTTCAGCACGTCACTCGCCCGCGCGGGATACAGCCGCAGGAGGTCACGGAGCGTGAGCTCGTACTGCTGGAGCCGGTCGAGTCCGGCCCGTGAGAACTCCCCCGACGCTCGGACGAACTCGTCCTGTTGGCCGGCGTCGAAATCGTACAGCAGTTCGCCGACGACGCGCTGGAGCCGCCAGTCTCCTCCCTTCTCGCCGTTCCACCGCTGCTCGTAGCCGGCCAACCGCTCGCGCGACACGTCGCCGGCGTCGAGCGCGTCGATAGCAACGTCGGCAGCCATCCGCGCCGACTCCATTCCCGGCCGAATCCCCTCGCCGAACAGGGGGTTGATACTCGACACCGCATCGCCGACGGCGACGAGGCCGTCCGTCGCGCGCTGATTGATGGAGTTGTCAGAGACCACCGCGCCCGCGTGGGTGGCGTGAATCTCGTCGGCCCGCCACCGGTCGTCGCGGTCGAGCCACGACCGGAGGTAGTCGTCGATGGAGCGGTCGTCCGGCGCGTGGCGCTCGTAGAAGTCGTTCACCCAGCAGACGCCGACTTTGAACCGGTCGTCGCCGGGGAACACCCACGCGTAGCCGCCGGGCGCGACCTCGTGGTCGAACCGGAACACCATCGCGTCCGAGTCGAAGGTGCCCGACACCTCGAACTCCTTGCCGATGCCGCGCTGGCCCGCGTTTCGATTCCACATGCCGAGTTCGGTCGTCAACGCGCCGGTCTCGCCGGTCGCGTCCACGACCAGAGTCGCCCGAACCGTCTCCTCGCGCGTCTCGACGCCGACGACCCGTCCGTCCTCAACGACGGGACCGGTGACGCGAGCGCCGGTCCGCACGTCGACGCCGTCGCTCGCTGCTTCCTCGCCGAGCCACTCCAAGAAGGCCGGAAAGTCGAGCACGTAGTTCGGAATGGCGAGCCGCTCGCGCGCGGTCGGCCCCTCGAAGACGACGCTCGGGCTCGACCCCATCACCACCGACTCGTCCACGTCGAAGCCGTCGATGACCTGCTCGAAGGTGCCACCAGTGGACTTGTCGTTGTCCGCGAGCGACGGATTCGCCTCCAACAGACACACCCGGTAGTCGGTGCGCGCGCCGAGTTCGCGCGCGAACTGCAGGCCGGCAGGTCCCCCGCCCGCCACCACAACGTCGTAGGCTGTCATCGTCACTCGTTAGAGCGAGGGCGGGGAGTAGCTTTCGCCGTGTCGTGGGATTCTTCGCGGCCGGGCGCGCCGTCTCTGTATGCAGGACATCTGGGAGACGCGCGTGCGGTTCGAGGAGACGGACGCACAGGCCGTCGTCTTCTACGGCAACTACGTCACCTACCAGGACGAGACGGTCAGTCAGTACCTCCGCGACATCGACTACGGCTGGGGCCAGCAGTCGACGTTCGACATCCACGTCGTCAACGTCGACGTGAACTACCGGAAGTCGGCCACCTTCGGCGACGAACTCGTCTGTGCGGCCCGCATCGAGCAGATCGGCGACGCCTCGCTCACCTTCGAGTGGGAGTGTCGACGCAAAGCCGACGACGCGGTGTGTGCAGACGGGACCGTCACGCACGTCTGTGTCCGCGACGGCGAGCCGACGCGCTTCCCCGACGAGCTGCGCGAGGCGGCCGTCGCATACCAGGAGACACCGCCGTCGCCGGTGTAGGCTCCGGTGGGGCTAAGGCGACAGCCACGAACCCCCGATATGACCCTCACAGAAGACGACGTCGGCGCGATACTGGAATCGGAACTCGCGGCCGACGGACTCCACGTCACGCACTGTGAACACCACGACGGCGCGCTCCACGTCGGCTACGAGTCGCCGGGCGTGAACCGACAGATTCCGCAGTCGCAGGTCGGCACCATCCTCCGCGCGTTCCTCGCGCTCGCCGGCATCGAGACGGAAAGCGGCGATGGCCGCTCGATTCCCGACGCCGGCGCGTGGGACCCCGAGGCCGTCGAGGTGTGGGCCTTCGACAACGTCGACAGCGAGGACGACCGCGAGACGAAAGGCCACTTCGAGGTCCACGAAGGGTGGTTCCACGCGCTGGAAGCCGGCCACATCTCCGAGACCGACTTCTCGACGCTCGTCTTGTCGACGCTGGAGTAGCCACAGTGTGTGCCACGGATGGCCTGACGCCGGCGAACGCTACTCTCGCCTCACGCGCTCCGTCTCACCGTCGTAGCTGAGGTCGACTTCGTGGCCAGCGTGTCGCGTGTGAGTCCGCGCCCACCGGCGGACTGCGCTCTCGTCGATGCGCTCGACGCCGTCGGGACAGTGCCGGCAGTCGGCGACCCACGGCGTCACGCCGTCCGGGTAGTGGCCGGTGTGTTCCCGGTGGTCGATGGCGAACGCTTCGAGCGCGCCGTTACCGAGACCGAGTTCGTCGAGTTCGTACGCCAGCGTCCACTCGTCGCCACAGCGCGCACAGGAAACGGTCGGTACGTTCTCGGGGTCCCCACTCATACCCGGTCATCGCAGGCCAGCCGGAAGAAACACCCCGGGCCTCGGCTCTGGGCGTCTCGCTCCCACGCCCCGACACCCACCGCGTTTTTGCACGCGCCGGGTGACCTCCGAGTATGAGTATCCGCCAGACCGCGGTCGAGGCCTACCGGGAGGCGCTTCCGGTGGTGGCACTCAGCGCGGTCGGCGGTCTGTTCGCCGGGGTCGTCCTCGGGGGGATGGAGGCCGAACTCGCGGCCGTTCCCGGGCTTTTGCTGCTCGTTCCCGCCCTCCTCGCGACCCGCGGTAACGTCTACGGCTCGCTGGGTGCACGGCTCGCGAGCGCGCTCCACCAGGGGCTCATCGAGCCGCGGTTCGACTTCGCGGACCGGCGGACCCGGGCGGCCGTCGCCGCCGCGATGGCAAACGGCGTCCTGATGAGCTGTTTCGCCGCGACCGCCGGCTTCGCACTGTTGTCGGTACTCGGGCGCGACCACGCCACGCTGGCGACGCTTCTCGGTATCGCGCTCATCGCCGGGACGGTCTCGGGACTCCTGCTCACGATTGCCGTCGTCGGCGTCGTCTTCCTCGGCTACCGTCGAGGGTTGAACCCCGACACGCTGGCCGGGCCGGTCGTCACGACGACGGGCGACGTGGTCGGCGTCGCGACGATGCTCGCGGCCGCCAGAATCGTCCTCGCGCTCGGGGGTGGGTAGATGGCGCGCTGGACCGTCCGGGAGATTCTCGCCGACATGCTCCCCGTGCTCGTCGTGTTGACGCTCGTCGAACTGGCGTCGGGGCTCGTCCTCGACACGCTACAGGAGACGCTGCTGCAGTACCCCTCCCTGCTCGTGCTCGTCCCGGTCACCATCGGGATGGCGGGGAATCTCGGCTCGATCATGGCCTCGCGGCTCTCGACGGCGACGCATCTCGGCTTGCTGTCGTTCGAACCGACCGACGAGACGCTGGCCGGCAACGCCGTCGCGACGGTCGGGTTGGCCGCGACCCTCTTTCCGGTCGTCGGGGCGAGCGCGTGGGCCGTCCAGTCGCTCGTCGGCCAGACCGCGCTCCCGGTCGCGACGGTGGTGGTCGTCGCGACGCTGTGTGGCGGGATACTCGCCGTGCTGTCGGTCGCGGTGAGCGTCACGGCGACCTACGCCGCCTTCCGGGTCGGTGCCGACCCCGACGACGTGGTGTTGCCCGTCGTCACGAACACCTGCGACGTGCTGGGCGTGCTCGTCCTGTTCGCCGTCGTCAGGCTCTTGATCTAAGGGTCGACCTCCTCGTCCATCGGGTAGTAGCGGTCGAGAATGTCGTCGAGAAACTCCAGCCCGCCGAACACGAGCGCGAACAGTGTCAGCCCGCCAACGATGAACAGCAGGTCCATGCCCCGTGGTAGGTGGTGGCAGGCAAAGAAAGCGTGGGCTAGCCGCCCAGATACAGCCGCGACACCTCTGGGTCGTCCAGCAGCGAGTCGGCCTCGTTCTCGTACGCGACCGTCCCCTGGTCGAGGACGTAGCCGCGGTCGGAGATACCCAGCCCCTTGTGGGCGTTCTGCTCGACCATGAGGATGGCCGTGCCGCCGTCGTTGACCGTCTGCACGTCGGCGAACACCTCGTCTGCCGTGTTGGGCGCGAGCCCGGCAGACGGCTCGTCGATGAGCAACACCTCCGGCTCCATCATCAGCGCGCGAGCGAACGCGAGCAGTTGGCGCTGTCCCCCCGAGAGGGTCGACGCCTTCGCCCGCCGTTTCTCCTCCAGCACCGGGAACCGGTCGTACAGCCCCTCGATGACCGGGTCGAGGTCGTCGTCGCGCGCGACCCCGCCCATCCGGAGATTCTCCTCGATGGTGAGCGAGCCGAAGACGTTCTCGGTCTGTGGAACGTAGCCGACGCCCTCGCGGACGATGTCCTCGGGCGCGAGCCCGCCGATATCGTCGCCGCGGAACCGGACCGACCCGGTCCACGGCTCCAACAGCCCGAACACCGTCTTCAGGACCGTCGACTTGCCCGCGCCGTTCGGCCCGATGAGACAGACGATTTCGTCCGATTCCAAGGACATCGAGAGGTCATCGAGCACCTGCACGTCGCCGTAGCCGGTGTCGATCCCCTCCAGTTCGAGGATGCTCACGCCGAGTCACCCCCGAGATACGCGTCGATGACGCGCTGGTCGCTGCGCACCGCTTCGGGTGACCCCTCCACGAGCACGCTTCCGCGGTCGAGCACGATGACCGGGTCCGCGAGGTTCATCACGAACTCCATGTCGTGTTCGATGAGACACAGGGTGACGCCCTCGTCGTTGAGCCGGGCGATGTGGTCGGACAGCTTGTTGGCGAGCGTCGGATTCACGCCCGCGACCGGCTCGTCGAGCAGGAGAATCTCCGGCTCGGCGAGCATCGCACGCGCCAGCTCCACGAGCTTCATCTGCCCGCCAGAGAGGTCCGTCGCCGGCTGGGTCGCGAGATGCCCGATTTCGAACTGTTCGAGCATCTCGTGGGCGTCCTCGACGTTCGCTCGCTCCGCGGCCTCGACCCCCGACGGGTCGGTGAACAGCTTCAGGAACGACTCGCCGGGCTGGTCGCTCGCGCCGACCAACATCGCCTCGCGGACGGTCATCCCCTCCAGCTTCCGGGGGGTCTGGAACGTCCGGATGAGCCCCTCGTCGGCCACCTCGTGTGGCTCCATCCCGGTCACGTCGGTCCCGTTGACCCGAACCGTCCCCGCGTCCGGCTCGTAGAAGCCGGAGACGAGGTTGAAGATGGTCGATTTCCCCGCGCCGTTGGGGCCGATGAGCGCGGTAATCGTCCCGCGCTCGACGGCGAAGCTGGCGTCGTCGGTCGCCACCAGCCCGCCGAAGGCCTTGCGCAGCCCCTCGACTTCGAGCACGGTGTCGTCCTTCTCTCGGTTCGCGCCGGTCGTTAGGGTCTCGCTTTCACTCATCCTTCTCCTCCAGTGCGCTCGGCCAGACGAGTTCGCGCTGTGGCGGCAACACGCCCTCCGGTCTGAGCCGCATCACCAACACGATGAGCAGACCGACGATGAGCAGTCGCGTCGAGCCGAAGTCGCTCACGATTGCGCCGTACACATCCACGAGCACCGGGATGTTCACGGGAAGCTGACTGGGGAGAATATCGCTCGCGAACCGCGTTCCCTCGCGGATGGCGACGACGACGAAGCCGCCGAACATCGCCCCGCGATTCGACCCGCTCCCGCCCAGGATGACCGCAATCCAGACGTAGAACGTGTTGATGGGTTCGAGGTCGCCGGGGCTGACGTACGCTGCGAGGAAGGCGTAGAAGATGCCCCCGAGCGCCATGATGATGGAGCCGAGCACGAACGACTGGAGCTTGAACCCGTAGGTGTCTTTCCCCAGCGCCGAGGCGAGGTCCTCGTCGGAGCGAATCGTCCGGAGGACGCGCCCCCACGGCGACCGGTGGACCCGCCGGAGCAGGAGATACACGGCCACGACGAACACCACGACGACGACGAAGTTCAGCAGGTCCGTCCAGAACGGGGTGTCGAGCGTGAACCCGAGCACGCGCACCCGGAACAGTCCCGGAATGCCGACCGCGTACTCCGTGAACTGCAACCCCGGGAGCTGTTCCGGAAGTTCGCCGAGCACGGGCCAGCCGGCGAACACGTCCGGAATTCCCCGCAGGCCGCCCGAGCCGTTCGTCCAGTCGCGCTGGTTCAGGACGATTTGCCGGACGACCTCCGCCAGCCCGAGCGAGGCGATGGCGAGGTAATCAGACCGGAGCCGCAGCGTCGGAATCGCGATGGCGACGGCGACGACCGCCGACGCGAGTATCGCGAGCACCAGGCCGACGAGGACGCCGCCCGGAATCGAAAGCGGGGAGTTGGTCGCCGTGACGAGCGCCGTCGCGTACGCGCCGATGCCGAAGAAGGCCGCGACGGAGAAGTTGATGAGTCCGGTGTACCCCCACTGGGCGTTCAGCCCGAAGGAGAGGAGGACGTACATCCCCGTCAGCCCGGCGAGATACAGCGTGTACGACGGCGTCAGCGTGCCGGTCAACAGTGCGAGCACGAGCAGGAAGCCGAAGCCGCCGACGAACAGGGTCACGCCCTGTTCGGCCCGCGTCATCGCGTCGTAGCGCTCGCGCAGCGTCACGTCGTCTCACCTCCGGCAATCCCCGACGGCCGAACGAGGAGGACGGCCACCATGATGAGGAAGGCGACGGAGTCGGCGTACGCCGGCCCGACGTTCGGGACCAGCGGCAGCGCGACGGCGAGGTCGGAGATGGCGGGCATCAGCTGATTGATGACGCCGATGAGCAGGCCGCCGGCCATCGCGCCGTAGACGGAGCCGATCCCTCCGAGGATGACGGCCGCGAAGACGACCAGCAGGATGTCGAAGCCCATCCGCGGCGAGAGCTGATTGTACAGTCCGAGGAAGCCGCCGCCGACGCCGGCGAGGCCGGCCCCGATAATCCAGGTCCACCACTCCACGCGGCGGGTGCGAATCCCGGAGACGCGCGCGAGGTCGGGGTTGTCTGCGGTCGCGCGCATCTTCCGGCCGAGGTCAGTGTACTGCAACAGGACGTGGAGTCCGACGACGAGCAGCGCCGCGGTCGCGACGATAGCCACGTCGTGGACGGTGACGCGAACTCCCAGGGGAACGAGCGCCTCGATGGGTCGCTGCAGCGGGATGTCGAACTCGATTGGGTTCGACCCGAATCGCAGCTGGATAATCGCGCGATACACGAACGCGACGCCGATGGAGGTGATGAGCAGGCCGATGGAGTCCACCTCCAGCGGCTCGTAGACGACGACGTGGGTGACGACGGCGACGAGCGCGGCGACGGCCGCCCCGACGGCCAGGGCGATGAAGAAGCCGACCGGGAGCGCGAGCACCGTCGGGCCGACGCCGCCGAGAACACCGAAGGTGAGCAGGGCGGCGTACGCGCCGACGGCCATCGTGTCCCCGTGTGCGAAGTTGGCGAAATCCGCAATCGAGTACACCAGCGACAGGCCGATGCTCGCAAGCACGATGATGCTCGAAAACACCAGTCCGTTCGCCAGCAGTTCCAAAATCGCCACGGCTACCCTTGGACGGTGTCGGTCTGGACGTACTCGTGGTCCTGGACGGTGAGCACCTGCAGGAAGCCGACCGGGTCACCGTTCTCGTCGAAGTCGATGGGACCGGAGACGCCCTGGTAGTCGATGTCGTCGGCGGTGCCGTCGTCGCCGAGCACGTCCATCGCCTCGGCGAAGGTGAACACCTCCTCGCCCTCGGGACGGGTCACGTCGCGGACCGTTCCCTGCAGGGCGCTCCCGGTGAACTCGTCTGCGGTCGCGATGGAGAGTGCGGCCGTGATGACGCAGTCGTACATGAAGGCGGCCCACGAGGTGGGCTGTTGGTCGTACTCCGACTCGAAGTCGGACGCGAACTGCTGGTAGTTCTCCTGGTCGACCGCCGCGGAGGGGACGACGACCTGCATCCCTTCGAGACTCCCCTCGGGGGTGCCGTCCAGCACGTCCGACCCCTGCACGGAGTCGGCCCCGTAGTAGGGTGCCTCGTAGCCGTTGGAGTAAGCCTCCTGTGCCATCGTCGTGAACTCCGGCTGGTAGGTGATGAACACCCACGCGTCGGCCCCGGAGTTTGCCATCGAGGAGACGACACTGGAGTACGACGACGCCCCCTGGTCGTGGGGTTCGTCGTAGACGATGTCGCCGTCCCACTCGTTGCGGAACGTCTCCGCGAGCCCCTGTCCGTAGTCGTTGTTCACCCACGCCAGCGCGACGGAGTCGTGGCCGTCGGCGTCGACCAGCGAAGCCAGCGCGGACGACTGGACGCCGCCGGGCGGCGACATCCGGAGCAGGCCGGGGTAGTTGCTCAGGTCCGTTCCCGTGGAGTTTTGACTCAGCTGTACCACGTCGGTGCCGTCGATGACGGATTCGTAGATTGCGAGCGAAACCCCCGACCCGACCGCGCCGATGAGGAACGGGACGCCGTCCTGGTTCACGAGCTTCTGTGCCGCGGAGACGCCCGAACTCGACGTGCTCTCGGAGTCCTCGACGATGACGTCGAGCTCGCGGCCGCCGATGGTCGTCTCGTTCACGTCACGCAACGCGAGTTCCAGCCCGCGGGCGTTGCGCTCGCCGAACGCCGACAGCGAGCCGGTCTGTGAGTTCACCACGCCGATGGTGTACGGGTCCCCCGACCCGCCGGTGTCGGTGTCCGTGGCGGTAGCTCCGCCGTCACCGCCGTCGCCCCCCGAGTCGGTCGCCGTCTCCTCGTCGTCGTCGGTCGTGCTCACACAGCCGGCGGCGAGGGTAATCGCTCCCGCGCCCGTGATGCCGAGTACTGTCCGTCTGTCAATGGGTCTCTCTGTCATACACCGTTGTTTGAAGAACTACAAGGGTATAGCTGTTCCCGACCATGGTCGATTCGGCCGTGAACGGCAATTATTGCCGCGCTCGCGTCCGGCTACGACGACGGATTCAGCAGCTTCGCCTCGGCCTTCCGGAGGTGTTCCAGATACGTCGTCTTCGACACGTCGAGTTCGGCGGCGAGTTCGCGGGTCGTCGCCTCGCGGGGCCACTCGTAGTACCCCTCCGCGCGCGCGGTCTCGAACGCCTCCCGCTGGGTCGGCGTCAGCGAGTCGAGCCGCTGCTCGCGGGGTGACTTCCGGGGGTCACCGCTGGTGATAGACTCCACCTCGACGGTGGCGTCGGCCTGCTCGCGCACGCCGTCGAGCGCCGGCTCGATGCCGCTGCGGTCGCCCGCGAACACCACCTGCCACTCCTCGCGTCCGTCCTCAATGCGGACGGGCGCGCTGTGGACGAAGCCGTGTTCGAGCAGGGTCGGACACACCATGTCGTCGGGGTCGTACTCGAGGAAGAACTCCGTGACGACGCGCCCGGGGGCGTCGCGCTCGCGCCCGAATCGCTCCTGTAGCTCGTGGACGTTCCCCCCGTGGGGCACGTCGCGTATCTCGTCGAGCAGCGCGTCGACCTCGGATTCGCTCTCGCCGAACGCCGTGAACAGCCCGTTGACCGACTCCGGGCTGTCGGCCTCCGGGGAGCTGTAGACGGCGTGCGCGAGTACACCCCCCGCCGTCTTGCTCGTCGCCTCGATAGCCCAGCAGTCGGGGTGCCACAGGTCCAAGGTTAGCCGCGTCCCGGTCGGTTTCGTCTGGCTCATACCCCCTCGTTTGCACACACCGGCTTGTAGCTTCCGCCCATGGTCGGGTGTACGGTTTCGTGTCGGGGTACCGAAGCCCGGGTATGTCGGACACCTATCGACACTACATCGGCGGCGAGTGGGACGACGGCGACGGAACGGAGACGTTCGAGTCGCGGAACCCGGCGACGGGCGAGACGCTCGCCAGCTTCGAGCGGGGCACGCAGAGCGATATCGACCGCGCGGTCGCGGCCGCCGACGCCGCAGAGGAGGAGTGGCAGGCGCTCAGCCACCCGCAGCGCGCGGAGTATCTCTGGGACATCTACCAGGAGCTGAAAGACCGCCACGAGGAACTCGGCGAAATCGTCACCAAGGAGTGTGGCAAGGAAATCTCCGAAGGAAAGGCGGACGTGACCGAGGCGTGGCACATGGTGGAGTGGGCCGCCGGCGACGCCCGCCACCCGAAGGGGGACGTGGTGCCCTCCGAGATTCCGTCGAAGGACGCCTACATGCGCCGGAAGCCGCGCGGCGTCGTCGGCTGCATCACGCCGTGGAACTTCCCGGTCGCCATCCCGTTCTGGCACATGGCCGTCGCGCTGGTCGAGGGGAACACCGTCGTGTTCAAGCCCGCCGAGCAGACGCCGTGGTGTGGGCAGATTCTCGCCGAGATGTTCATCGACGCGGGCATCCCGGACGGCGTGTTCAACATGGTGCAGGGCTTCGGTGACGCCGGCGAGGCTATCGTCGACGACGAGCGCGTCGACACCGTGCTCTTCACCGGCAGCGCGGAGGTCGGCCACGAGGTCGCATCGAAGGTCGCCCAACAGCCCGGCAAGCTCGCCGCCTGCGAGATGGGCGGCAAGAACAACATCGTCATCACGGAGAAGGCGGACCTCGACACCGCCGTCCACTCGGCGGTCATGTCGAGCTTCAAGACGACGGGCCAGCGCTGCGTGTCGAGCGAGCGGCTCGTCGTCCACACCGACGTGTACGACGAGTTCAAAGAGCGGTTCGTCGAGCTCGCACAGAAGGTCGCCGTCGGCGACCCGCTCGACGAGTCGACGTTCATGGGCCCGCTCATCGAGCCGGAACACCGCGAGAAGGTGCGCGAGTACAACCAACTCGCCCGCGACGAGGGCGTGAACGTGCTCGTCGACCGCGAGGAACTCGACGCCGAGGAGATTCCCGACGGCCACGAGGCGGGCAACTGGATCGGGCCGTTCGTCTACGAGGCCGACCCCGACGCCGACCTCCGGTGTACCCACGAGGAGGTCTTCGGCCCCCACGTCGCCCTGCTGGAGTACGACGGCGACATCGAGCGTGCCGTCGAGGTCCACAACGACACCGAGTACGGACTCGCCGGCGCGGTCATCTCCGAGGATTACCGGCAGATAAACTACTACCGCGACCACGCCGAGGTCGGACTCGCCTACGGTAATCTCCCGTGTATCGGCGCGGAGGTCCAGCTCCCCTTCGGCGGCGTGAAGAAGTCCGGCAACGGCTACCCGTCGGCGCGTGAGGTCATCGAGGCCGTCACCGAACGCACCGCGTGGACGCTCAACAACTCGAAGGATATCGAGATGGCACAGGGACTCTCGGCGGACATCACGACCGAAGACGACTGAGCTGTCCCCGAATCCGGGTATCGTTCGTGTACAATCGTGCACGAACACAAACATTCATTATAGTCTGGCTCCTCGCAGTTGATATGCTCGCTGTACGCCACCGATAACTCTCCCATACTGCGCGTACAGCACGCCGACCATCCTTCCCCGACCCAAATGAGCACCACAGAATCCACGACCCGACCCGGACAGCCGACGACCACCACCACACGCGACCGCTGGACCGACGAGCGCCGTGTCACGACGGCGGCCGCACCCCGGACCTTCGGTTACCGGAACCAGAACCGACTCCCGAACCGAACCGACGAGACGAACGAATCCGTCCCGCGTTAGGGCTCCGCTTCGACCAACACGAGCGCGTCGCCGTCCAACACGATTTCTCCGTCCTCGTCCGTCACGACCGTCGAGAGCCGGAACTGGTCTGTCGTCTCCTCCTCGATGACCTCGATGGTCGCCGTGACGCGCTCGCCGCCGTGGACCGGGGCGGTGAAGCGGGCGTTCTGTTCGAGATAAATCGGCATCCCCGGGAGCCGTGCGACCGCGGCCGAGACGACGCCCGTCGTGAGCACGCCGTGTGCGATGCGTCCGCCGAATCTGGTCGCGCCGGCGTACTCGGCGTCGAGATGGAGCGGGTTCGTGTCGCCGGTCGCCTCGGCGAACTGCTCGATATCCGTCTCGGTGAGCGTCTTCGCGAACGTGAACTCGTCGCCGACCGACAGCGCCGACCCCGCCGGCCCGTCGAAGGCCCAGTCGCGCTCGTCGTAGCGGTCGCGGGCGTCCACGTCGACCTCGACGCTCTCCGCCGCGGGCGCGTCCGGAGTCGCGTACGCGAGGTCCGTGGCCGTGACCACGCCGACGAGTCCGTCGTCGTCGACGACGAGCAGATGGCGAATCCCGTGTTCGCGCATCGTCTCGGCGGCCTGCTGGCCGGTCGTCTCCGGAGCGACGGTGACCGGCGAATCGGTCATCACCTCACGGACGCGCGTGGTGTCGAAGCCGAGTCCCTCGGCGGCGGCGCGGCCGATGTCCCTGCCCGTGATGATACCGACGGGCACGTCGTGCTCGTCGGTGACGACGACGGAGCCGACGCCGGTTCCGTAGAGATACTCGGTGACGGCGCGCAGAAACGCCGCCGGCCCGACCGTCTCCACGTCGCTGCTCAGCAGTTCGCTGACGGCGCGTGGCGAAGCCATACGAGAACCGACGACCGGCGAACACAAGAAGCCCGACGGTCAGCCGTCGACGAACAGCATGACGGCGAGCCCACAGACGACGGCGGCGGCGTACGCCGGCTGCGTGCTCGCGAAGGAGACGAGCTCGTTCACGCCGGCGTTCGGCCCGACTGACAGCGCCGTCGCGACCGCACCGCCAAGCACGGCAAACCCGCCCGAGAGCCGCAGCGGATAGTTCCCTATCTGTTCCCCGAGCCACGACAGCGGATTCAGCCGAACCATTGACCTCGGCTACGCCGGCTCACAGCAAAAAACCGCAGTACGCAACGGCTGACGTGCGTCTGACGCCGTCCGCGAGAAACTACTGCCGCGCCGTTTCTCCCCCGAGAGCCTCCTGCCGTTTCAGACGACGTTTCGCGATTCGAGCGTCGCCAACAGCTCCTGCATCGACGCGACGACCGTGTCACACGACGGCTCGACCGCCGGCTTCGGCTCGAACCCGATTGCCAGTCCCGCGACCTCCAACATCGGCAGGTCGTTTGCTCCGTCGCCGACCGCGACCGTCTCCGCCATCTCGACGCCGTACTCCGCGGCCAGCGATTCGAGCGCGTCGTCCTTCGTCCCCTCGATGAGCGGGCCTTCAACCTCGCCGGTGAGTGCACCCGCCGCTACGGGGAGTCGGTTCGCGACGATGGTGTCGACGCTCGTCCCTGCTGCGTCGAGTGCTGTCTCGACGCCCGTCTCGAACCCCCCCGTCAGGATGGCGACCGTGTGGCCACCCTCACGGAGCGCGTCGATGACCGCCGCCGCGCCGTCGCGCAAGACGACCTGGTCCCACGCCTCAGCGGCTGCATCCTCCGAGAGCCCGTCCAAGAGTGCGGCCCGCTCGCGCAGCGAGGTGGCGTAGTCGATTTCGTCGTTCATCGCCCGTTCAGTGATGGCTTCCATCTCGTCGGCGACGCCACACTGCTCGCCAAGTAGGACCGTCATCTCGGAGTCAGAGAGCGTGCCGTCGAAGTCGAACGCGATGAGCATACGCCGTCTTCTCCGCCATCGTATCCAAACCCATCGGTTCCCGCAGTCCCCAGCCGTTGTCCTTTTGCTCGCGCCGGGGATACGAGCGGTGAGGGCACGTAGCTTAGCTCGGACCAAAGCGTCGGACTTCTAATCCGAATATCGTGGGTTCGAATCCCACCGTGCTCGTCGCTGGGTTCGCTCCTCCCACTGCGTAGCTCGCAAACGCTTCACGTTTGCTCACTCCTACCGCACTCTCGCGCATAGAATATAGCAAATCTGCCCTCTTTCGAGATAGAATACTACGAACAAGTCGTTCCTCCGCGGTATATAAGGTCGTATGAACAGTAATTAGACTCAAAACTGCATACAGCACAACGCTTATACACGCCCAGG
The DNA here is from genome assembly GCF_009663395.1 of Halosegnis longus. Classification (NCBI taxonomy): domain Archaea; kingdom Methanobacteriati; phylum Methanobacteriota; class Halobacteria; order Halobacteriales; family Natronomonadaceae; genus Halosegnis; species Halosegnis longus. Next base: position 958,477 of record NZ_QKNW01000001.1, on the reverse strand, counting down.
TGGACGAATGGAGTGTAATGTGCGAACGAGTGCGTTGGACCATACAGTGGTCGGCCGAGACCACAACATTTGGACAGAAAAACTCGGCTGAGGTGTTCAGATAGAATCGGGACTGGCAACCGACCAGATGGGCTACCGCGGCGAGAGCCGCAATCCGGTACGAGTGCGCTCAACACCGTACCATCTTACGCGTTGTCACTTCGCGTCCACCGTCCCCATCCCGTGACGGTGGTTATCTGCCTGGGACCCAGCGAGGGCTCACTCGCTGGGTGTTTTTCAACGACCGCAAGCGACTGCGCCGTTCTTCTGGACCACCGCTCGAACAGCGACGGGTGTCGTCGCTCACTCCGTTCACTCCTCCCGCTCCGTTTCGACGCCTCGTGTTACTCGGTGTCGCTCTCCTCACGGCTCGTACCTCGCCGTTCGGAGGCTATTCAGCCTCACTTCGTTCGGCTGAACTACTCCTCAAACACGAACGTCCCGTCCTCCTGGACGCGCTCGCCGTCCACCTCGATGTACGAATCTTCGCTCATGTCGACAATCATGTCGACGTGGACGGCGGAATCGTTCTGCTCGTTCGCCTCGCCGACGCAGGCGTCGTACGCGCGCCCAACCGCGAGGTGAATCGTATCCCCCATCTTCTCGTCGAACAGCATATTGTACGTGAACCGGTCGATGTCGCGGTTCATCCCGATACCGAGTTCGCCGATGTACTTCGCCCCCTCATCGGTCGTGAGGATGTCGTCCAGCACGTCGGCGTTCTTCTCGGCGTCCCACTCGACGGCCTCTCCGTCCTCGAAGCGGAGTCGCGCGCCGGTGATCTCCTTCCCGCGCTGGTACACCGGCTTGTCGAAGTACACCTCGCCGTCGACGCTGTCGCGCACGGGTGCGGTGAACACCTCGCCGCCCGGCAGATTCGCGTGGCCGTCGTCGTTGAGCGTCTCGTTGCCGGCGACGCGCATCGTGAGGTCCGTCGTCTCGCCCGAGACGATACGCACCGACTCCGCACCGTCCATGATATCGGTCATCTGCGCCTGGTGTTCACGCACCTCGTTCCAGTCCTTCAGCACGGCGTCGTAGACGAAGTTCTCGTAGGCTTCGGTGCTCATCTCCGCGAGCTGGGCGTTTGCGGGGGCGGGGTACTGCGTGAGACACCAGGTCTTGCCGAGTCGCTCCTCTAACAGGGGTTGACGGGCTTGGTCGTAGGCGGTCTGTACGTCGCCGTCGATGTCGGCCTCCTCGGTGACGTTCGCGTCCCCGCGGACGGCGATGTAGGCGTCCATGGCTTCGAACAGCGCCATCTCGTGGTCGGGGAGTTCGAACTCACCGTCGTGGTTGCGGAGATACGCGCGGCGGAACCGCTTGCCGGCACGCCCCTGAATCGCCAGCGGATTCGCGCCGACGTCGGCGAGTCGTTCGTGGAGCGCAGTTACGAGGTCCTCAGCGACGGGGTGGGCGTCGATGACGATATCGTCGCCGGCCTCGGCCTCGATGGAGTGGTCGACGATGACGTCCGCGTGTTCGCGAATCCGTGGGTCCATGCAGCCGTGTTGTGCCGGACGCGTCTAACGGATTTCGATGCCCGACCGCCGCGTATTTGTCTCCCCGCGTGAACCCTCTGTATGCCCGATTTCCGCTCCGACACCGTGACGAAGCCCTCGGAGGCGATGCGGGAGGCCGCCCGCGACGCCGACGTTGGCGACGACGTGTACCGCGGTGACCCGACGGTGAACGAACTCGAAGCCCGCGCTGCCGAGGTCGTCGGCACCGAGGCCGCACTCTACGTCCCCTCCGGCACGATGGGCAACCAAGTCGCCATCCGCACCCACACGGCGCGCGGCGACGAACTGCTGTGTGAGACGGACAGCCACATCTACAAGTGGGAACTCGGCGGCATCGCCCAACACTCGGGCGTGCAGGCTCGCACTATCGACGGTGACGACCGCGGCGCGCTCTCGCCAGAGCAGGTCCACGACGGCTACGTCGCCCGCGACGGCCACCGCCCGGGGACGAGTCTGCTCTGCTTGGAGAACACCCACAACAGCAAGGGCGGGACCGCGATTCCCGTCGACGACATCGCCGCTGCCGCCGAGGCCGCCCGCGACCACGACGTCTCGGTCCACCTCGACGGCGCGCGGCTGTTCAACGCCGCGGCCGCCCTCGACGTGCCGGCGAGCGAGATCGTCGCGCCCGTCGACACGGTGATGTTCTGTCTCTCGAAGGGGCTCGGCGCGCCGGTCGGCTCGATTCTCGCCGGTCCCGAGTCGTTCATCGAGGAGGCCCACCGCGTGCGCAAACTGTTCGGCGGCGGGATGCGACAGGCCGGGATGATTGCCGCGCCCGGGCTGCTCGCGCTCGACAATCGGACGCGACTCCACGAGGACCACGCGAACGCCCGACTGCTCGCGGACGGCCTGCGCGATATCGACGGGCTCGGCGTCTCGGAGCCGGACACGAATATCGTCCTCGTCGATACGGACGGCCCCGCCGAGCAGTTCATCGATGCACTCGAAGCCGAGGGGGTACAGGCCTCGCGGTTCGGTCCAGAGCAGGTCAGGTTCTGTACCCACTGGGACGTAGACGAGTCGGACGTGGAGCGAGCGGTTGCGGCCGCTCAGTCCATCTAGTCGCGTCGGGAGTCGCGTATTCCTTCCGAGAAGGCCAGCAGCGTCCGTCGGATGAACAGATACACGAAGAGGACCACGCCCAACAGCAGCGCGATGATGACCACGAGTACGGGGTCCACGTTGACCATACGCGTGACTCTTGGCTCACGCGAATAGGCGTTTCCCCTCACAAAACTCATACTGGTGGCAGGCTACGGAAACCTGTGAGCCTGCTGCCCTCCTCCCCCGATATCTCGCGAGACGGCGACCCCAGAGTGGTCGGCGTCGACAGCGAGGACGCCGACGAGTTGCTCGCCGCGCTCGGCTCCGAGACCGCCCGGGACATCGTCGCCACGCTCCACGAGGAGCCGGCTTCCCCCGCCAAGCTCGCCGACCGCGTCGACACCTCCGTCCAGAACGTCCAGTACCACCTCGGCAGACTGGAGGACGCCGGCGTCGTCACCGTCGCCGGCACCGCCTACTCCGAGAAGGGCCGCGAGATGGACGTGTACGCGCCCGCCGACAGCCCGCTCGTCATCGTCGCCGCCGAGGAGGAACGCACCTCCGGGGTGCGGGCCGCGCTGTCGCGACTGCTCGGCAGCGTCGGCGTCCTGCTCGTCGGAAGCCTGGCCGTCCAGCAGTACTTCGGCGGCGGACTGTTTCCCGGCCGCGAATCGGCAAGCGGCGGCGCAGATGGCGGTGGCGGCGCGGCCGGCGACACGGCACCCACCGCCACGCCCACGGACGAGGGGGGCGGCTTCAGCATCGCCGAGGCGACACAGACGCCACAGGAGACCGCCACCGAGACGGTCCGGCAGGCGACGGAGACGACCGCGAGCGGCGGCGACGCGCTGTTCGGCTCGCTCCCGCCGGGGCTGGTCTTCTTCCTCGGTGGCCTGCTCGTGTTGTGTACCGTCGTCCTCCTGTCGTACACTCAAAGAGCTGTTTGAGCTTAGGACACGGCTTTTTGTACCCCTCGCGTAGCGACAGGTGCTGACTTCGGCCCTCTCCTATCTCGGCAGCTCGAACCGCTCGAATCGCTCGCCGTCGGGCGAGACGAGCGAGCCGCCGATGACCTTCGCACCGACCGATAGCTCCGCGTGTGCCGGGCGGTAGCGGCGCGGGTCGGCGTGGCTCCCCGGGTTCACGACCGGCACCTCGCCGAGCCGTCGAACCCCCGGCTTGTGGCTGTGGCCGACACAGACGAGGTCGGCGTTCGACTGCCGGCCGAACATCGCGAGCGCGGTGTCGTGGTGGCGGTGGCCGTGGACGAGCGCCAGCCGAACCCCCTCGTGTTCGACGACGGTTTCGTCGCCGACGCGCTCGCGAACCGACGGCGGGTCGTTGTTGCCGGCCACGGCGGCGAACTCTCCGCCGGCCGACGCCACGACGGACTCGAACTTGTCGAGCACCGGCTCCGTCATAAAGTCGCCACAGTGACAGACGAGGTCGGCCTCGCGAACGGCCGTCGCGGTCCGGCCGTCGAGCCGCGGGCCGTCGGTTCCGTGGGTGTCGGAGAGCACGACGATCATATCCGAGTTCGGTTCCCCGACGGCAAGGACTTTGCCGTCCCCGCGTGTCCCCGGGATAATGGCGAGTAGCAAATCAGTCGTTCTCGCGGCGCTCGTCGCGAACGGCGCGATTGCCGTTCTGAAGTTCGTCGGCTATCTCCTCACCGGGTCCCCGGCGATGCTCTCGGAGACGTACCACTCGGTCTCCGACACCGGCAATCAGGTCTTCCTGCTCATCGGCATCCGCTACGGCGGGAAGTCGGCCACCCGCGACCACCCGTTCGGCTACGGGAAAGCGCAGTTCTTCTACTCGTTTCTCGTCAGCGTGCTCCTCTTCGGCATCGCCGGCTGGGAGTCGCTCAAGCACGGCTATCACGCCATGCGCGAGGCGCTGTTTCACCCCACGCCCGTCGAAGTGACGGAGGTGGCCATCCCGCTCGTCGGCGCAGAGATTCCGAGCGTCTGGGTGAACTACGCCGTCCTCATCGGCGCAATCGTCTTCGAGTCGTACGCGTTCAAAGAGGCGTACGCCTCGATGTCGAGCCAGATTGACGAACACGGCTGGTCCGGCTTCCGCGAGGCGTTCACGAAGACCGCAGACGTGACCGTGTTGACGGCGCTCACCGAGGACGCAATCGCACTCGGTGGGGCGGGCATCGCCCTCCTCGGCGTCTTCCTGACGCGCACCACCGGAAATCCGATCTACGACGCCACGTCGGCGGCCATCATCGGGGTCATGCTGATGGGCTTTGCCGTCGCGCTCGCGTGGGAGAACAAGCGACTCCTGCTCGGTGAGTCGGTTCCGGCAGACGCAGAACAGCAGCTCCGCGACATCGTCCTCGACGCCGACGGCGTCGCCGACATCGTCGACTTCCGAACCGTCTACTTCGGACCGGAGAACGTCCTCGTCACCGCCGACATCAGCTTCGAGGCGCGGATTCCGACCGGGGAGATGGACGAGCGCATCACCGCCATCGAGCAGTCGCTCATCGACGCCAACCCCGACATCAAGAAGGTGTACATCGAGCCGGAGCGGTAGCGAACAGGTGGACACGGCCCCGGACCGGTCGTCCACGCATTCCCCTGTGCCGGCCCGGGTGACTCTCAGCGCACACGGCCGGTGGGTCCGGCTTCTGGTATAAGGACTCGCTCCACTTCCACCCCGCCGGGCGACCCTTTTTATCCGAGAACGACCGAGGCCTCGTGTGAGCGAGACCGCGTCGTATCTCCGCTACTTCCCGTACGAGGAGCCGTACGACCACCAGCGGGACGCGATGGGCCGGATTCACGACGCGCTCGCCGACGAACGCGACGTGCTGTTCGAGGGAGCCTGCGGGACGGGGAAGACGCTCGCCTCGCTCGTTCCCGCACTGGAGTACGCCGAAACGGAGAACAAGACGGTCGTCATCTCCACGAACGTCCACCAACAGACCCGCCAGTTCATCGAGGAAGCTCGCGCAATCACGCGCAACGAGCAGATTCGCACGGTCGTGTTCAAGGGGAAGGGGTCGATGTGTCACATCGACGTGGGGTACGAGGAGTGTCAGGCGCTCCGCGACACGACCCGCGAGCTCGCCGACAAGGAGGAGGACCTCGCGGAACTGGAGGCTCGCCAAGAGGAGCTCCTCGATGCCGCACGCGATGGCAACGACCAAGCCAGCGAGGCCCGCTCGGCCGTGATGGACGAACTCGAAACCGTCGAGGAGAGCGTCGAAACCCTCCGCGACGAAGGGAACATCTGTGAACGCTACCACGCGAACCTCACCGAAGACACGGACGAGTTCTACGCGTGGCTCACCGGCGACGTGCGCACGCCCGAGGAGGTGTACGACTACGCCGAGCGCGCCGGCTTCTGCGGCTATGAACTCCTGAAGAAGGGGATGGAAGGGGTCGATTTGGTCATCTGCAACTACCACCATCTGCTCGACCCGATGATTCGCGAGCAGTTCTTCCGGTGGCTCGGTCGCGACCCCGAGGACGTGATCACGGTGTTCGACGAGGCGCACAACATCGAGGAGGCGGCCCGCGACCACGCCACCCGCCAGCTCGCGGAGCCGACGCTCGATTCGGCGCTCACCGAACTCGAAGACGTGGACGACTACCGCGTCGACGCCGCCGAACGCGTCATCTCGGCGTACCTGACCGGACTGACCGAGAGCTACGACGCCGCCCTCTCGCTCGGTGAAAAGCAGTCCGTCGGCGACGAGTGGCACGACCTCGAAATCGACAACGAGGCGGGCCGCGACGACGTGACGCTCGGATTCCTGGAGGCGTACGAAGGGCCGGGGTTCCGGCAGGACCTCGAAGCCGCGTTGAACCTCGGCTCCACGCTCGACCGTCGGTATCAGGAGCAGTACAAGGACGGCGAGACGACGACCCGCAAGGAGTGTCGCGTCCTGCAGGCGGCCGGCTTCATCGACGAGTGGGTCGACAGCACCGACGAGACCACGTATCCGGTCGTCTCGGTTCGCCGGGACGACGCCGGACTCTACGGCCGCGCGGAGCTGTTCGCCTGTCTCCCCCGGTCGGTGACGGAGCCGCTGTTCGAGAGCGTCCACGCCGCCGTCCTGATGTCCGCGACCTTGCGTCCGTTCGACGTGCTCGGCGACGTGCTCGGGGTCGGCGGAGTGGCGCAACGCGCCACGGATAGTTCGAGCGGGCGAAGCCCGCGAGATAGCAGCGATGACGAGGACGGCCCGGTGACGATGGCGTACGGCGAGCAGTTTCCGGAGTCGCGCCGGCGCACCTACGCCGTCGACACGCCGGCGCTGTTCGCCAGCGCGCGCGACGACCCCGAGGTGCAGGAGACCATCACCGAGACGCTGGAAGACGTGATTCAGTTCACGCCCGGCAACACGCTCGTCTTCTTCCCCTCCTACGGCGAGGCCGAGCGCTACTACGACCGGGTAGCGACCGACGGCCGGCCGTATCTCGACCGCGCGGGCGTCTCGGCACAGGAGCTAAAACAGGAGTTCACGAGCGACGACGACGGCGTCCTCTTTACGTCGCTGTGGGGGACGCTCGCCGAGGGGGTGAGCTACGACGACGACCAGGCCCGGTCGGTCGTCGTCGTCGGCGTTCCGTACCCGCACCTCGACGACCGGATGGCGGCGGTCGAACGGGCGTACGCGACGGCCTTCGACGACGATGACGCCGGCTGGGAGTACGCCGTCGAGGTGCCGACGATTCGGAAGACGCGACAGGCGCTCGGCCGCGTCGTGCGCTCGCCCGACGACTTCGGCGTCCGCGTCCTCCTGGACGAACGGTACACCCAGTCGAAGACGCGCGAGTTGGGCCAGTACTCGGTGTTCGGTTCGTTCCCCAAGGAGGAGCGAACCGAACACATCGACATCGCGTCTCAGAAGCTGAAGTACGCGATGTTGAACTTCTACGCCGACATGGACGCGTGGGACGGCCCGCCACCCCAACCGTAATCAGAGCGCAATCGACTCGACTTCCATCTCCCGGCCCGGATGCCACACCGCCAGCCGGTCGACCGTCCACTCTCGCGGCTCGATGTCGCGGCCCAGTAGGGTTGCGGCGTCACCGCCCCGCGCAATCGTGACGTGGGGGTCGTACTCCTCGCCCTCGAACCCCGCCACGGGGTCGAACACCTCACAGAGGTCGCGGTGGAGTGATTCGAGACCCGCAGACTCGACGGCCAGATACGCGACCGGGGCCGTTCCGGTCGGCGGCTGGCGGAACAGGTCGATCTCCTCGATGCGAATCGCGAAGGGGTCGACCCCGTCGAGCGCCGACCGGACCTCCCGTATCATCCCTTGCAGTCGCTCGTCGGGGAGTCGTTTCACGACGAGACTGTGACCGCGACGGGGACTCGCGGTCAGACACTCGCTTGCGAGCCCCCGCGCGAGCCGGACGATGTCGCCCGGGACGGGGACGTTGACGCTGTGCACGCTCTGTGGTCGCGCGCCGGTCGTTAAATCCTATCGAGGAGGAACGCGACGATGAGCGCGATGATGACGAGCCCGATGATGGAGTCGAGTGCCCCCAACAGCGTGAACGTCAGGTCGAGAATCGCGCCCAGTATCTCCAACCCGACCCAGAGGGCGACGAGCACGAGCACGAGTTTCAACACGCCATCTTCGTCCATAATCCCGCGTTCGGCGGTCGGCCTGATAAGTCGTCGGGTGCGTGGGGTGTTACCACGGTCGGACAACGTTGCGCTTGCACAAGTGTTTAATATCGAGTGGTAGGTACGGAGAGGTACGATGCACCACACCCTCACTCGTGGCGGCGCGGCTTCCACGGCGAGCGGTGTGCTCGTTCTCTCGCGGCGACCGCGGCCGGGCCTTTGAGCCCGCACAATACCTATTTTCCACGACGGCCGCCCGCTCTCAACGATTTACCGCCCGGTCGGCGGTAGCCACACACCACACAACACACATATGACGGATACAGTTGCGCTCGCCTTCTCCGGCGGGCTCGACACGACGGTCTGCGTCCCGCTACTGAAAGAAGAGTACGGCTACGACGAGGTCATCGCGGTCACGGTCGACGTCGGCCAGCCCGACGCCGAGTTCGCCGAGGCAGAAGAGACGGCCGAGGCGCTCGGTCTCGACATCCACGTCATCGACGCGAAAGACGAGTTCGCCGCGCTCGCGCTCGATGCCGTGCGCGCCAACGCCACCTACCAGGGGTACCCGCTCGGCACCGCCCTCGCCCGCCCGGTCATCGCGAAGGCCATCCTCAGCGTCGCCGAGGAGGAGGGCTGTACCGGTATCGCCCACGGCTGCACCGGCAAAGGAAACGACCAGCTCCGCTTCGAGGCGGTGTGGCGCGACTCCGACCTCGAGGTCATCGCCCCGGTGCGCGAACTCGGTCTCACCCGCGAGTGGGAACAGGAGTACGCCGCAGAACGCAACCTTCCGGTCGAGGCCGGCAAGGGCGGTGACTACTCCATCGACACGAACCTCTGGTCCCGCTCCGTCGAAGGCAAGGAGCTCGAAGAGCCGAGCTTCGTCCCCGGCGAGGACATCTACGAGTGGACGGAGCCGCCGTCTGCCGCGACCGAGGAAATCGAACTCACCTTCCAGAAGGGGTATCCGGTCGCGCTCAACGGCGAGGCGTACGACGACGTGGAACTCATCGAGACGCTGAACGAACTCGCCGGCTCCTACGGCGTCGGCCGCACCGACGTGATGGAAGACCGCATGCTCGGGCTGAAGGTGCGCGAGAACTACGAGCATCCGGCCGCGACGACGCTGCTCAACGCCCACCAAGGACTCGAAGACCTCGTGTTAACGAAGGAGGAACGCTCTTTCAAAACGCAGGTCGACAATCAGTGGGCGGAGAAGGGGTATCAGGGACTCATCGACGGCCCGCTGATGAAGGCGCTCGATGCGTTCATCGCGACGACGAACGAGCGCGTGACGGGCACCGTCACCATCCGGTTCGAAGGTGGACAGGCGCGCGTCGTCGGGCGCGAGTCTCCCTATGCCGTCTACTCCGCCGAGGCTGCCTCGTTCAACACGGAGGCCGTCACCGGCAGCATCGAACAGGCCGACGCGACGGGCGTCGCGAAGTACCACGGCTTCCAGGAGCGACTCGCGAACCGCCGCATCGCGGCCGCCAACAAGGAGCAGGGCGTCACCGCCACCGACGGCGGGCTCGGCGAGGAGTCCCCTCTCTCCGGGACGGACATCGACGAGACGGCGAAGAAACAGGAGGAGGACGAGTAGATGAGCGAGGAGTCTGCGGGCGACGTGGTGCGACGCGAGCGGTTCAGCGGCGGCCCGGCCCGCGGATTCCTCTCGTCGCTCGCGGCCGACGAGCGCATCTTCCAGGCCGACCTGCAGGTGGACCGCGCCCACGTCGTCATGCTCGCCGAACAGGGCATCATCACCGGCGACGAGGCGAGCGAGATTCTCGCTGCGCTCGACGCCGTCGCGGCGAGCGGCCACGGCGACCTCCCCGACGGCGAGGACGTGCACTCGGCCATCGAGACGGCCGTCATCGACCGTATCGGTCCCGTCGGCGGGAAGATGCACACCGGGCGCTCGCGCAACGACGAGGTGGCGACGTGTCTGCGCTACCGCCTCCGCGGGGACCTCCTCGACACCGTCGAGACGGTGCTCGCCTTCCGCGAGTCGCTGTGTGAGCTGGCCGAACAGGAGGCCGAGACGACGATGCCCGGCTTCACCCACCTCCAGTTCGCCCAGCCGACGACCGTCGGCCACTACCTGCTGTCGTACGAGTCGGCGCTCGCCCGCGACACCGAGCGCCTGCTCGCGGCCTTCGACCGGACCAACCGCTCGCCGCTCGGCGCGGCGGCCTTCGCCGGCACGACGTTCGACATCGACCGCGAGCGCACTGCCGACCTGCTCGGCTTCGATGCAGTCGTCGAAAACAGCACGGACGCCGTCTCGGCGCGCGACTTCCTCACCGAGACCACCGCGGCGCTCGCGACGCTCGCGACGACGCTCTCGGGGGTCGCGGAGGACATCATCGTCTTCGCGAACAAGGGGTACGTCGACCTCCACGACGACTACGCGTCGACCTCCTCCATCATGCCACAGAAGAAGAACCCCGACTCGCTGGAGCTGGTGCGCGCTGCCGCTGGCGACGCGAGCGCCGGTCTCACCGGCCTGCTCACGACGCTGAAGGGGCTACCGCGCGCGTACAACCGCGACCTCCAGCGCGCTCACGGCCACGCGTTCGAGGCTATCGACGCCGTGACCGAGGCGACGGAGGTGGCAGCGGGCGCAGTCGCCACCGCCGACTGGAACGACGAGATGCTCGCCGCGGAGGCGGGTGCGGGCTTCTCGACGGCGACCGGCGTGGCCGACCTGCTTGCCGCCGGTGGACTCCCGTTCCGTACCGCCCACGAAATCGTGGCGGAGGCCGCAGAACGGGGAGCCGACCGCGCGGCCGTCGAGTCGGCCGCGAGCGAGGCGGGCGTCGACCTCGACGCGTACGTCGAGCCCGCCGCACTCGATGCCGCGCTCGACCCGACCGAGAGCGTCGCCTCGCGCGACTCCCACGGTGGACCGGCACCGGAGGCCGTTGCCGGCGCGCTCGACCGTGTCGCGGGCGATATCGCCGACGCCGAGGCCGCCCTCGCTGCGCGCCGCGAGACGCTCGCCGACGGGGCGACTCTCCTTGAGACGGAGGTCGATTCCTATGTGTGAGCCGCTCCCGCGGCGGCGGCCACTGCCGCCGTCCCCCTCCGGGGACACATAACAACATTCTGGTACTCGAATCAGAAACCGGCTCTCGACGCGCTCTACCTCGATAGCAACGGCACTACGCAGTTATTTTTCGTTGACACGTTCGACGGGCTTAAGGGGGTGTGGTGTCGATAGGTGACTGATGACAGAGTGCATTGAATGTGGAGCGGACGTGACCCTCCACGACGATTTGGAAGTCGGCGAGATTGTTGACTGTGCGACGTGTGGCGCGGAACTCGAGGTGCTGGGGACCGACCCCGTCGAGCTCGACACCGCGCCCGAACTGGAGGAAGACTGGGGCGAGTAAGCGATGCGAATCGGCATGTTGTACTCGCGGATTCGCCGGGACGAGAAGCTCCTCCTCTCGGAGCTGCGCGATCGCGGCCACGACGTTGTAAAGATTGACGTGCGCAAACAGCGGTTCGGGCTGACGGAGCCACCGGCCGACATCGAGGACTGTGACCTCGTCGTCGACCGCTGTCTCGCGACCTCGCGTTCGCGATACGTCACCCGCTTCGTCGAGCAGTACGACGTGCCGGTCGTCAACGACCCAGAGACCGCTGCCGTCTGTGCGGACAAGGCGCGCAACAGCCTCGTCCTCGCGGACGCCGGAATTCCGACCCCGAACACCGAGGTCGCCTTCACCAAGGAGGCGGCCATGGAGATCATCGAGTCGTTCGGCTACCCCTGCGTCATCAAGCCGGTCGTCGGCTCGTGGGGTCGCCTGATGGCGAAAATCGACACCCGCTCGGCGGCCGAGGCCATCCTCGAACACAAGGAGACGCTCGGCCACTACGAGCACAAGGTGTTCTACATCCAGGAGTTCGTCGAGAAGCCGGGCCGCGACATCCGCGTGCTCGCCACCGACGGCGAGCCGGTCGCCGCGATGGCCCGCTCGTCGGACCACTGGCTCACCAACGCCGCGAAGGGCGCGGAGACCGAACACATCGAGGTGGACGACGAGATGCGCGACCTCGTCGCCCGCGCCAGCGAGTCGGTCGGGGGCGGACTCCTCGGCGTCGACCTGATGGAGACGGGCGACTCCTACACGGTCCACGAGGTGAACCACACGGTCGAGTTCAAGGCGCTCAACGAGGTCGCCGAGACCGACGTGCCCGGCACCGTCGTGGACTGGCTCGAAGCCCGCGCCGAGGCCGGGATGGAGGCCACCGTATGAGGGCCGCCGTCGTCGGCGGCTCCGGCTTCACCGGCGGCGAGCTGTGTCGGCTCGTCGACGGCCACCCCGACTTCGAGCTGGTGCAGGCCACCTCCCGCGAGTACGAGAACAAGACCGTCGGCCACGCCCACCCGAATCTCCGCCATCTCGACCTCCGGTTTTCGGACCCCGCGGACCTCGAATCGGTGGACGTGCTGTTTGCCGCGACGCCACACGGCGTCTCGATGCAACACATCGACGCGTTCCAGGACGCGGCCGACACCGTCGTCGACCTCTCTGCCGACTTCCGGCTGCCCGAGGCGTCGGCGTACGACGAGTACTACGACGGTCACGACCGCCCGGAACTGCTCGCCGACGCCGAATACGCGCTCCCGGAGCTGAACCGCGACAACCTCCCCGGCGCGACTCTCATCGCCGCCGGCGGCTGTAACGCGACCGCCTCCATCCTCGGGCTGCTCCCGCTCTTCGAGGCCGACATCCTCTCGGGTGACGAACGGGTCGTCATCGACGTGAAGGTCGGCTCCTCGGAGGGTGGCGCGAGCGGCGGAAAGGCCGCCTCACACGCCGAGCGGTCGGGCGTCGTCCGGCCGTACGCGCCGACGGGCCACCGCCACGAGGCCGAAATCAGCGAGTATCTCGGCATCGACGTGTCGTTTACCGTCCACGCGGTCGACATGATTCGCGGCGCGAGCGCGACCTGCCACGTCTTTCCCGACTCGCCCGTCTCCAAGGGTGACCTCTGGGGAGCCTACCGCGGCAGCTACGAGGACGAGCCGTTCGTCCGGCTCGCCTCGGGCGGCGGTGGCGTCTATCGCTACCCCGAGCCGAAGGCCGTCGCCGGCTCCAACTTCGCGGAGGTCGGCTTCGAACTCGACGCCGCGAACAAGCGGCTCGTCGTCTTTTCCGCCATCGACAACATGATGAAAGGCTCCGCCGGCCAGGCCGTCCACGCCGCCAACATCGCCTACGGCTTGGACGAGACCGCCGGTCTCGAACACACCGGCCTCCACCCGGTGGGAGCGCCGTGATGTCCGCCGCCGCGATTTTTCAGACAGCAGTGCAGTCGGATTTCAGTACCATGAGGAACGACGATTTTCAGACGAGTACGAGCACAGCTCCTCGGAAGCCCCCGACCGGTAGCTCGGCCGGCGTATCCACGAGGTGGACAGCGTGACCGTCGTCGTCAAAATCGGCGGCGCACGCGCCGTCAACCCCGAGGGCGCGCTCGCCGACATCGCCGAGTTGGACGAGGACTGCGTCGTCGTCCACGGTGGCTCCACCGCCGTCGACGACACCCTCGACGCGATGGGGACGGAACCGGAGTACGTCGAGACGCCGTCGGGCGTCGTCGGCCGCTTCACCGACGAGGAGACGATGGACGTGTTCAAGATGGCGCTGCCCGGGCTCGTGAACACCGACCTCGTCACCGGCCTCCAGAACGCCGGCGTGGACGCCGTCGGGCTCTCCGGCGTTGACGGCGGCCTGCTCACGGGGAAACGTAAGTCGGCCGTCCGTGTCGTCGAGGACGGCAAGAAGAAAATTCGCCGCGGCGACCACTCCGGGACGATTCAGGACGTGAACGCCGACCTGCTCGACACCCTGCTCGCGAGCGGCTACACGCCCGTCGCGTCGCCGCCGATGCTCGCCGAGGGAACTGCCGTCAACACCGACGCCGACCGCGCGGCCGCCGCCGTGGCGGGTGCACTCGGCGCGACCCTCGTCGTCCTCACGGATGTGGAGGGCGTTTACACCGACCCCGACGACCCGAGCACGCGCATCGAATCCGTCGCGACCCCAGACGAGTACGACGCGCTCACCGACGCCGCAGAAGGGTTCATGACCCGGAAGGTGATGGCCGCCACCGAGGCGCTCGAATCCGGTGCCCGCGAGGTCGTCGTCGCGTCGGCCAACGCCGAACGACCGATTGTGACCGCGCTCGATGCGGGTGGGACCCACATTCACCCGGAGGCGCTCGAATGAGCTCCTTCGTCTTCGCCGAGAAGCCCATCCCGATGGAGTCGGGCGAGGGCGCGATACTGACCGCGCGTGACGGCACCGAGTATCTCGACTTCGGGGCCTCCTACGCCTGTACGCCCGTCGGCCACTGCCATCCGGACGTGGTCGACGCCATCACGGAGCAGGCGAAGGACCTGCTGTACGTGCAGGCTTCCTACCCGCAGGCGGCCCGCACCGCGTTGTACGACCAACTCGCCGACGTTGCGCCGAGCGACATCGACAACGTCTGGCTCTGTAACTCCGGCACGGAGGCGAACGAGGCGGCGCTGAAGTTCGCCCGCTCCGCCACCGACCGCACCAAGATTATCGCGACGACCCGCGGCTTCCACGGGCGCACGATGGGCGCCCTCGCCACGACGTGGAAAGACGAGTACAAGGAACCCTACGAGCCGCTCATCGGCGACGTGGAGTTCGTCCCCTACGGCGACGCCGGGGCGATGGCCGAGGCCGTCGACGACGAGACCGCGGCCGTCATCCTCGAACCGCTGCAGGGCGAGGGCGGTATCAACCCCGTCCCGACGGAGTATCTGCAGGCGGTGCGCGTCCACACCGCACAACACGGCGCTGCGCTCGTCATGGACGAGATTCAGACCGGGCTCGGGCGCACGGGGACGATGTGGGCCTGTGAACAGCACGACGTGGTGCCGGATGTCCTCACCTCGGCAAAGGGACTCGCCTCGGGACTTCCGCTCGGGGCGACGCTCGTTCGCGACTGGGTCGCCGACGGCGCAGCCAGCCACGGCTCCACCTTCTCCGGGACGCCGGTCGTCTGTGCGGCCGCCGGCGCGACGCTCGACGTGCTCGAACGGGAGAATCTCCCCCACCACGCGGCCGTGATGGGCCAGTACCTCCGCGACCAGCTCACAGAGCGCGTCGGCGACGACGTGCGCGAGGTGCGCGGCGAGGGGCTGATGGTCGGCATCGAGGTGAAACGCGGGGCGAACCGCCTGCTGCGCGAGCTAGCGCTCAACCATCAGGTGCTCGCGCTCCCGGCCGGCCGGACCGTGCTCCGACTGCTCCCCCCGCTCGTCGTCGACGAACAGGAGTGTGATGCGGTCGTCGATGCAATCGAGGCGGTCGTGTCGTGACCCGGGCCGCGCTCGCTTCCGACGACAGCGCGGACACCGAGGCGCGTGGACTGCTGTATGACCTCGTGTCGATTCCCTCGCCGACCGGCGAGGAGCGCGAGGCCGCAGAACGACTTGCGGCGTTCTTCGAGGCCAACGACCGCGAGGTGTGGATTGACGACGTGGGCAACGTGCGCGCGCCGGCCGACGACTCGCTGCTCCTCACCTCACACATCGACACCGTCCCCGGCGAGATTCCGGTGCGCGTCGAGGACACCGACGACGTATCAGAGTACGAGGCGGACGGCCCCGTCCTGTGGGGCCGCGGCAGCGTCGACGCGACCGGCCCGCTGGCCGCGATGGCCGTCGCCGCCGTCCGCACGGGCGTCTCCTTCGCCGGCGTCGTCGGCGAGGAGGTCGACTCCCGCGGTGCCCACCACCTCGTGGAGACCCGCGACGCTCCCGACGCCGTCATCAACGGTGAACCATCCGGCTGGGACGGCGTCACCCTCGGCTACCGCGGTATCCTCTCGGGAACGTACGTCGCAACAAGCGAGTCCGGCCACACCTCCCGACCCGAACCGAACGCCATCCAGCACGGGCTGGGATGGTGGAACCGCGTCGAGGACAGGTTCGAACACGACCCCTACGAGCCGACGTTCGAGCAGGTGACGGCCAAGCCGATTGCCGTCGACGGCGGGACGAGCGAGGACGGACTCAGCGTCGAGGCGACCCTCGACGTACAGCTTCGCGTCCCGCCCCGACTGTCGGTCGCTGACGTGCGCGAGCGCGCCGACGCCGAACTCGACGCCGGCCACGTGAACTGGCACGACTCCGTCCCGCCGGTGATGGTCTCACCGCGCAGCGAGGCGGCCCGCGCGTTTCGGGTGGCCATCCGCAACGCCGGCGGCGACCCGCGGCTCCTCCGGAAGACCGGCACCAGCGACATGAATCTGTTCGCGCCGTGGGACGTGCCGATGGCGACGTACGGTCCCGGCGACTCCGACCGCGACCACGCACCCGACGAACGGCTCCCGCTTGCGGAACTCGACCGCGCGACCGCGATTCTCGAAGAGGTGGCGACACGCCTATGACACACTTCACCGACATCGACGACCTGACCCGCGATGAACTGGCCGACGTACTCACCCGCGCCGAGGACCTGAAAGAGCGGCTCCGGCGCGGCAAGGCCCACCCCGAACTCGCAGGCGACTCGATGGCGATGATTTTCGAGAAGCCGTCGACGCGTACCCGCATCTCCTTCGAGACCGGAATGACCCAACTGGGCGGACACGCCCTCTTCCTCGGCCCGAACGACATCCAACTGGGCCACGGCGAACCCATCAAAGACACCGCGCGCGTCCTCTCGCGGTACGTCGACGTGGTGATGGCCCGGATGTTCGACCACTCGGACGTGACCGAACTCGCCGAGTACGCCTCGATTCCGGTCGTCAACGGGCTGACCGACGACGCCCACCCGTGTCAGACGCTCGCCGACCTGCTCACGATCCGTGAGCTAACCGGCGGCTTCGACGCCTCCGTCGCGTGGGTCGGCGACGGCAACAACGTCTGTCGCTCGCTCATCAAGGGGGCCGCGATGACCGACCTCGACCTGACTGTGGCGACGCCGGACGGCTACGGTCCCGGGAGCGACGTGCTCGACCGGGCGGGCGACCTCGGCGGGTCGCCGACGCTCACCGACGACCCCGACGCCGCCATCGCCGACGCCGACATCGTCTACACCGACGTGTGGGTGTCGATGGGCCAGGAGGACGAGCGCGAGCAGAAGCTCGCGGCGTTCGACGGCTTCCAGATCACGCCCGAGCGACTGGGCGACCGGCCGCTGATGCACTGTCTGCCCGCCCACCGCGGGGAGGAAGTGACCGATGCCGCGCTCGAAAGCGACAACGCCGTCGTCTGGCAGCAGGCCGAAAATCGCCTCCACGCACAGAAGGGGCTGCTCGCCGGGCTCGTCTGAGCCGGCCTACAGGTCGCGCGTCTGCGTGAACACGCCCGCGGCGACGACGCCGTAGACGACGTGCCACAGCAGACTCGGGGGCGCGAAGTTCGGCAGCGGCGGCGCGTTCGGAAAGCCGACCGTCTGGAGCCACACCGGCATCACGAGGGCGGCGAGCACGACCCACGTCGCGATGCCGTACACGACACCCGCACCGACTACCTTTGCCGATTCGTCGAGTCCCGCCGCGCCGACGATGCCGGCGAAGACGACACCCAACACCGCCCCGTGAGAGATGTGTACGACGAGTCCAGCGGCAGGATTCAGCGGGGGCGCAAGCCCGTACAGCGCCGGAATCGCACCGCCCAACACGCCGTTTGCCCCCATCGCGAGCATCACGACGGCCATCACTGCCCCGCCCGCGATGCCCGCGAGGACACCGCCTTTCCACGAGTGGTCCGTCGATACACCGGTCGACTCTGTCTGTGTTGCCATACCGACACCTGCGAGTGTTACATAAAAGAGCCGGCGCGTGTGCGTGGTTGTGTGTCCGGGTCACACGGCCGCACGCGCGCCTGTGTCGGGGTTTGATGTGTATTGCCGTCGAACACAGCGCCATGCAGAGTGATCCGGACCCGAGTCGGTTCCGCGAACTGATGCTCGATTCAGAGCCGGGGTTCGAGGACGTCCTCGCGTGCGTCTTCGGGATGCAAGATATCGAGGTACGAACGTATCTGACGCTGTTAGACGAGCCGAACACCACCGTGGCCGGGCTCGCCGAGCGGCTCAACCGCGACCGCTCGAACGTGAACCGGTCGCTGTCCACGCTCCGCGAGAAGGGACTCGCGACGCGCCGGCGCGAACTGCTCGACTCCGGCGGACACGTCTACCAGTACACCGCAACCCCCGTCTCCGAGGCGCGTGAACTGATGCACGAGACGCTCGACGAGTGGACCGCGTACGTCCACGACCGCATCGACGAGTTCGGCCGCTGAGTACTTTCTAACGGTAACCCTTTCTGCGGTCGGTCGAATGGTGACGTATGTCTGCCGACGACACCGACGACCGACTCGAAGTGTGGTGTGCCGGCGAGGAGTGGTGTCCCATCACCGCGACCGCGACCATCCTCGGCAAGAAGTGGCACCCAGTCATCATCCACCGGCTCATCGCCGAGGAGCGGGGCTTCAACGACCTCCAGCGGGCCGTCGACGGCATCTCCTCGAAGGTGTTGTCGGACTCGCTCGAACAGCTCGAAGACCACGGGCTCGTGGCTCGCGAGGTCGTCAGCGAGAAGCCGTTCCGCGTCGAGTACTCCGTCACCGAGCGGGGAGCCTCGCTCGAACCCGTCATCGAGTCGATGCGCGAGTGGGGCGAGACGCATCTGGCCGCCGAGGAGTAACTGTCGCGACCGCCCGCTATTTGTGCCGTGACCGCACACATGGAGCATGGCCGACCTGACGCTGCCCGACCACCCTACGCCGCCCGAAGGAGCCGACGACGTGTGGCTCCACTGCATCGAGTGTTCGCACACCCTGCCGCCGTTCGACGATGTGGTCTTCACCTGTCCGGAGTGTGACGGCCTGCTTGAGGTTCGCTACGCCGAGTATCCGACCTTCGACGACTTCGCCGGCGACGAGCGCGTTTGGCGCTACAGCGCCGCGCTCCCGTTCGAGGCTGGGGTCTCGCTCCCCGAGGGCGGCACCCAGCTCCACGAGGTGCCGCGACTGGAAGCGGACCTCGGCGTCCGGAATCTTCGGGTCAAACACGAGGGGATGAACCCGACCGGCTCGTTCAAGGACAGAGGAATGACCGTCGGCGTCCGGGTCGCACAGGAACTCGACGTGGACCGACTCGCCTGCGCCTCGACCGGCAACACCTCGGCCGCGCTCGCGGCCTACGGTGCCCGCGCCGGACTCGAAACGCTCGTCCTCCTCCCCGAGGGGAAGGTCGCCGCCGGGAAGATTGCACAGGCGAGTCTCCACGGCGCGCGCATCCTCGAGGTCGAGGGGAACTTCGACGACTGTCTCGACCGCGTGCAGGACCTCGCCAACCGCGGCGAGGCGTATCTCCTGAACTCCCTGAACCCGTACCGACTGGAGGGGCAGAAGACCATCGGGCTCGAAATCCTCGAACGGTTCCGCAACGAGGAGGGTCGGTTTCCGGACCGCATCGTCCTCCCCGTCGGCAACGCGGGCAACACCGCTGCGCTGTACAAGTGTTTCCGCGAACTCGTCCAGTCGGGGGCGCTCGCTCCCGGCGACGTGCCGAAGCTGACGGGCGTGCAGGCCGAGGGTGCCGCGCCGATGGTGGAGGCGATTCGCGAGGGGAACGACGAGACCCGCCGCTGGGAGGAGGTCGAGACCATCGCGACGGCCATCCGCATCGGCAACCCCGTCAACGCGCCGAAGGCGCTCCCCGGCATCCGCGAGACGGGCGGCACGGCCGTCGCCGTCTCCGACGAGGAGATCACCGAGGCACAGCGCGACCTCGCCGGCGAGGGTATCGGCGTCGAACCGGCGAGCGCGGCAAGCGTCGCCGGGCTCCGCAAACTCGTCGCCAGCGGCGAGGTCTCTACCGGCGAGGACGTGGTCTGTCTCACGACCGGCCACCTGCTGAAGGACCCCGACGCCGCCGCCGCTGCCGGCAACGCGCCCGAGGGCGTCCCGAACGACACCGACGACATCCTCCGACACCTCGCCGGCAAATCCATCGGCGGGAGCGGCCTGCTCGGCCTGCTCCGTCGTCTGCTGTAGGCTGTTTCTCTCTTCACCTGCTGACTCGCCGCCCACCGGCGAGTATCGCGGCGACGAGGAGTCCGCCGGCGACCACGCGCAGCGGTCGCCCGACGACGTAGCCGAGCACCGCCCCGACCGGCCCCGACGGACCGAAGACGACCCGCGTTCGTCCGAAGCCGTCGGTCGCCGCCGCCGGCCAGCGTGCGGTCCCGTTCGCGCGCTCGCCGTTGCCCGGAACGCGCCGCGGTACCGTCTCGCCCGGCCCTCGAACCGTCACCGCGTACTCCCCGATCGAGGGGCGGTAGCTCGACTGGTCGAAGTCGAACACCACGACGCCGCCGACTCGCTGCGTTGCCGGCCGTTGGCCGCCGTAGCGCACGGTGAACTGCTGTCCGTCGAGCGTCGCCGTCAGGTTCCGTGGCCGCGTGACGATGCGCTCGCTTTCGGCGACGCGCTCGCGGTACGACTCGTCCGTCCGGAGTCGTCGCGCCGTCTCCTCGCCGACGGTCGCCGTCTCCACCCACCGGGTCGTGCCGTCCTCGGCGATGGTAATCGTAAGTGAACTCTCCACTATCGTCGCGTCGGGCTGGTCGGGCGGATACCCCTCATCGTCGGCCAGTCCGCAGACCCCACACACGTCGACGGGTGGCGGTGCGCCGCTGGCGGCGCTCGCGGCGAGTACGATACCGAACAGGAGTGCAAGGAGGGCAAGCGTGGACCGTCGCATACGCCACTCGTGACAGCCGAGTGTGAAGAAACTACCTTACCGGTCGATTTCGACGCCGTCGAGCGCGATGTAGGTGATGTCGATGATGCGGTCGTCGTCGAGCAGCTTCTCGCGTGCGCCCTCGGGAATCTCGTGGTCGACGTTGTAGACGGTGAGCGCTTCCCCGCCGATGGTCTCGCGGGCGTTGTACATGCCGGCGATGTTGATGTCGTACTCGCCCATCACCGAGCCGATGAGGCCGATGACGCCCGGCTCGTCGGTGTTGCGCGCGATGACCATCTGGCCGCCCGGAATCGCGTCGACGCGGTAGCCGTCGATGCGGACGATACGCGGGTCCTCGCCGTTGAACAGCGTCCCCTCGACGGCGACCGAATCCGTCTCACCCTCGACGGTGACGGTGACGAGACTCTGGAAGTCGTCGGACTGGCGGCGCTTGCTCTCGGTCACCTCGATGCCGCGCTCCTCGGCGACGCCCTGCGCGTTGACGCTGTTGACGTGCATCTGTGACGGCTTGAACACGCCCTTCAGCGCGCTCGCGGTGACGAGGTCGATTTCCTCGTCCGCGATGTCGCCCTCGTAGGCGATTTCGACGCGCTCGATGCGGTCGTCGAGCAGCTGGACGGCGATTTCGCCGGCGGTCTCCGCGATGCCGATGTACGGCTCGACGCGCGGGAAGGCGGCGGCGTCCATCGACGGCGCGTTCAGGGCGTTCACGACCGGCTCGTCGGCGAAGGCCGCGAGCACCTGGTCGGCGATGGAGGTGGCGACGTGCTCCTGTGCGGCGCTCGTGGAGGCACCGAGATGCGGCGTCACGATGATGTCGTCCACGTCGAGCAGCGGCGACTCCTCCGGGAGCGGTTCCTCGCCGAACACGTCGAGTGCCGCGCCCGCGAGCGTGCCGTCCTCGACGGCGGCCGCGAGCGCCGGCTCGTCGATGATGCCGCCGCGCGCGCAGTTGACGACGTAGCCGCCCTCCAGCTTCGCGAGTTCGTCCTCGCCGATGAGATTCTCCGTCTCCGGCGTGAGCGGGGTGTGGATGGTGAGGAAGTCGGCGCGGTCGAGGACGGTATCGAGCTCCGCGAGTTCGGCACCGAGCTGTTCGGCCCGCTCCTCGGAGATGTAGGGGTCGTACGCGACGAGGTCCATCCCGAGCGCGGCGAGTCGCTTGGCGACCTCCTGGCCGACACGGCCCAGCCCGACGACGCCGAGCGTCTTGGCGTTGACCTCCGTGCCGAGGTAGTCGCTTTTCGCCCACTCGCCGTTCTTGAGTCGGCTGTGTGCCTGTGGAATCGAGCGCGCGCTGGCAAACGCCATCGCGACGGTGTGTTCTGCGGCGGCGCGGACGTTCCCTTCGGGTGCGTTCGCCACGATGACGCCGTGGTCGGTGGCGGCGTCGATGTCGATGTTGTCGACGCCGATGCCGGCGCGGCCGACGATACGCAGGTCGGGGGCCGATTCGAGCAGTTCGCGGGTCACCTCGGTGCCGGAGCGGACGACGAGCGCGTGTGCGTCGGCGACTGCCTCGTGGAGCGTCTCCCCCTCCAGTTCATAGCCCGTTTCGACCTCGTGGCCGGCCTCGCGGAGCCGGTCGAGACCGGCGTCTGCGATGGGGTCCGTGACGAGTACCTTCATACCGAGAGCGGAGAGCGGCGCGTGGTTAACGCTTTGCTCCTCGACAGCTTTCACCCCGTGTCCAAGCACAGCGCTTATCGGCCGCTCCGTAAAAAGACGGGTAATGGCCGTCATCGGAACCGTCGGGCTACCGGGGAGCGGAAAGGGTGAGTTCGCAAGCGTCGCGAACGACCTCGACATCCCGGTAGTCACGATGGGTGACGTGATTCGGACGGAGTGTCGCCGGCGCGGTCTCGACCCCGCAGACCACCACGGCGAGGTGGCACAGACGCTCCGCGAGGAGGACGGTCCCCTCGCCATCGCCGAACGCTCCATCCCCATCATCCGTGACGCCTTAGAACACAGCGACACCGTCGTGGTCGATGGACTCCGGTCGGCCGCCGAACTCCAGCATTTCCGGTCGGCCTTCGGCGACGAGTTCGAACTCGTCGCCATCGAGGCCCCCTTCGCGGACCGCGCACAGCGTATCGACGCCCGGGGCCGCGACAACAACGCCCGCGAGACGCTCCGCCAGCGCGACGAGCGCGAACTCGGCTTCGGGCTGGGCGAGGCGATCGAGCAGGCCGACCGCCACATCGAAAACGACGGCTCGCTCGCACAGTTTCACGACCAGGTCGAGGAGATACTCCAATGATATTCGCCGTCGACGTACGGGCCGAGACCCCCGTCAACGAGACCGAGCTGCCAGACCGCGTCGAGCGGGCCGTCCGCACCGTCTTCCCCGACGCCGACGTAACGTGGGAGGACGGCCGCCTCGTCGCCGAGACACACGACCTCGCGCACTTCTCCGAACTCCTCCACGAACAGGAGATCCTGGACACCGCGCGCAACGCCTTCGAGGTGGACGAGGAGGGCTTTTCGTTCCGCTTGAAGAAGGCCGCCGCCTTCGAGGGGGTCGTCAACTTCGCCGTCGGCTCGCCGGGCGAACTCGGCGTCATCGACGTGCGGGTCGACGTGCGCGAGCCGTCGGTCGACCAGTACATCGACCACGTCATCCCCTCGACGGAAGGCGGCGAACCCGTCTAGAGGCCCGACACCTGGATCGCGACCCACTCCGAGTAGTCGCGGCGTCGCCACACCCGCACCTCCGTCACCCACTTCACCCACTGGAAGCCGCGGCGTCCGGGTGCGACCAGCCGCATCGGCCGCCCGTGGCCGTGGCGCAACGGCTCGCCGTCGACGTGCGTCGCGAGCAGGGCGTCGCGCGCCTCGTCCAGCGGGAGCGACCACCGGTACCCCGTCACCGAGCGAAACTGCACCCACGAGGCCCCGTCCGTCGGGCCAGCAGTATCGAGTAGTTCGCCGACGGACAGCCCGCGCCAGTCGTGTTCGGAGTACCAGCCGCTCGTGCAGTCGAGGAGCGCGCGCTGTTGGGTGTCGAACGCGAGGTCCCCTCGCTCAAACTCCTGTTCCGTCTCGACCGCGCCCGTCACCGACAGCGTCCACGCCTCCGGGTCGAGTGGCTCGGGGTCGTCTGCGACCCACGCCGTCACGGGGAAGTCGTTTCCGCTGTCGGACCCCCGTTCGCGCGACCCGGTGTACCGGCGTGCGGTTCCGAGCACGTCGGTCGCGCGATACGCGGCCGCGCCCAGCGTCACCATCCCGAGCCACGACAGCGTCTGTCTGCGGTCGCGGAGACTCGCCCGCGACGGAATCCGGAGCCGGTCGCGAAGATGGCCGACGAGCACGACCGTCGTCGCCACCCCGAGCACGGCGTGGACGAACAGGAGGGTGAACGCGCCCGACAGACTCGCCCCGAACACCCACGCAATACCGGTCGCGAGCGCGGCGACGGCAAGCAGGGTCAGCAGTATCGAGACGGCGACGCGACCGGATCGGGCGCGCACGCCGGCCCGGACGCGGGCGCGGACCCGCCACAGCTTCACGCCGAGAAAGCCCACGAGCGTGACGCCGACCCCGCCGTGGAGGAGAAACAGCCACGCGTCGCCGGGGCGTGAGACCAGCCCGACGAGTCCCGTCGCGAGCGCGATACCCACCCCCGCGAGCAGAGAGTAATCCACGACGTCGGCGTCCATACGCCCGGATACGGCTACTGCTACTTGAGTATCCGACCCATGGGTCGGAGTGGCAGAAACGCTTATTGCCGAATATCGTTTCCTGTTAAATCTATGTCCAGTATCATCCTCTATGCGGACGCCGATGCTGGCCAGCGAACGGCCGTCTCCGAGGAGTTGGAGGCAACTCGACGGCTTTCGCCGGTCACGGCGGCGTCGCTCCGGGCGGCCCGCGAGCGACTCGCCGCACAGAGGGTCGACGCGGTCGTCGTGGGAGCGACGGTCGCCGACGGCGCTGCCGCCGACCTCGTGACGACCGTCGGGTTCGTCGCACCGTGGCTCCCGCTGTTCGTGTACGCGGCCGATGGTGACGCCGCCGACACGACCGCCCACGAGACGCTGCTTACCGACCGCTACGACGCCGAGGAGGTTTCACCGGCCGCGCTCGCCGACGAACTCGCCGCGGCCATCGAGGAGCGATCGCCCACGCCCAACGCCGAGCGCGAGACCGACCGCCTCACCGCGGTCGACGGGTACGACATCCCGACGGCGGCCAGTCTCCCGTTCGACCGGCTCACGGGGTTGGCAGCCGACGTGCTCGATGCCCCGGTCTCGTTCGTCAGCGTCATCACCGACCGCGAACAGCAGTTGCTCGGCGCGAGCGGGCTCGATGTTGGCTGTATCGACCGCGCGAACTCCGTCTGTACCCACGGGCTCCACGAGGAGTCACACCTCGCCGTCACGGACCTGCTTGCCGACCCCCGCTTTGCCAGCATCGGCGAGCTACGGGAGCTCGGGTTGCGCTCGTATCTCGGCGTCCCGCTCCGGGCTCCCGGCGGCGAGTCGCTCGGGATGTTCTGTGTGATGGACACCGAAGCACGCGAGTACGACGAGTGTGACGTGGCGCGGCTGCGTGGGTTCGCTCGGACCGCGATGGATATGCTCTCGCTCCAGCGGCCGGACCCGCTGGACTCGCCGTTCGGCGCTTAACTGGAGAAGAGACTCGTGTGGACGGGCGCGAAGTCGTCGCCCTCGTCGCGCTCGACCGTGTCCGAGACGGCATGGCCCCTGACACCTGAATCGAGGAAATCGCCCAGCGGCGGGCCGACGTGTTCCGGCTCCACGAGGAACGCGTCGTGGCCGTGGTCGGATTCGACGACGTGGTGGGCGCTCCGAGTGCCGGTGGCGCGGAACGCCTCGGCCAGCTCCTCACCCTGTTCGGTCGTGAAGTGCCAGTCGCCGGTGAACGAGACGACGAGCGCCTCACCATCGAAGGCCGCGAGCGCGTCGCTGTCCGACTCGTAGCCGCCCGCGAGGTCGTAGCTGTCCATCGCACGAGTCAGGTACAGGTAGGCGTTCGCGTCGAACCGCTCGGCGAACCGCTCGCCGTTGTAGTCGAGATACGACTCCACCTCGCGGTACGGGAAGAAGCCGGCCGCGGGGTCGAGTTCGAAGGCGTCGCGGGCGGCGTCCATCCCGGCCGAGCGGCGACCGAACTTCTTGGCCATCGACGACTTGGAGAGATACATCACGTGGCCGAGCTGGCGCGCGAGCGCCAGTCCTTGTACCGGGTCCGGACCGTCGCCGTAGTAGTCGCCGCCCTGCCAGTCGGGGTCGGTCGTGATGGCGCGGCGCGCGATGGACTCGATGGCGAGACACTGCGCGTCGAGCCGCGCGCCCGTCGCGACGGCCAACACTCTATCCACGTGGTCGGGGTGGCGTTTCGCCCAGTCGAGGGCGTTCATCCCGCCGACGGAGCCGCCGACGACGGCGTGGAGATTCGGCACCCCGAGCTCATCGAGCAGGAGCCGCTGGGCGCGCGTCCAGTCGCCGACCGTGACGGCCGGAAACCGCGTCCCCCACGGCTCCCCGTCCGGTCCCTCCGACGGCGGGCCGGAGGAGCCGTAACAGGAGCCGGGGACGTTCGCACAGACGACGAAGTAGTCGTTCGTGTCGACGGCCTTCCCCGGACCGACGATGTCGTCCCACCACGCGGCGGCCTGGCCGGCCGTGTCACCGCGCCGGCGGCGACCGGCGACGTGTTGGGAGCCGGTGAGGGCGTGACAGACGAGGACGGCGTTGTCGCCCGTGAACTCGCCGTACGTCTCGTACGCGACCGTGAGGTCGGGAATCGACTCCCCGCAGTCGAACTCGAACTCGCCCAGCGAGACGGTGTCGCTCATATCGCCGCCTCCAGGTCGGCGATGATGTCCTCGCTGTTCTCGATACCGACCGAGAGCCGGAGCAGGTCGGGCGTGACGCCGGAGGCGCGCTGTTCTCCCTCGGAGAGTTGGGCGTGGGTCGTGCTCGCCGGGTGGATGACGAGCGTGCGCGAGTCGCCGATGTTGGCGAGGAACGTCGCCACCTCGACCGACTCACAGACGCGGGTGCCGCCCTCGTAGCCGTCTTCGAGTCCGAAGGTGACCATCCCGCCGTAGCCGTCGAGATACTCGGTCGCGAGGTCGTGGGTCTCGTGGTCGTCGAGACCAGGATAGTTCACCCACGCCACGTCGTCGTTGTCGTCGAGATACTCGGCGACGGCGAGCGCGTTCTCGCAGTGGCGCTCCATCCGAAGCCCGAGCGTCTGGACGCCCTGTAAGGTGGACCACGCGTCGAACGGCGACTGCTGGTCGCCCAGCGACCGGAGGCTGCGCTGGCGGACGGCGTACTCGAAGGCCCGGTCGCCGTACCGCTCGGTGAAGTCCAGCCCGTCGAACGCGGTGTTTGCGGTCACCTCGGGGTAGTCGCCGGCGTGCCAGTCGAACTCCCCCCCGTCGACGAGAATCCCCCCGACGGTCGTGCCCGAGCCGTGAATCCACTTCGTCGTGGACTCCCAGATGAGGTCGGCCCCGTGTTCGAGCGGGCGACACAGCGCCGGCGTCGCGAACGTGTTGTCGACGAACAGCGGCACGTCGTGGTCGTGCGCGACCGCGGCGATCTCCTCGATTGGCGGTGTCACGAGCGACGGATTGCCGATGGTTTCGAGGTGGACGTACGCCGTGTTCTCGTCAATCGCCTCGGCGTAGGCGTCGGGATCGAGCGTGTCCACGAACCGGGCTTCGATACCCCGGCGCGCGGCGGTGTGGCTCAGATAAGCATGGGTACCTCCGTAAATCGAGGAGGCGGAGACGACGTTGTCGCCCGATTCCGCGAGCACGAGCGTGGCGGCGTCGAAGGCGGCCATCCCCGAGGCGGTGGCGCAGGCTCCCGTCCCGCCGTGGAGGGAGGCGAGCCGGCGCTCCAAGACACCCGTCGTCGGGTTCGAAATGCGCGAGTACATGTGGTCGTCGCGTTCGAGCGCGTACAGTTCGGCGGCCTGCTCGGCGCTCTCGAACTCGTAGGAGGTGGTCTGGTGAATCGGGAGCGACGCCGCCCCGGTCGCCGGGTCGCCCTCGTCGCCGGCGTGGAGCGCTCGCGTATCAAAACCGAGCGTGTTCATGTACAGTATGCATATTCTTCAAGACTCGTATAACTCTCAGTTACGGCAACGCTTGCCGGCAGCGGGAGACCACGAGGTTTATTCGCGTCACAGGACACGAGACGGGTATGACAGACGCGGACAACGTCCTCTTCGTCGTGCTGGACACCGTCCGGAAGGACCATCTCACCCCGTACGGCTACGACCGTGAGACGACGCCGACGCTCGAGTCGCTCGCCGCGGAGGCGACCGTCTACGAGCAGGCCGTCTCGCCCGCCCCGTGGACCCTCCCCGTCCACGCCTCCATGTTCACCGGCCTGTACCCGAGTCAACACGGCGCGAGCCAGGAGCAGCCGTATCTCGACGAGTCAATCGGCACGCTCGCGGAGGCGCTCCAGTCGGCGGGGTACGACACCGCGTGTTACTCCTCGAACGCGTGGATTACGCCCTACACCCGGCTGACCGCGGGCTTCGACGAGCAGGACAACTTCTTCGAGGTGATGCCCGGCGAGTTCCTCTCGGGGACGCTCGCGGACCTCTGGCAGAAGGTCAACGACAACGACACGCTCCGCAGCGTCGCCAACAAACTCGTCGAGGTCGGCAACGACATCCACGAGTACTTCGCCGGCGCGGAGGGGGCCGACTCCAAGACGCCGGAGGTCATCGACAACGCCATCGACTTCACCGACGACGCCGACGAGTGGTTCACGTTCGTCAATCTGATGGACGCCCACCTCCCTGTCTACCCGCCCGAGGAGTACGCCCAGCAGTTCGCCCCCGGCGTCGACGCCACCGAGGTGTGTCAGAACTCGAAGGAGTACAACTCCGGTGCCCGCGACATCTCCGAGTCGGAGTTCGAGGACATCCGCGGGCTCTACGACGCCGAGATTCGCCACATGGACGCGGAACTCGACCGCCTCTTCTCGCATCTCAAGGAGACCGACCAGTGGGAGGACACGCTCGTCGTCGTGTGTGCCGACCACGGGGAACTCCACGGGGAACACGGACTGTACGGCCACGAGTTCGGCATCTACGACCCGCTCGTCAACGTCCCGCTCGTGGTCAAGACCCCCGGCGAGGAAGGGAGACGCGACGACACGCAGGTCGAGATGCAGGACCTCTATCACACGGTGCTCGACTTCACCGGCGTCTCGGCCGGTCGCGGTGAACCCCTGGATTCGACCCGTTCGCTGTTGTCGGCCGACTACCGCGACTTCGCC
Organism: Halosegnis longus; assembly: GCF_009663395.1. Taxonomy (NCBI): domain Archaea; kingdom Methanobacteriati; phylum Methanobacteriota; class Halobacteria; order Halobacteriales; family Natronomonadaceae; genus Halosegnis; species Halosegnis longus. The sequence continues at coordinate 929,209 of NZ_QKNW01000001.1, read as the reverse complement.
GACGGCGAGTACGCCTTCGTCGAGTACCACCGCCCGGTGGTCGAACTCAAGCAGCTGGAGACGAAGGCCGAGGAGGCCGGCATCACCCTCGACGAGGAGTCGCGCTACTACTCCCGGATGCGGGCGGCTCGCCGGGTCGATGGAAAGTACATCCGCAACGAGCGCATCACCGACGAGGCCTACCGCATCGACACCGACCCCGAGGAGCGGGACGACCGCATCGACGACCCCGACGAGGTCGTCGAGGAAATCGAGGCGACGCTGCGCGAGTTCGAGACGCGCGTCGGGGAGACGTGGGACGACGACTACGACCCCGACGCCGACGTGCTCGGGGAGATGGACGGCACCGCGAAGGACCGCCTGCAGGACCTCGGCTACCTGGAGTAGTGGACCGCTCGCTCCCGGTCGACCGCGAGACGGGCTGGAAGATTCTCGCGGGCTTCGCCGTCGCCGGCATCGTCCTCTACGTCGTCGCCTCCCAGTTCGGACTGGACGAGGTCGTTGACACGCTCGCGGGCGCTGACCTCCGGTGGCTCGCCGTCGGCTGTCTCTCCACCACGGTCTGTCTCGTCCTCTGGGGGAAGGCGTGGCACGTCGTGCTCCGTGTCGCCGGCATCGACGTGCCCTTCCGCAAGCTCGTGGGGACCTACTTCGCCGCCACGTTCGCCAACTACGTCACCCCGCTCGGGCAGGCGGGCGGCGAGCCGTTCATCGCGTACGTGCTCTCGCGCGACACCGAGGCCAGCTACGAGGAGTCGCTCGCGTCGGTCGTCACCGCCGACCTGCTGAATCTGCTCCCGTTCTTCTCCTTCTCGGCTATCGGGCTCTCGGTCCTGCTCGCACAGTCGTCGCTCCCGGGTGCGGCCCAGTCACTCGCGTGGGGGCTACTCGCGATGGCCGTCGGCGTTCCCGTCCTCGTCGGGCTGGCGTGGCGATATCGCGAGCGCGTCCGAGGTGGCGTGCTCAGACTCGTCCGGCCCGTGACTCGAATCACGAGCCGGCTCTCCGTCGACGGGGTCGCCCGCCGCATCGACGAGCTGTACGAGTCGTTCGGCCGGATTGCACAGGACCGCCGCGCGCTCGTCGTCGCGGTCGTCTTCGCGTACGCCGGCTGGGTGTTCTTCGCCCTGCCGCTGTACTTCGCGGGCAAGACGCTTGCTGTCCCGGGTATCGACCCGCTGCTCGTGCTGTTCGTCGTTCCGGCCTCGACGCTCGCCGGCCTGACCCCGTCGCCGGGCGGGACGGGCGGCGTCGAACTCGCGCTCGTCGCGCTGTTGGTCGCGCTCACGCCGGTGTCGAACGCTGTCGCGCTCTCGATTGCGCTCGTGTATCGCGTGATGAGCTACTGGTTCGCGCTCGTGGTTGGAGGCGTTGCGGCCGTGGCTGTCGTGGCTCGGTCGTGAGTCTGTTTATGTGAGTGTGGTGTCTCGTTTGCTGGCTCTGATTGCTCTGACTGCTCTGTCATTTCGGGATCGAAAACCCCGGGCGTGTCGCGGGCGTGCCGGCGGTTCCACCGCCGGCTGCCTGGGAGCGCGTCGCTCTCCCGGTAGTGGTCACGGAGTCAACCACGCAAGCGCGACACGCCCGCCCGTTTCAGTCCTACCCGATGGCACAGCCCACGAGCCTCCCCAGCCGATTCGCTCCCTGCGGTCGCTCATCCCTCGCGCTGACTCTCGCGCACAGGGCGCGCTCGGACCACGCCAACCGCACAGGCAACCGTTGCGGTGGCCTACCGCACCGCTCGCCGTGCGAGCGTGTGCGGTCCGGGGGAGGGTTGGGAGAGCGGCCGGAGGCCGCGGGCTAGCGAGCGGTCGCGGTGCTGGCAACATCAAATAGAGGCGTGTCAACATCGCGTCGGCTTCAGTTGACGGCTCTGACGCTGAAGACACAACAACTGCACGAAGGTTCAAATCAGAAGCCGAGGCCAGCGACCCCATGTAACGAGTCGCCCGCGACGCCCGAGACGGGAGCCCGGCGTAGCGTCGCGCGTACCCAGCCGGCTGTTCGCTATCCGAGGAGCCGCTCGTAGGTCGAGATAACGCCGTCGCGCACGTCGGCCATTGGGACGCCGGCAGCGTCGGCCACCGCGAGCGCACCGCCCATCCCGACACCCTCCTTCGCCTCGCCGGCGAGGTATCGCTCGAAGGCGACGTGGCTCTCATCGAAGCCGGGGTCGGTGACGGTCACGTCCAACTCGAAGGCGTCGGCGGCGGCAGACAGGTCCACGTTCGGGTCGGCGTCGATGAAGGAGGTGGTGGCGAGGGAGAGCCGGCCGTCGGCGTCGGCGTGGCGAGCCAGCGCGGCGACGGCGAGCAACTGCGTCCCGCCGGCCAGCGTCACCGGCGTGTCCGTCTCCAGCGCGCCGACGGTCAGTCCGCCCAGCACCGCGGCCGTCGGGTCGCCCATCCGACGGACGGCGCGTCGCGGCTGGCCCGCACACGAGCCGGCGTTGAGGTCGCTGGCGTCCAGTCCCGCCGCCACCACCTCCCGTTTCAGGTCGAGCGGGTTCGCCGCGAGCGACGAGGAGACGCCGGTCGCGTCCGTCTCACCGAGCGCCGTCAACACCCCGAGCGCGGTCGTCGTCCCGCCGGGAACCGTCTCGGCGAGCAGCAGGTCCTCGTCGAGCGCGCGCCCGAACTGCCGGGCCGCTTCCCATACGCCGTAGGCCGTCGGGACCGGTTCCTCCTCGCGGATGTCGCGACCCGGCGTCGCGCCGACGGTGACGGTGCCGGCAGCCGTCGGCTTCGCGAGGCCGGCGTCAACGACCGTCAGCGGCAGGTCGAGCCGTTCGCGCACGGCGCGGGTCACGACCGCCGGCGTCGGACAGCCGGCCGGCGAGACGGGCGTCACCGGCGCGCGCACCGGCTTTCCGTACTCCAGTATCTCGGCGTCGGCACTCGGCGTGTGGACGAGCAGGTCGCCGTCCGTCCCCGCCGCACTCAGTCCCTCGATGGCCGCGGTCTCGGTCGTCCCGGCCGCAAGTACGAGTCGCGTCATACCCGTCGTGGGGAGAGCCGACGCTTGTGTCGTCCGGTCTGGAGCGAGCGCTTTTGCTCGCGGCGACCCTCCGTCCGGTATGACTTGGAGCACGGACGATATTCCCGACCAGAGCGACCGCCGATTCGTGATCACCGGTGCGAACAGCGGCATCGGCAAGGAGGCGGCGCGCGAACTCGCCCGCGCCGGCGGCACGGTCGTGATGGCCTGTCGCTCGCTCGACCGCGGGGAGACCGCCCGAGACGAGATTCGCGAGGAAATCCCCGGCGCGAGCCTTCGGGTCGAGCCGCTCGACTTGGCGAATCTCGACTCGGTCCGTGACTTCGCCCACCGGCTCGACGGTCCGATAGACGTGCTCGTCAACAACGCCGGCGTGATGGCGATTCCCCGCGCCGAAACCGACGACGGCTTCGAGATGCAGTTCGGCGTGAACCATCTCGGCCACTTCGCGCTCACCGGTCTGTTGGTCGACCAGATACGCGACCGCGTCGTCACCGTCTCCTCGCGCGCCCACGAGAACGGTGACATCGACTTCGACGACCCACACTCGCGCGCGGGCTACGACCGCTGGGAAGCCTACGGCCAGTCGAAGCTCGCGAACCTCCTGTTCGCGTACGAACTCGACCGCCGCAGCGACGTGACGAGCCTGGCCTGTCACCCCGGCTTCGCCGCGACGAATCTGCAAAGCGGCGCGGCGACCTCCCTCCCGATGCGCGTCGTCATGGGCGTCATCAATCGCGTCATCGCACAGTCGGCCGCCGACGGTGCGCTGCCCACCCTCTACGCGGCGACCGACCGCGACGCCGAAGGGGGGCAGTACATCGGCCCGAGCGGCTTCGGCCAGATGCGCGGTGCCCCCGAGCCGCAGGAGTCGACCGACCGCTCGTACGACGAGACGCTGGCCACCCGGCTGTGGACGCTCTCGGAGGCTGAAACCGAAGTCACCTACCCGTTCTGAACCGAAACCGTCTCCGGCGGCCCCCGTGTTTCCCTTGGAAATGAGCACGCGCCGCATCAAAGACCCCGTCCACGGCTACATCGAGCTGGCCGAGCCGCTGGTCGAGCGACTGGTCGACACGCCGGAGTTCCAGCGGCTCCGCCGTGTCCGCCAGCTCTCGGCCACCCATCTCGTCTACCCCGGGGCGACACACACCCGGTTTGAACACTCGCTCGGCGTCTACCACCTCGCCAGCGAGGTGTTCACCAATCTCCGCGGGCAGTCGTACTTCACCGACGGCGCGACGACCGCCGAGTTGGACGAAATCGAACAGACGCTCGCGTGCGCGAGTCTGCTCCACGACATCGGTCACCCGCCGCTGTCACATCTCGGCGAGCGCCACCTCGACGTGGATGCGCTCCGGGACCGACTCGCCGAGACGGGCTTCGTCGCCCGGTTTCGGGCCGTCGCGCCCGACGTGAACGGCTGGCCGAAACCCATCGAGCGCGCTGCCCCCCACGAACTGCTCTCGTGTGTCCACATCCTGGAGGTGTACGACGACGCGCTGGATGCGCTCGGCGTCTCGCCGACCGAGGTGGCCGGCTACGTGCTCGGCTGGAGTCTCGCCTACGAGACCGGCGCGGCGTGGCAGTACGGCGTCGGCCCCGAGATTCTCCACTCGCCCGTCGACGTGGACCGGCTCGACTACATGGTCAGAGACGACCACATGACCGGCGCGGACGTGCTGGATATCGACACCGACCGGATGACGAGCGCCTACACCGCCCACCCGAAAGCCGGCCTCGCGCTCGCGGAGGGGGCACTCTCGGCCATCGGCAACTATCTGGAGGGGCGCGTCTCCCTGTACCAGTGGGTCACCCAACACCACAAGTCGGTGTACGCGAACATGCTGTTCCAGCGACTGCTGGATGAACTCGCCGCCCGCGAGGACCTCATCACCGCCGACGCCGTCCTCTCTGGCGTCGACGACTTCTGGCTGCTCGAACGGTTCCGCGAGGCGGCCGCCGACCCGCCGAGCGAGGCGTTCGGTGACCTCTACGACCGGTATCGCTCTCGCGACTTCGCGGAGTCGTGCTGGAAACACCGGCTCGGATTCGGGGACGCTGTGCCCGACGGCGTCGACCCCGACGCGTACGCCCGGTGGCTCATCGACAACGACGACCGCCTCGAAGCGGCGCTGGCCGACGACCTCGACCTCCCGGACCACGAGGTGTGGGTCGAACACTCCTACGTGCCCGAGTACGAACCCGGCGAACTGCGGGACATCCCGCTCGCTCACCGCGGTCGGGTCCAGTCCGTCGCGGACCACGGTCTCTACGGCGGCCGCGAGTTCGAACGCACTATTCCCTTCGTCTACGTCCCCGAGGGGTACGCCCGCGACGCCGTCGCCGCGCTTGCCACTCGCCATCCGCGTCAGTGACTGCCACCGCCGCTAAGTTTATAGCCTGCCATGTGTACTCAATTATCATGGACGATATCTTTGTCGCGCGGCTCATGTCGACCGACCTCAAGACGGTCACGCCCGACACGCTCGTCGAGCAGGCGGCGAAGCTGATGATCGACTCCGAGGTGGGGTCGGTGCTCGTCGTCGAGGACGACAACCAACTCGCCGGGATTCTCACCCGGACGGACTTCGTCCACATCGTCGCGGGCCAAGAGCCGAAAGACCAGACGCCAGTTTCGGCGTACATGTCCGACACGCCGGTCACCATCTCCGCCCAGGCCAGCGTCGCCGACGCCGCCGACCTGATGGTCGAGTCCGGCGTCCACCACCTGCCCGTCGTGGACGACGACGCCGGACTCATCGGCATCGTCACGACGACCGACCTCGCGGCTCACATCGCCGGGCTCGACCGCAGCGTCCCAGCGTAGGCTACAAGCCGCGCTCGCTCTTTTGCTCGTCGTGGACGAACTTCCAGACGGCTCGGCCGACGCGCTCCAGGAGTACATCGACACCCACCACGAGTTTCTCTCGTGGCTCGGCGTCACGGTCGAGGAACTCGAACGCGGTCGCGCCGTCATGGCGATTCCGTACGACCGAAAGCTGACGAACGTCCCGTGGACCGGGGCCGAAGACGACACCCGCCACCCGATTCAGGGCGGGGTCGCCGCCACGCTCACCGACACGGCCGGCGGGATGGCGCTCCGCGGCGAACTCGACAACCCGCTCACCGCCGGCATGGCCACGATCAATCTCAGCGTCAACTATCTGGAGGCCGCCCGCGGCGACCTCACCGCGACCGCCGAGGTGACCCGCGCGGGCAAGACGGTCGGGGTGAGCGAGATTCTCCTCGAAAGTGAACACGACGGCGAGACGACGCCCGTCGCGCTCGCGACCGGGGCCTACCGGCTCTTTCGCGCCTAGAGCGACTTCTCGAACCGGACGACCTCGTACTCGCCGTCCTGTCGTCGCCCGGCTTCGTGGTAGCCGTGGCTCGGGTAGAACCCCATCGCTTGCTCCTGTCGCGCCGTCGTCTCCAACTCGACGTGCTCGTAGCCCGCCTCGCGGGCGTGGGCTTCCAGCGCCTCGATGATGCGTGAGCCGTACCCCTCGCCCTGTGCGTCGGGGGCGACGGCCATCCGGAGCAGTTCGACGCCGGAGTCGCGGGGCTTGTACCCGCCCATCGCGACGATGTCGCCCTCCGCTTCGAGCACGAGCAGTTCGCCGCCCACGCCACGGTAGGCGGCGACCGGCGTGTCGAGGTCCTCGTTGCCGGGCACGTCGTCGGGGTCGGAGCCGGCAGACCGGATGGCAGCGCGGTGGAGCGCGAGTATCTCGTCGCGGTCCCCTTCCCGGACGGGTCGGATACTCACGCGAAGGCGACCTCGTCGGTGGTCGTGCGCTCGCCCACCAGCCACTCGACGTGGTCGGTCGCGTACTCGTGGTGTTCCTCCTCGATTGCGCCGATCGCATCCTCGGCGAGGACGACTCGGTAGTCGCGCAGCCCGGCGCTCGCGGCCGTGTGGAGCACGCAGACGTTCGCGAGCGTCCCACAGATGAGCAGCGTGTCGATGCCCCGCGCCGAGAGCCAGCCGTCGAGTTCCGTCTCGTGGAAGGCGTCGTACGTGTGTTTTTCCACGACGTGGTCGCCGTCCTCGACGGGGAGGTCGTCACACAGCTCGGCTCCCCACGAGCCTTCGAGGACGTGTTCCCCCCAGCGGTCGAACTCGTCGTAGCTGTGGGTTCCGTCGAACTGGTCGGGCGGGTGGACGTCGCGCGTGTAGACGACGCGCGCACCGGCGTCGTGGGCCGCGTGCGCGAGATCGGCACACGGCTCGATTGCCGTCTCGCTGCCGGGGGCGTACAGCGCCCCGTCCGGGTGACAGAAGTCGCGTTGCATGTCGACGACGACGAGCGCCGTCGTCGCCGGGTCGAACATCGCCATACCGGACGAACGGCGGCGACGCCGAAAAGTATCACCCCGTGGACACCGCCGTTTTTTGTCGTGGGGGCCGAGTATGCGGTATGCGAGCACGTTCGACCGTCCTCCTCGTCGTTCTCGTCGCCCTCGCCGGCTGTAGCGTCGGCTACAGCGGCTCGACCCCGACGCCGACCGACGGGACGACGCCGACCCCCGCACCGGAGACTGCGACGCCGACGCCGTCGGCGAACCAGACCGCGACCGCCGAACCCGTCACCGACCTCCCCGACCCCGAAACCGACGTGCTCGGGTGGGAGAACGGCTACTGGGCCAACGAGACCATCAGCGTCGACCGCAGCGACGGACTCAGCGAGGCCGAACGCGAGCGCATCGTCGCCCGCGCGATGGCTCGCGTCGAGGTCGTCCGCGAGATGGAGTTCAACGCGACGGTGCCCGTCGAGCTGATGTCCCGCGAGGAGTACCAAGACAGCCAGTACGCCGGCGGCGGCAACCGGTCTGCGGCCTTCACGACCTTCGATAACGCGAAGTTCGAGGCGCTGTTCCTCGTCGGCGAGGACCGCGACTCCCTCGCCGTCCAGCAGTCGAACCGTGGCTCCTCGGTCGCCGGCTTCTACACCCCGCGCAACGACCGCATCGTCGTCATCTACGGCGGCGAGACGGCAGACCTCCCCGGCGAGCGCACCCTCGGCCACGAACTCACCCACGCCCTCCAAGACCAGCAGTTCGATCTCACCTCTATCACCGCAAGCTCTCGCGAGCAGTCCAACGCACAGAACGGGCTCATCGAGGGCGACGCGAGTCTCACCGAGGAGCGCTACATGGACCGCTGTGGCGACGAGTGGCAGTGTCTCTCCGCCCCGCAGTCCGGCTCCGGCTCCGGCGGCGACATCCACCTGGGCATCTACATCATGAACTACTTCCCGTACGACGAGGGACCGGCCTTCATCGAGTTCTACCAGGAGCGTGGCGGCTGGGACCGCATCAACCAGATGTACGACGACCTGCCGGCCTCGACCGAACAGGTCGCCACCCCCGAGAAGTACGCCATCGACCCGGACCCGCCGACCGACGTGAGCTTACGCGACCGGACCACGAACGGCTGGGAGCGGGTCGACCCGCCGGAGCGAAACCCGACGGCCCGACTCGGCCAGTCGGCGATGACAGCCATGTTCGGGTACACGCTGTACGCCGACACCGGAAACCAGCCCGTACTTCAGCCACAGGAGCTGTTGAACATCGACGCTGAGGGGAACATCGTCCAGCCGCCGTTCAAATACACCGCTGCGCCGGTGCGCGGCTGGGACGGCGACCGCATGCACATCTACCAGAAGGACAACGAGTCGGCGTACGTCTGGAAGTCCGTCTGGGATAGCCGACAGGACGCCCAGGAGTTCGCCGACGCCTACGCCGACCTGCTCGCCTACTGGGGCGGCAGCCAGCAGTCCGGTGCGGTGTACACTATCGACGACGGACCGTACGCCGACGCCTTCCGCGTCACCGTCGAGGGTGACACCGTCACCATCGTGAACGCGCCGACGACCGGCGACCTGCCGGACGTTCACGAGTAGACTTTTCGCCGGGCCGATCAACCGTCCGGTATGTTCGATATCGTCTCGCCCGACGCCATCGCGAGCGGCCGGGCGACGGACGCCTACTTCCAGCGCACCCGCGAGGCGCTCGAGGGCGCAGGCCGCGACCCGCACGTCGTGTGTGAGGTAACCGCAGACCAGTTCCCGACCGGCGAGTTCGAGGTGTTCGCTGGCATTGAGGACGCCGCCCACCTGCTCGCCGGCCACGACCTCGACGCCTACGCCCTCCGAGAAGGCCAGCTGTTCGACGGCGGTCCGGTGATGCGCATCGAAGGGAACTACCTGGAGTTCGCCGAACTCGAAACGTCGCTGCTGGGCTTCCTCTCGCCTGCGAGCGCGTGGGCGACGGGCGCGAGAGAGATTGCGACCGCCGCCCGCGACCGGACTGCCCTCTCGTTTGGTGCGCGCCACGTTCACCCATCGACGGCCGCCGCGCTCGAACGCAGCGCCCTCGTCGGCGGGATGGACGGCTTCTCACACGTCGGCGCGGGCGACGTACTCGACCGAGAGCCCAGCGGGACGATGCCCCACGCGCTCGTCATCGCCTTCGGCCGCGGCAAGCAGGAGCAGGCGTGGCAGGCGTTCGACGAGCACGCCCCCGAGGACGTGCCCCGTATCGCGCTCACCGACACCTACGCCGACGAGACGGAGGAGGCGGTCCGGGCAGCCCGCGCGGTCGAGAACCTCGACGGCGTCCGACTCGACACCACCGGCTCCCGGCGCGGCGACTTCGAGCACATCGTCCGGGAGGTGCGGTGGACGCTCGACGATGCCGGCTTCGAAGACGTGGACATCTTCGTCTCCGGCGGTATCACCGCCGAGACGGTCCGTCAGCTCCGGCCGTACGTCGACGGCTTCGGCGTCGGTTCGGCCATCTCCGACACGCCGCCGACGGATTTCGGACTCGATATCGTGGAGCGCGACGGCGAGGGCGCAGCCAAGCGCGGGAAGCTAACGGGCGCGAAATCCGTCTACCGCGTCGACGGCGACCACGTCGTCCAGCCGGCAGACGCGCCCGCCCCCGACAACGGCGAATCCCTCCTCGAACCGCTCATCGAGGACGGCGACATCGTCCGCGAGTTCGATATCGACGCTGCGACTGAACGGTGTGCGCGGGATGCTGAACGGGTCGGATTCAGAGCAGAATAGAATCACCCTCTCACGCCAGCATCCGCGAGCGAGGAACGAGCGAGCGGTTCACTGCAGCGAGCGACGCGAGCCGCAGGACCGAGCCCCGACCAACGGGAGGGGCGACATGTCTTTTTGATGTTCTCGTGAGTGTAGCGAACGAGAGCTGGCGAGACGCGAAGCGTCTCGCGGTGCAGATTTTTGCCGACGAGCCGAAGACTCGTCGTGCAAAAAGGTGCGGCTGAGGGGAGTAAGCCCCCTTCTGTTCGGTCCGGCATTCGGCTGAGCACCCGTCGCGGTCGCCGGGCTACCAATGAACGACGGGCTTGCACCGGCGAGGATTCGCCGTTCCATCGCTCCCACTCCATCGGCGTTCTGCGGGTTAGCTTCCTTCCCTCGCGGGTCGGGTCGCGCGCATCATCACTCCGGAGTGGACGTGTCGTTGCTGTTCCAGTGCCAGCGGTCTCCCGCTCTGGACGTGTGTCCAGTCGCCTGCCCGGTCGGTGGGGGGACTTTCCTCGCCACCGGGGTCCTACTCCCGGTAAGGCGGTGGCCGGACTCCCTCTGCCATCCGACCGTTTGCCCCCACCGACCCTAAACACGTTGGACCACGCCAGCGCCGAGTGATAGGTTAGCGCAAAAATAAATTGGTATTTCTGCAACAAAATAAAATGCCAATATTTATCAATCGCGATTTATACGCCGTTGTATGGTTCGACATACCAGACGGTCGATGCTGAAGACGGCAGGTGCAACGCTCGGCGGACTCACGCTCGCGGGGAACGTGAGCGCAAGTACCGGCGAGAACGCACGATTCTTCATTAATCTCACCGAGGTCTCCCGGAGCGAGGTCCCCGACGACGTAGAGATTATCCACGACCTCTCACAAGCGGACGTACTGGTAGCACGCGGCGACCAGGAGCGTGTCGGCGGTCCTGGGGCGACCGTCCCGGACATCAAAATCGACCTGAGCGATGATACGACCGGTGCAGTCGAGTCGCAGGACGGGCCGAGCGTCGACGAGCGGTCGGCGAGCCACAACCACGACGGTGCCCCGTCGAACTCCGAGTTCCAGTGGGACAAACGCGCCCAGAATCTCAGCAACAACCTCACCGACAAACCCGGCAACGGGAAGGTCGTCCACGACACCGCGACCGGCGAGGGGACTCGCGTCGCGGTCGTCGACAGCGGTGTCTACGACGGCCACCCGGACCTCGAAGACGTCGTCAACGCCGACCTCTCGGAGAACGTCACGGGCGACCCGTACGACTTCCGCCCGAACGGTGCTGGCAGTCACGGCACCCACGTCGCCGGCACCATCGCCGCGACGAACAGCAACGACGGTCCCGGCGGCGGCGTGCTCGGTACCGCCCCCGACACGGAAATCATCGCCTACCGGATGTTCTCCGGAATGGAAGGATACCAGGGCGACGGCTACGCCGCGTGGGTGAAGGCGGCAGAGAACGACTGCGACGCCATCAACTACAGCGTCGGCTTCCCGTTCCCGTACGTGTTCCCGGAGGAACTGCCGTCGCTGCGCGCCGAACTCCGGATCGCAGAACTGGTCGCCAGCTACGCCCGCGAGCAGGGGACGGTCGTCGTCAACTCCGCCGGCAACGACAGCCTGAACATGGACCGCGTCGACCCCGAGCGCGGTGAAGTCCTCAGTCTCCCGACCGAGGCGGAGGGCGTCTTCGGCGTTAGCGCGACCGGGCCAATCGGCGTCGGCTGGGGCGGCAAGAAGTCAGACAACGAAGAGCAGTGGCTCCGCGGCAACCGTCTCGAGGAGCCGACGACGGAGCCGGCCTTCTACACGAACTACGGCAGCGCCGTCGACGTGAGCGCGGCCGGCGGCAACGCCGACCTACAGGCGATTGCGTCGAACCCCGACGCCTACAACGACCTCGTCTACTCGACCGTCAACACGGTCGACGCCGACGGAAACGTCGTGTCGAGCTACGGCTGGAAGGCCGGCACTTCGATGGCCGCCCCGCAGGTCTCGGGAGCCGTCGCGCTCGTGCGCTCGCTCGACCCCGACGCCAGCGTCGAGGAGGTCGAACAGCTCATCCGCGACACCGCCTCACAGGAAGCCGAGGGCGAACTCTACCACGGCTCGGGCCACCTCGACCTCGAAGCGCTCGTGAAGGCAGCGAGCAAGGGCAAGGGTAAGGACCGCGGCCGGTAGACCGCGCCGGCAGCTTCCTCCTTTCTTTGCTCACCGAAGCCGACCGAGCAGTTTGTAGTCGTGGTCGGGCGTGTACCGTCTGAACAGCAGGCTATTCGACAGCACGGAGACGCTCGAAATCGCCATCGCGCCAGCCGCGAGCACCGGCTGGAGCAGCCCGAGGGAAGCCAGCGGAATCATCGCCGTGTTGTAGCCGAGCGCCCACACGAGGTTCTGCTTGATCTTCGCGAGCGTCGCCTCGGAGATGCGGACGGCCTTCACCACGTCGACCGGGTCGTCGCGCATCAGGGTCACGTCGGCGGCCTCGATGGCCACGTCCGTCCCGCTCCCGAGCGCCGTGCCGACGTACGCGACCGCGAGCGCCGGCGCGTCGTTCACCCCGTCTCCCACCATCATCGCACGCTCGCCCTCGGCCTGAATCGCCTCGACGGCGTCGGACTTGTCTTCGGGGAGCACCTCGGCCCGGACGTTCTCGGGGTCGATGCCGACCTGCTCGGCGACCGCGCGTGCGGTGCGTTCGTTGTCGCCGGTGAGCAGATTCACTTCGATACCGCGCTCGCGAAGCTGGCTCACGGCACTCTCTGCGCTTCCTTTCACCGTGTCGGCGTTCGCGACGACGCCCACGGCCTCCCCGGCGTGAGCGACTACCATCGCCGTCTTCCCCGCACGCTCCAGTCGCTCCATCGTCTCCAAGGCCGGCTCCGGGTCGATGTCGTTCTCGCGCAGGAGCGTCCGGTTGCCGACGAGCACCTCCTCGCCGTCGACGGTCGCCACGACCCCCTGTCCGGGGACGTTCTCGAACGCCTCCGGGTCGGTCACGTCCAGTCCGCGGGCCGTCGCGCCGTCGACAATCGCACGGGCGAGGGGGTGTTCGCTCCCGCGTTCGGCACTCGCTGCGAGCCGGAGCACGTCGCCCTCGTCGAGTCGCTCGCGCGCGGTGAGTTGGCCGCCGTCGGCCGCGGTCCCGTCGTCTTCGGCACCGAGGGCGACCACGTCGGTCAGCTCCATCTCGCCGGTCGTGAGCGTCCCCGTCTTGTCGAAGACGACGGTGTCTACGTCCTTCGTCCGTTCGAGCACGTCACCGCCTTTGAACAGGACGCCGTTTTGTGCACCGAGCGTCGTCCCGACCATCGTGGCGGCGGGCGTCGCTAGCCCGAGCGCACAGGGGCAGGCGATGAGGACCGCCGACGCGAACACGACGACGGCGAACTCGAAGACCGAAATCGTCCCGCCCGCCACTGCCGGCCCGCCCGCGACGAGCCCCCACAGCGGGAGCGCGTCGACGAACCCTGCCAGCGTCTCGGGGAACAGGAACCACACCACCCCCCACAGCAGAGCGTTCGCGATGACCGCCGGGACGAAGTACGCCGAGATGCGGTCGGCGAGGTTCTGGATGTCGGGCTGGCGTGACTGTGCCTCCTTCACCGTCTGGACGATCTGCTGGAGGGCGGTGTCGCTGCCGACCTTCGTCGCCTCGACGACGAGCACGCCGTTTTCGTTAATCGTAGAGCCGACCACCTCGTCGCCGGCGGACTTCTCGACGGGAACGGACTCGCCGGTCACCATCGACTCGTCGACCGCACTCTGTCCCTCCGTCACGACGCCGTCGGTCGGAATCTGCTCGCCGGGGCGGACCTTCAGCCGGTCGCCGACCTCGACCTCGTCGAGTGGCACCTCTCGCTCGGTGCCGTCGTCCTCCAGCAGGGTCGCGGTGTCGGCCTCCATCTCCAGTAGCTTCCGGAGGGCCTCGCCGGCCTGTCCCTTCGAGCGCGCCTCCAGATAGTTACCCAGCGTGATGAACACGAGGATGAACGCGGCGGTGTCGAAGTACACCTCGCCGGCAACCACGTCGAGCAGGACCGCGACCGAGTAGACGTACGCCGTCGAGGAGCCCAACGCGATGAGTACGTCCATGTTCGCGCGGCGATTGCGCACGAGCGCCCGGTAGGCGTTCTCGTAGAACGGTCGCCCGAGCACGAGTTGGACGGGCGTCGCGAGCGCGAACGCGACCCACCCCGTCGACACGCCGACCACCTCGTCGCCGACGAGACCCACCCCCAGCAGGTGGTCGGTCATGAACACGAGCAGGGGAAGCGACAACACCGCGCCAAACAGGGTCAATCGAAGCTGTCGGTTCATCTCTTCCTGTCTGGCTGTCTCGCGGGCGTCGCCGTCCGACTCTCCGTCCGCTTCCTCCTCGCGGACGGGACTGTAGCCGGCTCGCTCGATGGCATCGTAAAACGCCGCCACGTCCACCTCGGCCGGATTGTACGTCACTTGCGCCTCGTCCGTCGCGTAGTTCACCTCGGCAGCGACGACGCCGGCCGTCGCTTCGAGTGTCTCCTGCACCGTCTCCGAGCAGTTCGCACACGACATGTCGGTAATTGCGATCGTGGTCGATTCGGTCACCGGCGTGTAGCCGGCGTCCTTGATTGCGCCGAATATCTCGCTCAACGAGGTGCGCTCGGGGTCGTACGTCACGGTCCCCTCGTCGGTGGCGTAGTTGACATCTGCCTCTGTCACGCCGTCGAGCGAGCCGACGGCCTCCCCGACGGTTTGCGAGCAGTTCGCACAGCTCATCCCTCGGATACTGATGTGGCTCGTGCGTTGACTCATTACCTACTTCTACGCACTCCGTATTTACCGGGTTTCCCCTTTCGAATCCTCACGACTCACGAGTACACAGCTACGAATCCAAACCGACACGTCACTCGCTTCGCTGAACAGTGTGTCCGTACTGCCCTCCAGTCCGTGTTTCTCTCGCTGCGTCTGACCTCGGCAGATGATTTACGCCGCTGTGCGACCGGTACGATTTGGATTCCAAAGTAGAGAACGGTGTGACTCTGGAAACACGAATATCTCTGCCTGTTTCGGGCCTCTTGTTCCGCCCGCCGATTTGACCGATAGGCCGAATTTGATATCGCGGCATGTAGTTTATCACTACGAATACGACGGCTGCCGACGCGACACGGGATTGGGACAAAAACGGCGGCTCAGTTACGCGAGCAGTCGAATTCCGTCGAAGCTACCGTCGCGAAGCGTTGCAGCGAGGCGTTCGGTGTCGATTTCGGGCAGTTCGCTCGGATACTTCCGCTGGAAGTAGCCGACGATGTTGTCACAGTCGCGTTCGAGGAACTCTCCGGCGTTCTCGTGGTCGGTCGGCACGGCCTGTGGCCAGTCGAACACCGTCACGCCGTCGCTGGCGACGAAGACGTTGTACTCGGACATGTCGGCGTGGACGTACCCCTGTCGGTAGGCTTCGGCCATCTCGTCTAAAATCAAATCGAGGACGCCGACGGCCTGTTCGGGGTTGAGCTTCGCCTTCGACAGCTCCACGCCGTCGAGTTTCTCCATCACGAGCGCGTGGCGGCTCTGGCCCACGGGCTGGGGGACCGACACTTCCGGATAGACCGCCCGGAGCGCCTCGTGTTCGCGTTCGGCCGCCTTTCGCGCGGTGTAGAACCACGAGATGTGGTTGTTGTCGGCCGTGTACTCGCGCTCGCGGTTCACCTCGCGGAAGTTGGTGTACCCCTCGCGGTGGAACTTCAACGCCAGCGGCTTGTAGGAACGCGCTTCGTACACGTCCGACTCCTTGCCGACGCCGAGTGGTGCACCGACCCCCTCGATGGTCTCCCGCTCGGAGAAGGTGCGAAGCGCGAGCGCGTCGTACCCCTCGAAGGTGAGCCGGAAGCCGGTGTATTGGATCGTTTTGCGCTCGATGAGCTCGCGCTGTTCACACCGGTCGAGCCGGTACTCCATCTCCTCGCCGTCGAGCCGCGAGAACTCCGCAATCTTCCCGCGTGCGACCCACCGCGAGAACCGCATCCCCTGTTCGAGCCCGGAGAGCAGATAGAAATCCTCCGGCTCCAACTCCGCCATCAGCGGAGCGACGTTCTGGACCATGCGGCCTGCTACCCGCCGGAGACGCAAAAGCCACTCGTGGCACGCCGCGAGTCATAAATCGCATGTGGCGATACAGAATCGGCGTCCGGTGCGAACGAAGCTGCGCTGTCGGCTCCCTCACCGAGGAAACAGTCTTGGGGTCCCCGGCGCACGTTCGACCATGACACTCGATATGTTCTCACTGGACGGGTCGGTCGCGGTCGTCACGGGCGGGAGCCGCGGTATCGGCGAGGCGATCGCCGTCGCGATGGCGGACGCCGGCGCGGCCGTCGTCCCGGTCGCCCGCAGCGAGGACGCCCTCGACGCGACCGTCGACCGCATCCACGACGCCGGCGGAGACGCCGTCGCCTGTGTCGGTGACGTGACCGACGAAGCCGACATCGAACGCGTCTTCGACACGGCAGAACGCGAGTTCGGTCCCGTCGACACGCTCGTCAACAACGCGGGGACGAACCCCTTCTTCGGAGACGCGACCGACCTCGACACCGAGACGTGGGAGCATATCATGGACGTGAACGCGACGGGCACCTTCCGGTGTACCCGCGAGTTCGCGACTCGCGTCACCGACCGCGACGGCGAAGGCTCCGTCACCAACATCGGCAGCGTCGGGAGCGTCGTCGGATTGCCGTCACAGGCTCCCTATACCGCCTCGAAACACGCGATTGCGGGGATGACGAAGACGCTCGCGGCCGACTGGGCGCCCGAAGTTCGGGTCAACTGCCTCGCGCCCGGCTACGTCATCACGGAGTTCACCGAGGGCGTCCGGGGGAACGACGAGATTCGCGAGGAGCTGCTCGACGGGATTCCGGCAGATAGGTTCGCCGACCCCGAGGAGATCGCCGGCACCGCCGTGTATCTGGCGAGCGACGCCGCGGGCTACGTCACCGGCGAGGTCCACGTCGTTGACGGCGGGCTCGCCGCGATTTAATCGACGATACGGTCGGCGACCGCGTCCATCGCCTCGTCCGCGACCGCGACCCCGTCCGTCAGCGAGAGGAAGCCGTGACACATCGACGGGTAGTGGTGGTGGTCCGTCTCGACTCCTGCTGTTTCGAGCGTTTCCGCGTACGCGACTCCCTCGTCGCGGAGGGGGTCGTGACCGGCGGTGACGACGGTCGTCGTCGGTAGTCCCGACTGGTCGCCGCGGAGCGGCGCGACGTAGGGGTTCGCGCGGTCGACCGGCGAGCGGAGATACGCCTCCCAGAAGTGTTCGATTGCGTCCCGTGAGAGCAGCGGCCCCGACTCGTTTTCCGTGTAGGACTCGCGCGTCCGGTCGTCGTCGACCATCGGATACAGCAGGGTCTGGCGGTCCGGCGTCGGGATATCGCCGTCGCGACAGAAGCGGGCGACGCCGGTGGCGAGGTTCGCCCCGGCGCTCGTCCCCGCGACGCTCACGCGGGTGCGGTCGCCCCCGAAGGCGTCGGCGTTGTCACGCGCCCACGCGTACGCGGCGATACAGTCGTCCAGGCCCGCCGGAAACGGGTGTTCGGGCGCGAGCCGGTAATCGACCGCCACCACGACGGCCGGCGCCCGGACCGCGATCTCTCGGCAGATATCCTCGACGGAGTCCAGCGAGCCGAGCGCCCACAGTCCGCCGTGGTAGAGGACGACCGTCGGGAGTTCACCGCTGACGGCCGGCCGAACGGCGCGTATCGGAACCGAGCCGTGGGGACCGTCGATTTCGACATCGCGCGTGTATCTGACCGTCGTCTCTCGGTCGGGGGCGAACACGTCGTCTTCCAACTCGCGCGCGCTCTCGACCGTGAGGGTGTGCCAGTCGGGGACGCCGGTCGCCGCGAAGGCGTCGACAATCGTCGCGAGGTCGCTGTCCAGCGGTTCGCTCATGCAACAGTGTCGGCCGGCGCGCCCCTCAAGCTTCGGGGTACGTGACGTTACCGTGACTCACCCACCGACTGACAATCCGGTTCGATTCGAATCCCGGGGCGGCCGTCGGTGTTCTCGATGTACACCTCGATACCCGACGTGTTCGGCCCGTCACACGGGAGCTGTTCCGTCTCGAATCCCGGCCAGTCGCGTTCGAACCGCGTCCCGTCCACGGTGACCACCACCGTCTCGGGGCCCGTCGACGCGGGAAAGGTGGCGTCCTCGTCGGCCTCGTTCCCGTCCGAGAGCTGGTACGACTGCTCGAACAGCGTCTCGTCGTCGCTATCACGCACCGTAACCGTCACGTCGTGTGTCTCCTCACGGTCGCCGAGATACACCGTCACCCAGTGTGGCGGCGACTCACCGGTCGAGTCGAGTACAGACGAAACACCACTACAGCCGGCAAGCATGGTGAGTACGCCGGTCGAACCGAGGAGGAGCATCCGCCGTCGGAGGGCCATATCGGCGTTATAAAGCCGGAACAACTCAAAGCCCATGGCACTTATCAGACATTTCCCACTCGACAGCTGTCCTCAGACGTGGAACCGTCGCTACGCAAGTAGTCGAAACGCCGATTCTATATCGCAACATACGATTTACTCCGTGCGTCCGAAAGACCCCTGTACTCGCACACGAACACGGTGGTATGGAGACGCCATCGGTCGATGCCGGCCCGAACGCGCGCCGCGTGGCGGCGACTGCCGCCGACGACGCCGACCCGCTCGCGTCGTTCCGGGAGCGGTTCGACGTACCGGGGACGTACATGGACGGCAACTCCCTCGGCGCGCTGTCGACGGACGCCGAGGCGAGTTTAGACCGCGCCGTCGAGCAGTGGCGCGAGCACGCGGTCGAAGGGTGGACCGACGCCGACCCCGACTGGTTCCACTACGGCGAGCGACTCGGCGAGAAACTCGCCCCGCTCGTCGGCGCGCGCGACCGTGAGGTCGCGGTCTGTGGCTCCACGACGGCGAATATCCACACGCTCATCGCGACCTTCTACGACGCTGCGAACGACGGGAGCGCGGCCAACGCTGCGAACCCGGGGACCGTTCTCGTCAACGACCTCGATTTCCCGACCGACCACTACGCCATCCGCGCCCAGCTCCGCCAGCGCGGGCTCGACCCCGACGCTCACCTCACGGTCGTCGAATCCGACGACGGCAGAACGATTACCCCCGACGCCGTCGAGCGTGCCCTCCGTGAGAACGACGTGGACGTGCTCTTTCTCCCGAGCGTCTTCTACCGGTCCGGGCAGCTGCTCGATATCGAGCGGCTGACCGACCTCGCGCACGAACACGGCGCGTACGCCGGCTTCGACTTGGCCCACTCTGCGGGCGTCGTCCCGCACTCGCTGCACGACCGCGGCGTCGATTTCGCCGTCTGGTGTCACTACAAGTATCTGAACGCCGGTCCCGGGGCGATAGCCGGGCTGTTTTGCCACGAATCGAACGCCGACCTGCATCCCGCGCTCGCGGGCTGGTGGGGCCACGAGAAGGAGACGCAGTTCGAGATGCGCCACGAGTTCACCCCCGCTGCGGGTGCGGGCCGGTTCCAAATCGGCACGATACCGATTCTCGCCGCTGCACCGCTCGACGGCGCGCTCGACGTGACGTTGGAGGCCGGTATCGACCGGATTCGCGAGAAATCCGTCGCGCTCACCGACTACCTCGTCGACCTCGTCGGGACGCTCCCCAACTCGTTCGCCGTCGGCTCACCTCGCGCGGCTTCCCGTCGCGGCGGTCACGTCGCCATCGAGCACCCCGAGGCGTACCGGCTCACCGAGGCGCTCAAAGCCCGCGACGTGGTCGTCGACTTCCGCCCGCCGAACGTGATTCGCGTCGCGCCGGCCCCGCTGTACACCGGCTTCGAAGACGTGCTCGACGTAATCGAGACGCTCCGTGGGGTCTACGAGACCCGCGCCCACGAGGAGTTCGAGGCCCGATCCGGCGGCGTCACCTGATTTTCGTCTCCCGGTGGTGTATCGACCCGCCGCAAGGTTGAATCGCGCACCCCGCGAACCGCCGGCATGGACGTAGAGATACTGCTGTACGACGGGTTCGACGAACTCGACGCGGTCGGTCCCTACGAGGTGTTGGCGAACGCGCTCGAATACGCCGACGAGGAGGGCTCGGTCCGGATGGTCACGCTCGACGCCCGCGACTTCGTCACCGCGAGCCACGGGCTCCGGGCCGGAAGCGACGGCGAACTCGGTGAGCCGGACTTGCTCGTCGTTCCCGGCGGCGGGTGGAGCGACCCCGGGCCGGGCGTGCGCGCGGAGTACGACGACGGCCGGATTCCCGACCGGCTCGCCGCACTTCCCGAGGCGACGAACGTCGCGACCGTCTGCACCGGGGCGATGTTGGCGGCGAAAGCCGGTCTCTTCCGGGAGAAAGGAACCACCCACGCCGTCGCGCGCGATGACCTCGCCGCCTCGGGGGTGGAGGTCGCGGACGCGCGCGTCGTCGACGACGGTGTCGTCTCCGCGGCAGGCGTCACCTCCGGACTCGACGCCGGGTTCTATCTCGTCGAGCGCGCGTTCGGCTCCGAGATTCGCGACCGCGTCGCCCGCGAGATGGAGTACGAACTGCGCGACGACGTGCTGGTCGTATAGCTCCGTAGCGTAGCGCTCGAAGCTTTTCGTTGCCGATTCTGCGTCTCTGGTCACAACCGACTATTCCTGAAGTTGAGACTGGTCGTCTCAATGCATACGGATCTGACACTGATTTCTTTGTACAGGGTCTCTCGATCAGCCGAACCCGTGACTTAACTTGAGCGCGTCGTCGATTTCGCCCATTGTCGCGTCGTCGAGACTGCCAGCCACCGAATGGATTCAGTTCTCGACAGACACGACTCGAATTTGGTCAAGCCGCACGGAGGGGCTTTTTTCAAACAGTGAGTCCGACGCTTCCCCAAGTAACGCCAATCAACCCGTCAAGAAGCGAGAACGATGATACCCGACCGAGGACTTCTTCTGTCCGACATACTACGGTCGGTAGCGGCCGAAGCTCACAATAGACCTGGATATTGAACGGAGCAAATAAAACGATATCAACACCCAGGAGTTTGCGTGATGAGAATAAACGGATCGCGCTCGCGGTTGTAGTCGGCGACGTCTCCGGCGACCGCCTCGATGAGTCGGCGATGAACTTCTCTGGCAGCTCGTCCCTCGTCTGGGCTCAAGTAGTGGAGCCCGCCCAGCTCCGTCCAGAAATCACCGTCAAGCCAAAAGAGTGTCTCATCGTTCGACTGGTGGACGATGTCGCCGTTATCGGTCAGTCCCTCGGTGTCGAGTTGGTGACCCGAGAGCTGGGCGCGTGCCAGCACCGCCACAAGTTGCCGGCGTGAAATGGATGCATGAACAGCAACATCGTCGATCAAACTCCCGAAGTAGTCTTCGACAATATCAATCGTCTGGGAGAACTCATCAAGCGTAACGGAATCTAACGGTATTGTATCCCTTGGTACTTCTCGAGTTTCCCAAGATCGAGAGCCGCTAAGCAATACGTCAGATGCAAGGTTGAGTTCAATACTATCCGCCGTTCGACAGTACTGTGTTCTGTCCCTGCTCTCGTCCGCAGTGACCTCTTCTAAATACATATTCTCAGAGAGTTCCTTCACACGTCTGTAACAAGTGGCAATCGGAATATCTAGCTCTTGACTCAGCCAGCTGACTGATCGCGGTTCCCTTGCCGCCCGCAGTATATCTACGCTGTATTTCCGCCCGAGTACCGCAACTGCTTCCGTCGACATCTTGTTACCACGATTGATTCTCAAGGCTGAATAGCTGTACCCTATATTTATCGAACCAATTCTATTGGGGCCGATATGAAATGGTTCTCCAAGCGAAAACATAATACAGCGGAACAACAACATCGGATGTATGAGCGATGGAGACGCGTACACGGACCATACCCCCGCAGGACTTCTCGAGTTGTCTTCGGAACTGAATCAAGCTGGTTCTATCGAGGACGTCTCTGTCGTTGCTGTCCGAATGTTGGATCTCAATTTTGATGCGCCTCTTTCGGCGATCTGGGAGTACAATGAAGAGGGAAACGAACTCCGCCCAATCGCCGAATCAACCGAGGCACAAGAGGTGATTGGCGATGCACCTATCCTTCCAGTTGATTCTCTCGCCGGACGTGTGTACAGACAGAACCGTCCGGAAGTGTTCGACGATGTCCACGAGGCCGACGGCACGTATAATTCAGACACCCCGATTCGGAGCGAAATTCTCGTGCCAATCTCGGACTTCGGCGTCTTGAGTGTCGGAGCTACTGAAGTGGATGCCTTTACTCAGAAAGACGCAGAACTGGCGAAACTCGTCGCCTCGAATCTCGAAGACGCAATTTCACGAATCCGATACGTCGAGGAGCTACAGGCCGAGCGTGATTGGACACACACGTTGTTTGAAGGCTCCAACGATGCCATTTTCATTAGTGATTCAGATGCGAACTTCGTCCAAGTGAATCAGGCTGCTTGCCAGTTAACTGGCTATGAGCGAGCGGAACTCCTCTCGATGCGTATTCCCGATCTTCACGAAGAGGTCGACTTACATGCCTATCAGGATTACCACGACCAAATTTTAGCCGGCGAACCAGCAACCACTGAAGCGAAACTACTTCGGAGCGACAATAGTAAAGTTGATGTCGAGTTCTCGAACCGTCGGATCGAGCGCGATGGGGCGGCCTATATGCATACCGTTGCGAGAGATGTGACGGAACAGCGGGAACGCCGGCGTCGCCTAGAGTCGTTTAAGTCGGCTATCGAGAACGCGAGTGATGGGATTGCTATTCTGGAGAACGAGGAGTACACGTACGTTGATCAAACGCATGCCGAAATGTACGGGTTCGAGGACCAAGATGAGTTACTGGGGCAGACTTGGCGTGATTTGTATACTGATGCCGTTGAAATCAAGCGCATAGAGGATGAGGCGCTTTCAGCGCTCCGATCTGATGGAGAGTGGAGAGGCACTGTAACTGCATCTCCAGAAGGCAAGGAAGAATTCCCGACCGAACTATCGCTGACACGCTTGGAAGACGATCGAATCGTCTGTGTTGTCCGTGACGTGTCTGAAAAATATCGGCGTCAAGCGGAACTTCGGGAGAATGAGCAGCGTTTCGAGTCGGTGTTCGAAGATCCTGAGATGCTGGTCGGATTACTGGAAACCACTGGTGAAGTGATCGATGTGAATGAAACAGCTCTGGAATACGTTTCGCACGCTAAAGATGAGCTTTTGGGGGAACCGATTTGGGAGGGAGAGTGGTGGTCACACTCTCAGACTCTACAGGACGATCTAAAAGACTGGATCGATCGAGCGGCGTCAGGTGAGTACGTCAGTTTCCAATCCAAATACCCAACACCGGAGGGAGAGATTCAGTTCTTTACCGGGACCATCCGTCCCGTTATAGGGGAATCAGGCGTCGAATCGCTCGTTATTTCCAGTCGGGATATCACACCCCGTGAGCAGCGCCGTCGCGAATTAGAGACGTTCCAGCAGGCTGTCGAGGATGCGAAAGACGGCTTCGCTATTCTCGAGGATGGAGAATACACCTACATCGACGAGACACACGTGGGTATGTATGGATTCGATGATACTGACCAACTCCTCGGCAACTCATGGCGGATGCTCTATGACGAAGATGAGGTAGAGCGTCTTGAGTCGGAAGCCTTCCCTGTTCTTGAGTCGGAGGGCCACTGGCGGGGTAAGGTAACCGGATCCCGACCGGATGGGACCACATTCCCGGCTGATCTCTCTCTGACCATCATCGATGATGGCCCCCTCGTTTGTACTGTGCGCGATCAGACTGCACAACGAGAACGGAAGCGCGAACTCGAACTCAAGGAACAAGCGATTGACTCCTCGAATGTTGGGGTCATGATCACCGACCCACAGCGAGAGGACAACCCGATCGAGTACGTAAATAAAGGATTCACCGACATTACTGGCTACGAAGAGGACGACGCCTTAGGCCGTAATCCACGTTTCCTCCAGGGACCCGAGACAGACCCTGAAGAACTATCGAAGCTTCGAGAGGCGATTGCGGCCGGTGAACCGGTAACAGTAGAATTGAAAAACTACCGAAAAGACGGGAGTGAATACTGGAATCGATTGTCTGTCACGCCAGTCACTGATGTAGATGGTACGCTTTCGAAGTTTATTGGCATACAGCAGGACGTAACAGGTCGGAGGCAACGGACTCGGAGCCTGGCAGAACAGAACCGGAAACTCGAATTGGTTCTTTCTGGAACGGACACTGGTATTGCAGAGTGGAGTCTTGAGACGGATCAGATATCATTCGACGACACGCTTGTCGATTTACTTGGCCATGATCCGGACAAGTATGAAGAGTTCGTACAGATTGTCGCGCCGGAAGATAGAGATCGTGTTCGTGATTCACTAGAACGAGTCGGCGAGATCAACGACTTGTCTGAGGATTTTAGAGTTACTGATGCCAACGAACAAACGCGATGGATACACACAGATGCTGTTCTGATACCCGATGACGAAACTGGAGAGAGGCTTGTCGCGATTGCCACGGACATAACGGATCAAAAACGACGGATTCGGCAGATTCAACAGGAGCGGAAGCGATTCGAGATCCTCTCGGAAAGTCTCGAAGAATACGCCTTTGTCCTTCTCGATGACGATGGACAGATCGACAGCTGGAACGATGGTGCAGCCGACATCTTTGGATATGACGAAGAAGCTGCAATTGGTATGCCAGCAGCAGAGTTACACCCTGAACAGGATCAAAAACGTGGGATTGCTGATCGGTTATTAAAACAGGCATCACTCGCAGGAGAAAGTACTCACGAAGGACAGCGAGTCCGTCAGGATGGATCTTCGTTCCCTGCAGAGGTCTCATACGTCCCTCTTCAAACTGAAGATGGAGTGTTCCTGGGATACGGGATAGTCATCAGAGATCTTACGAACCAGCGTCAACAGCGGCGTAGAACAGAGCGGTTCGTTGAGGAATCAGTCGACGTCGTGTCTATCTTAGATCGCGACGGGTGTTTCACCTATCTTAGTGGCTCTGCTGAACGGGTACTTGGATATGGTCCAACTCAGCTAAATCAAGAGAGCGTCTTTGATATTATCCATCCTGAGGATAGGGAACGTGTAATGGAAGCGTTTTTCCCCGCCCTGGAGGATTCCGATGCAAGCGTTCAGCTAGAGTTCCAAGCAATGGATGCGGATGACGAGTGGGTTACCGTAGAGGCACGTGGACGGAATCTCTTTGACGATGAAGCAATTGGCGGGTTTCTGTTATATATGCGTGACATCAGTAATATAAGAGAACAAACGAAAAAATTCGAATCCGTATTCAATCAAACGTTCCAATTGACGGGCCTGATGACCCAGAGTGGTGAAATCCTCGAGCTAAACGACCCCTTCATGGAGTTCGGCGGCATACGTGTGGAGGAAAGCAGAGGCACACCACTCTGGGAGTGCCCTCTGTTCGCGCATTCGTCTGAAGTACAAACTCAAATCAGACAGGCAGTTACTCAAGCATCTTCGGGTTCATTCGTTCGGTTCAACGTGGAAGGAGAAGGCGTTGGTGGACTCGCCAGCTTCGACTTCTCGGTCAAGCCGATCTCAAGCCAGCACGGGGAGCTTAGCTTCCTAGTATTCGAGGCACGAGATATTACAGCTCAGGAGCAGCGTCGGCAACACGTCCAGGTCTTACACCGGATTATGCGGCACAATATCCGAAATGATCTGACGAAACTGGGAGGGTATGTCGATCTGCTTGCGTCGGACACAGAGACAGACACTCGTGAACAGCACGCTGCGACGATCCGAGACACTCTCGACAAGTGGGAAAGAATGGCAAACAAGACCCAAGAGCTCCAGAATATACTCACGAGCGAGAGCGCTCTCGCTTCCCACCAGAGTGCTCAGCAAATAGCTGAGGATATTCAAGCCAAAAAAGAAGACGAGCATGCTAATGCGAATATCACTATCACAGCCGACCACAATATAGAATCACAAATACCGAGTGACCTTGAGAAGGCGATTTCTGAGCTCGTTGAGAACGCCATCACAGCGAACGATACTGAGCATCCATCCGTACAGATCAGTGTCTCGCAAGCCGATGAACGGTGGGTAGAGATTTGTGTCTCCGATACTGGGCCTGGACTCCCAGATATGGAGAAAAATCTCCTCGAAACTGGGGAAGAAACGCCGCTAAGTCACGGGCAGGGACTCGGATTGTGGATGGTGCGGGCACTGGTGACTCGTGCTGGGGGATCGATTTCAGTCGACACCTCGGGCGATGGAAGTGAGATCACACTGGAAGTCCCCACCCAACCGGCTCAAGAGGACTCACAAAAACCGGGTATCGTGTCGTAAACTATGACCCAAAACGGAAACACAAAAATCCTGGTCGTCGAGGATGACCAGAGTTTGGCTGAGCTGTATGCAGAGTGGCTCGCAGACCGCTATGTTGTCGAAACTGTGTACTCTGGCGAAGAAGCCTTGGAAGCGTTCGATGCGACTGTCGATATCGTTCTTCTGGATCGGATGATGCCCGGGTTATCCGGCGGAGAGGTTCTCACGCGACTCAGACAATATGAGTCGAACTGCCAGGTGGTTATCGTCTCTGCGGTGACACCGGACTTCGATATCGTCAAAATGGGATTCGATGCGTATCTCGAAAAGCCCGTTGAAGCTGACGACCTCGAAGACGTTATCTCCCAGATGCTCACTCGTGCCGAGTACAACGAAGATCTGCAAGAGCTGTTCTCGCTGATAGAACGCCAATCGACCTTGGAAGCCGTCATGGACACAGATACCCTCGAAACGAGCCCGAAATACCAGGCACTCACGGACCAACTCACAGAACTCGAGGATAAGGTCGAACGGTATCTCCAGAACCTGCCAGACAGGGATTTTCGAGTGGCTATTGAGCGCCTGCAACGAACAGCAGCAGAGCGCAGGGAACAACAGCAGTACCAGTCCCTCACTGAAGACGTCCTGGACACATCAGAGGAAGGGATCGTTGTAGTTAATCGCGACGGACAGGTGGTGTGGGCAAACGAAACTACGGAAGAATTACTCGGCGTTGATAGAGACGATATCCAAGGGTCTGACTACAGTCGCATTGCTTCTGAATCGTACAACGAATATCCCTCAGGTGAGCAAACACTGTCTGACCTCGTAACTCATTCTCTAGAGAATATGCATTCCGAAGTCGAAGCCATCGTCCGAATCCCTGAGACGGCTTCGAAAGAGCAGCAGTGGTTGGAGTACTGGAGCGGGCCGATCAAAACTGGTCTTTATGCAGGCGGGCGGATTGAACACTACCACAATATTACAGAGAGGTACGCGTATGAACAACAGCTTGAGGATCTGCATGCGGTTTCTCGCGATCTAATGACAGCCGACTCGGAACGTAGCATCGGCGAAACCGTGGCGACTGCCGCAGTCAGTGAACTCGGATTCGAGTTTGCCGCGATATATACACGAGAAGAGCACACGGGGCGCTTGGTCCCACTAGCGCACGCATCTACCGAAGATGTTACTGAAATCGACCTTCCCACCATCTCCGAAGGAGACACACCAGTCTGGACGACCTATGTGACTCGAACGGAACAGTTGGCCCCCGACGAGGAAAACGTTGCAGATTCCCAGTCAAGCCAGTGGTTGACAGAGGAGTTCTCGTCGTGGCGACTCTACTCACTAGAAGCAGAGGGGGTTCTTTTGCTGGGGATGACCACGACGCCAGAGATTTCCTCAAGAAAGAACAAATTGGCAAAGACGTTAGCAGCGAACGCAGCAAGCGCATTCGAACGAACAGCACAAGAAGCGGCCCTTCGGGAACGCGACCAGCGGTTAAACGAGCAAAACGAACAGCTGACACGACTGGATCGCATTAACACACTGATACGGTCGATAAGTGCCACGGTTATCAGTACAAATACACGAGAAGAACTGGAGCAAGAGGTCTGTAATGCTCTAGCTCACCTGGATCTGGTTAGTGGGGCCTGGATCGGCAAAAAAGATATTAATACGAATACGATCGAGGTCAGAGCCAAAACGGAGTCGCTCCAATATCAAAACGTGGGAGCGGACGACGGTTCAGCAGATGACAATACCCAACGGAGTAACTCTAAATTGCCACCTGCTGAACGGGCATACAGGATTGAAGATTCAGTGGTGGAGAGCGACTTAATGACCGCTCGCTCCGAAACGGAGTGGGAACAAGACGCACTGAAAAATGGCACCAACTCGATTGTGGCTGTACCACTACAGAGCGAGGCTTCGATCCTTGGCGTATTAGAAGTCCACTCCAAACTGCCAAACGCCTTCGCTGAAGAAGAGGTGACAGCCCTCACAGAGCTCGGTCAAATAATAGGTCACGGGATATCAGCACTCCGGCAAAAGGCGGCGCTTCTATCCGGTGGGGGCACAATTCTCGAAATTCAGTTCGAGGACGATACTGGCCTTGCAACTCTTGTTTCGGATATGGAGACGGATTTCGAAGTGTTGAATGTAGTGACTGAGTGTCCAGATCACCTCCTGTTCGCGCGAGTGACCGGTGAAAACGTGACCCCCGAGGCGTTCGAAGCCGCTGGTTTCGATCCAGAGACGGTCATTTTGAGCGACTCTCGAAATGGTATCTACTGTAAAGTCCCGGTGCGGAACAGCAGCTTTTGCGAGAAACTGACCGACCAAGGAGTTGCGATAAATCAAATCACAAACGCTTCCGAGTCCAACGAGATCGTGGTTTCAGTAACCGTGCCATTCACCGTTGACGTCGGGGAATATCTGAGTTCACTCCGGGAAGACTACAGCGATCTCACCCTGTTATCCAAACTGGATAGTGAGCGAGGAGAAACTAATACCTCTCTCTCAGCACGTCTTGATGGAGCTCTTACCGCCCGGCAAGAAGAAGTCTTACAGACGGCGCTCTACGCAGGATATTTTAATTGGCCGCGGGATGCAGATTCGACATCGATTGCCAAGACTCTCGATATCGCACAGTCAACGTTCAACCAGCATCTTCGAGCTGCGGAGTCTAATCTGCTGACAACTCTCTATCAGGATTCAACCGAGCCGTGACCTGCCTCAGTATCACGTTCTACAGTACTCGGGCTGTCCTGCTTGTCGACATTCGGAAAACTGGCTCCAAATAGTCGGCCTTTCCATATAGGCATTAAATCTGGCACCCCGATATTAGAGGGTAGAAGAGGTTTCATCATAGAATAAGACATATCCTGTATGGCCGAAAGCGCTCCGCACCGAGAGTCAGAACCTACGGGATGGAGTACAGATTCCCAAATAGTGCGTGAATTTGACAGACCTGTCCGTGTTTCGGATGCGGTCATTGAGACACTTATGGAAGCTGTCGAAGACTGGCCGGAACTCAGTAGATCACCTCCGGTGTCCGAATTTGTTGATGCAGACAAATTAGATGGCTTGTTCAAAACTCGTACAGTCGAGGAGACCAGTCATATGCCCTCTGTGGAGTTTCTCTTTCAGGACGCACTTGTGACGGTCATGTACGCATCAACGGTGCGTGTCATCGTCGAACGAGATGCGTGAGTGATAATAGATGACCCATTCCAGTACCGTTCTGATCGTCGAAGACGAAGAGAATCTCGCTGACTTGTTCGGCATTTGGCTACAGGAGCAGTTCGAGGTTCATGTAGCCTATTCCGGGGAAGATGCACTGGAAATCTTCGCTGAGGAACCGATTGATATTGTCGTTTTAGATCGTCGAATGCCGGGCCTCTCTGGCACGGAAGTGCTACAATCAATTCGTGAAGGCGGCGATGCCCAGCAGGTGATTATGGTAACAGCTGTTCAGCCAACGGAAGACCTAGCGTCCATCGATGTGGATGACTATCTTCTCAAACCAATCGACCGGACAAAGCTTCTTCGAGCTGTGGAAGCTGCAGAGCTGATTCTAACATACGAAGATTCACTCACAGAGCTTCTCTCACTCACCGCGAGGAAAGCCACGTTAGAAGCGAACCTTGACAAAACAGAGCTGGAACAGGACGATCGATACGGCGATCTCCTCCAGAGAATACGGGAGTTGGAGGAGGAAGCTGATACGACACTTCAGCGTCTCGAAACAGATTATCAGATCGATATGCTGGTCAGAGACCAGCGTATCGGATCCCAACCTGTAGAGCAATTCTGATATGGTGCGAGGAGCCGTGGCATCCACTAATTGTGCTACCAGCAGCAGTATCGAAGTACTCGCAGAAAGTAAATATCCGCTGCTCATCGGATTGGTCTTCGTACGAGCTATAGATGCGAGTCTCACGTACTATGGGCTGAGCATCGGACTGCGAGAAGCCAATCCGATTGTCGTACTTATTATTGAGACTCTCGGAATCATCCCCGGCCTATTCTTTCTCTCGTCGGTGTCACTAGTGTTATTATTCTTTCTTGGTGAATTCCTGCTTCCCTGGGTCGCACAATCGAGACATAATATCGATCTGTGGAGCAATGTAGCATACCTTTCAGTTTTGATCGTATGGAGCGCTGTGTCGCTTCATAATATGGTACTCATTTGGATATGAGATTGATCGAGTTTGTCGGTTTATTATTATATGTTTCAATTGTGTTAATTATATCATTTGCTATGCTGCTTTCTCTGCTTTAATTTCTGCAATGAAGCTCCAAACCCTCATTTATAAACGGTATAGGAGGATGGCTTAACCCTGCGGCAATTCACGGATTAAAACTGGATAGAGTATTGGCACCTATTAGCAGAGACAATCCACGAGTTACAATATACATAGCCCCGTTCACCCCTCAAAGCCGGATTATAGATAGTAAGGCCAATACTTAGACGTTGACAATATTGATCAGGTATATCTATTGGGTTCAGAATTATATTCTTCCTCAATAATAATCGAACCGGATACCTCTCAAACTGGTATCCAGCGAAGCGTCAGAGGCACACCCACCCCACCCCCCACCCCCGTTTAATTAAATGTAACACGCGTTTTGAGTTCGTTCTACTTTCTATAGACTGATGCCCTACACCAGTCAGTCCTGTCGGACTGTGTTTCGACGGATCGCCCAACGACAATATAGTGAGTGGCCGGCGTACAATTCGACACCACTGTACGATCGAACGTCTCTCGCTGGACTGGAATCTGATATCCGGACAGTCTCAGAGACGTGGTTCGATCACGAGAGCCACGAATCCATCGAGGAGTTCGTCTGTGTTCTCCCGGTAGCCTACTTCCGG
This sequence comes from Halosegnis longus, assembly GCF_009663395.1. Taxonomy (NCBI): domain Archaea; kingdom Methanobacteriati; phylum Methanobacteriota; class Halobacteria; order Halobacteriales; family Natronomonadaceae; genus Halosegnis; species Halosegnis longus. The sequence continues at coordinate 897,968 of NZ_QKNW01000001.1, read as the reverse complement.
TTCAGCGCCCACGACCGATATGCGGGGCCGACAGGCTACCAAATGGCCACTCTCTTCCGGGTGTTCGTACTGAAAGAACTCCACGGGTGGGAGCACGAAACAGCACTCGTCGACTATCTCGGGAATCGTCCTGACCTCTGCGAGCAACTGGGTTTCGGGACGATCCCGGACCAGTCGACACTGTGGCGAAGCTGGCACGAGCGGTTTACCGCTGACCTCAAGGAGACAGTCATGACGGCGGCTCGAACGATCCTCGTCAAAGCCCAGAATGCGGGTGTCGAGACTCCGCGTGAACCGGCACGAACGCTCCGATACCCCGGGAGCGAGTCTGGTGAGTCAGACCCGGACGATCAGACTACGTTGGAGCAGGCAGAGAAGATTACCGACCACGTCAGCCGCGTCGTCTTCCCGGCATTTTCGCTGGATCGTGGGGACGGCTGCGAGATCCACGAGAACGCCTACTGGGGCTTACAGACGTATCTGGGGCTTCGCGAGCGGCTGGCTGCTAACGAGGGCGCTCGTAGCTTCACCTACGAGTCAACTCGAGAGCGGACACCGTTGGGTCACGCCCATCGTGAGCAGATTCGCGATTTCTCGATTGAACAGGTGCGAGCGATGTACCAGCAGGCCATCACTCGGCTCCTAAACGAAGTTTCGGAGACAGAGCAGTTCTTTCGAGCCGGAATCGTCGCGATCGACATCACCGAGGACGACCCCTTTACCGGTGACCGCACCGGCCGCGAGGACGAGATAATCGGAACGAAGGAGAAGAGCGACGAGTACGCCTACCAGTGGGCAACGGTCCAGCTAGTCGGCAACGCTGTCCCACTCGTCCTTGATGCCCGCCCGGTACGGAAAGGTGAGTCACGAAAGGAGATCGTCGAGGACTTGCTGGATTCGGCTGAAGAGCTCGTTCACGTCGATAACGTCCTGATGGACCGGGAGTTCGATAGTCAACACGTTCTGGAGATGGTCAGCCGACGTGGGCTCTCCTACGTCGTGCCGAAGCGGATGCAGACTAGCGAGAAAGCCCAGGCAAAACGATTGCTCCAGCGCGATCAAGACCGGTACGAGACCGACCGCAAACTCCATCTTGGGAAGAACGAGTGGCACGAGACGACGCTGATCTACCGCCGGAAAAAAGACTCTGAGCACGAGGATCACCGGCAATATTCGGTGTTCATGACGAATGGGGCCAGTGGCCACCTCACCGAGTACGGCTACAGGTGGGAAATCGAGAGTGGCTACAGATCGATAAAGCGATTCATGGCCGCCACGACGTCGAAGAATTTCGGCCTTCGATTCTTTTATTTCGCGTTTGCGTGTCTGCTGTACTCGATTTGGCGAGCAGTCGATTTGTTGGTGCAGGTTGAGTTGACCGGTGAATATGAACATTCGCCGATCGTGACGGCCGACAATACGCTGACGCTGCTGAAGAAGGAGACTGGAATCGGGTAGATAGGCACTCTGTCTGGGTTAGCGCGCCGTCTGAGTGGCTACACTATTGGAAGTCTCGAATATCCACCCATACGATCGGAAGTGTGACAAGAATGGCCGCTTGGAGAGTGATCTGAGGTAGTTTCTACGATCGCATCGGTCAAATTCACGCATCACAGCCTCGCTAAACCCACTGTAGTCTCAACTTCCAAGCTACGGGCGGAACTGCTCGCGGTACTCCGCGACGAACTGCGCCAGCGTTCGTGGCTCACGGTCGAGCAGGGCCGCAACTGTGTCCGTTGTCCGTGCGGTCAGCCCGAACCGAGTGGCCTGATACTCCGCGAGCATGAACAGGATGAATCCTGAGGATAGCCCGCGGTCGCGCATTCGGCGGACAAAGGCGCGACGCGATGGATCCGGATACGTTATTTCGCGGTCGAGTTCCGCACTGAACACCGTCGCCGCCTCCGCGAAACTGAGCGCCGTCGGTCCGGTGAGCGTCACCGCCGGCCCGTCGAGTCAGCGTTCACCGCTGAGGAGTCGAGCCGCGACTGCCCCCACGTCGCGCGCGTCGACGAATCCGAGTCGCCCCTCGCCCGCCGGGACGAACAGCTCGCTCTTCTCGCGTATCTCGGGGCTGTGGATACCGCTGAGGTTCTGCATGAAGTACGCCGCCCGGAGCGCGGCGGTCTCGGTGTCGAGTCGTTCGAGGTGGCGCTCGATTCGCCGGTGTGGGAGTACGGGGAGCTTGCCGGCGCCGAGCACGGAGAGGAAGACGAGTCGCTCGACGCCAGTCCGGACCGCCGCGTCGGCGAAGTCGGTGACGCGACTCGGCGCGACGCCCGGCGGAAACATGAGGAAGACGGCCTCGACGCCGTCGAGTGCATCCCCCCACGTCTCCGGCTTCGTGTAGTCGAAGGCGACGGTCTCGACGCTGAGGCCGGTCGCCGTCGGGTCTCGAACGCCTGCCCGGACCGGCAACTCGGTCGGGACGAGCTCCGTGACGACGGCCGACCCAACGGTTCCGGTCGCGCCCGTCACGAGCACCGTCACCGGTCGGTCACCTTCGGGAGTTCGTGCAGGTAGTCGTCACCCTCGGCGCAGTCGAGCATGAACGCGGCCACGTTCGCCCGGGTGGCTGCGTCCCGGAGTCCGAGTTCGAGGTCGGTTCCGTGGTCGATGTTGCCGGTGTACGCACCGTCGGTGAGTCGGGGCGCACGGACGACGGTCCAGTCGGTGTCGCTGGCCTTCACGTGGTCGACGTGGCGCTCGGCGTCGGCCAACACCTCCGTCGCAACGAGCTTCAACAGCCCGCCCATCACCCGCCCGCCGAAACTCACCGACTCGCCCGGCTCCCGGACGCCGGCCCCGACCAGCGTGACGAACCGCTCGACGCCGGCATCGGCCATCGCCTCGAGGATGTGGTCGCCAGCGGCGGTGAGCAGGTCGTCCGGACTCTCTGTCCCCTGCCCGAGGACGCTCACCACGGCGTCGGTCCCGGCGACCGCTTCCCCGACGTTTGTCCCCTCGTAGGCGTCACCGGCCACGACGGTCAGCCGGTCGTCCTCGTGGGTGATATCCGCCGGGTCGCGTGCGAACGCCGTCACCTCGTGACCGCGGTCGAGTGCCTGTGCCACCAGCGGCTCTCCTGTTCGTCCCGTCGCGCCGAACACTGCGAGGTTCATATACACTCCTGGCGGCGAGAGAACATATACTCCTAACTTCGAAGTGTAGGAGTAATGGGGCTGTCGCGCCGGCTTGCGGGCCACAAGCTTCAGGGGTGGCCGTCGACACCTCGCGGTATGGACACACAGGACCGCGAGCGCGCGCTGGAGCGTCGGGCGTCGCTGTCGGCGGCCGAACGCGACCGGGTCGAACAGCGGGTCTCGTCGCTGCTCGACTTACTCGGGAAGGCCCACACGATGGCGCTGTTGCGCGAGTTCGCCTTCGCCGACGGTCCGTTGCGATTCTCCGATATCGAATCTCGGCTCGACATCTCGCCGAACACGCTCTCACAGCGGCTGAGTGAACTGGTCGACCGCGGGTTGCTCGACCGGCAGTCGTACGACGAGATGCCGCCACGCGTGGAGTATCGCCCGACCGACCGCGCCGAGGCGCTGTTTCCCGCCTTCGGTCACTTCCACCAGTGGGCGATGGAGTACGAACTCGACTACGAAAACTGAAGTCGATTCAGGTCGGCTCACTCGCCTGTTTTTCCGGGTGGCAGCCGAAAGGGGTCTGATGACAGCGACCAGCGGACTCGCCATCGACGCGCGCGGCGTCGAGGTGACCTACGGCGACGGAACCGAGGCCGTCCGTGGCGTTGACCTCCAGATACCCGAAGGGGAGTTCTTCGGCTTTCTCGGAGCCAACGGCGCGGGTAAGACGACGACAATCAAGACGCTGGTGACGCTGTTGACACCGACGGCCGGCAGCGTCACCGTCAACGGCTACGACACCCAGACTGAGGGGCGGTCCGTCCGTCAGTCGGTCGGCTACATGGCACAGGAGACGGCAATCGACACCGACCTCACCGCCCGCGAGAACATCAAGTTCGCCTGCGAGGCGTACGGTGTCACCGGCAGCGAACGCGAGGAACGAATCGACAGCCTGCTCGATTTGGTCGACCTCGCCGACGTTGCTGACAAGACCGCTGACGGCTTCTCCGGCGGGATGAAGACACGACTCGACGCCGCGACCGCCCTCGTTCACGAGCCGCCGCTCGTCTTTCTCGACGAGCCGACGACCGGGCTGGACCCGAAGGCGCGAAACCGCCTGTGGGAGTATTTCCAGCGCATCAACGACCGCGGGACGACCGTCTTCCTGACGACGCAGTATCTGGAGGAAGCGGATTACCTGTGTGACCGGCTCTCGCTCATCCTCGACGGACAGATTGTCGAGACTGGCTCGCCAGATGAACTGAAATCCCGCGTCGGCGGTGAACGGCTCGATATCGACCTCGCCGACGAGACCGACACCGACCGCGCGCTCGATATCGCACGGGAGTTTTTCACGGCCGACGCCACCGTCGAGCGAACCGACGACGGGGTGGCTGTCACGGCCCGCACCGCCCGCGAGCGCGGGCCGGACCTGCTCGTCGCACTGCGCGACGGTGACGTGGCCGTCACCGGCTTCAACGTCCGCGCTCCCTCGCTTGATGACGTGTTCCTCGCCGTCACCGACGACGAGGACGGGCTCACGGAGGCGGCTCAATGAGCAACGGCTTCCTGTGGGACGTGTGGGTGAACTTCAAGCGCTGGAATCTGAAGGCGGTGCGCAATCCGTTCGTGCTCGTCGTCTCGCTCGCCCAGCCGATCATCTTCCTCGTCCTGTTCACGCAGGTGTTCGGCGGGGTGGCGACGGGCGCAATCAACCGTGGTGGCGGCAGTATCACCTACGAGACGTATCTCGTCCCGGCCATCGCAATTCAGGTGGCACTTGCCGCGGCCGTCACCTCCGGTATCGGCTTGGTCGAGGATATCGAGGAGGGTATCTTCGAGAAGATTCTCGCCAGCCCGATGCACCGCGGCGGTGTCTTCCTCGGGAAGGCGACCGCCGAACTGCTGCGTATCGCCGTGCAGGTCGGTATCATCCTCGTGCTCGGAACGCTATTGGGGGCCTCCATCGCTGGTGGCATTCCGAGTGCCCTCGCCATCATCGGTATCGGCGTCGTCTTCTCGCTGTGGTTCATGGGGCTGTCGAACGTGATTGCGCTCGTCACCCGCGACCAGGAGTCGACCATTATCGCCTCCAACGTGATGCAGTTTCCCCTCCTCTTCTTGTCGACCGGGTTTCTCCCCCTCGACGCGCTGCCGGGATGGGTTCAGACCGTCGCGAAGTACAACCCCGTCACCTACGGCATCGACGCCGCGCGGGCAGTGATGCTTGGTCGCGACACCATGACCGTCATCGAGGTGACGCAGTTCACCGGCGTCTGGAACACGCTCGTTCCCGCACTCGCCATCCTAACCGTTCTCGACCTCGCGTTCGGGGCCGCCGCCGTCTATCTCATCGGACGGGCGTCGAGCTCCTCGGTGTCGTAGCCCCCAATGCTCATTGCTCGCTCGCTCGAAATCGACGACCATGGGTGTGTACGCGGCGAAACTCGGCGACGAGACCGACCGGCTCCACGAGCGCGTGCGCGACCGCTACGCGCTCGATTCTACCGACGACCGCGTCTGTGTCGGCCGCGGCGAGATGGATATTACTCGTGGCACGCTCGTTCTCCCCGGACTGTACGTGATGCCCCGCTGGAATCTGCTGTTTCCGGAACAGGGCGCGGCGATTCCGTTCACCGTGACGACGGCCGGTGTCGAGGTGGCGGGTCGGGAGGCGCTCATCACCCAGCGCGCGTTCACCTTCGACTCGAAGCGTCGGCGGTTCGACTCCCTGACCGTCTACGACGAGTCGCGCGACCGCCTGTTCGACTTCCTCGGACGCGATGGCCACATCGTGAGCGAACTCCACCCCCGCGTCGAGGGGGGCGAACTCGTCGTTGAGGGGGGCAAGCAGTGGCTCCGTGCCGGCGGCCGGTATCTCCCGCTCGCCGGACCGATGGCAGCAAGCGTCGAGGTGCGCGACCGATTTCTCCCCGACGAGGACCGCTTTCGTGTGCGTGCAGAGGTGTCGAACCCGCTCGCCGGCGAGATCCTCGGCTACACCGGGCGGTTCACGCAGACGACGGACGCGAGCACCGAGACCGTGGAGCCGTGTGCGAGGCCGACGACGCTGCCGCCGTGAGCCGTCTCGACGCGAGTGCCGCCGTCGGCAGATTCGTCCGGTGTTGCCGTCTGTGGACTCGTCGGCTGGCGACTGGCCCCCGCGGCGAGCGAAACACGTTAGCCGGTGGACGGGTACTGCCGGTATGCGCATCGAGAACAGCTTCATCCCCGTCAGCGGCGTCGGGGAGACCACGGAACGAAAGCTCTGGAAGGCGGGGGCTACCGACTGGGACAGCTTCGACCCCAGCCACGTCGGCCCGACCACCGGCGAGCGAATCGAGGCGTTCATCGACACCGCCCGCGACCGCCTCGACCGCGAGGACAGCCGCTTTTTCGGCGAGCGATTCCCGTCGAGCGAGCTGTGGCGCTGTTACGAGAACTTCCGTGATGACACCGTCTTCTTCGATATCGAGACGACCGGGCTCTCCCCCGAACGCGACGACGTAACGACGGTCTCGTTCCACCGGGACGGCGACACCACGACCCTCGTCCGCGGGGACGACCTCACGGCCGGGAACCTCCGCGAGCAGTTGGACGGCTCCCTGCTCGTCACGTTCAACGGAGCCTCATTCGACGTACCGTTCCTCGAAGAGTCGTTCGACCTCGACATCGACACGCCCCACATCGACGCGATGTACGCCGCGAAGAAGGTGGGGCTGTCCGGCGGGCTGAAAGCCATCGAACCGGAGGTGGGTATCGAGCGCGACCGGCCCGACATCTCCGGGCGCGACGCCGTCCGACTGTGGCGCGAACACGAGCGCGGCCAGGACGGCTCGCTGGAGACGCTCATCTCCTACAACCGCGAGGACACGGTCCACCTGCAGACGCTGCTCGATGAGGTCACCGACCGCCTCCACGACCAGACCTTCGTCGAATGAGCGACGCGTGGCGACTGCTCCGCGAGCAAACGCTGCCGGGCGGTGAGGCGATGGCCTACGACGAGGCCGCCGCTCGAACCGCCGCGTCCGGTGGTCCCCGAACCGTCCGGCTGTACCAGTGGGAACCGAGCACTCTCTCGCTCGGCTATCGCCAGGCTCCCGAGAGCGTCGACTGGGCCGCCTGCGAGCGGGCGGGCATCGACGTGATTCGGCGCAACACCGGCGGCGGCGGTATCTACCACGACACCTACGGCGACATCTCCTACTCGATTATCGCTCCCGCAGACGAGGTTCCGGGCGACCTGATGGAAACGTACGAGCGGTTCTGTCAGCCCCTCTTCGATGCCTTCGACGCGCTCGGCGTCGACGCCCACTTTGCCGACGAGGAGCAGCCCGCCGTCCACGAGCCGGCCTGTTATCTCCGCGCGCTCCACCCGGCCCACGATATCGTCGCCGGCGACGGCCGGAAGCTGTCGGGCAACGCCCAGTATCGCCGGAAGGACGCCGTCATCCAACACGGCTCGATTTCCTTCGCGAGCGACCCCGAGCGCCATCTGGGGTGTTTCAGCGAAGCGGTGTCGCCCGCCGAGTTCGAGGGCCGTGTGACGAGTCTCAAAGAGCTTCGCCCGGAGCTGTCGCGCGCGGATGTGGTGACCGCACTGGAGGATGCGCTCGCCGAGTGGGCCGGTGCCGAGGCGGGCGCGTGGTCGGACGACGAGGTCCGGTTTGCCGAACAACGTGCTCGCGAGAAGTATGGGTCGGAGGCGTGGACGCGGTCTCGTGACGACCCTACGGCGTAGATTGGTTCTGATGTTTTGAGGTGTCTATCGTTGAATTTGGTTTTCTTGTTGTGACCAGCCGGAAAGCCCCGGGCGTGTCGCGGTCTCCCCGTGACATCTCTCCGCTCACTGCGTTCGCGTCGAGAGGGGTCACGGAGCCGACCGAACACGCGCGACACGCCCGCCCCTTTCAGTCCCACCGACCGCACCGCCCACGAGCCTCCCCAGCCGACTCGCTCACTGCGTTCGCTCGTCCCTCGCGACGACGGGCACGCACGAGGCGCGCCGGCTCACGCCAACGCACCGCATCGCTTGATTGGGCAACCAAGGCGGTGGCCTACCGCACCGCGCCTCTGGCGCGTGTGCGGTGTGGGGAAAGGTTGGTGCGGTGCTGCTTCCCCGAAGCCAAGCAACGAGAGTGGTTGCGGTGTTGTTGAAGCTAAATCTACCAGTGCGGTTTCCTCGGGGGCCAAGCAACGAGAGTGGTGCTGTTGCTGTCGAAAGCCGAGCAAACAGCACCGTGTCCTCCCCTGTGCCAAACAGCGAGAACGGTGTCAAAATAACGGTAAACAGCGACCAAACAAGACCACTTTTCGTGTCCGACACCCGACCACGACCATGAGCGAAGCCGACATCCGCATCGGGGCACACACCTCAATCGCGAAGAGCGCGGGACCGTACGACGGGCCGGCGAACGCCGTCCACCAGCAACTCGACTACGGTGGCAACTGCGGGCAGATCTTCTCCCACTCCCCGCAGGTGTGGCAGTCGCCGAGCATCGACGACGAGGCCGCCGCGCAGTTTCGCGACCTCGCGGCGGAAAACGACGTGCGCCCGTGGGTCATCCACACCTCGTATCTCGTCAATCTCTGCACGCCGAAAGACGACCTCCGCCGGAAATCACTGGCGTCGATGCAGGAGGAGGTCGACGTGGCCGACCGCCTCGACATCCCGTACGTCAACGTCCACCTCGGGGCACACACCGGCGCGGGCGTGGAGGGCGGGCTGGCGAACGCCGGCTCCGTGCTCGATGACCTCGACGTGCCCGAAGACGTGACGGTGCTCATCGAGTCCGACGCGGGGTCGGGCACCAAACTCGGCGGGCAGTTCGAGCATCTCGCGACCGTCGCCGACGAGACGAGCGAGGATATCGAGTTCTGTCTCGACACGGCCCACGTCTTCGCCGCGGGCTACGACCTCTCGACCGCCGAGGGCGTCGAGGCGACGTTCGCCGAGTTCGACGACGTCGTCGGACTCGACCGGCTCTCCTACGTCCACCTCAACGACTCGAAACACGCCTGCGGCACCAACAAGGACGAACACGCCCACATCGGCGAGGGCGAAATCGGCGTCGAGGGGATGCGCGCGTTCATCAACACCGCCGCCGACCTCGGCGTGCCGATGGCGCTCGAAACCCCGACGGAAGACGGGAAATCCTTCGCGTGGAACATCGAGCGAGTTCGCGAACTCCACACGGAGTGACCGGACGGGCCAGCGAGCGGTGACCGACGGGAACCGCGAGCGAGTCCGCGAGTTGTATCAGGGGTAAGCCGGCGAGCCGACCCTTTTGAGGCTGGCTCCCGAGCGGAGAGTATGGAGAAAGTCTCCGTGGCAGACGTGGAATCGGGCGGGATGGGGGCGGCAGACCGACGCGGGCTGACCGACGCCCTCGACGCGAGCGGTCTCGCAATCAATCACTACCGAGTCGACCCCGGCGAGGGGCTGTCCGGCGGGCTGCACACCCACATGGACCAAGAGGAGATTTTCTACGTCATCGAGGGCGAGGTGACCTTCACCGTCGGCTACGACGGCGACGAGTCGGTCGTGCTCGAGGCCGAGGAGGCCATCCGGTTTGCCCCCGGCAAGTACCAGACCAGCGAGAACACCGGCGACGGCGAGGCGGCCGTCATCGCGCTCGGTGCCCCCCGCGAGAGCGGAGACGTGCGGCTCCCGCAGCCGTGTCCCGAGGGCGACAGCGACAACATGCAGATGCAGTTCGGCGACGACGGGATGGTGCTCGTCTGTCCCGAGTGTGGGACGGAACTCGACGCGTAGAGCGAGAGCCGACGCCGTTTTTTCCAACCGCGTCGAACGCGCGGTGTGCGCCGCTTTTCCGCCGAGTATCTCGACCGCACGCGCGAGGGGATGTGGGACGACCGGACCGCCCTCGCGCCTCTCCGACTCGCCAGCCGCGACTCCGTGCTCGACGTCGGCTGCGGGACCGGCGAACTCGCGGCGGCCCTCCGAGAAGAGACGGACGCCCGCATCGTCGGCGCGGACCGCGACGCCGACCTGCTGGCGCATCTCCCCCGAGCCGTGCCGGGGGTGCGCGCCGACGCCTACCAGCTCCCGTTCCCGGACGACAGCTTCGACATCGTCGTCTGTCAGGCGCTGCTCATCAACCTCCCCGACCCCGAGCGCGCGCTCGGTGAGTTTGCCCGCGTCGCGAGCGAGTCGGTCGCGGCCGTCGAACCCGACAACGAAGCCGTCACCGTCGAGTCCACCGTCGCGAGCGAGTCGCGACTGGCGGGGGAGGCGCGCGACCGCTACATCGCCGGCGTCGACACCGACGTAACCCTCGGAAACCGACTCGTCGACCTGTTCGAGGAGGCCGGATTCGCGAACGTCGAGACGGCCCGTCGCGACCAGACACAGACGGTCGAACCGCCGTACTCTGAGGCCGACCTCGAAGCCGTGGGCCGGAAGGCGCGCGGCGACGCGATTCACACCCAGCGGGGCGACCTCGCCGGCGACGCCGACGCGCTCGACCGCCTGCGCGCGGCGTGGCGCGAGATGGGCCGCACGGCACTCGAACAGACGCAGGCCGGCGAGTACGAGCGTCGGGAGACGATTCCATTCCACGTCGCCGTCGGCGACGTATAAGAATCCGAACAGAAACCGGTTTCTGCGGAAAACTAACTGTCTACCCCCACAAGGAAGGGTATGGACCCACGTATCCGCGAGCACGCCGAGGTGCTCGTTGACCACAGTACCGATATCCAGCAGGGCGATAACGTTCTCATCCGCGGGCAACCGGCCGCAGAGGACCTCATCGTCGCGGTCAACGAACTGTGTGCCGAACGCGGTGCCACCACCTCCGTCTCGATGGGGTCCTCACGCGCGAGTCGCGCCTACATGCGCGCCGTCGACGAGGACGACATCGAACTCAACGAGATGGCGCTGGCCCCAATCGAGGCCGCCGACGCGATGATTTCCATCCGGGGCCAACAGAACATGTCCGAACAGAGCGACGTTCCCCCGGAGATTCGACAGAAGCAGTCGGCGGAGAACAAGCCAATCCAGCAGGAGTATCTCGAAAAGCGGTGGAACGGGACGCAGTTCCCGACGCCGTCGGGCGCACAGAAGGCGGAAATGTCGACGGAAGCCTACGAGGAGTTCGTCTGGAGCGCCGTCAACAAGGACTGGGACGCCGTCGAGGAGTACCAGTCGCAGCTGGTCGACATCCTCGAAGACGCCGACGAGGTGCACATCAAGTCGGGCGAGACGACGGACGTGCGCATGTCCATCGAGGGCAACATCGTGAAAAACGACTGCGGGAAACACAACATGCCGGGCGGCGAGGTGTTCACCGCGCCCATCGCCGACAGCGTCGAGGGCGAGGTGCTGTTCGACAAGCCCGTGATGGTCCACGGCCGCGAGGTGCTCGGTGCTCGACTCGTCTTCGAAGACGGCGAGGTAGTCGAACACGACGCCGAGAAGAACGAGGAGATGCTCACCTCGCTGCTCGAAACCGACGAGGGAGCCAAGCGGCTCGGCGAACTCGGCATCGGGATGAACCGCGACATCGACGAGTTCACGTACAACATGCTGTTCGACGAGAAGATGGGCGACACCGTCCACATGGCCATCGGGATGGCCTACGAGGACACCGTCAGCGAAGAGAACGAGCGCAACGACTCGGCCGTCCACACCGACATGATTGTCGACATGAGCGAGGACTCGTTCATCGAGGTGGACGGCGAGCGCATCCAGACGGACGGGACGTTCATCTTCGAAGAGTAGTTCAGCCGAGCGTAGCGAGGCTGAACAGAACCAGAGCGGGAGCGAACGGCGCGAGACCGAATAGCACCGACGCGCTCCCGGTACTCACACCACGTCGCTTTCGATTGTTCGCCCGTCGGTATCGAACGTCCCGATTGCGTCGGCCGCGGCCTCCGTATCGGCGTCTTCGTCCACCATCGCGAGCGCCTGCTCCAGCGTGGCGAAGACGAACTCGTTGTCGCGGAGCTTTTCGAGTGCAGACGAACTGACCGTTCCGCCGTCGCCTTCGTCGGCCCACAGCAGGGCGGCCCGCGGGTCCAGTGGGAGCGTGTCGTCGCCGTCGTCGAACTTCCCGAGGCGCTTCGGGACGGCGCGCTCGAAGCCGGTGTTCGAGACCGTCACGCGAATCGGGAGGTCGTCGGTGTCGGGTAGTAGATGTGCGACGAGACAGGCCGCGGGGTCGACGTACCCCGACTCGTCGGCGCGAAGCAGGTCCGGGTGGTCGTCGGCCCACTCGGCCCGGACGCTCTTGCCGACGCCCGCGACGCCGTACTCGTCTTCGAACTCGGCTTCGCGCTCGGGGCTGTCCTTGAACAGCAGGTCCTTGGTGAGGTAGATGTCGACGCGCGGGACGGGGTCGAGTCCGACGACGACGTCGCCGGCGACCCAGATTTCACGCAGCGGTACGGGCAGCGGGTCGCTCGCGCGCTCGAGCATGCGCTCGATGGTCGCGACGGCCCGCTCGCGGTCGATGCCGGCGGTCACGTCTGTCATACTCGGAGGTGGAGGGTGTCGGACAAACCGCTTGCGCCCGAGGATACAAGCGACGACCTGCCGTACTCGGGGTATGCGCACCGCGACCTTCGGCGACGGCGACGACGACCTCGTGCTCGTGCTCGGGTGGGGGAACCGGTTCGAACACCCCGGCGTGGAGTGGCTCACCGACCAGTTCGAGGAGTACACGATTCACGGCTTCCAGCTTCCGATTACGATACGTGACTTCGACGCGGAGTATCTCGACCCGGTGCGGGCGGTGACGAACGGACTCGACGAGTACCGACTGCTCACCCACTCGACGGGCGGTCTCATCGGCGCGTTCCTCGACGACTACGAGACCGCCGTCCACTGTAGCCCGTGGTGGGGCTTTCACGATGACCTCGACAATCCAATCGTCTCGCTGGCGATGCGACTGCCGATTGCGACGCCCATTCTCCCGGCGGGCATCGAGCAGGACCTGCTCGGGGAGCTGACGACCGACGAGCGGTACGCGGAGAATCCGAAGCGGGCCGCGCCGACGTTCCTGCGAGAGGCACACCGCGCCCAACAGCGGCTCCCGCCGTTCGACACCGAGCGCGCGAGCGTGTTCTACACGCCGACCGACGCGGTCGTCAGCGCGGGCGCAATCGAGGAACGCGTCCCCGAATCCCACCGGGTCGCCTACGACGGGGGACACGAACTGTTCGCCTCGCGGTGTCGCGGCGACCACATCGAGACGGTGCGGGCGGCGCTCGACTCCGGGCCGGAGGCGTTGGCAGGTGAGCGAAAGCCGTAATCGGCTCGCGACGAATCCTGCGTATGGACTGCGACAAGTGCGGGACGGACGCGGTCACGCATCTCGCCTACTCTGGTCTGCATCTCTGTGAGGGGTGTTTCACCCAGTCGGTCGAGAAGCGCGTCCGAAAGCGCATCCGCGAGGACGGGGTCGTCCCCGACGACGCCACGCCCGAGGACCCCGACACGTGGGTTATCGGTCTCTCCGGGGGGAAAGACAGCGTCGTCCTCACGAAGATTCTCCACGACACCTTCGAGCAGGACCCGCGTATCGAACTTATCGGACTCACTATCCACGAGGGTATCGAGGGGTACCGCGACGAGAGCGTCGACGCCTGCGTCGAACTCGCCGACGACCTCGACCTTCGCCACGAACTCGTTACCTACGAGGATGAGTTCGGCGTCCAGATGGACGACGTAGCCGAGGACGACCCCGAGGGGATGGCCCCCTGCGCGTACTGTGGCGTATTCCGCCGGGACATCCTCGAACGGTACGCCGACGACCTCGGCGCGGACAAACTGCTGACGGGTCACAACCTCGACGACGAGGCCCAGACCGCCCTGATGAACTTCCTCGAAGGGAACCCCCGCCAGATTGCGAAACACTTCGACGCTTCGCTCGGCGGCTTCGACGACCGCGAGACCCAGGAGACGTTCGTCCCGCGGGCGAAGCCGCTGCGTGACGTGCCCGAAAAGGAGGTCGCGCTCTACGCGCACGTCGAGAACCTCCCCGCCCACATCACCGAGTGCCCCCACGCCAGCGAGGCGTACCGCGGCGAGATTCAGGAACTGCTTCTCAAGCTCGAATCGAACCATCCGGGGACGCGCCACTCCATCATGGCCGGCTACGAACAGCTCGCCGAGACCGCGGCCGACTCGCTGCGCGACGGCGTCGACGACCTCGGGGAGTGTGACCGCTGTGGCGCGCCGACCGACCGCGACGTGTGTCGCAAGTGCTACCTCGTGGAGGCGGTCGACGGCGAGGTTCCCGCGCGGTAGCGTCTGTCCTGTGGCTGTCGTGCGTCATACGCGCGTCAGCCGTCTGTAATACGCAGTGTACCGTACCGGCTATCGAAGATATATCAGAACAGATAGTGGTATAGCTACAGCTCAAACCACAACACAGCAGAGCAAAAAATCAGATACGAAATCTGACCTATCGGATAACGTCGAGACCGTTGTTCGTCTCGGTCGGCGATTCGCCGCCGTCAGTGTGGCCGGTGCCGAACTCCGAGCTGGACGACTCCGCCGCCCGCGAGGAGTCCGAGTCGACTTCGTTGATGCCGTCGACGTCGGCGTCGATGGCTTCACGCGAGGCGTCGGCCTGCTTTTGTGTCGACGGGCCGAGAATCTGGGCCGACTGGACGCCCGTCATGATGGCCATGACGCGCACTTTCCCCTTGTACTCGTCCTCGATGCGCGCGCCCCAGATGACGTTCGCGTTGGCCTCGAGTCGCTCGGTGATGTTCTGGGCGATGCCCTCGGCCTCTTTGAGCGTGAGGTCCGGACCGCCGGTGATGTGGACGAGCCCGCCCGTCGCGCCGCGGTAATCCACGTCCAGCAGCGGGTGGTTCATCGCGTCTTTCACCACTTCCTGCGTCTTGTTCTTGTCCTGCGTCTCGCCGACGAGCATGACCGCGACCCCGCCTTGTCCCATGATAGAGGTCATATCGGCGTAGTCGAGGTTGATGAGCGACGGCTGGGTAATCGTCTCCGAGATGCCCTTCACCGTCTCGGCGATGATCTGGTCCATCACCGAGAACGCCTTCCCGATGGGAAGGTTCGGCACGTAATCCAGCAGGCGGTTGTTGTCGAGGACGATGATCGAGTCCGCTTCGTTGCGGAGCTTCTCCAGTCCCTCCTCGGCTTTCACCGTGCGGGCGCGCTCGACGTTGAACGGCGTCGAGACCATGCCCACGACGATGGCGCCCTGCTCTTTGGCGATCTTCGAGACGACCGGCGCGGCACCGGTTCCGGTCCCGCCACCCATGCCGGCGGTGACGAAGACGAGGTCCGCGTCGCCGAGGACCTCCTTGATGGTGCCCTGTGCCATCTCCGTGGCGCGGGCACCGACGGACGGCTCACCGCCAGCACCGAGCCCCTCGGTGAGGGACTTGCCGACCAGAATCTTGGTGTCGGCTTCGATCATCTGTAGGTGCTGTTTGTCCGTGTTGACGGCGATGGTGTCGGCACCGTCGACGCCGATGTTGTACAGTCGGTTGACGGTGTTGTTGCCCGCACCACCACAGCCGATGATGGCGATCCGCGGGTCACCGAAGCCGTCGACGTCGTCGCCGGCCTCCGAGAGGTCGCGGTTTTCCGCTTCTGCGTTCTCCAGCGCGGAGTTGACGAGGTCCTGCATCAGACCTTCGCCCACGGGCGCGTCTCGTCCTCGTGGTCTTCCTGTTCATTCAGCATCTCACGGACGGCCGAGCGAATCGCTTCGCTGCGATTCGGGAACTCTCCCGTATCGACCATCTGTTCGACGCCGGCGATCTGCTGTTCCGGAATTCGTAGTGTCACACGCTCCATTGTTGTATTCCCTGAGTAAGACGGCGTGCGGTGCACACCCGCAACACGTTTACAGCCCGGAAACGCCCGATAGCGCCGGGGTACGTCCGACCCCGTCCGTTCTGTAAGACGACCGTCTTACGCAACCGTATGCACAGACTGTGGGGTTATAAACGTTTGCACGGGTCGTAAGACAACGGTGTCAAAGCGTCGTATACGGCCACGAAACGCGTGATTACGGTGTCTTACGAGTCGTTCAGCACGTCGGCTGCGGTCGTCCGACGGCCACAGGCCGGACAGAACGCCCAGTCCGAGCGGAGCTCGTCGCCACACTCACAGAAGACGCGGTGGGTGGCTTTCTCCCCGCAGTTGGCGCAGTAAACGGCAGACGGCGGCAGTTCGTCGCCACACTGTTTGCACGTCTCCGGCTCCGATTCCGGCGCGTTTGCGTCCGACGGCTCTGCTGTCTTACGCGTCTCACCGTCCGTCGACGCCTCGGTCTCGACGGCGTTTGCGGCCCCTTCGAGCGTGATATTGACGTTTACGTCCTGTGGGGAGCGTCGGACGCCACCGAGTCGCTCCTCGATGAGCGTGTCGATGCGGTCTGCCAACATCGCATCGACCGTTCCCGACTCCGCGCTCGCTTCCGTGTCCGACGTTCCGGGCTCGTCGAGGTACTCGCGCAGCGCCTCGCGCATCACCTCGCTCTTCGAGGCGTCGAACTCGTCGAGCTGTCGGACGAGATCGTCGTCCGCCCGGAACGTTATCTTACTCATCAGTCGTCTCTGCTTGTGTGGCGCAGTATTTCAATCTTCCCGCGTGTCTGACAGCCGTCTCACTCGTGTCTGTCAGCCGTCGTGCAGTGTCCGATGATAACCGTTAAGTCCGACACCCGACTGGATTCTGGTACGCCCGCCCTTAGCTCAGACTGGTAGAGCAGTCGACTGTAGATCGACTTGTCCCCCGTTCAAATCGGGGAGGGCGGACTGCTTCTCACGCCGTATCAGAGCATCCGACAGTTCCAACGCCGTCTTGCGATTTCGGCGGTCAATCGACCCCGGAAAATTTAGAGTCGAACGGGCTACCTAACGGCCCCCTTCGCCGTCGGGCGGTTTCCGTAGCTGAAACTGATATTTCGCGTTCTGACACCGCTGGCCCTTCTATACTCTCGAAGAAGTAACAGCGTACAGTGGGCTGGAGGGCGGTCTTTCCTGTCGTCGGGGTCATCCTGACGGTGGCGTCGAGTGTTCTTTCTGCGACTACGTTCGCTGTCAAAGCGATGCACGCCGGCGATTCGAGTTTGGAACAGGAAGAAATCGACAGCGTCCCCAACAGAACTCTACGCCCATACCGACATCCTGCACGACGGTGCGGCGGCGAAGCATCCACGAGCTACGGACCATGCCCGGGCGTTCAGCCGACTTGACGCACCTTTTAAATACGGCTGGGTTCCACAGTACGGTGTGACAGCCCGGGTGATCTGCCTCGGTCAGACGTGTGACGGGGCAGTTGGAGACGCGCTGTCGGCCGCCGGCTACACGGTGGAGACAGTTGCCACGCCGGCCGATGCTCGCGAGCGGCTGCCCGGTGCGGCCGCGCTCGTCGTCGGGTCGACCATCTCACCCGAGGAAACGCTCTCGTTGTGTCGACAGAACGTGTCGGTCGTCGTCTACGCCGACGAGGGCGACGCCTCCTTCGCGAGTGAGCTGTTTGCTGCCGGTGCCGACGACTACGTTCTCAGCGACGAGTGTCCGCCGGCGTCGCTTCCCGACCGGCTGGACGGGTCGGTTGCGATGGCCCCCGAACAGCAGTACCGACAGCTGTTCGACACGCTCGGCGACTTCGTCTACGTGATGGGCGAGGACGGGACCTTCCTCGCCATCAACGACGCCGCGGTCGAACTCTCCGGCTACGAGCGGGAGGAACTCGTCGGTGAACACGTCTCGGTGCTGATGGACGAGACGGACGTCCGCCGGGGACAAGAGAAGATTCGGGAACTGCTCGACGGTGCCGACACCGTCACCTACGAGATGTCCGTCCAGACGAAACACGGCGAGCAGCGATACGTCGAGAACCACGTCGCGCTGCTGCCGGCTCCCGAGGGTGAGTTCCGCGGGACGGTCGGCGTGTTGCGCGACGTGACCGACCGCCACCGTCGCGACCAGCGGCTCCACGGGCTCCACGACACGACCAGACAGCTGTTTGCCGCAAGCGACCCCGAGACGATTGCAGACCGGGTCGTCGACGCGGCGGGCGACGTGCTCGGTCACGAGATTTCGATGGTTCGGCTCCGCGAGGAGGACCACCTCGTCCCGGCGAGCACGCCACAGAGTGTCGTCGACCGGCTGGGCGAGCGTGGCCCCGTCGCGGTCGACGCCGACCGGTCCGTCGCGCGGGCGTTCCGCAGCGGTGAGTCGGTGTACTTCGACGGCGACGACCCCGACGACCTCCCGCTCGAGGGGAGCTACTACGTCCCGCTCGGCTCGTACGGCGTGCTCAGTATCGGTATCACCGACCCGGACGGGCTCGGTGACTCCGACCGGACGCTCGCGAACGTGCTCGCGGCCGAGCGCGACCGGTTCGCCGCGCTGTTCGAGAACGTCCCCGACCCGGCGGTGTACGTCGAGTTCGAGGGTGACGAGCCGATCGCCCGCGACGTGAATCCGGCCTTCGAGTCGGTGTTCGGCTACGACCGCGAGCTGGTGCTCGACGAGTCGCTCGACAAGCATATCATCCCCGAGTCGAACCGCCACGACGCCGAGCAGTACAACGCCAACATCCGGGCCGGCGAGAGCTTCCACGGCGAGGTGCGCCGGCTCACCAGCGAGGGGCCGCGCGATTTCCTGCTCCACGTCGTCCCGTACGAGATCGGCTCCGAGTCGACCCGCGGCTTCGCCGTCTACACCGACATCACGGAACAGAAGCGCCGCGAGCGCGAACTCGAACGCCAGAACGAACGGCTCGACGAGTTCGCCGCCGTCGTGAGCCACGACCTGCGGAACCCGCTGAACGTCGCCCGCGGTCGGCTCGAACTCGCGCGCGAGACCGGCGAACCCGAGCAGTTCGAGAAGTCGATTGCCGCGCTCGACCGGATGGAGCGGCTCGTCAGCGGGCTGTTGTCGCTCGCTCGCCACGGCCAGAGCGTCGGCGAACCCGAGGCCGTCGACCTCGACTCGGTCGTACACGCGGCGTGGGGAAGCGTCCCCGGCGACGCCACGCTGGCTATCGAGGCGACGCCGACCATCCGCGCCGACCCCGAGCGGCTCTCACAGCTGTTCGAGAACCTCTTTCGCAACGCCGTCGAACACGGCGACCGGCCGACCGTGACCGTCGGCCCCCTCCCGACCGGCTTCTACGTCGCCGACGACGGACCGGGCGTGCCGGCCGACGAGCGCGACCAGGTGTTCGAGTTCGGCCACTCCGGCGGCGACGGCACCGGCTTCGGGCTCGCCATCGTTCGCTCCATCGCCGAGGCGCACGACTGGGCGGTGTCGCTCACGGACAGCGAGTCGGGCGGCGCGCGCTTCGAGTTCACCGGCGTCGAGTTCGTCGAGTGACGACACGACTTTCGTGGTGACACTCCTCTCGCCGGTATGTACGACCGGACACCGGGCGGTGGAGAGAAACCGACCGCGGAGCCAATCGAGCCGAGCGCCCCCGAGGAGTTCGGCTGCACCCAGGCGTGGTGGGGCGACGGGAAGGGGAAGACGACCGCCGCCATCGGGATGGGGATGCGCGCGGCCGGTCACGGCTACCGCGTCCACCTGCTCCAGCTCATGAAGGGTGGTGCAGACAGCGTCGAAGCGACCCGCGGCGAGTACAACGCCATCGCCGCCCTCCCCGGCTACAGCTACGAGAACCTCGGCCACTACGGCTGGCACGCGCTCAACGACGGGAGCGACGACCGCGACCACGAACAGGAGGCGGCCGCCGGCTTCGAGCGCGCCCGCGAGGTCGTCGATGGGTGTCACGACGCCGACCTCACGACGCACTTCGACCCGGACGGGGCCGCGGACGAGGGGGTCCACATGCTCATCGTGGACGAACTGCTGTACGCCGTCGACCGCGACCTCGTCTCGTCGGACGCCGTCGTCGAGTTCGTGGCGTCGAAGCCGGCGAATCTCGAACTCGTCCTCACCGGCTCGCACTCGTCGCCGGAGTATCTCGACGGGACCGCCGACCTCGTCTCCAACGTCCGGAAGGTGGCTCACCCGTTCGACGCCGGAATCCGGGCGCGCCGCGGCACCGAGTACTGAGCGTCCGACGCAGCGCAGACGGGCGGCAAACGGGCGTCGGACGCGACGAAACAGCTATACGGCGGCCGGATTCAGCCGCGAACGGAGGTCGTCCACGGCCTCTCACGCTCCTTCCCGTTTCGTTCGGTCGAGCCGTAGAGTTATGCCGCCGGCCCCGCCACCCCCTGTATGTCAGACGACGACACCCACGGCGAGCAGTTCGGCGTGAAGCAGATTCGCGAGGTGTACCGACGCGGGATGTTCGACGGCGAGACGCCCGACTTTCCCGTCTCCTTCGAGACGCTCCGCGAGGAGGCCACCGAACGGATGTCGTGGCAGGCGCAGGCGTACATCCACGGCGGGGCCGGCACGGAGGAGACGTTCGAGCGCAACAAGGAGTTCTCGCGCTGGCGCATCGTCCCCCGAATGCTGCGTGGCGTCGCCGACCGCGACCTCTCGGTGGACGTTCTCGGCGAGGAACACGCCTACCCGCTGATGATTACTCCGCTCGGAGTGCAGGGACTCGTCCACGAGGAGGGCGAACTCGCGACCGCGCGCGCGGCCGCCGACCTCGACGTGCCCTTCGTGCTCTCGTCGCTGTCCACCCGGTCGATGGAGGAGGTGGCAGACGCCCTCGGTGACACGCCGAAGTGGTTCCAGTACTACTGGTCTGCAGACCGCGACGTGGCGGCGTCGTTCCTCGACCGCGCCGAGGAAGCCGGCTACGAGGCGATCGTGCTCACCGTCGACGCGCCGACGCTCGGCTGGCGCGAACGGCTCCTCTCGAAGGGGTACTACCCGTTCCTCGACGGCGAGGGGATGGGCAACTACTTCTCGGACCCGGCCTTCCGCGAATCGCTCGACGAGCCGCCCGAGGAGAATCCGGAGGCCGCCGTCGACCGCTTCCTCTCCGTCTTCGGCGACGCCTCGCTCACGTGGGACGACCTGGAGTTCGTCTTCGAGCGCACCGACCTCCCGGTCATCATCAAGGGAATCCTCCACCCCGACGACGCCCGCAAGGCGGTCGAGGCGGGCGCGGCCGGCGTGCAGGTCTCCACCCACGGCGGCAGACAGATCGACGGCTCCATCTCCGCCATCGAGGCGCTCCCGGACATCGTCGAGGAAGTCGGCGACGAGACGACGGTGCTGTTCGACTCGGGGATTCGCCGCGGCGAACACGCGTTCAAAGCCCTCGCGCTCGGGGCCGACTCCGTGATGTTGGGTCGCCCGTTCGTCTACGGACTCGCTCACTCCGGCCAGGACGGCGTCGAGCAGGTGCTCAGAAACACGCTCTCGCAGCTCGACCTCACGATGGGGCTTGCGGGTATCGACGCCGCGAGCGATATCGACGCCGACGCCGTGCGCGACGAGAAGACTCTCTAAACGAGCAGCAGACCGGCATACACTCCGGCCAGTCGCCCGAGTTCGTTCGTCGCGCCGAACACGTCACCGTTGACGCCGCCGAGATTCTCCGTCGCCCACCGGCGGAGCCACCACGCGACCGCGAGCGGCGCGACGAGCGCGGCCGACATTGCGAATCCGCCGAACGCGGCGAGACCGACTGCCGGCACCGCGACGACGAGCGGTCCAAGCATATCCTCGGGTTCACACTGCTCCGTGAACGCGCTCGCGAACCCTTCGTGGCTCGCCCGCCCGGTGCAGACGAGTGTCGCCATCGCCAGCTTCGCGCCGACCTCGCTCGCGACGACGAGCGCGACCCCGACCCGGAGCGGGAGCCGAGCCAGTCCCAGCCCGGCGACGGCCAGTCCGACGAGTGCGACCCCGAGCGCGAGCACTGCACCGACGCCGACCTCGCTGTCTTTCAACACGGCGCGTCGCCGCTCGCTGTCCCCGTGGACCACCATCGCATCGCCGAGGTCGGCCAGCCCGTCGACGTGGTTCACGCCGGTCAGGAGAACGAGCGCGACCAGATACGCGAACGGAACGAGTGTCGGCGGAAACAGGAGCGCGAGCGCCGCCAGCCCGCCGACGAGCCAGCCGACGACCGGGAAGGTCCACGGCGCGCGAGCGAAGGCGTCCCAGTCGTCCCCGTCGGCGCTGACCGGAATTCGGGTGAGGAAGCCGACTGCGCCACCGAGTGCGCCCATCAGAGCCACCCCGCGTACGCGAGCAGGAGCGCGGCAAGTCCCCACGTGAGCCAGCCGGCCCGCGCGACGAGCCGAATCCCTCGGTCCACGTCCCCCGATTCGGGCGGCCGGGCCACGTCGTTGAGGACGTAGGCCCCCGGCTTTTCGAGTCGAACGGCGAGCGCCGAGGCGACGGTCCCCATCGGCCAGCCGGAGTTGGGCGAGGAGACGCGGTCGACCCAGCCGCGGGCGCGCCACGGCGTCTCGGGGTCGACGGCAGCGACCGCGAGTGCCAGCGCCGACAGCCGCGCCGGGAGCCACATCACGATGTCGTCGAGGCGGGCGCTCGCCGTCCCGTGGCGCTTGTCCGGGTAGCCGAGCATCGAGTCGAGCGTGTTGACCGTCTTGACGAACGCGGCCGCGCCGGCCGCCACGGGCAGAGAGACGAGCGCCCCAAGGCCGAACGCGAGTACGGGTGCGACCAGCCCGTCGGCGAGGTTCTCGGCGATGCTCTCGATGGCAGCAGAGCGAATCTCACTCGCGTCGAGGTCGCTGCTGTCGCGCCCGGCCAGCGACCGAAGCCGGTCGCGCGCCGCGTCGATGTCCTCTCCGAGCAGGCGCTCGACGGCGCGCGCTTCGTCCAACAGCATCCGGAGACTCGTCGCCGAGAAGAGCGCGAGTCCGGCCACCACCGCCGCGGCCGGTACCGACACCGGGACCAGCACGGCGACGACTGCTCCGACGCCCGCGCCGACGAGCACCGGGAGCACGACGGCGATGGAGACGCCCATCTCGAAGGGGCTGTTCCACTCCCGGTCGAGGGGTGAAATCGCCCGCCCGAGGAGCGCGACCGGGTGGACGCGGTTCGGTGGCTCGCCGACCAGTCGGTCGAGGAAGGCGGCGAGCACGACCGCGCCCGCGGCGGCGACGCTCATCGGAACAGCGCCTCCAGCGGCGTCTCGCGCACGTCGATGAACCGGCCGCCGACCGCCTCGATGCCGGCGTCGGCGTCGCTGTCACCGACGTGGGTTAGCTCGTTCACGTCACAGTCGAGTTGGCGTGCGACCGCCTCGAAGGCGCGACTGTCGGGCTTTCGCCAGCCGCAGGAGAGACTCGTCGCGACCACGTCGAACAGTGGGTCGCGGTCCTCGGTCGCCCAGCGGAGGTCGGCCGACAGGAGACTCCGGCGGGCGAGTTCGGGGACAGAACAGTTCGAGAGCAGGCCGACGGGACCGCGCTCGCGGGCGCGCTCGACGGCCGCACGCGCACCCTCGCGGGCTGTCACGTCGGGTTCGAAGGCGGCGGTGACAGCGCGGCGGGCGGCGTTGTCCGGGGCCGAGACGCCCCGCGAGTCGAGCGCGCGGGCGACGTGGGCGTGCAGTGGCACCTCGGCACCCTCGGGCGCGTCGACGTGTGGTTCGGCGTAAGCGTCGGCCCAGTCGTCGGGGACCGCGACGCCACGCTCGCGGAGTTCGCGTCCGACGGCCGCCGCGGGGTCTGCCGGTCGGGCCGCGTCGACGAGCGTACCGAACAGATCGAACGTAACGGGCACACTCGCAGAACGACACCGGTCTACTTCGGCGTATCGCTCGGATCGAACACCGCGGCCCGGACCGTCGTCTCGACGCCGTACTCCGCATCAGCGACCGACTTCGGGAGCGCCGTGTCGGCGTACCGCGAGGCGAGACTCTCGCGCACCGCCTCGCGCACACAAGCACGGGCCGCCCGGCCCACCGCGGTCGCACTTCCTGCGAACTGCGCCGGGTCGCCGTCGCGCGCGCTCCCGACGATGACGGCGTCGGAGGTCGTCCCCGGAACCCCCGTCTCGTGGAGCAGCGTGGCGGCCTTCGTCTCGGCGACGAGCGCGAGCAGACTCGCGAGCGCACCATCGGGGAGTCGGCGTGTCGTCGCCAGCAGGACATTCACGGTCCCAGGATTCGGTGGCGTATCCCCGGCGTTCGGCTCCGCCGGCTCGCCGTCGGGGTCCATCGGTAACCCCGCGGGGTTCGAGACGCCGGCCGTCGCGACCGCCGTGACGGAGTCGAGTCGCGTCCCCCTCGCGTGCTGCTGTTCCACCCCGGTCAGCAGAGTCGGGCCGTCGTCGAACTCGGCTTCGCGGCGGCGCTCGCGGGCGTAGGTCGCGAGGTCGGTCCGGTCGAACCCCTCCGGGACGGTGACGTTGTACGCGCTCGTTCCCTCGGCGTAGCCGCCGTCGAAGCCGGCCGACAGCCACCGCGTCGCCGGACCGTGAAGTCGACAGACGCCTGCCCGGCGGTCACTCCGGTACATCGACCCCAAGTGCGGCGAGCAGTCGTTCGTTCTCGCCACGTTCGCGCACCGCCACGCGCATGTGTGAGTCCAGCCCCCGGAAGGTGGTGGCGTCGCGAACGACGACGCCCGATTCTCGCGCCCGCTCGACGAGCCGTTCGTGGTCGGGGACCGCCACGAGCAGGAACGGCGAGTCACTCGGCGCGACGGTGAACTCCGTGGCGAGTGCGCGTTCGAGGAAGGCGCGTTCCCGGGCCACGCGCTCGCGCGTTGCCCGGATGAACGCCGTCTCGCGCATCGAGACGGTCCCGACGCGGGCGGCGGGCCAGCCGAGCGACCACGCGCGCCGGGCAGTTTCCAGTCGCTCCGATTCCCGTCCGTCGACGGCAAAGCCGGCCCTGAGTCCGGGAAAGCCGAACAGCTTCGTCAGCGAGCGCGCGACGACCACGCCCGGCTCGCCCGCGAGCGACGGCTCGTCGGTGAAGCCGAGAAACGCCTCGTCGGCGACGAGCAGGGTGTCGCTCTCTCGACAGCGGGCAGCGAACTCCCGGAGCCGGGCGGGGTCGTAGCTGTCGCCGGTCGGATTGTTCGGGTTACAGACGACAGCGAGGGCGTGGGGTTCGGGGTCGCTGTCGAGCAGGTCGTCGTGGGGGACCAGCGACGGCTCCCCGCCCTGTAGCTCGACTTCGCGGGCGTACTCCCCGAAGCTCGGATACGGGACGAGCGCCGACTCGCCCGGTCGTATCGCGGTCGCAACCGCGAGCCGGAGCGCGGCCAACCCGCCGGCCGTCGGGACGACCTGCTCGGGGTCACAATCGACGTACGCTGCGGCCGCGGCCCGGAACTCGGAGTAGTCGTCGGGCGGATACGAGCGCGACTCGGCGAAGGCGGCGTCGTAGGCCGTGCGCGCCCCGTCGGGCACGCGGGTGTTGATGTTGGCCGAGAAGTCGAGCACGTCGGGGTCGTCGCTGGAGCCGTGGGGGACCCGGTCGACCGAATCGACGCTGTCGGGGTCCATCAGCAGAGCCGCTCCGCGACGGTCGCGTCGCTCGCGTAGTTCACGTTCACGGCCAGCCGGGCGTCCCACCGGCGGTCGATTTCATCCTCGCCGTCGCCGACCAGATTCAGCCCCGAGGGCGACAGCTCCTCGCCCGCGACCGTCTGCGTCCGGTCGGGACGCACGTCGAGTGCGCGCTGGAGTCGCGTCGGCACGCAGACGCTCGTCGAGCGCTCACGATTCAACAGGCTGTCGACGTGTTCAGCAGTGAGTAAGGGCAGGTCGGCGACGGCGGTGACGGCGGGCGTCCCCACCGTTTCGAGTGCGCGCGTCAGGTCGGCGACGTACCCCTCGCCAGCGGTGTCGATGACGGTCGCGCGGTCGCGAACGTACGTGCGGGTGTCGGGTGTCTGTGGCGTGACGGCAGCATAGACGGTGTCGACGCCCGAACCGTCGAGCGCGTCGAGCACGCGCCCGACCATCGGCTCGCCGGCCACCTCGTACAGCGGCTTCTCGCCGGCGTCGAGCCGCGTCCCCTCGCCGCCACACAACACGAGTGCGTCCATACCGGGAATTTGGGGGGCCGGCTGTTCGGTGTTTCGCCCGAATAGACAGCGCTTTCGGCGGCGGGAGAGTGGTCGGGGTATGCTCGAACTCCCCTTCCTCGTCGGTGGGCTGTTCGGCGTGCGCCACACGTTCGAGGCCGACCACGTCGCCGCCGTCGCCACCCTCGTCGAGGACGACGACCGCCCCGTGACCGCCGGCCTCGCGTGGGGTGTCGGCCACTGTCTCCCGGTCCTCGCGCTCGGCGGCCTGTTTCTCGCGCTCGGGGTCGAACTGCCGGCACTCGCGAACCGCGTCGTCGAGTTCGCCGTCGCCGCCCTGCTCGTCCTGCTGGGCGTGCGCGTCCTGCTCGACCGGCCGCCAATCGGCTCGCGGCTCTTCGACCACGACCACACGGACGAGGCCTCCTTCCTCGTCGGTATCGTCCACGGCTTCGCCGGCAGCGGCGGTGTCGTGGTCGCGCTCGCCGCCGCGGCGGGGAGCTCTCTCGCGGGCGCTGGCTTCCTCGCCGGCTTCTCGGTCGCGACCGTCGTCGGGATGGGCCTCGCCTCGTGGGGTGTCGGCCACGCGGTCGGGCGACTGCGCCCCCTCCGGCTCGTCGCCGGGCTCGCCAGCGTCGTCGTCGGCCTCCTCCTCGGACTGGAGACGCTCGGTCTCGGCGTCGGACTCTAACGGTTCGCTTCGAGCCACTCGGTCGCGAACTCGAGCAGCGCCGGCTGGTCGAACAGCACGGCGTCGGCGTTGCCGACCGTTCCCGTCGCAGCGT
Source organism: Halosegnis longus (assembly GCF_009663395.1). Classification (NCBI taxonomy): domain Archaea; kingdom Methanobacteriati; phylum Methanobacteriota; class Halobacteria; order Halobacteriales; family Natronomonadaceae; genus Halosegnis; species Halosegnis longus. The sequence goes on along the minus strand of NZ_QKNW01000001.1, from coordinate 871,172 downwards.
CCTCGGGTCGTGCCTCCACGAACGCCTCCCCGCAGGCAGCGAAGTCGCTGTCGTCGTAGTCGGGTTCGGTGAACGTGACCCACTCCTGACTCCCGTCGACGAGCATCGGTGCGCCGGCCTCGACGCGACCGGCGTCGATGTCGGCGAGGTGTTCCGCGAGATGGAGCGAGGTGTTGCGCCCCCAGTCGCAGCCGACCATCAGCACCTTTCCGCCGAGGTCGCGCACGGTTGCGAGCGGTGACTCCGGGCCCATCCCGTCTTCGAGCGGGTGATCGGCGACGATTCGGTCGGCGTCCGGGCCGAGCGCGGCGACGGAGTAGAGCGGGTGCCCGCTCCGGACGGCGTCGTCGTAGCTCCGCAGACAGTCAGCAATCGCGCCCATCCCGCGTGTCGGCGTCGCGTCGGGCCGATACGCGGGGGTAGCATCCCGAATCGGCCCGTACCACGACTCCGGGACGGGCGGATTCTCCCACCCGCTCGGGTCGGAGAGGTCGGTCGAGTGGGTCGGCACGACGATGGTCCCCTCGGACACGGCACGGCGAACCCCCTCGACTGCACCCTGCGCCCGGCCGGGCACCCACCCGAGCGCGGAGAGCGACGAGTGGACGAACAGCGTGTCGTCGGTCTCGACGCCCAGCGCGCGGAGGTCCTCGGCGATGCGGTCGGGGGTGACTGGCGCGTCGCTCGCTGCGACCAGTTCCTCAGACATACGCTTGGCGAGTCGGGAGTCCGTGATAGGCTTTCTGTGCTCGCGTCACAACATCGCACGCAGCTGCTCGCGGGAGAAGAGACTCGACGGCTCGTCCATGTGGACGCCGATTTCCCCGGAGAAAGCCCGGAGACCGAGCCGCTGGAGCGGCGCTGGCACCGAGTAGCCGGCCCGAATGGCGTGACCGAGTCGAATCTCGGCGCGCAGCTCCTCGCGCCACGCCGACTCGTACTCGGAGAGGGTCGTCGGGTCGGTCGGGTCGACGGTGCGGGCGGCGTGGTCGGCGCTGCGCATCCCGTAGAGGATGCCGCCGCCGGTGAACGGTTTCGTCTGGCCGGCGGCGTCACCGACGAGCAGCGACCGGCGACCGATGGTCCGGGAGGCGGGTCCGACGGGAATCAGCCCGGAACACCGGCGGTCGATGGTCGCGTCGTACCCCGATACGAGCCGGTCGAACCGGGCGTTGAGGTCATCGCCCGGTGACACCGCCAGCCCGTACTCGACGCCGTCCTCGCCCCGCGGGATGTGCCACGCGAAGAAGCCGGGGACGGTCAGGTGAACGTCGACGAACGCCTCGTGGTCCGGCTCGGGGTCGAAGCCGAGCACGCCGTGGAGGAACTCGTCCGGCTCGGGAATCGAACACTGCTCGCGGACGCGCGAGCGCGGCCCGTCCGCGCCGACGACCAGCCGCGTCTCGTGGGTCTCGGTCCCATTCGGCCCGCGTACCGTCACAGTCACCGACTCGCGACCCTCGTCGACGGCCGTGACGGTGTGGCCGTCGCGTACGTCCGCGCCTGCATCGCTCGCTGCCCCCGCGAGCGCGCGGTCGAGCCCGACGCGGTCGACCGCGTTCGAGATCGCGCCGTCGCGGTAGAACGGATACGCTCGCGACTCCGGCCCGCCGAGGTGGAACCGCGCCCCTCGAATCTCGTTTTGGAACAGCTCCTCGCGTGCGCCGTCGGGGACGTACTCCCACACGTCCAGCGACACGTGGCCCGAACAGGCCAACGGCTCGCCAATCGCTCCCTGTTCGAAGACGAGCACGTCGTGGCCGCGCTCGCTCGCGCTCCGAGCGAACCGCGAGCCGGCGGGGCCGGCACCCACGACGATAAAATCGTGCATACGCCCTGTTCGCGAGCGCGAGTAAATGCCTTTCAGTCGCGCCCTACTCCTCGTCGTCGCCCAGCAGCCGGCGCAGCAGGATGACGGCCACGAGCCCGACCGCCACGCCGGCCAGCACGCGCAGCCCCTCGTCGTCGTCGGAGAGTTCGGCCGCCTCCTCGCGCTCCGCGGCGGTTCGCGTCTCGGTCGCCTCGTCGGGCGTCTCGACGTCCGGCTCCGACTCGACCGCCTCGACCTCGACTTCGGTTCCCTCCTCGCTCTCGGACTTCGACTGCTCGGTCGCCGTCACCGCGATTTCGGTCTCGTCGCCGTCCTCGCTTTCGCCGTCCTCGGTCTCCGCATCCTCGGCCGCTTCGCCCTCTGTTTCCTCGGCCTCGGACTCTTCTTCTTCGGCTTCTTCTTCTTCCTCAGGCTCTTCTTCGGCTTCTTCTCCCTCCTCGACTTCCGGTTCCTCCTCGGCGTCTGTTTCCTCCGGTTCGGACGCCTCCTCTTCGGCGTCTGGCTCCCACGCCTCGCGTTCCTCGCCGCGCTCGGGGAGCCACCAGACGACGTTGTTCCCCTCCGTCTCGCGGTTGATGAGGTCGTCGTCGACGAGTCGCTGGAGCCGGGTCCGGGTCGTCCCGCGCGTCACCGGCAGGTGGTTCGCGACCTCGGTGGTCGTCATCTGTGGCGCGCTGTTCGACCGCAACACCTCGAGAATCGTCTCGTCATCGACAGCCGTGCTCATACGCGAGAAAACGACGGCATCCAACTTAAGTTATCCAGCCGACGCTACGCGCCCAGCGTCACCGGCTCGTCGGCGTACTCCGGGCTGAAGTACGCGCCGATCGTCACCGTGCGGTCCGTGCCGAAGCGGAGCGCAATCTCCGGGCGCGGCCAGTTATACTCGACGGAGTCGGGTCGCTCGCGGCTCACGCTGACGGTGTTGTTCCCCGGGGCGACGTACATCGTCTCGTCGGGAGCGAGCGGGCTATCGAGTCCCGCCTCCAGTCCCGCGAACGTCGCGTTGATGCTCGCGCTCCCGGTGTTGGTCACTTCGAGGACACCGCCCTCGTTGACGACCGAAACGGAGGGGGCATCGCCGGTCCAGTCCGGTTCGCTCGCGGTGGCGGAGCCGACCTCGGTCAGGCTCGTCTCGATATCCACCGCCAGCTCCTGTCCCTGCGTCTGTTGGGTCAGGTCCATGTCGATGTGGCGGACGCGGCCCTCGGCGTCGACGAGCATCCGGCCGTCGACGGTGCCGTTGACGCCGGCGACGCGGAAGCCGGTCGCCTCGTACTCGCGCACGCTGACGCCGTTCCACTCCGTCCCGCCGGCCGCGTCGAACGCGACCTGCTGGAGAATCGTGCGCGGGAACTGCTCTGCCGCGCGGAGGGTGCTCCCGGTCCGCGAGTTCGAGAGGGCGACGGAGACGTTACCCGCGAGCGCGCTGTAGGTCGCCTGCTCGCCGCGCTGGGTGCGCACCTCCGCGCTGTCGGCGTCACGCCACACCGACCGGCTCGCGCCGTTGGATGAACTCTGGGTCGCTAGCGTCCCCGACGACCCGCTGTGTATCTCGAAGCTCCCGGTCGTCCCGCTCGTCTCGACCGTCTGCTCGTAGCTGTACCGGCTCGACGCGACCGCCTCCGCGTGGGTCTGGATGGCGACGGAGACGTTCTCGACGCCCGTCTCGTTGTACCCGTCGGCAATCGGTCCCGTGGACGCATCGCCCATCAGGCCGCCACAGCCGGCGAGCGCGACTGCGAGGAAAACTGCCGCTACGGCGTATCGGTTCACAACTCACTGTCGCCCGATAGCCCATTAAGACCGTTGGTCGGCTCACGAGCCGAAATTCGGCGACTTCGAGCGTTCACAGTCGAGTCGACTACTCTGCCAGCCCGCACGTCCGCGGTCGGGCTGACTACTCTGCCGACCCGTGCGTTCACAGTCGGGTCGACTACTCCGCCGCCGGCGTCTCTGCTTCCTTCAGTTCGTGGCGGCGACTGTCAGAACGCGGGCCGTCGAGGTCGACGGTCGGGAGCAAATCGCGCAGATACCGTCCCGTGTGGGAGTCGTCGTTCTCGGCGACCGCCTCGGGCGTCCCTTCGGCGACGAGGTCGCCGCCGTGTTCGCCACCCTCCGGCCCGAGGTCGATGATGTGGTCGGCGTTCTTGACCAGATCGAGCTCGTGTTCCACGACCGCGACGGTGTTGCCGTCGTCGGTCAGCCGCTGGAGCACCTCGATGAGCTTGCGCTCGTCGGCGGAATGGAGCCCCGTCGTCGGCTCGTCCAGCAGATACAGCGTCTCGCCTTTGTCCTGTTTGCCGAGTTCTTCGGCCAACTTCACGCGCTGGGCTTCCCCGCCCGAGAGCGTCGTCGACGGCTGGCCCAGTCGCATGTAGCCGAGGCCAACGTCCTTCAGGAGTTGGAGCCGCCGGCGAAGCCCGCTGTGGGACTCGAAGAAGTCGTAGGCTTCGTCCACCTCCATGTCGAGCACGTCCGAGATGGTCTCGCCCTTGTAGGTCACGTCGAGGGTCTCGTCGTTGTAGCGCGCGCCGTCGCACTCCTCGCAGGGGACGTGCACATCGGAAAGGAAGTTCATGTCGATTTTCACGGTGCCCTGCCCGCCACAGGCCTCACACCGGCCGCCCTTGACGTTGAACGAGAACCGGCCCTTCTCGTAGCCGCGCTGTTTCGCCAGCTTCGTCTCGGCGAACAGCTCGCGGATGTGGTCGAAGACCCCGGTGTAGGTCGCGGGGTTCGAGCGCGGGGTGCGGCCAATCGGCGACTGGTCGATGAGCCGGACGCCCCGAATCTGGTCGATTCCCTCGATGTCGTCGTGTTCGCCCGGGTTCACGTCGCTGTCGTTCATCCGCTTGCGAAGCCCCTTGTACAGAATCTCGTGCAGCAGCGTCGACTTGCCAGAGCCGGAGACGCCCGTAATCGCGGTGAAACAGCCGAGCGGAAGCTCCACGTTGAGGTCGGCGAGGTTGTGCTGGCGCGCGCCCCGAATCGTCAGGTGGCCGTCGGCCTCGCGACGCTCCTCGGGCACGGGAATCCCCCGCTCGCCGGAGAGGTACTCGCCGGTGACGGAGTCGTCCTCGGCCATGATATCCGACACGTCGCCGTGGGCGACGATTTCGCCCCCTCGCTTCCCCGGCCCGGGACCCATGTCGATGACGTTGTCCGCCCGCCACATCGTCTCCTCGTCGTGTTCGACCACGATGAGCGTGTTCCCCAAGTCGCGCAGCCCCTCGAGCGTGTCGAGCAGTTTGTCGTTGTCGCGCTGGTGGAGCCCAATCGAGGGTTCATCCAGCACGTAGAGCACGCCGACGAGGCCGGAGCCGACCTGCGTCGCCAGCCGGATGCGCTGGCTCTCCCCGCCCGAGAGGGTGGCGGCCTCGCGGTCGAGCGTCAGGTATTCGAGCCCGACCTCCTCCATGAAGCCGAGTCGGGCGCGAATCTCCTTGCAGATCTCCTCGGCGATTTTGCGGTCGCGGTCCGTCAACTCCGCTTCCAGCCCCTCGAAGTACTCGAGCGCGTCGCCGATGGAGAGCTCGTTGATTTCGGTGATGTCGGTGCCGTTGACGAGCACGGCCCGCGATTCCGGCCGGAGTCGGGTGCCGTCACAGGCCGGACAGGTCGTCGTCGCCATGTACTCCTCGATGTGGTCGCGCGCGCGGTCGGAGTCCGTCTCGACGTGTCGCCGCGAGAGGTTCCCCATCACGCCCTCGAACTTCTCGGACTTTTCGCGCACGCCGTTCTTCGTGCGCCACGAGAACTCTACAATCTCATCAGTCCCGTAGAGGAACTGCTCTTGTATCTCCTCGTCCAGTTCCTCGAACGGCGTCTCGACGCTCACGCCGAAGTGGTCCGCGACGTTGTCGATCTGTCGCTGGTAGTACTTCCGATTGTACGACCACGGCTCGAACACGTCCTTCAGTGGCTTCGACGGGTCCTGCACGACGAGCCGCTCGTCCACGCTCTTGGATTCGCCGATGCCCTCACACTCTGGACACGCGCCGTGGGGACTGTTGAACGAGAACGACCGCGTCTCCAGTTCGGGCAGGTCGATGCCGCAGTGGGTGCAGGCGAGGTCCTCCGAGAAGGTGACGACGAGTCGGTCGTCGCCCTCGCCGGCCAAGTCGCCCGTCGAGCGCGTCTCGCGGCCCAGGTCGGTGTCCTCGGGCGCGTCGGGGAGAATCGCTTTCAGCGCGCCGTCGGCCTCATCGAGCGCCGTTTCGACGGAGTCCGTGATGCGCGAACGCGCCTCCTCTGATATTTTCACGCGGTCGACGACGATATCGACGGTGTGGTTGTAGTTCTCGTCCAACTCGGGGCGTTCGGTCGTCAGGTCGTACGCCTCGCCGTCGACCTCGACGCGGGCGTACCCCTCGCTCACGAGGTCGTCGAACCGGTCCTCGAAGGCTCCTTTCTGGTCGCGCACGATGGGCGCGGCAATCTTCGCGCGCGTCCCCTCGGGGAGTTCGAGCAGTCGCGACACCATGTTCTGGGCCGACTGCTCGCCGACGGGCCGGCCGCACTCTGGACAGTGCGGATTGCCGATGCGGGCGTACAGCAGGCGGAGATAGTCGTGGAGTTCGGTGACGGTCCCGACCGTCGAGCGCGGATTGTTCGCGGCGTTCTTTTGATCGATGGAGATCGCGGGTGAGAGTCCCTCGACGTTCTCGACCTGCGGTTTGTCCATCTGGCCGAGGAAGTTGCGCGCGTACGCGGACAGCGATTCGATGTAGCGGCGCTGGCCCTCGGCGTACACCGTCTCGAAGGCGAGCGAGGACTTGCCCGACCCCGACAAGCCCGTGACGACGGTAAAGGAGTCGCGGGGAATCTCGATATCGATGTCCTTGAGGTTGTGTTCTTCGGCCCCACGGACCTCGATGTGGTCTTTACTCATTACGCGAATCGAGGGACGCGCGCACGGAAACCCTGTCGGTCACGCGTCAGACGCGGCTGGCGAGCGCTTTTTCCCCCTCGGTGAGATGACACGCCCATGTCCTCCTACGACATCAGCGGCATCGAACTGACCGACTCCTCGTACACCGTCGTGCAGAGTCTCATCCGCAACAAGTACAAGGCGACGGACTCGGCCGGCAACGTCGTCCTCCGCGGGAAACAGAAGATGTTCAAGCTGAAAGAGGAGTTCCCGTTCGTCGACGGCGACGGGAACGACGTGTTCTCCGTCAAGGCCGGCGGCATCCTCGACGTGGCCGGCGACTACATGCTCACGGACAGCCAGACCGGCGAGGACCTCGCCGTCCTCGACAACGACTACTCGATGTTTCAGGACACGTGGACGATTCGCGACGCCGACTCCGAGCGCGCGCTCGCGAAAATCGACTCCCGCGGGGCCGCTATCACGCTCGCGCGGAACTTCCTCCCCTTCGGCTATCTCATCCCCCACAAGTACGAAATCACCGACGCCGACGGCGACCACGTCGGCAGCATCCACGGGAAGTTCTCGCTGCGGGACACCTACACCATCGACCTCGACGACACGAGCGACGTGCCGAAGGAGCCGGTCGTCGCCGCCGCGATGGTCATCGACGCGATTCAGAACAACTGATGGGCGACGCGGACGCCGACGAGGAACTCCCCCACCCCGAGCGGCTCGCCCTCGGTGTCGCCGTCGGCGCGGGATTCGGCACCGCACTCGGGGTCGCACTCGATGACATCGCCGTCGGTATCGCCATCGGGATGGGGACCGGCGTCTCCATCGGCGTCGCGCTCGCGTCCGTTGAGGACGAGTAATCACTCGGCGACGGTCTGTATCTCGACCTCGAAGTACGTCTCGTAGACGCCGGCGTCGAAGGTGAGCAGTCGGTCGGCCTCGCGTTCGGCGTGTGCGCCGATGGTGAAGTCGGCGGCGAGTCGCTGTCGCGACCGAATCTCCCGGCCACACTCCGGGCAGTCGTAGGTCGCCTCGTGGCCGCAGGCCGGACACTGTAACTCGGGGCCGCGACGGTCGATGTACGTGCGGAACCGCTCGCCGGCGAGAAATCGCGTCTCGGGTGCGGGCGTCACCGTCTGTATTCCGGTGTCCGAGAGGAACGCGTTGAGGTCTGCGCGCGTCTCGAACGTCGGGTCCGCCGCCAGCTCCGTCTCGACGGTGCCGGTGACGACGACCGACCCCTCCGCGACGGCCTCGCCGAGCAGGCGACTCGCCCGTTCGTTGTGGGCATCGTCGGGGTACAGAAGTGCGAGCAGCGCACTCGTGTCGATAGCCGTCCTCACCGCTCGCCACGCAGTTCTGTCATCCGTTCGGACACGGTCGCGTCGGTGTCGGCTGCGCCGCGCCACTTCTCGAAGGGGTTCTCGGTGACGCGCTTGCGGAGCACGTAGCCGTCGTCCGTCTCCTCGAAAACCACCTCGTCGCCGGCCTCGATACCGAGTCGGTCGCGGACGGGCTTGGGAATCGTCACCTGCCCCTTGCTCGTCACCTTGGACATACCGCGCGTACGAACTCGACTCACAAGAGTATTACCCGCGTGTAATACCTCGAAGTTAGACCGTCTCGGGAAGCCAGCCGCCGTCGACCTCAATGTTCTCACCGGAGAGATAGCTGGCGGCGTCAGAACAGAAGAACAGCGTCGGGGCGATGAGGTCGTCGTAGGTGGCCCACCGGCCGCGGGGAGCCTCCTCGGGGAACTCGTCGGAGCTCTCGATGACGTACGGCGAGACGGCATTAACAGTAATATTGTCCGCCTGCGTGTCGGCCGCGAGCATCCGGGTGAACATCAACACGCCGGTCTTGGCGACGAAGTACGGGAAGTTCTTCGGCGAGACGAGTCCCTTGTCGGCGGACGCGTAGCCGATATTGATGATGCGCCCCCAGCCGGCCTCGCGCATGGGTGCGAGCGCGCGCCGCGAACAGAGTACGGTCGCCTCGTAGTTGGTCGCGGTCACCTCCCGCCAACGCGACCACTCCACGGTCTCCCAGTGGATGGGTTCGAAGTCGCCGACGTTGTTGACGAGCACGTTCACGGTGTCGAGTTCCTCCTCGATTGCGCCGAAGAGGTCGTCCACGAGCGTCGGGTCGGTCACGTCGGCGGAGAACGCCTGCGCGTCGACGCCGAGCTCGCGAACCTCGGCGGCGGTCTCGCGGGCGGCCTCGCCGCTGGTGTTGTAGTGGACGGCGACGTCCGCGCCGCAGTCGGCCAGCGCGAGCGCGAACTCGCGGCCCAGCCCGCGGGCGGCACCGGTGACGAGCGCGACGCGGCCGTCGAGGTCGGGAAGCAGGTCCATACGGACGCGACACGCGCCCCGAAGATATGTGTACGGGGGCGACCCTCAACCCCACGACTCGTGTACGCGACTGCGCAGTCGGAGTCAGCTCTGGACTGGGTAGCGCCTCGCATGTATTATGAACATTCATTATACTTATTACCCTCCGGCTCCTCTACAGAGTAGATGCGCCGAGACACAATCGAGCCGATGGTTCCGAGACTGCCGACAGACGAGACGTCCACGACGACCGCTCGCGCCGACGGCGGCCAGCGCAAACCCTACGACGCCGACGAGGTAGAAGCAGCGCTCGTCCCACTCGTCTCGTCGTCCAACACGTCGAGATAGACGACCGGGCTTAGAACGGTCGCAGGGAACACACGAGATGGTCGCACGTAGCGCCGTACGAGACTGATTCAGAGCGCGCGTTCCAGCTTCGACGCGACCGACCGGGCCTTCTCGGCCAGCGGCTCGGAGACGTGGCCGGCCGCGACCGCCGCGTCGAGTTCGTCGTCGTCAACCCGCCGCACTTCGCCGTCGGGTCCCTTCACCACGTCGACGTGGAGATCGACGTAGCGCGCGGCGTTCGGAAACAGCTCGACGGGGGTACAGACGTTGACGTAGGTTCCCCGTCGCGTCCCGTCCTCGCCACGGTAGACGGTCGGATACCACCAGCGTCCCTCCTCGAACTTCGTGACGGCCACGTCGCCGGCCTGCCGGTCGACGCCGAGCGCGTCGTACGTTCCGCCGGGTGACATCTCGCGTTCGAGCGTGAGCGAGCCGTCGGCTTCGACGCTCGTCACCTCTCCTTTTCCGAGGGTGAAACACGCACCGGAGGGTTTCCCGTGGTCGATGCCGAGTCGGTCGCCCTCCTGTGGGCCGAACTGTCTGGCGACGACGGCGAAGGGGAACTCGTCGGCGTCGAACGCGCCCAGCGCCTCCGCGAAGTCGACGGCCGCGCTGGCGTCGGACGCGCCCGCCTTCACGCGGTGGTGGCCGGGCATCGTTCGCGTGACCTCCCGCCGGAGCGCGTCGAGTTCGAACCGTCCCTCGCGTCCGAACCAGACGTGGCTCGTCGAAAGCGGGGTCGCCAGCGCGGTTGGCGCGTCTGGCTCGCCCCGCGTCGGCAGGTCGTCGAACCGTTCGGCGCGGTCGGTCGCCGAATCGAGCGCAGCGCCGAGTGCGTCCATCGCGGCCTCCTCCTCGTCGCGACCCCACTTCGGTCGCCAGCCGTCCGGTACATCGGGCGGGAGCAGGTCTTCGAGCGTCGCCGCGCCGGCCGACTCCCGCGACTCCCCGCGGACGAGGCGGACGAGTTCGCCCGACACCTCGATACGGGTCGACAGTCGCGCGCGGCGGTCGGTCCACGGCGGCTTCGGTCGCCGGACCTGCACGCGCACCGTATCCCCCGTCTCGACGTGGTCGTCCGTCTCGCCGTAGGGGAGATACCCCTCGCCGTCGCCGACATCGACCACGGCTCCGCCGCCGAGGGTCTCGGTCACTTCGCCGGCGAAGACGCCGTCCTTCGGGAGCGGGTCGGTCCACGCGAGGGTGTCACGCGAGATGCCGGCCAGTCGCTCGTGGGCGTCGGCGACGGTGGCGGGGTCCCCGGAGAGGGTGACTCCCTGTCGGTCGTTGGTCGTCCACACCGCGAGGTCGGCGGGGGCGACGGGGAACGACTCGTCGAACCGGTCCCGAATCGGCGGCGACGCCTGCACCACGTCGTCGAACAGGCGTGTGAGCGCGGTGGTGTAGATGCCGCGAATCCGGACGCTCATAGCGCGTCGGGCGTGGTCGCGAACCGGGTCCGGCCGTGGCGACCCTCCAGCGTCAACTCGACCGTCTCGTCGGTCAGCACGCGCCCGTCGGTGACGGTGGCTCCCCACGTCTCGAACCGGAGCCAGCCGTGGAGGTCGCCGCCGTGGGTGTAGGTGTCGAGATACTCGACGGCGTGTTCGGCCGGTCCGTCGCCCGAGTGGGCGAGGTCCATGTCGGAGTAGAGGGTGTCGTGGTCGGCGACGAACGCTTCGAGGTCGGCTGCGGTCTCGGCGACGAGCTCGCCCACCCGCTCGGCGGCGGCCCGCAGGTCGTCGGTGTCGAGACCGGCCTCGCGGAGGGCGGTCTGTTCCCGCTGGTCGAAGTGCATACCCTGACTCGGTCCGGGGGGAAGAAAAGCGTCCTGTCGCCGGTTTGTGCCCACGTTCGGGCGGGACTGTGAACCGCCGGCTTTCTAACCGTCGCACGCCACGAGTCAGGTATGTCAGCCGACGACAGCCCCGACGCGTACGACTCCCTCCTCGAACGGTACAAACGCGCCACCTACATCGGCGACGCCGCGGGCGTCCTCTCGTGGGACCAGGAGGTCGTGATGCCGGAAGGCGGCACGCCTGCCCGCTCGAAGCAGACCTCCGCGCTCTCGGGTGCCCGCCACGACATCCTGACGAGCGACGAGTTCGAAGCCGACCTCAACGCCGCCGAGGATGCCGCGCTCTCCGACGAGCAGGCGGCCGTCGTCCGCGAGATTCGCCGCGAGTTCGACCGCGCCGCGAAGGTCCCGAAATCCCTCGTCGAGCGCATCTCCGAGGAGACATCGAACGCCCTCCCCATCTGGAAGGAGGCCAAAGCCGAGGACGACTGGGAGACGTTCGCGCCCCAGGTCGAGACGCTGCTCGAACTCAAGCGCGAGTACGCAAACCACATCGACCCCGAGGCCGACACCTACGAGGTGTTGTTCGCCGACTACGAGCCGTGGCTCGACCTCTCCGTTGCGGAGGACGTGCTCGAACAGCTTCGCGACGCCCTCCGTCCGCTCATCGACGACTTGAACGAGGCCGACGCCGACCTCGCGACCCCCTTCGACGGCACCTACTCCGACGACGACCAGTTTTCGCTCGCGGAGTCGACGCTCGAGTACCTCGGCTACCCCGACGACCACGGTCGACTCGACACCGCCCCGCACCCGTTCTCGTCGGGGACGCAGTTCGACGCCCGCGTGACGACCCGTTTCGACAACGAGGACCCCGTCGGCTCCATCGGTTCGGTCATCCACGAGTTCGGTCACGCCACCTACACCCTCGGCCTGCCCCGCGAGGAGTACGGCACCCCGCTCGGACAGAATCGCGGGCTGACGGTCCACGAATCGCAGTCTCGGCTCTGGGAGAACCACGTCGGTCGCTCGGCGTCGTTCCTCTCGAACTACGTCGACCTCGTGAACGACGACCTCGGGGCGGACATCTCGGGACAGGAACTCTACGAGGCGGCCAATCAGGTGTATCCGGACAATCTGATTCGCGTCGAGGCCGACGAGCTCACCTACCACATGCACATCATCCTCCGGTTCGAAATCGAGCGCGACCTCCTGTCGGGCGAGCTCGACGTGGCCGACGTGCCCGAGGTGTGGAACGCGAAGATGGAGGAGTATCTGGGCGTCACGCCCGACACCGACGCCGAGGGGTGTCTGCAGGATATCCACTGGGCACACGGCTCCTTCGGCTACTTCCCGACCTACTCGCTCGGCTCCGTGCTCGCGGCGCAGCTGTTCGACGCCGCCGAGTCCGACATCGAGGGGTTGGATTCACAGCTCGCGGACGGGGAGTTCGACGCGCTCCACGAGTGGCTCACCGAGGAGGTCCACCAGCACGGGGCGCGCTACACCACGAACGAACTCGTGAAACGCGCGACCGGCGAGGAGTTCTCGGCTGACGCGTTCATCGAGTACGCCGACGCGAAGTTCTCCGACCTGTACGACTTGTAGGATTACGCTGGCGTTTGATTTTGACTTTGTTTCTCTGCCTGCGTTCCTGTTACTGACGGCTTGAAAGCCCCGGGCGTGTCGTCTGGGTATCGCTCTGTTGTGACCGGCTTGAAAGCCCCGGGCGTGTCGCTTGCTGGCTACAGCTCCGTCGGTAAGACCGGCTTGAAAGCCCCGGGCGTGTCGCGGTCTCCCCGTGACATATCGGTCGCTCGCTTCGCTCGCTCCCGATAGTGGTCACGGAGCCGACCACGCAAGCGCGACACGCCCGCCCCTTTCAGTCCCACCCACCGCGACTGCACCGCCCACGAGCCTCCCCAGCCGATTCGCTCCCTACGGTCACTCATCCCTCGCGACGACGGGCGCGCACGAGGCGCGCCGGCCCACGCCACCGCACCGCATCGGTTGACTGGGCAACCGTGGCGGTGGCCTACCGCACCGCGAACGAAGTGAGCGGGTGCGGTGTGGGGAAAGGTTGGGAAAGTGGCCGGAGGCCACGGACCAGCGAGCGGGAGCGAAGCGACACGCGAGCGTGCGGTCGCGGTGCGGTTTCCCCGAGACCAAGCAACCAGAGTGGTTGCGGTGCTGTCGAAGCCACACCAAACAGCGCGGTGCTGGTCCCGAAGCCAAGCAATCAGAACCGTGGTAGCGATTCCAACGCCGAAAACCACAAAATCAGCCGAAGTGCCAGAAAACGCAGCTATCAAAAAACAGCCTAAACGTTCTGGGCGTCGTAGGTGACCTGCACGGTGACGGAGACGCTCACGGGACCGGCGTCGATGCTGGTGGCTGTGCCGGCACCGCCGGCGTCAGCCGCGTAGGCGACGGGACGGCGGTAGTCGGTCGTGGTCGAGACCTCGGCCGTGCCGGTGAGTTCGAGGTCGCCGTTGTCGGCGAGCGTCTCGGCCTCACCGCGGGCCGTCTCCATCGCCTCGGCGAGCGCCTGCGTGCGAAGCTCCTGTCGCGCCTCCTCCGAGAGGGTGAAGCGGACGTTCTCGACGTAGCTCGCGCCACCGTCGACCGCGGCGTCGATGGCGGTGCCGACGGCGTCGGTGTCAGTCAGGCGAATCTCGAAGCTGTGCTGGCCGCGGTAGGCGGGCGCGTCGGGGTTCTCGCGGCTCTCGTAGTTGCGCGAGATGTCGTAGCGGGCCGTGCGGAGCTGGTCGGCGTCGATACCCGCATCGGCGAGGGCATCGCGCATCCCCTCGGCGTCTGTCGCGAGCGCCTCGCGAACCTCGCTCGCGCTGTCGGCGGTGGCTTCGACGGTGACGGCGACGACGGCGCGGTCGGCGGCGGTCTCCGCGTCACCGACGCCGGTGACGGTGACGGTCGGCGTGTCGCTCGACTGTTGGGTCGCAGGCTGTGCGGGCTGGTCGTTGGTCGTGACGGCCGCGGCGAGGCCGGCCCCGGCGAGGAGGACGGCAACCGCGACGGCGACGACGGTGAGCGTCTGTTGGCGCACGACTCGCAGTAGGCTACCGGATTAGATAACCGCGCTGATAACTCAAAGACGGATTTGAGCTACGCCCGTTCGTAGGAGACGTAGCGCACCTCTATCTCGGTGTCCGAGCCGACGACGGCTGACACTTCCCGCTCGATGGCGGCCGTCAACCCCGTCGTCTCCGCGCCGGGTGGGACCCCGACCGTGACGACGACTGACGAGGCGTCGTGGAGAAGGAAGACGGGGTCGCGCGGCTCGAAGCTCACGACCGTCTCGAAGGCCGTCAGCTCCGGATACGCGCCGTCGGCGGCGAACAGTCCGGCGACCTCGCCCTCGATATCCGACTCGACGGCGGACGTCTGGTAGGTGTCGTAGGTGACGCCGCCGAGGAACGCCGACAGGAGGAGGATGACGCCGACGAGCGCGGCGACCCGGCGGATGGTCGCGGCGCGGGCGTCGTCCTCGCGGAACAGCCCGGCCGGTCGGTAGCCCGCGTACCACAACACGCCGAGCGCGGCCAGATTGATGGAGAGCAGATTCACGACGACCAACACGCCCGAGGAGACAGCCATCACGGGGCTGCCGTAGGCGATGCCGATACCGACGGTCGCGGCCGGCGGCACCAGCGCGACGGCAATCATCACGCCCACGAGCGCGGAGGAGACGCCCGTCGTCAAGGAGACGGCTCCGGCGATCCCCGACCCGAGCGCGACGGCCAGCGAGAGGAAATCCGGGTTCAATCGCTCGCGAACCTGTCCGATGGTCGCGGGGTCGAGCGAGGCCGGCACGAGGTTTAAGAGATTCACGAGCGCGGCGAACGCGCCGGCGGCGACGACGGCGAGTGTCACCCCGAGCGCCTGCATCCGGACCCCGCGCGCGAACAGTTCGTCGTCGTCGACGACGCTCCCGACGGCGGCGGCCATCGCCGGCCCGATGAGCGGCGCGATGACCATCGACCCGACGACGGTCGCGGGCGAATCGAGCAACAGGCCGGCCGTCGCGATGACCGCCGAGACGACCGTCATCACGACGTACGTCGGCAGCGAGGATGCGAGGTCTTCGGCCCGGGCTTGGAGTTCCTCGCGCGCGATGCGGTCGTCGCTCCCCTTGTCTTCCTCGTACTTCTCCTTCAGCTGGTCGAACTTCCGGGAGACGACGGTCTCGGCCGTCAGGACGACGGTGTACGCTTGGTCGTCGATGCCGACCTCGCGCAGCGATTCGAGCACCGGCTCGACTGCTGCCGTCGGAATCGGGAAGTAGACGACGCCGACGTACTCGCGCCCGCTGGCCTCGTCGGTCACGACGTAGTCGATTCCCTCGTCGTCAAGGACCGACAACAGCGCGTCGCGTTTGCCCGCCGGAATCGTTACCTGGACGAGTCGCACGCTCACGACTCACGGCGCGTGGATAAAAAGCCGCCTCTCCCCGTGCCACTCCACGAGCGTTATCCCCGTCGCCCCGCTACGGCGGGTATGTTCGACTCTCGCCCCGACCGCGACGCCGAGGTCGTCCTCATCGGTCGCTCCAACGTCGGGAAATCCACCCTGATGCGCGAAATCACGGGCCACACGTTCGACACCGGCCAGAAGCCGGGCGTCACCCGCCAGCCCAACCACTACGACTGGACCAGCGAGGACTTCGTCATCTCGGACCTCCCGGGCTTCGGCTTCATGGCCGGCGTCCCCGACGACGTACAGGACGACATCAAGACCCACATCGTCCAGTATCTGGAAGAAAACGCCGACAAGATTCTCTGTGGCGTCATCGTCCTCGACGGGAAGGCCGCCGTCGACATCATCGACCGCCACTCCGGCCCCGACGAGATTCCACACACCGTCGAGATGTTCGGCTTCTGTCGCGAACTCGGGATTCCGGTCGTGCTCGCGGTCAACAAGATGGACAAGGTGGACGACCGCGACGAGCGGCTCAACGAGATCTGTGACCGCTTCGGCCTGTTCCCGCCGTGGAAACAGTGGGAGGGCGAGACGATCGCCCCGATTACCGCGAAGACGGGGAACATCGACGCGCTGAATCAGGCCGTTCGCCACCACCTCCACGAGGCGAAACGCGACGACCTGTTCAAGTTCTTCTAGCGCACCTTTTTGCTGCGTCGGGTGTCCTCGGCGCGGCTTCGCCGCGCCTGTGGGCACCACTCCTTGCAAAAATCTGCTCCAAAAACCGCAACGCAGCCGCGCCTTCGGCGCGGTGAACCGCTCGCTCCGCGAGCGGATGCCGTGGGTTACTCTCCGACCGCCTGCTCGACGATCTCGATTTCCTCGTCGGTCAGCCCGTAGAGGTCATACACCAGTTCGTCGATGAGGTCGTCGGTGCGCTCGATTTTCTCGTCCAACTCCGCTGCGCGTTCCGTCGCCTGCTCGTAGCGTTCGATGCCGTCGCGCACGTCCTCGATATTCCCGTTCCCTATGGCAAAGAACTACTCATTAATGTCCATCGGCCGCTTGATGGTCCCGGCGCGAGTGGCTCCAAACCCCGCGAGCGAGGACTGCGTGTCGGCGTCGTCGGAGTAGCACAGGCCACATCACACGACATCTGCAAGCACGGACTCCAACTGCTCGTCTAGTTTTCCGACCTGTAGGATTCCGATACCATCCTGCTCGCTGAACGGCTGTGTCTCACGTTCCGGCATATCCTGTACGACGAGCAGACCGTTCGAACCGTCACCGAAGAAGCTGCCGCCTGACTTGCTTCCATTCACGTACTCGCCGTCTTGTCTGAGGAATGCGAGATACTCCAGCGTCTCTTTGATTCCGCCTCGAATCGTGTCGACTCGTGTCGAGTTTTTCACTTCGGTGATGAAATACTCGTAGCTTCCAGCGTCTTCATCGATAACCTCGAGAACGATTACGTCCGGCCGTCCGGTGTGGTTCTGGAACTGCTGTCCGAAGTAGTCGCGAGCGACACGCTGTGCCGCCCGCTGAACTGCTTCCGTCCGCGATAGCTCCTTGTCGGACTTCTCTTCGGGTACAGAGCGAAACGAGAGGCCACGGTCTCCTCCCGAGGTGTCGTGATACAGCACAATCTCCTTTGGCCCCGAGAGTCGCGCAATTTCCTGTCGACCGGACTCGATTGTCGAGACTGTGAACTCTCCTCCGTGGAGGTCTTCGATAGTCGCGATGAACCGAAACAGCACGTACAATTCGAGCAGTGTCTCCTCGTCGTCTGGCGTGATTGCTGTCTGTTCGAGGAGATTTCGAACTGCGGTCGACTCTCCTCGATGAATTGCCCGGTACTCTCGAACGAGCCCTGCGGCCTCCCGGTACACCGGCTGTCGGGAGTTCTCGCTGCTTACTAGCATCCGGTCTGTCGGTTCGTACTGCTCCGGCTCTCGTATCCGTCTGACGTGGACGTTTCGTTCCATAATCTTCTGAAGCTCTAAGAGGAGTTCCTCCTCGCCACGCCACGCTTCGTTCACCCACTCATACTCGCTGTCGAGATACTCTTGTGCGTTCTCTACGGCCTGATACACCGTTGCGAGCAATCGCTTGAGGACGATGTTCTCATCGGTGTCGTAGGTCTCGGTCCGAGTATCACAGACGAACAGCGAACGGTCGCCCGGACTCTGCGTACTCCGAACACGCGCTGTCTGTGACCAGTTTACTCGCCCTCGAACAGTCCCGCGAGATGTTCTCGTCCTACTCTCCGTCGAAGT
Source organism: Halosegnis longus (assembly GCF_009663395.1). Classification (NCBI taxonomy): domain Archaea; kingdom Methanobacteriati; phylum Methanobacteriota; class Halobacteria; order Halobacteriales; family Natronomonadaceae; genus Halosegnis; species Halosegnis longus. The sequence goes on along the minus strand of NZ_QKNW01000001.1, from coordinate 853,258 downwards.
CTCTAACTGCCGAAGTCGCTGAGGTAGCTCACGGACGAACGCCACTACGTCATCACGGAGAACGAAATGAAGGTCGATTAGCGTTTGATAATCGTCAAATCGGTCAGCCAGTCCCTCTGGTTTGAGTGGCTCGATCAGTACGTCATCGGAGAGGTGACCGTGCATCACATAGCCGAGTACGTCCTGCGTCAGTTTGTCGAGAAGCTCTTGGCGATTCATTCGAGAGGAACCTGAAGCACTTCAGACGCGACCTGTCGAAGCACCGATTCATCGACCCGTGTCTCGAATAGCTGTTGAACGATTTCTTTCCGCTGCGGTATCCCCTCTAGCTGCGGAAGAACATAGCTCGCGACGGCCTGTGTTGTCTTCTCCTCTATAGTTGCTGGCTCCATCGCGCTCATCATCTCCAACATATCCTTCACAACGGCTGGTCCAATCGCCCGGTCATGGCTGTTCATCGTTCGCCACACCGTTGCGACTGCGGCCTCATCCGGCTCCGTGGTCTCGATACCCCAGAGTTCGACGTACTTGCTGATTGCTTGTTCTAAGTCCCCGGACGGAGGGCCGACACGGATAAAAGTAAACCGTCGCATAAACGCGTAGCTCATCTCGTACAACGAGGTCTTATCGTAGCTGTTCATCGTCGCCAGTAGTCGCCACGACTCGGGAACGACATACTCGTGAGATGCGGGCTGACTGCTCCAGTCAACTCGGTCCGCCGGAAGAATCTCCACCTCCGACCCCGCTTGCTGGAACGGCAACTGCACCGGCTGCCCGGACAACACAGTAAACAACTGTCCGAACGCCTTGTCGATGTCTGCTCGGTTTATCTCATCGATGACGAGTAGTTCGTTTCGCGCGTGGTCGCCGTTCGGAAGTCGCTCCAACACCTGCCCCGGAACGAAATCGAGCGAGCCTCCCGCTTCGTCACGTGGCATATATCCGCCGACGGTATCGAACGTAGACCAATCGGCCGTCGCAGTCGATATCTGGTAGTCGGTGTACTGGTCGTTGTGGAGCAACGCCTTACACGTGTTCTCGGCCAACTCTGTCTTTCCAGTTCCGGGTGGACCGGTGAAGATGACATGCTTCCCTGACTGGACTGCTGACTCAACCGCACTCTGTATCCGTCGTCGTTCGTCTGGGTCGAAATAGAGATCATCAAAGAGTGCGTCTCCGTCAAGAGTGATTCCCTCCCGCTTTCGAAGGTGGTCGAATGATTGGCTCGCAGTCTCCGGTTCGTCGGCCGATTCCGCCTGTTCGACATCCCGGTTTCGGTATCGAACAGTCGTGAGCGGCTCCGATTGAAGCAGGCGTAGATGCTGTTGACCGTCGCTTGGTGAACTGAACGAACCCATCACGGGGAATCTGCTCCCCGTCTCTTCTTCGATTTCGCCCAAAGTTAGTCGATTCTGCAGTAGCGATTCGATATCGTTGTGTATCTGTTCGTGAGATTTCTCCCCAATTTCTGCTCCAGAGACCCCACCAATGTTCCCCCGCCAGTGTGTCGCTGTCAGCTCCACGATATACGGGAATGCGTTCTCGCCTGCCTCAACTTCTGAGCGCCACAGCGGATACTCCTTGGTTCGCTTTGTCCCTGCGATACCGTAGCCGATGATTCCAGAGTCCCAGTTTCCGTCGTGCGTATCGGACCCGGTCGAGTGAAACAGAATCAAATCCCCGGCAGAGACTCGTTCCCAACTGCTCTCATTGTCGGACGCGAATCCCCAGATACCGGTGTTGAGCGTCGTGAGCCAGTGATCTGGTGGTCCCGTTGCCTTGAAAATCGCAGTATCGTCTTCGAAATCAGAGAGCGTCGGCTCGGTCATACCTTCTTGCCGTCCGTGTCCGGCTTATGTTTTCCCGTCGTCTGAATCGCTGTCCACCTGTCAACCGGCTCGTGCCTTTTGATATTTATCCCAGGACCAAACTTACGGTACAGCGGCTCCACCCTTCGGCTAATGCCATCCCTCCGCATGGTCGAGCCACGATGAGCCAGCACACAACCGCGACGGCTGGCGAGACGGCTCGCCGCGTCATCGACAACATCGGAGAGGTCATCGTCGGAAACGAGGACAGCATCGAACATCTCGTCGTCGCGCTGCTCGGTCGCGGCCACGTCCTGCTGGAAGACGTACCGGGCGTCGGGAAGACGATGCTCGCGCGTGCGGTCGCCACCTCCTTCGAGTGTGAGTTCAAGCGCGTCCAGTTCACGCCGGACCTGCTGCCGGCGGATATCACCGGCGTCAACGTCTTCGACCAAGCCGACCAGACGTTCGAGTTCCGGCCCGGCCCGGTGTTCGCGAACGTCGTCCTCGGCGACGAGATCAATCGCGCGCCCCCGAAGACGCAGGCCGCGCTGCTCGAAGCGATGGAGGAGCGACAGGTGACGGCCGACGGGACGACCCGGGAGCTGCCGGAGCCGTTCTTCGTCGTCGCGACCCAAAACAGCGTGGAGCGGGACCGCACCTACGAGCTTCCGGCCGCCGAACTCGACCGGTTCGCAATGAAGCTCTCGCTCGGCTACCCCGACCCCGCCGACGAGACGGAGATCCTGGGCCGCGTCGTCGGCGAACACCCGATTGAGACGCTGGAGCCGGTCGCGACGACCGGCGACCTCGTCGCCGCCCAAACCGCCACCGCCGAGGTGACGGTGAGCGAGGCGGTGCGCGACTACGTCACGCGGCTGGCGGGCTACACGCGCGAGAACGCCCAGCTCGGCGTCTCGCCCCGGGGGTCGGTCGCGCTGTTGCAGGCCGCACAGGGACGCGCCGTCTTGAACGACCGCGACTACGTCCTCCCCGACGACATCCAACAGGAGACGCGACCCGTGTTCACCCACCGGATTCGCGTGGGGCGGGGCGAGGGCGACCCCGAAGACGTGGTGGCGTCGGCACTCGAGGCGGTCCCCGTCGAGCGATGAGACCGACGCGGCGTGGCTACGCGACGCTCGCGCTCGTCGTCGTCGCGTTGTGGGCCGGGCTGACGGCGGGGCCGCGGTCGCTGAACGCGGTCGTGGTGCCGGCGCTCGTGGCCGTCGGCTACGGGTGGCTCTCGCTCCGCCGGCGCGCGCCGCCCACCGTCACGCGGTCACAGCCGACGCCCGGCTTCCCCGGCGAGACGCGGGATGTCTCCCTGCGAACCGAAAGCGCCGGGCCGGTGTCAGTCACCGACAGCGTCGGCGAGCGGCTCGTGCACCGCGAGGATCGCCCCGACGGCTACCGGGTCGAACTCACGGAGCGGGGCGTCGGCCGTCTCGGCCCGGCGACGACGACCGAGACCGACGTGTTCGGGCTCGTCTCCCGGACGGGCGAGCGCGGCGACCCGACGGACCTGCTCGTGTATCCCGCCGTCGAGCCGCTTGCTCCATCGCGGCGATTCGCCGGGCTGGTGGACGAGGCCGGCTCGCCAGAACGCGACGCGTTCTCCTCCCTGCGCGAGTACGTCCCCGGCGACCCGCTCCGGAACGTCCACTGGCCGTCGTCGGCCAAACGGGAACCGGGCGAGCTCGTCGTCACGGAGTACGCCGCGCCCGACGAGGGCGGGATTACGGTCGTCGCGGCGAGTGACGCCGACAGCGCGGACGCGATGGCGACCGCGGCGGCGAGCGTCGCCGTCCACCTGCTCGACCGCGGGCTCACGGTCGGGCTAGTCGCGCCCAACGGCCGGACTCCACAGCGCCGGGGACCGACGGCCCGCACCGATATGCTGGCGCTGCTCGCCCGGGCCGGTCCCGGGCAGCCGGCCGACGAGGGAGACGTTCACATCGACGCGACGACGGACGAGACGACCGTCACCATCGCCGACGAGTCGTTCCGCTTTGCGGAACTCACGGGGGCAAACGCATGAGCGGTCGCGAACGCCCCCGCGGGCGACTCCCCGACGGCCGGGTGCGGGCGCTGTTCCAGATCGACCGCCCCGACAGAGTGCTCGCGACCGGCGGGGTCCTGCTCGCGATACTGACGTATCTCGCCGTGCTCGACCGTATCGTCGTCGTGGCCGACGGCTCCGGGTCGGTCCCGGCGTTGGCGGCCCTCTCGCTCGCCGGCGGCACGGTGCTCGCCAGATTCGTCCGGCCGCGGTGGGCGCTCGCCTGCTTCCTCGCGCTCGTCGCCGCCGGCACCCAACAGTATCTCGCCTCCCTCCCCGCGACCGCCGCGCTCGGCGAGAACCTGGGACCGTTCGTCGGCGACACGGTGTCGCTGCTCACCGGGATGTCGATTCTCCGCATCATCAACGCGGACATCTGGGCGCTGACGCTGGTGCCCGCACCGACGATGTTCGCGTGGTATCTCGCGGTGCGTCGCCGCTACGTGGCCGGCGCGACCGTCGCCGGAGCCACGCTCGGGCTGCTCGTGTTGACCGGCGACGCCGGCACGACGACGACGCTGCTCGGCGTGGTCGGCGTGGCCGCCGCGGCCGGCTTCGGCACCGTCGAGACGACGCCGACGGCCGTCGACGCGAGCCGGCGGTCCGTGCTCGTCGGCCTGGGGGGCGCGGTCGTCGGTGCCTCCGTCCTCGACGTGGTGCCGAGCGAGCGGGCCGGCGTCGGCGGCGACGGGCTCGGCGGGCTCGGCGGCGGCACGACCACGACGGAGGCGAATCTGCTCGCCGACAGCGAATCCCTCCAGATTCAGGGGTCGATTTCGCTCTCGCCGACGGTCCGGTTTCAGGTCGAAAGCGAGCAGGTCGGCTACTGGCGTGCGCTCTCCTTCGACCGCTACTCCGGGCGCGGCTGGATTCGCACCGGGGAGACGGAGCCGTACGACAGCCCCGCGACGCCACCCGGCCCGACGACGAGCGTCCAACAGGAGTTCACGCTCGCCGGCCAGATCGGTCGGCTCCCGGCGCTGTGGAAACCCGTCGATATCGACGTTCCCGCAAGCGTCGACGCGTATCAGGACGGCAGCCTCGCGCCCACGCGTTCGCTCCGCGAGGACGAGTCGTACACCGTCACCTCGGCTCGCTCGCAGGCGACGCCCGACGACCTCCGGGCCGCTCCCGACCGGTATCCGGACGGCATCCAACAGCGGTATCTCGCCTTACCGGGGGATTTCCCCTCGCGGGTGGCCGACCGCACCGCCGACATCGTCGGCGACGCCGCAAGCGCCTACGACGCCGCCAGCCGGGTCGAGGCGTGGCTCGAATCGAACCGCGACTACTCGCTCGACGTGGACCGGCCGAGCGGCGACATCGCCGACCAGTTCCTCTTCGAGATGGACGCCGGCTACTGCACCTACTTCGCGACGACGATGATTGCGATGCTCCGGACGCAGGGGATTCCCGCCCGGTTCACCGTCGGCTACACGCCGGGCGAGCGAGTCGGGGAGTCGTCGTGGGTCGTGCGCGGCTTCGACGCCCACGCGTGGGTCGAGGTGTACTTCCCCGGCTACGGCTGGCAACAGTTCGACCCGACGCCGGCCGGTCCCCGCCGGCTCAACGAACAGGAGCGACTCCGGCAGGCGCGGCTCACCGACGAGGACGACGTCGACACCAACGAGACGGGACCGGGTGAGTGGTCGCCGACGCCGACCCCGACGCCGACTCCCGACCCCTCGGCGTCGTCTGGCGACGGAACGGCGACGCCGATTCCACAGCGCAGCGGCGCGGCACCGCCGGGACTCCCGGAGACCGCGCCCACCACACCGACGCCGGCCCCGAGCGGCGTGGCCGGGTCGGTCACGCGCGAGCAGGCCGCACTCGCGGCCGTCGCGCTCGCCGGCGGGGTCGCCGCGCTCCGGCTCGCCGGCGTCGACGAACTCGCCTACCGGGCCGTGTGGCTCCGGTATCAGCCGCGCAAGTCCCCGCTGGAAGATGTCGAGCGCGCCTACGCGCGCGCCGAGTACGCGCTCGAAGCCCGCACGCGGACGCGCCGCCCGGACGAGACCGTCCGTCAGTACGCCGCCGCCGTCGGCGACGAGCCGTTCCAGCGGCTCGCACGCGTGTACGAGCGAGCGATGTACGCGGAGACCGCGAGCGAGACAGACGCCGACGACGCGGTCGAGTTGGCAGACGTGGTGGTGGGCTCCTGATTCCCGCTCCCGACAGTGTTTAATAGCGCCGCTCTGTAGGTCTTTGCGTAATGTCGGAAGTCTGCTCGACGTGTGGATTGCCCCAGGAACTCTGCGTCTGCGAGGACGTCGCCAAGGAGTCCCAAGAGATCACAATCCGCATTGACGAGCGCCGCTACGGGAAGGAGGTAACGATTATCGAAGGGTTCGACCCGAAGGACGTGGACGTCGACTCGCTCTCGTCGGACCTCAAATCCAAGTTCGCCTGTGGAGGGACCGTCGAGGACGGGCAGATCGAACTCCAGGGGAACCACACCGGCCGTGTGGAGGACTTCCTCCGCGACAAGGGCTTCAACGTCGCCTAACACTCTCTTCGTCGTTCGTCTTCTCGACTCGGCCAGCGACGGCGCCGATTAAAACGGCGGGTCCGCGCTCGGTCCCTCGTCGCTCGGCCCGGACGACTCCAGTTCGTAGCCTTCCTGCTCCCAGCCGGTCAGCCCGGATTCGAGCGACTCCACGCGGCCCGTGGCTCCCTCGTAGGAGTCGATGAGCCGGGCGGCCTGTACCGAGGACTTGCCGTGCGGGCAGACGGTGACGATGCGGTCGGTGCCGTTTAGCTCCTCGATGCGGCCCGACAGCTCCGGGAACGGGATGTTCTCGCTGCCGGGGATGTGGCTCCGGTCGAAGGCGACGGGCGACCGGATGTCGATGATGCGCGGGTCCTCGCTGTCGCGCAGTTCAGATAGCTCTGTGGGCGTGAGTTCGCCGTCCATACCGTCGGTACGCGCAGCGAAGAGAAAAGCGACCGGGTTACGCGCCCGCCTTCTGCAGGGCGCTCTCGATGTCGTCGCGCTGGGTGACGCCGACGAACCGCTCGACGATGCCGTCGTCGTTCTCGATGACGAGCGTCGGGAGCGAACGGACCTGATACTCGTTTGCGGTCTCCTGGTCCTCGTCGACGTTCACCTTCTCGAAGCCGACCTCCGGGTAATCCTCGGAGATCTCTTCGAGAATCGGGTCCTGGGTCTTACACGGACCACACCAGTCCGCGTAGAAGTCCTTCAGATTGACACTCATGCCTATCAGGCGTAGACGAGCCGCGATGTAAAGCCTTTCGCGGCGGGCGGCGTCGGCCCGTGACACAACGCTTAGGTTCCTGCGCTCGGAGTATAGCGTATGAGCAGTGGCCAAAACTCCGGCGGCCTGATGTCGTCTGCGGGACTCGTCCGGTACTTCGACAGCGAAGACCGCAACACGCCGACGATTGCCCCCCAGACGGTCGTCATGTTCGGGCTCCTCTTCGGGGTCCTCGTCATCGTCCTGAACGCGCTCGCGTAACGACCCGCGCGCTTTTCTCGCCGTCGTTCCTACCACCGACATGACCCTCACAGCCGGCGTTATCGCCGTCCAAGGCGACGTGTCGGAACACGCCGCCGCCATCGAGCAGGCCGCCGCCCGCCACGACCGCGCCGTCGAGGTGGTGACGATTCGGGAGGCCGGTATCGTCCCCGACTGTGACCTCCTGTTGATTCCGGGCGGCGAGTCGACGACCATCTCCACGCTCCTCGCCGAGGAAGGTATCGACGACGAGATTCGCGACCACGTCGCCGCCGACAAACCGGTGCTCGCGACGTGTGCCGGGCTTATCGTCCTCGCGGCCGACGCGAAGGACGACCGCGTCGCCACCCTCGGCCTGCTCGACGTGACCGTCAACCGCAACGCCTTCGGCCGGCAGGCCGACTCCTTCCAGACCCCGCTCGACGTGACGGGGCTCGACTCCCCGTTTCCGGCCGTCTTCATCCGCGCGCCGGCAATCGACTCCGTCGGTTCCGACGTGTCGGTGCTCGCTGAGTGGGACGACCGCATCGTCGCCGTCCGAGACGGGCCGATTGTCGCGACGGCGTTCCACCCGGAACTCACCGATGACGCCCGCATCCACGAAGTCGCCTTCTTCACCGAGGGGTAACCACTTCCCGCCAGCGCTCCTTTCTCGGGTATGGACGCAGCTATCGACGGCGTACACGTCGCGGACACGCCCTCCGGGCAGGTGCCGGTCGTCCTCGTCGGCGTCGCCGAGACGACCGACGTGCTCCCCATCTTCGTCGGCTTCGAGGAGGCGCTGGCGATTCGTCGGGGCCTCGACGCCGAGGACACCCCCCGACCGTTCACTCACGACCTCCTGCTGGACGCCGTCGAGGAACTCGGCGGTCGCGTCGACGCCGTCGAGATAACGGGACTCGAAGACGGAACCTACATCGCCGAACTCCGGTTGGCGACCCCCCGCGGCTCGGTGACGCTCGACGCGCGCCCCTCCGACTCGCTCGCGCTCGCGGCCCGGACCGGCGCACCAATCACCGTCGCCGACGCCGTCTTCGACGCCGGCAAGCGCGGGACCGATGCGTTCACCGACCTGCGGGACATTCGTGAGGTCACCGAATGACCGACGACACCCTCCGCGAGCTGTTTGACCTCATCGAATCGCGCAAAGCAGAACTGCCAGAGGACTCCTACACGACCCGGCTGTTCACACACGAGAAGGGGAAGAACTACGTCCTGGAAAAGTTGGGCGAGGAGACGACGGAGACGATTCTCGCCGCCAAGGACGACGACGGCGAGGAGCTCGCGGCCGAATCTGCCGACCTCGTCTACCACCTGCTCGTCCTGCTGTCGATGCAGGAGCTCGATTTGGACGACCTGCTCGAGGAACTGGAACGGCGGTAGCTACTCCGCCCGCTCGAACCGGTAGGTGAGCACGTCCGCGTCGTCGTCCCACTCGAAGCCGCCGGGATGGGCGCGTTTCATCCGCGACTTGTACGCCGACAGCGACGGCGATCCCTCGCGCTCGGCGTCGCCGTCGGTCATGTCGCCGAGCTTGCGCTCCTCGATTTCGACGACGGTGAAGCTGTCGCCGTCCACGACGAAGCTGTCTCCTTCGTCGGCGTAGCGGGTCCCGGCCCCGCGGGTCAACTGCGTGATTTCGCCGTCCGCGACCGCATCCATCACGCGCTCGTTCGGAAGCAGGTCGCCGGCGTCGATTTCTGCCATACCCGTCGTTGGGTCGCCCGGAACAAAAACCTCGCCACGCTCGCGCTGTGAACGCGACACACACGGGCTGAGGCCCCAACGAACGTGTTTTACGCGTCGATAGGGAAGAGTGGGTAATGACTATCTTCGAGTCGCTCCCCACCACCCCACGGTCGGAGGAGCTCATCGACAAGGCGTTCTCCCGGGCCGCACGCGCGGGCAACGCCAAACACGGCATCGAAGCCCAGGAGTCGATGCTCCAGACCGCGGGCAACATCCTCTCGGACAATCTCGGCAACGTCGTCACCTCGTGGCCGGACTTCGACCTCGTGGACCCCTTTTACCGTGACCTCGCGGACGCCATCGTCGCGCGCGAGGACCTCGACGTGGACGCGCTCCGCCAACACCTCAACGAGGTAATGTGGGCCTCTCGACAGGTCGAGAACATCAAACAAGAGTACCACGGCCGCATCCGCAACGCCGACCCCGACACCGCCCGCAAGCTCCGCAAGCAGGCCTTCGCCCGCTACGCCGACGTGACCGAATCCGTCGAGGACGACCTGCTCGCGATTGCCGACGCGCGCGAGGAACTCCGTACGCTCCCGGACATCCGCCCGGACGAGCCGACAATCGTCGTCGCCGGCTACCCCAACGTCGGGAAGTCGTCGTTCGTCAACCGCGTCACCCGCGCGTCGAACGAGGTGGCGACGTACCCGTTCACGACCCGCCAGCTCCGGGTCGGCCACTTCGAGCGCGACCGCATCCGCTACCAGCTCGTCGATACGCCGGGCGTGCTCGACCGGCCAGCCGAGGAGCGCAACGCCATCGAGTCACAGGCCGTCAGCGCGCTCGTCCACCTGGCCGACGCCGTCCTCTTCATCGCCGACGCGAGCGGCAACTGCGGCTATCCGCTCTCCTCGCAGTTGGAACTGCGCGATGAAATCGAGGAGCTGTTTGCCGACGCTGACGGCGATATCCCCGTCCTCACCGTCTGCAACAAGAGCGACGAGTCCCGCGAGATGGACGCCGACCACTACATGAGCGTCGAGACCGACGAGGGCGTCGAGGAGGTGCTCGACGCCGCGGTCGAGGCCGTCGGCTACGAGTTCGAGCTCCCGTACGACAGATAACACGCAGTGGTATTCGTTAGTTATACATCGGGCTGCGCCGTAGCGTCCATATGGACAGCGTCACGCTCGGACTGGAGTGGTTTCTGAACCCCGACCACATCCCCTTCTACGTGGCCGACGAGCGCGGCTACTACGCCGACGAAGGCCTCGAACTGGAGGTGTGGGAGCCGCCGGAACATTACGAGACGCTGGAGATGTTGGCCGCCGGCGAACTGGACTTCGCCATCACGGAGCCGATACACCTGATTCCCGAGCGCGCGGCCGGCGTCCCGGTGCAGGGTATCGCGGAGTTTCTCGACACGCCCGGCGGCATTCAGTACCCCACGAATCGGGGGTGGGAGACGCCGGCCGACCTCCCCGACGGCGTGCGACTGAACTACCCCGGCGCACCCGAACCGGAGGGGCGGCGGATGGTCGCGGCGATGATACGACACGCCGGCGGTGACCACTCTGCCGACGATATCGAACCGGTGGACCGCGGCTTCTACCACACCGACGCGCTCATCGAGGACGACGCCGACATCGCCTTCCTCGCCTTCCACAACTTCGAGGTGGTGGAGAGCCGCCACCGCGACTTCGACACCGCGCTGTGGGAGCTAGACGACTACGGGCTTCCCGACTTCAGCCGACTCATCCTGACAGCGAGTGATGAAACGCTCGACACCGCACCCGACCGCGTCGAGGGATTCCTCCGGGCGACCCGCCGCGGCGTGGAGACGACCCGCGACGAACCGGAGACCGCCATCGAGACGTTCTTCGAGCGAAATCCCGAGGTGCGCGAGGACGACCCCGAGCTACTCGATGCGATCGCGCGAGATACGGTCGAGCGGTTCACCGCCGACTTCTCGCAGGCGACCGGAATGTACGCCGACCTCGCCGAGTTCGCGGTCGATATCGGACTGGCCGACGAACGGGTCCCGGTCAGCGCCGTCGCCGACGAGCGATTCGCCTGAGCCCGGCGTCGGTCGCCAACAGCACACCGACGGCGAGCACGACGACGACCGCCTCACGCGCCGTCGTCAGGAGTCCGAGCGCCACGATGAGCGTCGTCGCACACGCCGGCGCGTGACGATACTCGCTCGCCACCATCCCGGCGGTCGTGCCGACGACGGCGAGGAAGGCACTCGCGGCGAGTCGCCCGCTCGCGAGCGACCCGGCGGCCGGCTGTGTCGTGAGCACGAGTCCCGGCGCGAGCAGGTGATAGGCGGCGAGTCCGGCGGCGAGTCCGATGAGATGGCCGCCGAAGACGCGTGCCGGCCGACTAGTGTCGGCGTCGGGACTGACCGCGAGCACGTACGCCGACGGGCCGAGACTCGGGAAGACGAACGGGAGTCCCGAGAGCCACGCGACGACCGCAAGCGGGACGAACAGCGCGGCGACCCGGCCCGCACCGACGCGTGCGGTCGGTCGCCGGGCCATCCTACCAGAACTTCACGCCGAGGTCGTGGAGCTCCTCGTTCTCGCTCGCGAGGTTGATGAGCAGCGGGGTGAGCGCCTCGACCTCCGAGGCGTTCGCCAACCCGCCCACGTCGAGCGGCCGCAGCCCCTCGATTTCGGCTGCAAGCTCCATCACCGTCGCCTTCGCGCTGTCGTCGTCACCGAAGACCGGGGTGTCCCAGTCGAACTCGGTGTCGAGGTCGGTGAGTCCGGCCGCGGCGAGGTTGTGGAACGCGCCGACGACGGGGACGCCCTCGGGGGCGGCGTCGGCCGCGAGCGCGGAGACGGAGCCGGCCGGCGGCGGATTGTAGTGGAAGCCGTCGTCGTCGCGCTTCATCCCGACGGCCGGCGTGACGAGCACCGTGTCGTCGAGCTTGTCGGCGACCGCCTCGACCGTGTCGGTGAGGTGGTAGGCCGGGACGGCGAGCACGGCCACGTCGGCGCGGTCGGCCGCCATCTCGTTGACGAATCCCGTGATCTTGGTCTCGACGCCGTGGTCCGCGAGCGTCTCCTGATACTCGTCTGCGGCCGCACGCGCCTTTTCGGGGTCGCGCGAGCCGAGAATGATGTCGTGGTCGGTGTCGTGGCCCCACCGGAGCGCGAGTCCCTTCCCGATGTCGCCGGTGCCGCCGAGCAGTGCGATTCGCATACCCCCATTCACGGTGGCGCGCGCCTAAGCGTTGTGAGACCGGCTGACCTCGCCCGAAAGCGCCCCGGGGAGGTCGTTCACGGAGTCGATGACGGCACTCGCCCCGGCCCGTTCGTACTTCTCGCGGCCCGACTCGCCCGTGAGCCCGCCGGTCAACACGCCGATACCGTGGTAGGTGCGGTCGTCGGTCGCGTCGGCGCTCGTGGCCGTCTCGATATCGTCGAGGGTGTCGCCGACGAAGACGATCGTCTCGGCGTCGAACCGCTCCGCCAACGTGGTGAGCGCGGTCGGGTCGGGCTTGCCCGGCGCGGGGTCGTCCATCGTGAACCGGTGTTCGTCGGGGAGGTCGAGGCCGACGCGGTCGAGTGCGATGTCGGCCTCCGCGGCCGGCCGTCCGGTAACGACGCCCACGTCGTACGCGTCGGTCAGGGCCGCGCGCGTCTCGGCGGTGAGGATGGTCGGCTCGTCGTGGATGTACCCCGGCGTGTCGAGCGTCGGGTCGCCGCCTTCGAGCTCGCGATAGCGGTCGCTCCCGAGATACAGCTCCTGGAACACGTCGCGGAGGCGGTCGCGGTCCCAGTCGGCGTACACCGCCTCTCGCGAGTGGGGGTCGAGGTGGTCGGCGACGACGGTCTCCGCGCCGGCAAGCCCGCCGCCGGAGGCGGCGATTTTTTCGGTGAACGTCTCCACCGAGAGCGGGAAGCCGGCGTCGCGCGCCAACACGTACAGCGCGACCGCGTAGGTCAGCTCCCAGTCGTTGTTGAAGCCGCCGGCGTCTTTGAACGGCTGGATGGCGTCGCGGCCGATGGTGTCCCCGTACACTCGCTCGACGGACTCGACGATTGCGCGCCGGTAGGAGTCAGCCACGTCGACGAGCACACCGTCGATATCGAGCACGACCGCGTCCGCATCTATCATATCCGACCGTTCGGGTCGGGAGGGATAAATAGCGTCTCATGCGGCAGCGTTTTCGGCCGCGCGTCGACGAGCGCCGGGTCGCCGCCCAGCGTGGTGAACGCCCACCGCGCGCCCGCCGCCCGTGCGACGGTCACGAGCGGGCGCTGTAGCTCCGGCGGGCAGTTCAGCGCGTAGACGATGTCGGCGTCGGCGTACACCGACGGGTCGGGGTCGGTCACGTCGTCGCGGACGAACGCCACCCCGTCGGGGACGGTCCGTGCAACCACGTCCGTCGCGGTCACCGCCACCGCCTCGGCGGCGACTGCGGCGGCAACGTCGGTGCGGTTGCCGATACCGACCTCGACCGCCCGGCTCGCGTCGGTTGCGAGCGCGTCAGCGAGTCGGGGGTCGGACATGGCGGAAACCTTACCTCCGATGTGGTCTAACTGTTTCGTATGCACGTCGACATCGTGCCGGTCGGGGACGTTCCCCCCGTGGTGAAGCGGGAGGCCTCCTCCGGGCTTCGCGCCGTCTACGACGCCGAGGTGACGCTCCACGACCGCCAACCCCTCCCCGAATCTGCCTTCGACGAGGCCCGCAATCAGTACCGGGCCGAGGAGTTCATCGAACTCGCAGCGCGGGTCGGCTCCGGCACGAAGAACATCGCCATCACGACACAGGACCTCTACTACCGCCGTCGCAACTACGTCTTCGGGCTGGCGTACCTCTCCGGCAACGGCAGCGTCATCTCCACCAATCGCCTCCAGACCGCCTCCGACGGCGGCAGCGCGACCAAATCCCCCGAAGAGGTGTTCACCGACCGCGTCCGCAAAGAGGTGGTCCACGAAATCGGTCACACCCTCGGACTCGAACACTGCGACGAGAAGAAATGCGTCATGAGCTTCTCTCCCACCGTGCGCGAGGTAGACCAGAAGACGCAGAACTTCTGTGGCTCCTGCTCGCGGCAGGTGCTGTAATCAGAACGGTCGCGACTCCGCGTACGCGATAAGCTCCTCGTTGAAGCTGTCGCCGTCACGCCCGTAGTGGCGTCGCCGGTGGCAGTTCGGACACAGCGCGACGACGTTACTCGGGTCATCGGCCCCGCCGTCGGCGCGTCGGTGGAGGTGGTGGACTTCGAGATACGGCTCGCCGTCACCGGCACGGAACGGTGCTGGCTCGCCACAGCCTTCACAGACGCCGTCGGCGTACGCCCGGATGAACGACCGGACCGCCGCCGACCGGCTGTACGTCGTGGTGGTCGCTTTTGTCTGCCCGTTCCCGTCGTTGTCTCCCGTGTTGCTCCCGGTCGCTTCCTCGTACAGCCGTTCGAGCTGCTCGTCGCCGAGGTCCGGCGTCGGCTCGGCGTCGCGGTCTGTCGCGACCGGTTCCAACTCGAATCGGAGCGCGCTCCGGCGGTCGCCCGTCGCGTCCGGCAGTTCCTGTCTGAAGTGGTCGACGTACGCGTACTCGCCGACGAAGCTCACCTCGCCGGCGTCGGCCATCTCGAACAGATACAGGTCACGGCCGTCGCTCGCGTGGTCACGAATCGCTCTGTTTCCGTGCGTCAGTTCCATGTCGCCGGTGCGGCCCTCCCCGGTGTAGACGAACGTGTCGCCGTCGAAGCCATCCTCGTAGCCGTAGCCGTCACCCGCGCCGTAAAACAGGAAGACGAACGGGTACGACGCCGACGGTGCGATTCCGGCCTGCCGCTTCCCGCCGTAGTGGTCGTGGATACGAGCGCGGGTGTAGGTCTCCCCGGCGTCGAACGGCGGCGCAAGCTCCTGAATCTCGTAGACACCGTCGTCAGCGAAGGCGATTTCCTCGCGGTCGCGAAGCTCCTGTAGCGTGCGGCTCAGCGTCTGTTCCGGCGTGGTTGCGTCGGGAAACCGCTCGCTGAGCGTGTCGAGTGACTGGCGAAGCAGCGTCTGGCGGGTCACGCGCGTCCGGTCGGTGCTCGTCCGGTAGCGGAGGAGTTCGGCCCGGACGGCGTTGCGCCAGCGGCTCACACCCGTCGGTCACGGGCGAGTGGTGTAGATCTTCCGGGAGATGGTGGCTCGGAGGAAAGGCCTCGTCACACGGGGCTCGGAGGGGGTAACTGTCGTCACCGCCACCACCAGCCTCTGAGACGTGCGCGGGCAAAAGTCCGTCCACTGGGTCGTCTCCGCTGCTCTCCTCCCTCTCGCCGCGGGAAAATTCCAGGCCGAAAAGACAGATATTTATTCGCCGGGTCGAATCGCCGACACCGGAGTCGCGTTCCCACCCCGGTACGATATCAGATGTTCCCCCTACTCACTCGCCTGTGGCGTCTCGCCGGTGGCGTCGCAGGCGTCGGCGCGTTCACGGCTCCCCCCGCCGTGGTGTTGTATCGCTCGGTCGTGCTGTTGTACGAGTACGTCGCCGGCGGGCGATCGGTGCTCGCCACCCTCGTCGGACTGCTCGTCCTCGGAACGACGGCGCTGACGCTGGTCGTCGCGCTCGCGGTGTGGCGCGCGGTGACCGACGGTCACCCGCCGGGCGTGGTCTGACGTGCGTCCCTCACTCGCCGGGACGACGCTCGTCGTCGGCTTCGGCGCGACGACCGGCTACGTCGCGACGCGACTCGTCGCCGCCGGCGTCACGGCTCCCGACGCGTGGCTGGCGACGCTGGTGGTCGCGCTCCTCACGACCGGGAGTCTGTTCGCGGTCGCGGGGCTGTTCGGCGGACTGCTCGTCGCCCGCATCGTCCACACTGCACACACGCCGGCACCGCGGCGACGGTGACACCCTACTGGTGGCCGCGGTCGGGGTCGTGGCGGAGGGTGCGACCGACCTCGAGCGAGACGGTGACGGGCAAGACCGGCTCCGCGGCCGCGAGTCCGCGCACCTTCCGCGCCGTCAGGGTGTCCTCCGTCGCGCGGTCGGCGCGGTACTCGAAGACGGCGTCGGCCGCCCGACACACCTGCCGGACCGGGCGGGCGAACGTCTCGTCGGGGTCGACATCGAGCACGAGCAGCGCCAGCCCGTCGCGCTCGTGGACGTGGTCGCGAATCTCGGCGAACGCGTCGCGCCAGCCGTCGGTCGCGAGCACGTCGCGAAACGAATCGACGACGACGGCGTCGTGCTCGCCCAGCGAGGGCTGTACGCCGCCGGCCAACTGTCCGGTGACGCCGACCTGTCGGATATCGACCGTCCCGGAGTGGGCCGGGGCGAGGTCACCCAGCGTCCGGCCGGCGCCGGCGGCGTCGCCGATGGCTTCCCGCACCGTCGCGGGCGTCCGCATCGTCGTCAGATAGCGGGTGTCGCGTTCGGTCGCCACGGCCGCCCGGTAGCCGAGCAGTTCGACCGCACTCGCCGCGTCGCCGAGCGCGACCGCGACCGACCCCGGCGGGACGCCGCCGCCGAGTGCTCTGTCGAGGCTGTGTACGCCGGTCCGGAACGCGTCGCGAGCCATACCGGGCCTACACCGGATTCGGATAAAAACGTGGAGCCTGTAACTTAATTCCAGCTACTAACAACAGATATTAATGTGTGGGGTGGAACCGGCTATCATCATGAGCGAACCGAGCGAATCGAGCAGGCCGACACCCCCCGGCAGGCCCGACCTGCCGCTCGATTCCGCCGACGGCGACCGCAGTGGCGAGCCGATACCCGACGAACGGACCCGGAATCTCCTCGTGCCGATGCGCACGGAACTCGGGGCGGAGACCGACAGCGCCGTCGAAATCACCGAGCGCTACTGGCTCGTCCGTCCCTTTGCCTTCGCCGTCGTCCTTCGCGATACGCGAACCGACGAGTACAGCTACCACGTCGTCGAGCCGGACCTCGACGAGCACGAACACTACGTCTACCGCGAACTCGAACGCGAACTCCGGGAGCATCTCGTCCACCGCGTCGCCCCCGGCGAAGACGACCACGAACGCGAGGCGATGCTCGAACGACAGGCCCGCCGCGTCATCGACGAACTCCCCGGACTGGACGTGCCCGAGCCGTCGTTCCAGCAGATTTGCTACTATCTCAGGCGGAACCTCGTCCACTTCGGGAAGGTGGACCCGCTGATGTCCGACCCCCGGCTGGAGGAGGTGTCGTGTAACGCGCCGGAGAGTCCCGTCTTCGTCTACCACCGCGACTACGAGGACCTCGCGACGAACATCGAGTACGAGGCGGGCGAACTCCGCTCGTTCATCAAGACGCTCGCCCAGCGCTCGGGAAAGGATATCTCGACGGCGAAGCCGATGCAGGGGACGGCCCTCCCCGACGGCTCGCGCATCCAGCTCACGCTCGATGAGGTCGCGCCCCGGGGCGAGAACTTCACCATCCGGAAGTTCCGCGAGGTGCCGTTCACGCCGGTCGACTTGGTGCAACTCGGCACGTTCACCGTCGACCAGCTCGCGTACCTGTGGACCTGTATCGACGCCGGCCTCTCGGGCATCGTCGCCGGCGGAACCGCCTCCGGCAAGACGACCGCGCTCAACGCACTCTCGATGTTTCTGCCCCCGAAGTCGAAGGTCGTCTCCATCGAGGACACCCGCGAACTCCAGATTCCACAGGAGAACTGGGTCGCCTCGCTCACCCGCGAGCCGATGACCGGCGACGCCGACGAGACGGGCATCGACATGTTCGACCTCCTGCGGGGAGCGCTCCGCCAACGGCCGGAGTATATCCTCGTCGGCGAGGTCAGAGGCGAGGAGGCCCGCGACATGTTCGAGGCGATGTCGACGGGCCACACGACCTACTCGACGTTCCACGCCGACCGCGTCGAGGCCGTCCTGAATCGGTTGCAAGGCCCGCGGATGGGCGTCGAGAAGGAACTCATCTCGGAGCTGGGCTTTCTCTGCTTTCAGGCGCAGGTCGGCTCCGAGAGCGAGCGGCGAAACACCGAAATCGCCGAAGTACTCGACATCGAGGGCGGGCGGCTCAAGACCCGCACCGTCTTCGAGTGGAGCGAGCCGGACGACACCATCGAGCAGGTGAACCGGTCGGCACACATGGCGACTCTCCGGCAGGAACAGCCGGCGATCGACGACCGGACCGACCGCCGGCGCGAACTGCTCGCGTACCTCGTCGCCGAGGACATCAGCGGCTACGAGGCCGTCTCCGCGGCGGTGCGCGCCTTCGAGCGCTCGCCCGACCGCGTCATCGAGCAGGTGCGCGCCGGCGCGCTCGACGCCGAGACGCTCCACCACATCGAGGCGGGTGACGACGGTGGCGAGTAGCGCCGACGACGCCGCCTTCGAGGTGGACGCCGAGACGGAGCGACGGACCGAACTCCTGAACCGGGTCGCCGACGCCGTCGTCGAGATCCGCGAACGGGTCGCTTCCGATGCCGACAGAAGCCGGCTCGACCGCTTCGCCTACCGGCGGTTCGCCGGGTGGTTTCGCGACCGCCGCGACCGGTTCGAGCCGTACCGTCGGGTCGTGAATCAGGCGCGCTACGAGGAGACGTACGACCGGTATCTCGCTCGTACGACACTCTGGACGCTGCTCACCCTCGCCGTCGGTACGGTCGTCGGCCTGCTGTTTGCACTCTTGTTTCGACAGCTCGGCGTGTTCTCGACGCTGGGCCTCGCGGTCCCGCTCGGTCCGCTCGCGCCCGTCGTCGACCTGCTGGCGGTGCCCATCGCGATGGGGTTCGTCACACTGTCGGTCGCCCTGCTGTTTGCGGTGCCGGTCGGCGTCACGCTCTACTACGCGCCCAAATTCGCAGCGTATCAGCGCGAGCGCGCCATCGACTATCTGCTCCCGCAGGCGGTCACCTACATGTTTGCGCTCTCGCAGGGCGACCTCCCGTTTCCGGCCATCGTGCGCCGGCTCGCGGAGACGGAGGACACCTACGGCGAGGTGGCCGTCGCCTTCCAGGCGGTCACGAACGACATGGATTTCTTCGGGTCCGACCTGCGGGCGGCGCTCCGGAGCGCCCGCGAATCGACCCCGTCGACCGAACTCGCGGAACTGCTCGACGACATGATCGGTATCATCGACACGGGGGGTGACGTGACGCCGTTCCTCCGGAGCAAGGCCGAGGAGTATCAGGAGCGCCGGCTCCGGGCCAACGACCGTATGGTCGACACCGTCGGCATGTACGCGCAGCTGTACATGATTGCGGGCGTCGCCTTCCCGCTCTTTCTGCTCATCACGCTCACCATCATGGTCGCCATCTCGGGGTCGGGGATGGCGCGGCTCCAGTTGGTCGTCTACGTGCTCGTCCCGACCGTCGCGGTCGGGTTCATCGTCCTCATCGACACGGTGTCTCCGGACGACCTCGGCACCTCCCCCACCCTTCCGGTGGACGACGACCGCGTCTCCGTCGCCGAACTCGCGGCCCGGCTTGACGGGGAGACGACCGACCGCGCGCCGAGTCGGACCAGCGGCCACACCGACGCCCTCTCGACGGCCGAAGCGAGCGGTATCGAGGGACTGCGGGCCGCACTGCGTCGACAGTCTACGGTTCGGACGCTCCGTGCGCCAATCGACCTCGTGCGCCGGCGACCGGTCGTCTCGCTCGCCATCTCGGCTCCCGTCGCGCTCCTGTACGTCGGCGTGCTCGCGCTCGCGGGAGTCTCGGTGCCGACGCCGGCCGGCTTCCTCGCCGCCCCGATTGCGACGACGCTCCTGTCCGTCGTCGTCCCGCTGTTCGGTGTGCTCGTGCCGCTCGCGTACTTCCACGAACAGCAGTATCGCCACCGCCAGCGCGTCAACCGCGAGCTCCCGGACGTGGTACGAAAGCTCGCCAGCACCTCCAAGACGGGGATGACGCTCGCGCAAAACATCGGGCTGGTCGGCGAAACCTCGGAGGGGTATCTGGCCGGCGAGTTCCGGCGCGTCGACCACGCGCTGAACTACAACGTCGTCCTCGGCGACGCGCTCCGGCGGATGTCGAACCGCGTGCGCAACGAGCGGCTCACCCGCGTCGTCCACCTGCTCGCGGAGGCGAACGCCGCCAGCGGGCGCGTGCGGACCGTCCTCACGGTCGTCGCCGACGACGTGCGCAACGCCTACCGGCTGGAGACGCGCCGGCGCGACGAGACGCGCAACCAACTCGTCATCGGCGTGATGGGGTTTCTGCTGTATCTCGTCGTCGCGGTCGGCGTCATCGAGTTTTACCTCCCGCCGATGGTCGAGGCCGCCTCGCAGGCCAGCGAACTCGGGGCGACCACCTTCGGCACGAACATCGACATCGACGCCTTCCGGGTCGTCCTGTTCCACGGCGCACTCTTGCAGGCGCTGGCAACGGGGCTCGTCTCGGGCCAAATCGCCTACGACAGCGCGCTCTCGGGGCTGAAACTCGCACTGCCACAGCTACTGCTCGCGACCGTCGTCTTCTGTTTCGTCTGACCATGACCGACACACCACCACACGACAGCAGCACTGACAGCACACCACCGAGCCCCTCTCTCGCCGACGCGACGCGCGCACAGGCGACCCAAATCGGGCTGATACTCGCCATCGGGAGCCTGTTCAGTCTCCTGTTGGTCGCGCAGGTGTCGCTGGCTCCCCAAGTTCAGTCCGAGACGGAACTGCGCCACTCCAGCACCGTCCTCGCCGACATGCAGGAGATACAGGCCGACCGGGGCGTCGTCGCCGACGGCGCGGGCGGCCAGGCCAGCGTCCTCCGGATGGGCGACAGCTACCCGACCTACCTGATTCTCGCCCAGCCGCCCGGACCGTACGGGACCCTCGACACGGAGGACGCCGGCCGGCTCACCGTCACGGGCGCGACGGCCACCAACCCCAGCGCAGCCGACCACTTCGCCGGCGACCCCATCGCGGGGGAGACGACCGCGCTCGAATACACGCCCGGCTACCACCAGTACGACGCGCCGACGACGCGGCTCGCGCAGGGCGTCCTCACAGAGGAGTACGGCGACCACGCCGAACCAATCGCGGGCGGCGAGGTCGTCGACGGCCGGAACCTGAATCTCGTCTGGACGACCGGCGACATCGCGACCGGTCAGACGAAGCCGCTCACGCTCCGCACCGAGCGGCTCTCGGCGGCCGACCGCGCGATTCGGGTCGAGCAGTCGACGGACGCGACCCCGATTCGGGTGCGATTCGAGACGACGCTCTCCGAGCGACGGTGGCGGGAGCTCCTCGCCGCCGAACTCGACGAGGAGACGACGCCCGCCGCGCCTGCCTACGACGGCGACGGACGCTACGTCACCGGCATCGAGAAGACCGACGGCACGCTCACCGTCTCGCTGGAGACGGGCGTCAGCTACCGGCTCGACATGGCGAAGGTCGGCTGGCGAACCGGCCACCAGCCCGGCTTCCCAGACGACAGCGAGCCGGAACCGGCGTATCTCGCGACCGACGACCGGACGCCCGTCGTCGCCGAGGAAACGACCACGACCCTCACCGCGCGAGTCGCCGACGGCTACGCGAACCCACAGCCGGACGTGCCGGTGACGGCCAGCGTCGAGACCGACGGCCGACTCGCCGGCGGCGCGACCAGCCGCGACCGGCTCTCGGCCGGCGACGGGACGGTCACGTTCGAGTACACCGCTCCAGAAATCACCCGTCCGACTGACGAGGCGAGCGAGCAGACCGAACGCGTCCGGGTCACGCTCCCCGACGCCAGCGGCGGGGACGACGACCCGCGGGTCGTCGTCTTCGAGATTCGCGTCCAGAACACCCACGACTGAGACTTAAATACGAACACGAGACAGCCACCCCATGTCACCACACGATACTCACGACTCCGACCCGGCGTTTCGCGCGCTCCGCAGCCGCGTCGACCGACTGGAGCGCACCCGCGAACAGCGACTCGCCAGACTCGAACGGCTCGTCGCCGCACTCGCCGAGGAGACGACGCGCCAGCGTGCCGTTCTCGAGTCCGTCCTCGACGAGGACGACCCTCGACTCGACCGCGACCAGGCCGTCGAGACGTTGCTCGACGCCATCGCCGACGAGGAGGTGAGCGATGTCGACCTACCGTGAGCGTCCCCGCCCTCGCGATAATCCCCCGACGAGGGCCGTGACGCGATGCCCGTCCCGACGCACGCACTGACTACCGACCGACCACTCCCCAACCCCCCAATGTTCACAACAGACGAGCAGGCCTCCGCGTCCACGACCGGGATGATCGTCGCCGTCGCGCTGATGGTGGTGATGAGCGGCGTCGTCTACGCGGGTCTCTCGACACGAATGGACGAACAGACCGACGCGGAGACGAACATCGAGCGCGCCAGCGTCGATGTCGTCTCCCAGAACCAACTCCGGGTCGTCCCCGTCATCGGGTCTGACCTCGATCTCGACGCCACGACGGTCCGGGTCACGTTCCCCAACTCCGACAAGCGCGGATTCACCGTCACAGACGCCGGAGCGGCCATCAAGCGAAGCGAAACCACGACCGAGACGACGACCCGAACGGTCACCAACGGGCTCGAACCCGAACCGGTGTACGAGACGGTCACCAGACCCGTCTACGACACCGTCCGGAAGCGCGTCCAGACCGGCACCGAACCCGTCGAACAGACGCTCCCGACCTACCGGTGGAACCGCACGGTCGCGACCGACCGAGCGATACACCGCTGGAATCGCACGGTGACCGAACAGGTGCCCCAGTACCGCTGGCACCACACGTGGACCGAACGGGTGCCGCGCTACCGGTGGGAGCGAACCACGACCGACCGCGACACGACTGTCGACTGGGAGTCGCCCGGACCGGCGTGGTCGCGTGCCAGCGGCGTCCTCCACACCGACTCGGTGTACAAAGGCCAGACGCGAGAACGGGTCCGGACGGGAACCGAGACGGAGCGGCGACTCGTCGACATGGAGCGTGAACGCGTCCACGTCGGCTACGAGACCCGCGAGGAGTGTTCGCCGTCGCCGTGGGGGTTCGCCCGCGGGCGCACCTGCGAGACGGTCCGTGAACCCGTCTACGAGTACGAGCGCGTCCCGGTGTACGAGACCGTCCGCCAGCCAACCTACGAGTGGCAGTGGCGGGCCGACTACGACACCGAGGCGTTCTACCGCTACGAACGCGTCGACCGCACGACCGAACAGACGCTGTCGACGAGCGAGCCGACCGGCGACGGCTGGCAAAAAGCGTCATCTCGCGCCTTCGATTACACGACGGTCGAACGCACCGACAGCGAGGTCGCGACCGACCCGCCCGCGCCCGGATGGACGCGCAAGAGCGCGGCCGTCGTCTCTCGCGTCGACCGCACGCGCACCGAGACGACGCTCGCCGCCGAGGCTCCCGGCGACGAGTGGCAGCGGGTCAGCGACGCGCCGGTCCGAGTCGAGTCAGTTGAGCAGACGCAGACGAAACTCGCCCCGCGACAGCCGGGCGAGGAGTGGTCGCTCGCCAGCGACGAGGCGGTCGGCGAGACGACCGTGACTGTCCAGCGACCGACGTACGGCGTCGTCGAGCAGCGGATTCGCACCGGGACGACGACCGAACGGCTCATCAGCCACTACCGGATGGTGCCGAAGACGACGGTCGTCACCGAGACGGAGACGACGGCCACATTCGACGACAGCGTCGACGCCGTCGAGCGCGGGCTCACCAGCGCGCCGGCCCGCGGGCCGCCAGACCAAGCGAGCATCGCCGCGGCCGACCCTGACGACGACGAGGCGTCCGACGACGCCGATTCCGAGGCGTCCGGGGAGCGTGAGACGGAGACGGCCGAGGCCGACGAGACAACCGACGACGGCCCACCTGCTCACGTCCTCGACCGACTGCCGTTCTTAGAGTTCGACGACGGCGACGACTCGCCGGTGCGTGCAAGCAGCATCGTCGAGGGACTCAGCGGCACGACGACGCGCGGCTCGCCCGCAGTGTGGCAAAACGGCGAGGCGCTCACCGTCCACCTCGCGGAAAATCACATCCAAGAGGGCGACATCGTCCGCGTCCGGGTCGTCGACACCGACACCGAGTCGGTCGTCCTCGACAAGCAGGTCCGCGCGAGGGACCTCCCCGCGGTCTCGCTCGACAGCGCGGGTCCGACCGACGAATCGTCGCCGGGTACCGACGCGCCGACGGCTCCCGAGCCCGTGACGACCCCCGACCCCACGACGACCGCCGGTACTCCGGCGACACAGCAGACACAGCCACCGCAGTCGACACACCCCTCCGCTGGCGATACGTGGTCTGGCAGTGCGACGGACACCGACCGGCCACCCGCCGTCTCCATCTCCGGGCCGAACACGGTCGCACCCGGCAGCAAGGCGACGTTCGAGGCCAACGCGGTCGACGACGAGGGTATCGCCGACTACTCGTGGCACGGCGCGTACAGCTACGACCAATCCACGGCGACCCACACGTTCGCCGACGCACCCGGCGAGACCCGGCGTATCTCGCTCACCGTCACCGACACCGCCGGTCAGACGGCGACCGCGACGAAGGTGGTCGAGATTAGCGACGCCAACCGCGACCCGCAAATCGAACTCCCGCCCGCCGTCACCGGCTGCGTCGGCGAGACGGTGCGGCTGAATCCGACCATCGTCACCGAGGAGGGCGATACCGCGACCGGAGAGTGGGACAGACAGATGCCGATACGCCTCGACTCGCCAGGTGTCAGCTCCGCGACTTATACCGCGACTGATAACCACGGCGCGGAGACGTATCGGTCTGTTCGGATTACTACGATGTCGTGTACGGATAGCAAACAGACTACAGATGAGGTCGGTGATGGGGAAGGGAACGAAGTCCTCATCCTCTCTGGTTCAGGTGAAATAACTGCTACTGCCGGCGCAGACGACGACAAAATCAGTGTACGAGATGATACTCCAAGCTTGGAAAATGCACAACTCAACTACGCTGTCTCTGGAGTCCTAGCAATGGGCGATAGGGTAGCCGATATAGCTACAGGGTCCGACAGCTACGTACTGG
Organism: Halosegnis longus; assembly: GCF_009663395.1. NCBI lineage: Archaea > Methanobacteriati > Methanobacteriota > Halobacteria > Halobacteriales > Natronomonadaceae > Halosegnis > Halosegnis longus. The sequence goes on along the minus strand of NZ_QKNW01000001.1, from coordinate 828,298 downwards.
AGACACAAGTGAGCGGAGCGACAGCAAAACAGCTCGTCGCCGAAGCAAAAGCCGCACGTAATCCAAGTCTCAAAGAAGGGAGCAATATCGCACTGAATAAGCACAAGACACTGCGAAACCCTCGAATTGAGGATGGACTTAGCCCCGGCAATCACGACCAAGTGACGGTGTTCGTCAGAGTCGGTAGCGACGAGGAAATAAACGGTACGGCGATGGCTGCTCGCTACGGGGAAAATCCAAACACAAGCGAACCATCCGGTGTGGGAGAGGGCACTGCCACACCAGCCGATGATACCAACCCCACAGTGGATGCTGCTGACGGCATCACTGAGGCAGTTACCACCGACCAAGCAGACAATCGTGTTATCGAGGCAGCAGGTGGCAGAGTCTCAGCCGTCCAGAACGACCAAATTAGTGATACCGATAGCTTGGTCTCGGAAACGACAGCGCAGTCCGACGAGTCAACTCAACAAGACAGCGGTACGAACGACACGCAACCGAGCCAGTCTGTACAGAACCGGCGTAATGACGTACTTCAGAATAGTCCACTGGCCACCTACCATGGAGCGACCACCGATGACACCGTGAGTGAAGGATAACAACCGCTACTACTCTGTTTATTCCAATCCAATTTATTCTGAAAGATTTATGAGTAAACAATGCACAGCCGGTACATCTGCATGAATCGGCGACGGTTACTCCAGGTATGCAGCGGTTTGACTGCAAGCGCCTTCGCTGGCTGTTCAAACCGGTTTGGTAGCACCGAAATGGATGAACACACGACTTGGGGTAACTCAGGCGACGTGCAGACGATTCCGGAGTATGACGCCACTCATCACCCAATCGTTTCCGACACTCAGAAGCTAGAGCAGCTCACTCACGAGGCGACGAACCGGGCACGAATCGCACACTCCCGTGAACCACTCTCGTACGATTCGGAGTTGGCTGACATTGCTAGACTCCACTCACGGGATATGGCGAACCACGACTTCTTCGGTCACGAGAATCAGAACGGTGAGTTACACGTCAGCCGGCTCCAGAAGTACGGGTACAACTCGACCGTCGTCTACGAGAATCTGTACTCACTGATCTCCCCAGAATTCGACTACTCGCTGGAAACGTTGGCTCAGATGGCAGTTGATTGGTGGCTTGACTCTCCCTCTCACCGTAGAGCGCTTCTCAAGGAGCACAACACGGAGGAGGGAATCGGCGTGTACGTCACCGACGAGCCGCGAATATACTGGACGGCGGAGCTTTCGAAGTACGACGTTGACCGACAGACACCGACGCAGTAACCCCCCAACGATGAACCGACGAACCATCCTCACAGCGTGTGGTACAGCCCTCGCCGGCGCACTCGCCGGCTGTAACAGCAGCGACGAATCGACCGAGACGCGAACGGAGACCGCGACGCCGACGGCCACTCCGACGCCCGAACCAACGGCAACGCCGACGCCCGCGAATCCGGAGGTGACGGCCGCACTGGAGACGGCCCGGCCGGAGGCGGCGACGGCGTTCGAGGCGGTCCAGTCGTTACGGGTCGTCGACGACGGCGACCTCGCGATGGACAAAGACACCGGGTTCCGCGGATACGCGGGTCACAAGCGAGCGGACGTGTACGACCCGCTCACGGTCGTGCGGGATACGCTCGTTCCGGTGCGCGGCGAGGGCACAGAGCGCCAGCAGGCGCACGTCGAACTCCTCCTCTCGGTCGGCGAGTACACGAACACGAAGTATCAGGAGTACACGGCAATCGCGGAGGGGTTCTCGCGGCTGTATCGCGGCATCGACGCGCACATGTCGGCTCAGGTTATGGACGCCTACGAGTTCTACACGGGGGCACAGGAGGATTTGGCGAGCATGTCACAGGAGCGCGTGGCGGCGAGCCAACTCCTCCAGCAGTTCGCGAACGACGGCATCGAAGCCGATGTCGACGGGTTCTCAATCATGGACGAACAGGCCGAACAGACGTACGTGTCGACGCTGGTGTACCGGTGGGAACCCGGCGCTCGCGGGCTGATACACCACCTCGACGGGTTCGGCGCGCTCGTGCAGGCACAGACTGCCTTCGAGGCCGACGAGTACGAGCGGAGTGTCCGGCTGGCGCGCATCGCCCGCGAGAAGTTCGACACCGCCGCCACGGCCGTTCCGACGGCGCTCGACCGCGACGTGTCGCTGTTTTCCTCGTGGCTCGACACTGTGGCGTGTCGCGCTCGGGGATTCGTCGAGTCGGCGGAGACACTCCGGACAGCGGGCGAGTCGGCGCTCGCGGGCGACGAATCAGCGGCAAGCGAGACCTACGAGACAGCGACGACGCAGTTCGACCGGGCGTTCGACTGCGAGGAGGAGTCGCCGTGAGCGCGGGTCGCACGACATTTACGAGCTAAGCGTGTATCGGTTGTATGGACCCTGATGAGGTACGCGACGACTGGGCCGGTCGGTCGGGCCGCTACTCCCCGCAGTACTACGCCGACCTCGGACCGAATCAGGTGAGCGAGACGCTGCTCGACGTCTTCGAGCACTACGCCGACGCCGACGCGCGCATTCTCGAACTCGGCTGTGGCTCCGGCCGCCACCTCGAAACCCTCCGCGAGCACGGCTACGAGCACCTGACCGGTATCGACATCAACGAGGACTCCTTCGACGTGATGGACGAGGAGTACCCCGCGCTCGCGGACCTCGGCACCTTCCACGCCGGGGCAATCGAGGATATCCTCCCCGACTACGAGACGGACGCCTTCGACGTGGTGTACTCCGTCGAGACGCTCCAACACATCCACCCCGAGGACACGTGGGTGTTCGACGAGGTGGTGCGTGTCAGCGGTGACCTCATCATCACCGCCGAGAACGAGGGGAACAGTCCGACGCGGGGTCGCGGCGAGTCGGAGACCAGCTTTGTCGACGGCGAATTCCCGCTGTATCACCGCAACTGGAAGCAGGTGTTCGGCGAGCGCGACTGTGCCCAACTGCTCCGCGAGCCGACCTCGCGAGACACGATTCGGGTCTTCCGGACGCCCTGACTACCGGTCGCACCACGCCGCGGCGGTCGCGTGTTCGCGTGCTCTGTCTCGGACGTGCTCCTCGCCGAGCCGTCCGTCCTCGGTCACGAGGTGGTCGATGTGGTCTGCGGGCGTCGGTTCGAACGTGGGACACTCGACTGACAGCGGGACGTCGCCGTCGTAACAGTCGTCGCGCGGTTCGCGGCCGACGGTCGTCGCCCCCTCGGGTGCAATCTTCGCCGTCGCGGTGGCGACGACGACCGGAACGCCGGCACGGTTCGCGACGGCCGCGAGCGGGCGCGTACCGACCTTGTTCACGACCCGACCGTCCGGCAGTACGGTGTCTGCGCCGACGATGACGGACTCGACGCCGACACGGTCGAGTACGTCGGCCATCGCCGCATCGGGTGCGAGCGTCACGTCCGTCCCGGTCGCGAACCGCTCTGCGACATCGACCCCCTCGCCGCCGGGGCGGGATTCGAAGACGACGAGTCGGTCGGGGTCGGCCTCCGTGAGCGCCTGTGCGACGGTTCCCGACCGCGAGAGCGTCGCCACGGGTGCGGTGAGCCGGGCTGCCGCCTTCCGCGCGGCGCGCTCGTCGGCGGTCGCTGCGCGCTCGATGGCCGAGATTGCCTCACGTTTCACCGATTCCGGTGTCTCGGCGTCTATCATCACCCGATTGATGCGGTTCGAGACAGCGTGCATCGACGCCCGGGCATCGAGCAGGTCTCGGGCGACGGTCGCGACCGCTTCGCCCGTGTTCGCGAGGGCGGCCTCGTCGCGCAACACGTCGAGTGCGCGTACGGAGAGATACGCCGCGCCGTGCGTCTCGTCGTCGGCGACGGTCGCGACGCTCGGGCGCACCCGGTCGTAGGAGCGCCAGAGGTCCGGCACCGTCTCGCGCTCGCGGATGGCCGTCGGCGGCACCCACTCCCACCGGCTCGTCTCCTCGTTCGGTGTCACGTCCCGGCGCTCGCAGTCGAACAGGTACGGGTGGACGCGCCACTCGGTTTCGCGGTCGGCGTCGGTGACGGTGAACGGCTCCCCCCGCCGGACCAACTCGACGGCGTCGTCTAATCCGGTCTCCTCGGCGATTTCGACGCGGACGAGTCGGTCGGGGTCGCCCTCGGCGTGGCCGGCGACGGCTCCCCACTGCCCGGTGTACGACCCGACTCGGTCGGAGCGTTCGAGGAGCAGCACCTCGCCGCGATTTCGCAGAAACGCCGTGACGACAGCGACCGTCTCCATGGGCCGGCTACCGCGCCCGCCGGCAAGTGCGTACCGGGCATGGACGGATTTATTCGCCCACCGGCGTACTCCGAGATATGGAGGTCAAATCGCGCCACCATCTGCGCGGCGACGAAATCGACGACATCGTCGAGACGGTTCGGGCGACGTTCGGCGTCGAAATCGACGGCGACAGCTTCGAGGACGTGACGTTCGACGACTCCGACCAGCGTGTCGTCCTCGTCGACGGCGAACCGTACGTCGTCTTCTTCGATGGGGAGCCGTCGCTGACGGTCAACGGCGCACAGGAGTTCGCGCCCGAGAATCGCGTCGTCACCGTCGACGCCGGCGCAATCTCGTTCGTCTCGGACGGCGCTGACGTGATGCGTCCCGGCATCGTCGAGGCCGACTCCGATATCGAAGCGGGCGATTTGGTCGCGATTGCCGAGGAGAGCCACGGGAAGGTGCTCGCTATCGGCCGCGCGCAGGTCGACGGCTCCGAGATGGTCGGCGACAGCGGGAAAGTGGTCGAGTCGCTCCACCACGTCGGCGACGACCTGTTCGAGTTCGCTGTCTAGGATTGCTGTTTTTGCTCTGCTGGCTTCGATTTTGAGTGGTTCAGGAACTGCTCTGGTGTGACCAGCCGGAAAGCCCCGGGCGTGTCGCGGTCTCCCCGTGACATCTCTTGCTCACGTTCGTTCGCGTCGAGAGGGGTCACGGAGCCGACCGAGTGAACGCGACACGCCCGCCCATTTCATCCCCACCCAGCAGCACAGCCCACACGCCTCCCCAGCCGACTCACGGCTCACGGTCGTTCGCCGTTCGTCCCTCGCGACGACGGGCGCGCCCGAGGCGCGCCGGCTCACGCCACCGCATCGCTTGATTGAGCAACCGAGGCGGTGGCCTACCGCACCGCGAACGGAGTGAGCGTGTGCGGTCCGGGGGAGGGTTGGGAGAGTGGCCGACGGCCACGGGCCAGCGAGCGGGAGCGAAGCGACACGCGAGCGTGCGGTGCTGTTTCCCCGAGGCCAAGCACTGAGAGTGGTCGCGGTGCTGTTGAAGTACAGGGTGCTGCCGAAAGCAAATAACACAGAAACAGCCGTATAGCCGACACGACAGACTCAGCTACTCCCCGGCGTCGATATCGTCCTCCTCGTAGCTCTCCTCGTACTTCTCCAGTGCGGCCTGATAGCTCTCGTCGGCGAGTTCGTACGTCTCACGCAGGTCCTCGATGGGCGTCTTCGAGGCGTCGACACGAAGGTCGTTGTAGTACGGCTCCATCTCGCGGTCCTCGGTGGTCGTGACGATGAGCGCGGCCGACTGCACCTCCAGTTCCTCGCGCTTGTCCCCGCCCTCGGCGTGGCCGGCTTCGAGCGCGTCGATGAGTCGCTCGGCCAGCGGCAGGTCCGAATCGCTCGCCGCGTAGGCGTCGGCGGTCGCCTCCACGACCGACTCGCCCGTGAGGAGGTTGCCGGCGACGGTGAAGTCCTCGCGCTCGACGTGGCCGTACCACTCCTTGCAGTCGTCGCCGGAGAAGGCGAACGTGTCCTCGGTGTCGACGCCGTGGAGTTGGCGGTTCGAGGCACCGTCGTCGGCGTTGAGCAGGGACTGGAGCGCGTCGTCGACGGCGAGACCGTCGGCGAGATACTCGACGCCTTTCTCCCCGAGTTCGACGTTGACGAGTGACTGGGTGGCGACGGCACCGTGCTCGTTGGCGAAGGGACACAGCGTGCCGACGGCCGCAAGCCGGGTGGTGACGGCGACGCCGAAGCGCGTCTCCTCGCTGCCGTCGTCGGTCTCGTACGGGTCGCGGACGCAGATGCTGAATGTCACGGACGGGGGTTCGACGCTCGCGAGGAAATGCTTGTGGTCGGGGGCACCTGGCGTCTGACGCAAGAGTTTTGCCCCGCGACGCCGCGTTTCGCCAGTATGGGACTGATGAGCAGGCTGTTGGGTGGTGACCGGAGCACCGACGACTACGTCGAACTCGACATCGACGATTTCGACGCCACGCCGTCGGACTCGGGGACGCAGGTACACATCGCCACGATCGGCGAGCAGGGTGACGTGGTACCAATCAAGGATGCTATCTACGACGGCGACATCGTCATCGCGGATATCACCCGCCACACGACGACCGACCGCACGATGGAGCACATCTCCGACGAGCTGAAACAGGTCGCCGACGAGGTCGGCGGCGACATCATCCAGAAGGACGACGACCAACTCATCATCACGCCGGGCGGCATCTCGGTCGCCCGCTCGCGACTGGAGTAGAAACGGGCCGTTTACCCCCGCGCCGCCGCTTGCTTCTGCATGACTGCGATACGCGCCGACAGCCTCGTCAAGGAGTACGGCGACGTGCGGGCGCTCGACGGCCTCTCCTTCGAGGTCGAGGAAGGCGAGTTCTTCGGCTTACTCGGCCCGAACGGTGCCGGCAAGACGACGTTCATCAACATCCTCGTCGGCCTCGCGCGCTCGACGGCCGGCTCCGCCGAGGTGTTCGGCCACGATGTCGAAAGCGACTACCAGCAGGCGCGCAACCGCATCGGTCTCGCGCCACAGGAGTTCAACGTCGACCGATTCTTCCCGATTCACGAGGTGCTCGAACACAAGGCCGGCTACCACGGCGTCGCACCCGAGGAGGCCGCCCGCCGCGCCGACGAGGCGCTCAAGACCGTCGGCATCTACGACAAGCGCGACACCCGCTTCGACTGGCTCTCGGGCGGGATGAAACGCCGATTTCTGTTGGCGCGGGCACTCGTCACCGACCCGGACCTCCTGATTCTCGACGAGCCGACCGCCGGCGTCGACGTGGAACTCCGCCGCGAACTGTGGGAGCTGGTCCAGCAGCTCAACGACGACGGCACGACCATCCTCCTCACGACCCACTACATCGAGGAGGCCGAACGGCTCTGTGACACGGTCGCCATCATGGACGCCGGGCGGAAGGTGGAGGTGGCCTCCCCGGACGACCTGCGCGGGCGCGGCGAGGACACGCTCGTCGTCACGCTCGCGAGTGCGCCCGACACCGTCCCCGGATTCGACCTCGAAGGCGTTCACGACGCGACGCTCGACGGGACCGACCTCTCCGTGACCGTCGACGACGCCGGGTCGCGCGCGGCGGCCGTGATTCGCGCGCTCGACCGCGCCGGCCACGAGGTCACGAATCTCGACCTGCGGCGCGCCTCGCTCGAAGAGGTGTTCGTCGGGATGACGCGCGCCGACACTGAGAGAGAGGTGACCCAATGAGCGCTCTCGGGACTGGGTTTCGGTCGCTGCTCAAACGGGAGATTCTCCGCTTCGTGCGCCGGCCCCGCAACACGTTCATCCCGCCGGCCATCACCAACGTCCTCTACTTCGCCGTCTTCGGCGTCATCCTCGGTGACCGCATCGCCGAGATTCAGGGGTACGACTACATCCTCTTCATCCTCCCCGGGTTGGTCGTGCTCGGAGCCATCTCCAACGCCTTCGAGAACGCCTCCTTCTCGATTTTCCACGGCCGCTGGAACGAGTACATCCACGAGGTGCTTACATCGCCGCTCCCGTACTCCAGTCAGGTGCTGGCGTACGTCGCCGCCTCCGCGCTGCGCGGGTTAATCGTCGGCGTCATCATCGTCGTCGTCGGCCTGCTGTTCGTCCCCTTCGCCATCGAGGGCGGGAGCGTCCCGGTCCGGAAGCCGCTGTATCTCGCCGCGTTCATGCTCACAATCGTGACGCTGTTTGCGGCCTTCGGGGTCGTCGGCGGCCTGTGGGCGCGGGACTTCGATTACCTGACCGTGCTCAATCAGTTCATTCTCCGGCCGCTCACGTTCTTCGGCGGCGTCTTCTACTCGCTGGAGACGCTCCCCGACTTCTGGGCGCAGGTCTCCCTGCTGAATCCGATGGTGTACATGGTCAACGGGGTCCGATACGGCTTCCTCGGCTACACGGACGTGAACGCGAATCTCTCCTTGGCCGTGCTCGTCGGGCTCACCGTCGTCGTCGTGGGTGTCGACGTGCTCCTGTTCCGGCGCGGCTACGGGATTATCGAGTAATCAGAACTCCCAGTCGCGCAGCGCCTCGCGGACGATGTCGTCTTCCTCCTCGCGGAAGAGATTCTCCGAACCGCCGTGGTCACCAAACTCCCAGTCGCGCACGACGACGGCAGGGGTCCCGCCGTCCCCCTCGCCGGCGACGAGATTCGCCGCGCCCGCGAGTTCGTCGACGACCGACTGGACCGTGACGCCGAGTTCCCGGCCGTCGCGGTCGTGTTCGCCCCGCCAGTCGCGGGAGGCCGGTATTCCCGCCCAGCCGACGGCGACGCCGCGCTGGCCGTAACGGAACGGCCGCCCGGAGGTGTCGGTGACGACCACGGGTACGCCGAGTGCCTCCGAGAGTCGCTCTGCCGACGCCGAGGGGTCCTCTGGAAGTAACAGGAGGTCACCGCCCGGGACGTTCGAGCGGTCGATGCCCGCGTTGACGGTGATGTGGCCGAACGTCGTGACCGCGAGGATGAACGGAGCCTCCAGGATGAGTTCCTCGCTCTCCTCGATGACGGCCTGCGCGAACCGGGGGTCCTTCTCCTCGCCGGTGATGGATTCGAGGCGGGCGGCAATGTCCTGTGCGCGTTCGCCGGCCTCGAAGTCCGCGTAGTCGTAGCTGCGGCCCTCGGCCTTCGAGACGACGGTCGAGGCGACACACAACACGTCACCGTCCTCGAAGTCGACGCGCGCGTCGATGAGCGCCGCGAGGTCGTCGCCGGCCGTAATCTCGGGCAGCCCGTCGACAGCGAACAGATGCATACCGTCCAGTCGATTCAGTAGCGAAAAAGCGACGCGGTCTCTCGTCGCGACATGACCGATGCCCGACTGGTTCGTGGGGCGTGTCAACACACTCTGTCGTGAACGTCCATGTACGACCCACTGAGCGACGCTCGCGGCAGGCAGGGAGAGACGGAAGCTCTCACGAACCCGACACCGACCGTTTCGCGGGCTGTTCGCCGCAAAATCGGGCAAACACGCCGGATTTATAGTTCAGGCTGGTGGATGTACTGACGTTATGGGACAGACGCTAACGGAGAAAATCCTCTCGGAGCACCTCGTCGAAGGGGAGCTCGAGACAGGAGAGGAAATCGGCATCGAGATCGATCAGGTCCTCACGCAGGACACCACCGGCACGTTCGTTTGGCTGCAGTTCGAGGCGCTCGGGCTGGACGAGGTCCAGACCGAGGTCGCGGCACAGTACTGTGACCACCAGACCTACCAGTTCGACTTCAAGAACACCGACGACCACCGCTTCCTCCGCTCTGCGGCAGGCACCTTCGGCGCACACTTCTCGCGACCGGGCAACGGTATCTGTCACAACGTCCACAAGGAGAACTTCGCCGCGCCGGGCAAGACGATGCTCGGTTCGGACTCCCACACGCCCACGCCGGGCGGACTGGGCGAGCTCGCCATCGGTTCCGGTGGGCTCGACGTGGCCGTCGCCATGGGCGGTGGCCCGTACTACATCGAGATGCCGGAGGTCGTCAACGTGCGACTCGAAGGCGAACTGCCGGAGTGGTCCTCGGCGAAGGACGTCATCCTCGAGATGCTCCGACGGCTCTCCGTGAAGGGCGGCGTCGGCAAGATCTTCGAGTACACCGGTCCCGGCGTCGAGACGCTCAACGTGCCGGAGCGGACGACCATCACCAACATGGGGACAGAACTGGGCGCGACCTCCTCCATCTTCCCGACCGACGAGGAGACCCGCGAGTACCTCTCCCGACAGGGTCGCGAAGACGCCTTCGAGGAGATCGGTCCCGACGAGGACGCCGAGTACGACGACGAGATCGTCGTCGACCTCAGCGACATCGAGCCGCTCGTCGCCAAGCCGTCCATGCCGGACAACGTCGTGCCCGTGCGCGAGGTCGCCGGTGAGGACGTCGAGCAGGTCATCGTCGGCTCCTGTACGAACGGTGGCTACGAGGACATCCTGCCCGCCGCGAAGATGCTGAAGGGCCAGGAGATCGACATGAAGACCGAGATGATCGTCGCGCCCGGCTCCAAGCAGGCGTCCGAGATTCTCGCTCGCGAGGGCTGGACCGCAGAGATGATGGCCGCCGGCGTGAACTTCTCCGAGGCCACCTGTGGTGCCTGTATCGGTATCGGCCACGTGCCGGCCTCCGACTCCGTCTCCGTCCGTACCTTCAACCGCAACTTCGAGGGTCGCTCCGGTATCGAGGACGACTCCGTCTTCCTCTCCTCGCCGGAGGTCGCGGCCGCGGCCGCCATCAAGGGCGAGCTCACCGACCCCCGCGACCTGGCCGACGAGCTCGGGCTGGACGCGCCGGGCGTCCAGATGCCCGACAAGTACAACGGCTCGAAGACCGACCTCATCGCGCCCGACGAGGCCGTCGACGACGAACTCGTCAAGGGGCCGAACATCGGCGACGTGCCGCTGAAAGACCCCCTCGACTCCAAGCTGGAGGGCGAGGCGCTGCTCAAGATGGAGGACAACATCACGACCGACCACATCATCCCTGCGACGCAGGACATCCTGATGTACCGGTCGAACATCCCGAAGCTCTCCGAGTTCACCCTCTCGCGCGTCGACGACACGTTCGCACAGCGTGCACTCGAGTCCGACGGCGGCTTCCTCGTCGCCGGCGAGAACTACGGGCAGGGCTCCTCGCGTGAACACGCGGCCCTTTGTCCGATGTATCTCGGCATCGAGGGCGTCCTCGCACAGTCGTTCGCCCGCATCCACAAGGCGAACCTGTTCAACTTCGGTCTCGTTCCGCTCACCATCGACAAGGCGGACTACGAGAACATCGAGCAGGGCGACGACATCGAAATCGTCGACGACGTCGCCGAGGCCGTCGACTCCGGGCAGGAGGAGTTCACCGTCCGCGTCAACGACGACTGGGAGCTCACCGCCCACCTCGACGCCTCCACGCGCGAACGCGAGATTCTCTCCGCCGGTGGCAAGCTGCCGCTCACGCGCTCGCAGTACGACGCCGAGGGCGCAGCACCGGCCGACGACTGACGCTCTCCGTTCTCCGTTTTTCCACGCCGCCCAGCGACCGCCACCGGCAACACACCGAGCGGTCGGTGACACAAAGGCAGTTGCCACCCAAGCGGTGGTATGCTCGGTATCGAACTCACGCCCGAACACCCCGTCTCGCGGCTGGGCGACCTCGGCGCGCGCGCCGAAACCGCCGGCTTCGACACGATATTCTGCTCGTCGCACTACAACAACCGCGACCCGTTCGTCGCGCTCGACCGCATCGCCCGACGGACCGACACCGCCCGCGTCGGGCCCGGCGTCGCCAACCCCTACGACACGCATCCGCTCACGCTCGCGGGGAAGGTCGCCACCCTGGACGAGTCTTCCGGCGGACGTGCCGTGTTCGGTATCGGACCCGGTGACCCGTCGACGCTCCGGAACCTCGGCGTCGAGCGCGAGCAGGGGCTCTCCGCGACGATTCAGGCGTTCAAGGACGCCCAGCGGGTCTGGGCGGGCGAGCGCGTCTCTCGTGACGGGGTCCACACCGCGGCCGACGCGGGGCTGAACTTCGAGCCGCCACAGGGGGGCGATATTCCCGTCTATGTCGGCGGCGAAGGCCCGCACATGTGCCGGATGGCCGGCAAACACGCCGACGGTCTGCTGTTCAACGGCTCGCACCCGGACGACCTCGCGTGGGCACGCGACCGCGTCGAGGAGGGGAAATCGGACCGCCCCGACGAGCGGGGCGCGTTCGAGCTGTCGGCGTACGCCTCCGTTTCGGTTGCAGAAGCCGCCGACGCGGCACGCGCCGCCGCCCGGCCGCCGGTCGCGTTCATCGCCTCCGGAGCCGCCCCGCCAGTCCTCCAGCGACACGGTATCGACCCCGAGGTGGCCGACGCTATCGGTGATGCGATTGCAGCGGGGAACTTCGAGGCGGCCTTCGAGCAGGTGACCGAGCCGATGGTCGAGGCCTTCTGTATCGCAGGGACTCCCGAGACGGTCGCTGCGCGGGCGGAGAAGGTGTTAGAACACGCAGACAGTCTGGTCGTCGGGTCGCCGCTCGGGCCGGAGTTGGAGACGGCAATCGACCTCGCGGGCGAGACGCTGTCGTAGCTTACTGCTCCGGCGGGCCGGCGGTCGGGAGCGCGCGACCGACGAGGCTGACGGCGGCACCGAGCGAGAGCACGCCGAACACCGCCGACGCGCCGCCGACGATGAGTCCGCCGACGGCGACCAGAAGCGCCTGCTCGGGACTCTGCATGATGACCCCGCCGAAATACTCGATTACGCCCTGTATCGTGTTCTGGATGAAGCCTGCCATGTGTCACGCTTGGTGTGCGACTACTTCCCAGTTGCGGGTTCGCCACGTTCTTGCCGCTGTGTGTCGAGTTACGGGCGTGAACGACCGCTCGCTGTCGGAGTTCGCCGACGACGGTGACGAGCAGGACGCGTCGGACGCGGGTGGCGACGACGGCGACGCTGATTCGGTCGACGACACTCCCGGGGAACTCCTCGCGACGGCTCAGTTTTCGCCCGACGGCACACCCTGCGAGAAGTGCGGTGCGGTCGTGGTGCGGCGCTGGCACGACGACGGGCAGTTCGTCTGTGCCGACTGCAAGAACTGGTAGCTTTTGTGCGATGGCGCGGCCAGCGACCGCATCCGCCGTCGATCGACGGTAGCAGTCTCCGGTGACCGCGTGGGCCACCTGCTACCGACTCGCGGGGTCCACCTGTCTGCCCTTTACAGCGACAGCGTCGTCGTCTCCACGCCGTGGGTCGCGGCGAACTTCTCCAGTTCCTCCTTGCGCGGCTCGATCTCGCTCGGGTCGTGTGCGTCGGTGCCGAAGACGAACTCGACGCCTTCCTCCCGGAGCACCTCCATGAACTGCGGGGTGGGGTGGACCTCGCCGTACTCCGAGAGGACGCGCCCGGCGTTCAACTCCGGAACAGTCCGGGAGTCGGTGAACGCCTCGGCCACCCGCCGGTACTGCTCGTCCGTCGCCAGCCCGCGGAGCGTGCTGTTGCGCTCCACGAGGTCGACGTGGGCGGCGATGTCGAACAGCTCCGATTCGATGAGCGCGACCAGCCGGTCGAAGTAGGTGGCGACGTGGTCGCGGCGTGCGGCTGCCGACTGCTCGGCGAAGTGGTCCTCGAAGTGGACGTTCGTGCCGTCAACCTCGTGGACGCTGCCGACGGCGTACTCGAAGCCGACCTCGTCGAGGAAGGCCGCGATTTCCGTCTCGTCGTCGGGGTGGAAATCCATCTCGACGCCGTCGATGATTTCGATGTCGCGGCGCTCGTTCATCGCGTCGATTGCGGCTTTGCGACGCTCGTAGGTCACGTCGAGGTTGAAGCCCATGTTCTCGCGCTGGTGGCGCGGCTCCTCGCGCGTGGAGACGATACAGTGGTCGGCGATACCGATCGCGTCGAGCCCGGCGTTCTCGGCGGCCCCGACCATCCACCCGAGGAACGAGCCGTCCGAGTAGGTCGTGTGAGTGTGATAATCACAGCGCATACCCCGACGGAGGGGGGCCGGAGGTAGGAAGCTTCGGGTCCGTTACTCGTCGTCGGCCGGCGCGTAGTAGTACTCGCCGGCGTTCTTCTGCTCGCGGTCCTTCTGCGAGCCGGGTTTGTTGATGCGCGGGCGACCGGTGCGCTGGTCGCGCCGGAACGTCACGTCGAGATTCGCGAGGAACTCGTTCATCCCCTCGCGCATCCCGACCGGCTGGCCGGCGTGGCCGTGTTCCGCCGGCTGGCCGTCGAACACCTGCAGGCGGTCGGCGAGCAGGTCGATCATGTAGATGTCGTGGTCGATGACCATCGCGGTCGCCTTGTGATTCTCCGTGTACCGACGGATTGCGCGGGTGGCGAGCACCCGCTGTTCCACGTCGAGGTGGGCCGACGGCTCGTCGAGCAGATACAGGTCGGCGTCCTTCGAGAGACACGCCGCGATGGCGACGCGTTGTCGCTCGCCGCCCGAGAGGTCGGTGAGGTTCTGCTCCATAATCCGCTGGAGCTGGAGCGGCTGGGCGATTTCCGTCTCCCAGTAGGAGGAGCCGAACTGGTCGGTAATCGAGGACAGGAACGCGTCGACGCGCATCGGCTGGTCGATGTCGACGTACTGCGGCTTGTAGGAGATGTCGAGCGTCGTGTCGAGACTCCCCTCGTCGGGGTCGAGCTTGCCGGCGAGCATCTTCGCGAACGTCGACTTCCCGATACCGTTCGGCCCGACGATACCCAACACCTCGTTGTTGCGAATCTCGCCGGCCTCGATGTCGAGCGAGAACTCGCCCTCGCCGTAGGATTTCGAGAGGGCGGGATACTCGACGAGCGTGTCGGTGTTGGAGGCCACGCGTGGCGCGTGTTGCTCGAACTCGATTGCCTCCTGTCGGATTCGCATGTTCTCGTTGTCGAGATAGCCGGAGAGATACTCGTTGATGCCGCTTTTCGTGCTCTTGGGGTCGGTGATGACACCGTAGGCGGACGGTTCGCCGTAGGCGACGTGAATCGAGTCCGCCAACAGATCGAGCACGGCGAGGTCGTGTTCCACGACGAGCATGGAGCGGTCGCCGTCGGCCGCAAGGTCTTGGATGAGCCGCGAGGCGGTGACGCGCTGGCCGATGTCGAGATACGGCGTAATCTCATCGAGGAAGTAGAAGTCGGCATCGCGCACGAGCGTCGCCGCGAGCGCGACTCGCTGTAGCTCCCCGCCGGAGAGCGTATCAATCGGCTGGTCGAGCACCGGCCGGATGTCGAGTCGCTCGGTAATCTCGTCGGCGACGCCGCGCTCGTCGACGCCCTCGATGAGCTCTCGGGTGATACCCGAGAAGCTGTTTGGAATCTTGTCGACGTACTGGGGCTTGCGCGCGACGGTCACGTCTCCCTCGCGCAGCTCGGCGAGATACGACTGGAGTTCGGTGCCGCGGTACGCGTCCATCACCTCGTCCCACGACGGGGCGTCGGCGTGGCGACCGAGGTTCGGCTCGATTTCGCCCGCGAGGATGCGGACGGCCGTCGTCTTCCCGATGCCGTTCGGGCCGAGGATGCCGGTGACGGTGCCCGATTCCGGCGCGGGTAGCCCGTAAAGCCCGAACGCGTTCTCGCCGTAGCGGTGAGTCGGATTCTCGTCGAGTTCCTGCGGGAGATTGATAATCTCGATGGCGTCGAACGGGCATTTCTCGACGCAGATACCGCAGCTTTCGCCCAGACAGATCTCCTCGGAGATGAGTATCTGGTCGTCGCCGCCCTCGTGGGGTTCGTCCTCGCCGAAGTGGTCGCCGCGCTCGACGATACACTCCTTACCCGTCCGGTTCGGCGGGCAGTAGTTCATGCACTCGTAGTTACACCGGTCGGGCTGACACCGGTCTAAGTCGACGACTGCGATGGAATCGCCGGCCATTAGAAGCTACTCCCCGTGGTCAGCAGGATACCCCAACTGATGAACCAGAGCGCGAAGGTCATGAACGCGACGTAGAGGTAGTCCTTCGTCGAGAACTCGCCAACGTCGATACCCATGACCGACAGGACGGGGAACTGCACCAGAATCGCCCCCACCAGCACGTACAGCGCCTGGTTGCTCGTTGCGGGCGTTTGGAGGCCGGCCGTCACGACCGACGACGCGACCGCAGCGGCAAGCCCCATCGAACACGCCAGTGATGTGACCACGACCCCCCGCATGTGCGAGGAGAAGCGGCCAGCGGTGTCGGTCGCCATGTACCTCCGTCGTCTCCCTGACGGCAAAAGCGATTCGAAGCCACAACCGCGGGCTACGCTGGCGTGTTCGTCCGTTTTATCCGTCGCTCGGGGGCTGCTGCGGGGCGGTTAGCAATAACTCACCTTCATGTTTATGCCGTCTGGACCTCTCTATGCAGGTAGCATGAGCGATTCTGACGGAGAGACAGTCGCTGATCTCCCACCGAGCGCCAAGCTCGTCTACAAGGTACTGGAGTACGACGGGCCGATGACCCAGAAGGGCATCGTCGAGGAGTCGATGCTGTCGGCCCGAACCGTTCGCTACGCCCTCGAACGGCTCGAAGCCATCGACGTGGTCAGCGAAGACGTCTACTTCGCCGACGCCCGACAGAATCTCTACCAGCTCACCGACGCCGACGACCAATCCGCCGAGACCGTCGCCGCCGCCGACGACTGAGAGGTCCGTTCCGCTCGTCGCAGTTGTCTTCTCCGCGAACTACGCCCCGATAGCGCCGCCGTCGTTCGGCTACTGTGGCGTGACCGTGACCTGTTGTCCGCTGTCGACTGCCGTCTCCAGTTCGTCGGCCAGCCCGCTCCCGCGGGAAATCTGCACCTCACCGCCCCGCGAGACGGTCGCGGTGAACAGATACTGCCCGCCGGCCTGCACCTCAACCGTCTCGCCCGCGTGGCCCTCCACGGGGAGGATGATGTGTCGGGAGGTGACTTCGGGCGTGACGATTTCTCCCTGCTTGCTCTTGCTGTCTGTGCTGCCGGAGCTACTGTTCCCGCCGCCGAAGCCGCCCGCGTACTCATCGAGCGTCCGCACGTCCAACTCCATGCCAAGCCGATTCTCGATGTCGGTGATGCGGCCGCCGCCCTTCCCGATAACCGAGGAGATGTCGTTTTCGGAAACGTAGACGGTGGCGGCGTTGTCGCTCGTAATCTCGACTTCCACCTGCCCGTGGGCGATGGACTTGATTTCGCGCTCGATTTCGTTTTTCGCAATTCGACTGACGCCCGACTCCTGTTCGTCGCCGTCTTCGAGCGGAACGGTGACGACCTGCTGATTGAACGTGTAAATCTCGTATGCCGGCTCGCCCGTCTCGTAGTCGGAGATGACGACGACCGGGCGGGTGAGGTCCTCCTCCATCAGCCCGTGGGGAACCTTCACTTTCGTCTCGACCTCGTAGACGGTGTCGATTTCGCCGGCCTCGATGTAGACGACGGTGTCGACGACCTGCGGAATCATGCCGAGTTCGACACGGCCGACGAGTCGCTGGAGCGCGTCGATGGCCCGGGTCGCGTGGACGACGCCGATCATCCCGACGCCGGCGAGTCGCATGTCGGCGAAGGTGTTGAAGTCAGAGGTCTTGCGCACCTCGTCGTAGATGGTGTAGTCGGGCCGGACCATGAGCAGCGAGTCGGCGGTCCGCTCCATCGACCCGCGAAGCTCGGTGTACTGGGTGATGTGGTCGCCGACCTGGAGGTCACGCGGCTTCTCCATCGTCTTGACGGCGAAATCCGAGTCGGCGAGGAACTCCGCGACCGCCTGCGCGAACGTGGACTTCCCTGCCCCCGGCGAACCCGACAGCAGAATGCCGCGCTGGTGTTCGGTGAACCGGTCGCGAAGCCCGTCCGGCAGGTCGTACTCGTCGAGCGTGGGCGACGCGATGGGCCGGACGGCCGTAATCTCGATGCCGTCGGCGAACGGTGGCCGAGCGACGGCGATGCGGTAGTCGGCGTACTGGATGATCTTCATCCCCGGCTCCTCGAGCTCGACGAAGCCGCGCGAGGAGGCGCGGGCCGTCGACTCGATATCGTTCGCGAACGTCAGCATCTCCGACTCCGACAGCGGCTCGCCGGCGATTGGCCCGTACGAGATATCGCCGATATCGCCGCGCTTCGCCATCGGCGCGACGCCCGTCTTCAGGTGGACGGACATCGTCTTGTCGTCGAAGTAGCGCTCGATGTCGAGCCCGTCGTCGGTCGTCTCGTCGGTCGTGTCCACCTTCGGCTCGACGTACTCGACGGTGACGCCCATCGCCTCGCCCACCTCCGCCTGCACGCGGTCGCTGGTGAGCAGCGTCGCGTCGTGGTCGCGCGCGAGGTCGCGAATCAGCGCGTCGATGTCACCCTCGCCCGCGCCCTCGGTCTCGTCGTGGGTCGGGCGTCGGCCGATGTACTCGACGGAGAGGTCGCCGGCGTCGGCAGCCTCGGCTAATCGTTGTAGCTCTTCGAGACCGGCCCACCCCGAGTCGCGCCCCTGATTCGCCTGCGACTCCAGCTCCGCGACGACAGCGTTCGGCACGTAGACGTGGGTCACGTCGTCGTGTTCGGACACGCGGCCGTCGATGACCGCGCTCGTGTCCGGAAGAATATCCATACAGGAGGGAGGGCGGGCGAACTTATAAACATTGTAAAAGCGCGCCTCGTGTCACCGCGTCTCAGGCGTACTGTTCGGTGATGGATTCGACGTACTTGGCGATGACGTCGACCTCGAGGTGGACGGGGTCGCCGACCGACTTCTCCGAGAGGGTCGTAATCTCGTAGGTCGCCGGGATGATGGCGACCGCGAAGCCGTCCGCGTCGATGTCGGCGACGGTCAGGGAGATGCCGTCGATGGTAATCGACCCCTTCGAGACGACGTACTGGCCCATCGACTCGGGCAGCGAGAACTCGAAGTACCAATCTTCCTCGACCTGCTCGATGCCCGTCACCTCGCCGACGCCGTCGACGTGCCCCTGCACGATGTGGCCGTCGAAGCGGCCGTCCGCGGGGAGCGCGCGTTCGAGGTTCACGGTGTCGCCGACGGCGAGGTCGCCGAGATACGTCACCTCGACGGTCTCCTCGGCCAGAAAGACCGAAAACGAGTCGTCGGTCTGCTCCTCGACGGTGAGACACGCGCCGGAGACGGCGACCGACTGGCCGTGCGTGAGCTCGTCGGCGAAGTGTGCAGCCAGTCGGAGCCGCAGCCCGTCGGCGGTCTGCTCGCGGGCGAGCACCTCACCCGTCGTCTCGATGATTCCGGTGAACACGGTCTCATTACGGCGACGCGACGCAAATGTGTTAGTATTCTCGAAACTGGGAGAAGCCGGAGCGCTTTCGGTCGCGCGCGACCCACGAAGGATATGGCGCGGTCAATCATGAGTACCGTCGGGCTAGCAGCGACCGTCGCGCTCGCGGTCCCGCTCGTCATCTTCGGCATCGAGCAACTGCTCGCGGGCGAGCATCTGGTCGGGGGTATCGTGCTCGCAATCGCGGCGCTGATGGTGCTCATCGAGGAGTATCTCACGACGCCGACGGACATTCCGGGTCTCGTCGCGGAGAAGACGGTCGGGGCGGTCGTCGAGGAACCCGACGAGGATTAGATCTCGTCGCCGGGGTCGTGTTCCGCGGCCATCCGCCGTGCTTCGGCCGCGTACTGCTCGCGCTCGTCGGGGTCGGTCACCTCGCCGAGATTCTGCGGCTCGGCCTCAACGGCGGCCGTCGTGGCCCGCCGGTCGCCGGGTGTCGTGAGCGCGCGTTCCTTCCGGAAGTACCGCTCGCCGTCGGGCGTCGCGTACGTGAGGATGATGAGGTTCTGTTCGTCGTCCGAGTAGGTCCGCTCGACCAGCCACACCTGTACGGTCGCTTGTTCGCTCATGTCCGACGTAGGGTCGCCAGCGGCGAAACGACTGCGGTTGCCGCGGTCAGTCGGCCGGCTCGGCGACTTCGAGCGGCTCCTGTGCCTGCTCGATGAACTCCACGAGCGGGAGTTCGCTCGGCTCGTTGTCGATGAGCACGTCGAGCGGGAGCGTCGGCGCGCCGTCGATGAGATTCTCCATCAGGACGAGCCGTTCGCGGGCACGCGACATCCCGACGTAGAAGACCCGTCGCTCGTTGTCCGTCAACACCGGGACCGGGTCGGTTCCCTTCTGGAACTCCACGTCCTCGGGGAGTCGGTCGCGGTCGACGGTGGCCGCCATCTGCTCGACCACCTTCTCGGTGAGGTCGGTACAGACGAAGACGTGGTCGGCCTCGCGACCCTTCGCGGAGTGGATGGTGCCGACGCGGACGCGGTCGGCGTCCATCCCCTGATACGGGCCGTCGAAGTAGGCGTCGACGGAGCGCTCCTGGAAGTTCGAGGTGCGCGTGAGCATGTCGGAGGCACCGGCGACGCCGGGCGTGAACGGAGCGTACTCCTCGATGAAGTCGGGACTTACCTCGAAATCCTCCAGCCGGGCGTTGTTCTGGTCTTTCAGGTCGTCGAGCGCGTCGAAGAGGTCGTCGCGCTCCTTCGTGCCGAACGCGGAGTCGGCGAGCATCTCGGCGAGCCGCCGCGCCTCCAGGCCGGTCATGTGTTCCTCCTCGGTCTTCTTCTCGACGGCGCGGACGTACCCTTCGAGCCGGTCGGTCCACATCCGGATGTCCGTCAGCGAGGTGTACGGAATCCCCATCGAGGTGAACTCCTCCATGAACTGGAACAGCTGATAGCGGGCGCGGAACAACACCATCACGGTCTCGTCTTCGGTCGCCTCGATGGTGTCGCGGACGTTCCGGGTGAGGTCGAACATCGACGGCGAGCGAATCCCCTCGACGGTGCCGCCCTCCTTGCGCGGGTTCAGGTCCTTCTCTTGGCGCTCGTCGATGTGGCGAATCTCGCGGTTGACGACGTTGAGCACGTTCGACGGGAGCCGGTAGGAGTTGGGCAGGATGACGTCGTCGTCGGGGTCGGCCTCAAGCAGGAGCGCGGGGTCGGCTCCCTGCCACGCGTAGACGACCTGGTCGTCGTCGCCCGCGATGAGCACCGACTCCATGTGGGGTCGCCACTCCTCGTAGGCGTCGTGTTGAAGCGTCGTGATGTCCTGGAACTCGTCGATGACGAGGTGGTCGACGTTCGGGACGAGCGAGCGCTGGGTGACGCGTTCGAGCATGTCGGCGAAGCCGACGACGCCGTGTTCACCCTTGTACGCGCGCCACGCGCGGATGACCTCCGGCACGTCGATGCGGTCGTCGTCCGACGACCACGTCGGGGTGTACTTGTTGCCGGTCTGTGAGTTGGGGTCCTCCTCCGGCGGGAGTCGGACCTCATCCACGTCCCACTGGAAGGGAACGTCGTACCAGTCGGCCACGTCGCGGCGGGTCCGCTGGAGCCACTCGGAGGTGGCGAGAATCTTGTTGCCGATGGTGGTCGAGCGCGACGAGCGCCGCCGGTTGGAGTCGTACTCGCCTTCGAACTCGATGCCGTACTCCGAGCAGAACTCCTCTTTCTCGTCTTCGCCGACCACGTCGCCCCGAGACAAGTCGAGCAGTTCGTACGCCTTCGCGTGCATCGTGGAGACGTTCCCCTTCAGCGACTTCGGCGAGCGGTCGAGTCGCTCCGCCAGCCGTTCGCGAATCTCGGCGGCGGCCGCCCGCGTGTAGGAGACGACGAGGATATCCCGTACGTCGACGCCCTCCTCGAGCATCTCGTCGACGCGGTCGAGGAGTGCGGTGGTCTTCCCGCTGCCGGGACCACCGAACAGCCGCGTCAGGTGCGTATCGTCGGTCATAGAGACATGAACACGACCATCGGGCATAAGGGGCGTGGCTTCGCTGGCCCGGCTGCTCCCCGTTCCGTGCTAAAGCGTACCACACATTTATTTCCACCGCGGCTAATTATCTGCTTGTATGGCGACCGCGAACGACATCTTCGACGACTTCCTCGCAGACAGGGGCCACGAGACGGAAACCGAGACGCCGGCGTGGGAGGAGGACTATAACAAAAAGCGCTGTCCGGAGTGTGGCGGACTCCACGAGATGGCGGCCCCGGAGTGTACGGTCTGCGGCTGGACGCCGAACTAATCGGCGTCTCGCACTCGCGTCGCTCGCGCTCACCAGCGACCGCTGTGGGGAGTGAAAAGCGTCCCCGGAGGGAGGAGGGTGGGGGAGAGCCCTCCCGACGGGGGCGAGGTGGGGATGCACCCAAAACTGGGTGCATCCGATTGTATACGGTAGGTGTATAAGAAGGTACTGGCTGGCGACGAAGGCTTTACTCGCTGACCGCCGTAGCGTGGGTGTGACGATAGCCGGGAGCGAGTCGACCGACGAGCCGACGATTCGGCAGGCGACGCGGGCGGACCTGCTCGCGGTGTACCGCATCGAGACCACGTCGTTTCCCCAACCGTGGCCCTACGCCGCCTTCGAGCAGTTTCTCGGCCAGCCGGGGTTCCTCGTCGCGGGCGACCAGTCCGTCGACGGCTTCATCGTCGCCGACACCGTCCCGAACGGCGGTACCCCGCTCGGCCACGTCAAGGACCTCGCGGTCCGTCCCGACGCCCGCGGCCAGGGGCTCGGCGCGAACCTCCTCGGTGCCGCCCTCAGCATCTGCCGGCGACAGGGCGTCGGCCGCGTCAAACTCGAAGTGCGGGAGACCAACGACACCGCAAAGCGGCTGTACGAGCGGTTCGGCTTCGAGATTCACCGCCGGCTCCCCCGGTACTACGACGACGGCGAGGACGCGTTCGTGATGGTGCGCTCGTTACAGTAGCCCGTCCGCCTGCGCGAGCAGAATCCCCTCGATGGTGGCGTCGTTCGCCGGCTCCTCGCGGGCGCGGGCCAGCGCCTCCTCCACCGGAACGCGTGTCACGTCGATGAACTCGTTGCCGTCGAGCTTGCGGTTTCCGGCGGTGAGTCCCTCCGCGTAGACGATCCCCCGGCGGTGGCGGAGCACGCCCGTCGAACACCAGAACTCCTCGACGTGCGTGACCGAATCGGGAACGAAGCCGGTCTCTTCCTCCAGTTCGCGCGCGCCGGCCTCGGCGTACGTCTCCCCGTCCTCCACGATGCCGGCGACGAGTTCGAGACAGCGCTCGCGGATGGCGGGCCGGAACTGCTCTATCATCACCAGCTCGTCGCCGTCCTGTGCGACGACGACGACCGCCGGCGGGAGGTCCGCCCAGTAGTACTTCTTCGTCGTGGCGTCGGGTTGCCGCACCTCGTCGTAGCCGCCGGTGTACCAGCCGGTCTCGTACTCGGCGACCGACTCGACGACCGGCCAGTCGTGCTCAGAGTGGTCGCTCACGGCTGCACCACCGTCACGCGGTACGTGACGTTCTCGAAGGTGACGAAGACGGCGTCCCCCGACATGCTCGACGCGTACCGCTGTCTGAACACGTCGCGCTCGTCGAACACCGAGTGGGTGAACGTCTCCTTGATGCCGAACGGACCCCGGTAGTAGGCGGTCGAGCGCGCCGTGTCGCCGTCTGCTGCACTCACCGCGCCGTACGTGTACGGGAACCGTCGCTCCGAGAGGTTCGCGCCGTCGATGGGTGTCACCTCGGCCGGCGGCTCGGCGGCCGTCGCCTCGGCGTAGTAGGGGTCGCCGCTCTGGAGCAGCGACGGGACCGCCCCGAGCGCGAGCAGCAGGACGACCACGACGAGCAGTCCGAGCGTGACGTTGCGCGTGATGCGTCTCACGACGCGGCCCCCTCCTCGCGCTCCTCGCTTCCGTCGCCGTCTTTCACGATGTCTCTGTACACCTTCCCGTACGCCTGTCGGCGGAGCGTGCCGACGGCGGCTTCCTCCTCGGCGTGGAACGTCGCCGCCACGATGGTGTCTGCCGCGGGAGCGACGTGCCACGCGACGTTGTCAACCTCGTCGCTGCCTTCCAGCTCGACGGCGAACGCCGAGTCCTCGCGGACGGACTCGAACTCGCTGCGCGTGCCGACCGTGACTTCGAGCAGCGAGGCGAACAGCGCGTCAAGCGCCGTCTCGACCACGTCGCTCGTGACGCGGTCGCCGTACTCCTCGCGGTCGAACGACATCGCCTTGGCCGTCTCCCGGACGACCGTCTGTGCCGTCGGCGCGAGGTCGCTGTACGCTTCCCGCGCCTCCGTCGCCGTCGTCGGGGCGAGCCACCCGTCTTCGTGCATACCCGCCGTACGGGCCGGTCGGTGGTAGATATACCGAAACAGTATCCTACCTCGCCGGACACCTGCGAGTCGATGCCCGCCCGTTCGACTCTCCGCCGCGCCCTCCTCGCGGTCGTCGTCGTCTGTCTCGTCGGTCTGCTCGCCGGCTATCTCACCGGCCCGCACGACCCCGGGACGACCGACGGCTTCCGACCCACCGACGCCGGCGGCTACGACCCCGCTGCTCTCGAATCGGCTGCCAACGTCACCGTCGTCGCCACCCAGGGCGTCCCCGAGTCCGACGCCGAGGGTGAACTCGTCGCGCTCACCGACGAGGGGAGCGTCGCCTACCGCAACGACACCCTCCAGACCTACTTCGACGTGGACCCCGTCCCCGACGAGCCGTACGTCGTCGAGTACGTCGGTGCCGAGAAGCTTGCCGGCGACGCCTGTGCCGGCGTCTCCACCGACACCTGCTCGCGGAACGTCTACGAGCGCGTGAACCTCCGCACCGACGAGACCGCCCGCCTGTGGTCGAAGGTCACCCCGCGCATCCCGTCGAACCGGTACCACGACATCGACCGGGTCAACGAGAGCCACATCGCCGTCGCCGACATCTACGAGGACGCCCTCTACACCGTCGACCTCGCGACCGGCGAGGAGGTGTGGCGCTGGAACGCCGCCGAGGACTACGACCGCTCGTCCGGCGGCTCGCCCGGCGACTGGACCCACGTCAACGACGTCGAGGTGACGCCCGACGGCCGATTCCAAGCCAGCCTCCGGAACCAGGACTCCGTCGTCTTCGTCCGGCCCGGCGAGGGGCTGGTCGCCGAGCAGACGCTCGGCTCCGACGACGCGCACACCATCCTGTACGAACAGCACAACCCCGACTACATTCCCGCCGCGAACGGCGGCCCGAGCGTCCCCGTCGCTGACTCCGAGAACCGTCGCGTCGTCGAGTACCAGCGACAGGGCGGCGAGTGGGTCCAGACGTGGGCGTGGACAGACGCGCGCCTCCAGTGGCCGCGCGACGCCGACCGACTCCCCGACGGCTCGACGCTCGTCACCGACAGCCACGGCGACCGCGTCATCGAGGTCGCGCCCGACGGTACCGTGCTCTGGTCCGCGACCGTCCGGCTCCCGTACGAGGCCGAACGGCTCGGTACGCCGAGCGAATCCGGTGGCGGACCGGCCGTCGACACCGGCGACCCCGGCATCGACCCCAGCGCGGGACTGTTCGCGAATCCGGGCTACACCCTCCGGACCGCCGTCCCGCAGCTACTCGTCAACGGGCTGTTGTACGTCTCGCCGTCGTGGATTCTGTACCCCGAACTGCTCGTCGTGCTCGCGCTGGCGCTGACGCTGTTCGCGTGGGGGACGACAGAACTGTGGTGGCGACGCGACCGCATCCGGGCCGCGGTCGGACGCTAATTCTCGGCTTCGTCGTCCTCGTCCTCGGCTTCGTCCTCGGCTAGCATCTCCTTCGTCAGTTCGCGTGCCTCCTCGATGACCGCCTGCGTGTCCTCGTCCATCTCCATGTCCGCCTGTGGCGGCAGCTCCTGGTCGTGTGCGTGTCCAGCCTGGCCGTGGTCGTGACCGTGCCCCTCGCTCTCGAACAGTTCGCCCGAGCGACCGCCGTCGCGGTCTGGTCGCTCGCCGGTGGTGTCCTCGAACACCTGCGGGTACTCGTCTTCGTCGGCGAACTCGCGGACGCGCTCGGCGAGCTCCGCTTCGCCTTCCTCGGCCCACTCCGGAACGTGGTCGTCGAGCCACGCCTCGTGGTCGTCGTCGCCGAGAATGGCGGTGAAGGCGAGGTGGTTCGCGAGGTGGCGAGCGTCGACCTGCGGGTCGTCACAGACGGGACACGCGTAGCCCATACCGGACGTGGGGTATCGGGAGGGAAAAACACAGCGTCCCCGCGAACTCAGAAGTCGTCGGGTGCGTCGTCTTCGACGTCGCGTTTCATCGAGTCGCGCCGCGCCTTGGCGTCGCGACCCGTCGCTTCGAGCAGGAACTCGTTTTTCGCGGCGTTGGCGTCGCCGGCGGCGTCCACGTCGCCCGTCTCCATCAGGTCCTCAAGCTCGCGCTCCTCGAAGTTGACCGCGAGGGTGTCCTTCTTGCTCCCGTACGTCACCGCACCGACGACGATGCGCTCGAACACCGGGTTCTCCGGCTCTTCGATGACGAACAGGTCAGAGCCGTTGTACTCCTCGGTGTCCGATATCTCGCCGAAATACTCCTCGACGGTCGATTCGAGGTCGGGGATTCGCTCCTCGAGATACTCCCCGCGCCGCATCTTATACTCCTCCATACGCCCGATTCGACACCCGATGGTTTACGGATTTCGGAGCTATCGGGCGTCGAGATACCCCTGGTGACACGCCGGACACGCGTCGCCGTCCCGCAGCGACGAGGCGTCCATCTGCTCGGAGAATCCACACTCCGGACAGACGTACTCGCCGTCGAGGATACCCGTCGCCGCCGGCTCCGGCTCCGTGTCCGTGTCAGCATCTGACTCCCCGCTCGATTCCGACTGTGGCGACCCCTCGGTCGACGCCGCGGACGCCGACTCCCCGGTCGCCTCGCCGTCCGTCAGCGCGTCGGGATCGAACTGGTCCGTCTCCTCGGGCCACTGGCCGGGGTCCCGCATCGACGACTCCGGCGTCTCCGTCGGCTCGCCGTCGAGAATCTCCGCGTCCTCCTCGCTCGGGTCTGCGGGCGGTTCATCGTCCTCGCCCGACGCGAACCCCGGGTCCGTCGCCGGGTCGGAATCAAGCGGCGGTTCGTCGCCACCCGGTCCCGGCTCCACGTCGGCGGCTGGCGGTTCCGACTCCGGGTCGGTGTCGGCGGCTGGTGACTTCGGCTCCGGATCGGTCGCGTCGTCGACGGTCACGTCGGACGGGTCGACGATTGAGGTGACCTCCTTGCTCTCGGAGGTGACGCGGCGCTCGCCACAGCGGCGACACTCCTCGATTTCACGGACGACGGTAATCGCCTCGCTTCCCTGCTCGGTCCGTTCACGCTCGGTGTCCGCCTCCTCGAAGGCGTGCCCGAGCAGCGAACACGTAACTCCCATTGGTCATCTTCCCGTCGTCGCGGGCATAAGGCTACCGACGCCCCCGGCAAGCGTCTGACGCGCGCCCTACGAACGGTTATGTCGCCCCGTCACGTAGCCGCGAGTATGCAGGCGAAGTCGACCTACCGCGACCGCGACGAGACCGAACTCGCGGTGCTCGACGCGCTGGTCGACGCACGCGAGGAGGGACTCACCATCTTCGAGGTGCGCGCCAGCGTCGACGCTCCCATCGACGACATCGAGGACGCGCTCGCCGCGCTGAAAGCCGACGACCTCATCCGCGTCACGAACGCCGACAGCGAGACACGCATCTACCCCCACGACCGCGTGATTCCCGACGAGGCGGAAACGGACGACCCCTCGCTGGTCGACGCGCTCCGCGAGAAGCTCCCGTTTTGATTCCGACGACGAGCCGTTTTTCACCGTCGGTACGCTTCGGTAGGTAATGACCGTCCTTCCCGAGGTTCACGAGCGCCACGGGGCCACCTTCCGCGAGTACGACGGCCGCCGGGTCGTCGACTCCTACGGCCGACCCGACCGCACCCACCACGCCGTCCGCAAGGGCGTCGGCGTCATCGAGACGCGCTACGGCATTCTCCAGATTTCCGGCGACGACCGCGTCGAGTTCGTCGACAACGCCGTCACCAACGCCGTCCCGACCGAGAACGGCCGCGGCGTCTACGCCCTCCTGCTCGACCCGCAGGGGAAAATCGAGACCGACCTCTACGTCTACAACGCCGGCGAGCGCCTGCTCTGTTTCACCCCGCCCGGCGAGGCCGCGCCGCTCGCCGAGTCGTGGCGCGAGAACATCTTCATCCAGGACGTCGCCATCGAGAACGCCACCGAGGACCTCGCCGTCTTCGGCGTCCACGGGCCGACGGCCACCGAGAAGGTGGCGAGCGTCCTCCACGGCGGCGTCGGCTCCCCCGACGAGGAGCTCACCTTCGTCCGCGGCTCGATGGGCGAGGCCGGCGTCACCGTCATCCGCACCGACAATCTCCCCGGCGAAGAGGGGTACGAGGTGGTGTGTGCAGCCGACGACGCCCACGAGGCGTTCGAAACGCTCATCACCCGCGGCAACAACGCCGTCCCGTTCGGCTACCGGACGTGGGAGTCGCTGACGCTCGAAGCCGGCACTCCGATGTTTGAGACGGAACTCGACGGAACGGTGCCGAACGTGCTCGGACTCCGGAACGCGCTCGACTTCTCGAAGGGGTGTTACGTCGGCCAGGAGGTCGTCTCGAAAATCGAGAACCGCGGGCGACCCTCCCGCCGGCTGGTCGGCCTCGCGCTCGAATCGGTGCCCGAAGCCGGGGCGGCCGTGTTCGCCGGCGACAGCCACGCGGGCGAGGTGACCCGCGCCGGCCATCCGCCGCTGCGTGACTCGCCGGTCGCGCTCGCGTTCGTCGGGTTCAACCACGACCTCGATACCCTCACCGTCCGCGTCGACGGCGAGCAGGTGGCGGCGAGCCACGAACCGCTCCCGTTCGTCGAGGGGTCCGAGCGGTCGGCCCGACTGCCGGAGTACTGAGTCCCGGCGCTTTTTTCGCTCCGTCGGATAGAAATTTCTCGTGCAGGAACATCTACTCGTCCCGCTCGACGGCTCCGAGCAAGCGCGCGATGCGCTCGAGTACGCCAGAGAGCGGTTTCCGGACGCGGAGCTGACGCTGCTGTCCGTCGTCGACCCCGCCGACGCCATCGTCTCCGAGCCGATTACCGGAGCCTACGAGTCGCCCGCCGGCACCGCCGGAGCAGGAACCGAGATGCTCGACGAACTGGAGACGACGGCGGCCGAGCGCGTCGAGGCGGCCGCCTCCGAGGCGCGGGCCGCCGGCCACGACGCCACCGCCGCGGTCGTCGTCGGTCACCCCAGCCGCGAAATCGTGGCGTTCGCCGAGGACAACGACTGTGACCACATCGTGATGGGGAGCCACGGCCGCTCGGGCGTCTCTCGCGTCCTGCTCGGCTCCGT
Source organism: Halosegnis longus (assembly GCF_009663395.1). Lineage (NCBI taxonomy): Archaea > Methanobacteriati > Methanobacteriota > Halobacteria > Halobacteriales > Natronomonadaceae > Halosegnis > Halosegnis longus. The sequence continues at coordinate 799,492 of NZ_QKNW01000001.1, read as the reverse complement.
CGCCGAGTCGGTGATGCGCCGGGCGCACGCTCCCGTCACGGTCGTCCGCTGAGGCCGAACACTTTTGTTCGCGAACCGACGAACGAAACCAGATGGTCGAAGCGTTCGCCGTCGCCTCCGGCAAGGGCGGGACGGGTAAGACGACGAGCACGCTCGCGCTCGGGATGGCGCTCGCCGACTCCTACGACGTGACCGTCGTGGACGCCGACACCGGGATGGCGAATCTGCTCTTTCACGCCGGGCTTTCCGACGCCGACGCCACCCTCCACGACGTGCTCGTCGAGGGCGGCCCGTCCGTCGAGGCGGCCACCTACGAGCGGTTCGGGATGTCGGTCGTCCCGTGTGGCACCTCCCTCGCGGCGTTCGAGCGGGCCGACCCCGACCGACTGCGCGACGTGGTGGCCGACCTCGCGAGCGACACCGACGTGCTCCTGCTCGATTCGCCGGCGACGCTCGGCTCGAAGGCCGCCGTCCTCCCGGTGGTGTTGGCCGACCGCGCTATCGTCGTGCTCCAGCCGACGGTCCCCGCGCTCTCTGACGGGCTGAAGGTCCAGGAGTACGCGCTCTCGTACGGGACCGACGTTGCGGGCGTCCTGTTCAACAAGGTCCACGACGGCGACGACGGCGTCGCACAGCAGGCCGACCGCTACTTCGAGGGACCGACGCTCGCCGAGGTGCCCGACGCCGACGCTGCCCGCGCCGCCCGAAGTGCGGGCGAACCCTTACTCGCACACGCGCCCGAGTCGGCTGCCGCCGACGCCTTCCGGCAGGCTGCCGACGCGCTCGACGTACGCGCCGGCGACAGCGAGGCGGTCGCCGACCGGTTCCAGTCGGCGGTCATCCCCGACTCGCCATGACGCCCGAGGGGACGCTGGTCGCCTCCCGGGTCGTCGAGTCGCTCGCGACCCCGCTGGAGACCTGTTTCGCGGACCGGCTCACCGGCTATCTCCGCGTCGAGCCGGGGATGCCGGTCGCCGACGCCGACCCCGTTCTCGTCACTCTCGACGACGGTGTGCCGACCGCGGCGGTCGTCCGTGAGGGCGACCTGACGGGCGCGGATGCAGTCGCCGCCCTCCCCGACACGGGACCGTTTCGGGTCGAGCGCACCCGGACGAGTGTGGAGGCGCTCGCCGCGCTCCACGACCGCCCCGCGTGTCACGTCGACCCCGGCGCGCTCGCCGAGCGCGCCGACGCGCCCGCGCTCGCGGCTCGGCTCCGCGAGCGTGCGCCCGACGACTCGGAGGCGGACTCCGTGGCCGCGTTTCTTGACGACTCCGACCAGATTGCCGCGCTGAAGGCGGAGGCGCGGGCCGAGGCCACCGCACAGGCCGACGAGTGGGGGCTGTCGGACCAACTCGACTCCGGGTGACCCGCAGATTTTAGGCCGAACCGAGCGAACATGTACGGGTGTCACGCGCGAACTTCGTCGTCCAGCTCTCGGAAGGGGAGTGGGCACACACCGTCTCGACGCAGTTTCCCGACGCCGAGTTCGAGCTGCTGGCGCTCGAACCCGGCGAGACCGAGTGTCACCAGCTCGTGCGCGTCGACGCGACCGAGCCGGACCGGCCGGTCGAGTTCATGCGCAACGCGAACGGGTTCCGGGGCTTCTCGGTCGTCCAGCAGGGTGAGGGCGCGACCGTCGTCCGGTTCCGCTCGGAGACGCCGCTCGTGGTCTTTTGTCTGCGCCGGGCGTCGATACCGTTCGAGCCGCCGCTCACCTGCCGCGACGGCCGCGCCTCGCTGCAGGCGACCGCGCCCGACGACGCCATCTCGACGCTGACCGACTACTTCCGCGAGTACGGGCTCCGGTTCGAGGTGGAGTCGCTCAGACAGGAGTTGGACGTGGAGACGCTGCTCACGCCCCGCCAGCGCGACCTCGTGCTCACGGCCGTCGAGGAGGGGTACTACGACACCCCGCGCGACTGCACGCTGACGGAACTCGCCGAGGCGGCCGACGTGGCCAAATCCACCGCCTCGGAGACGCTCCACCGCGCCGAGGGGAGCATCATCCGGCAGTTCGTCGGCGACGCGCTGACCGACACCGACCTCGAATAACGGTTTATCACGAACAATACAGCGAGCGAGAGCCGTTTAGTAGTCCGACGATAGAGACGAGATATGGGACTCGACGAGGACGCACTGGAGTATCACGAGGCGAAGCCCCCCGGCAAGGTGGAGATTTCGACGACGAAGCCGACGAACACGCAGCGGGACCTCTCGCTGGCCTACTCGCCGGGCGTCGCCGCGCCGTGTGAGAAAATCGCGGACGACCCGGCCGACGCCTACCGCTACACGACGAAAGGGAACATGGTCGGGGTCGTCTCGAACGGGACCGCCGTGCTCGGACTCGGCGACATCGGCGCACAGGCGTCCAAGCCCGTCATGGAAGGGAAGGGCGTCCTGTTCAAGCGATTCGCCGATATCGACGTGTTCGACATCGAACTCGACGACGCCGACCCCGACGGGTTCTGTGCCGCGGTTGAGCGCATGGAGCCGACCTTTGGCGGCATCAACCTCGAAGATATCTCCGCCCCGGAGTGTTTCGAAATCGAGGCGCGCCTGCGCGAGTCGATGGATATCCCCGTCTTCCACGACGACCAACACGGCACCGCCATCATCTCCGGGGCGGCGCTGATGAACGCCTGTGAGCTGACGGGCAAATCCTTCGAAGACCTCTCTGTCGTCTTTTCGGGCGCCGGCGCGGCCGCCACCGCCACCGCCCGCTTCTACACCGACCTCGGGGTCGACCCCGACAACATCACGATGGTCGATATCGACGGCATCATCACCGAAGAGCGGGCGGCCGCCGGCGACCCACACGAGTACACCGAGCCGTTCGCCGCCGAGTCGGGCGGCGAACTCGAAGACGCCATCGAGGGGGCCGACGTGTTCGTCGGCCTCTCCGTCGGCGGCATCGTCTCCGAGGAGATGGTGCAGTCGATGGCCCCCGACCCGGTCGTGTTCGCGATGGCGAATCCGAATCCGGAAATCGGCTACGAGGAGGCGATGGCCGCCCGCGACGACCTGATTATGGCGACGGGGCGGTCGGATTACCCGAATCAGGTGAACAACGTGCTCGGCTTCCCGTTCCTGTTCCGCGGCGCGCTCGACGTGCGTGCGACGGACATCAACGAGCCGATGAAACAGGCCGCCGCCGAGGCGCTCGCCGACCTCGCGAAGGAGGACGTGCCCGACGCCGTCGTGAAGGCGTACGGCGACGAACCGCTCCAGTTCGGGCCGGAGTACCTGATTCCGAAGCCGCTCGACACGCGGGTGTTGTTCGAGGTGTCGGCGGCCGTCGCGCAGGCGGCTATCGACTCCGGCGTCGCCCGCGCCGAGCGCGACCTCGACGGCTACCGCGACGAACTCGAAGCCCGTCTCGGAAAGGGCCGCGAGATGATGCGCACCGTCCTGACGAAGGCGCAGTCGAATCCGAAACGCGTCGTCTTCTCCGAGGGCGCAGACCGGAAAATCATCCGCGCCGCCTACCAGCTTCAGGACGAGGGTATCGCCGAGCCGATACTCGTCGGCGACGCCGACCAGATTCACCGCACGGCGGCGGAACTCGGACTCGCCTTCGACCCCGAAATCGTCGACCCGACCAGCGACCACCTCGACCCCTACGCCGAGCGACTCCACGAGCTACGCAAGCGCGACGGCGTCACCCGCAACGAGGCCGACTCGCTCATCCGCGACGGCGACTGGCTCGCCTCGACGCTCGTGGAGATGGGCGACGCCGACGTGATGTTGACCGGCCTGACCCACCACTACCCGACCGCGCTTCGCCCGCCGCTGCAGGTCGTCGGCACGGCTCCCGACGCCAACTACGCCGCCGGCGTCTACATGCTCACCTTCGACGACCGCGTCGTCTTCTGTGCCGACGCGACCGTGAACCAGGCCCCCGACGAAGACGTGTTGGCGGAGGTCGCCCGCCACACCGCCGACCTCGCGCGACAGTTCAACGTCGACCCCCGCGTCGCTCTGCTGTCGTACTCCGACTTCGGGACCGTCGACAACGAGGGGACGCGCAAGCCGCGCGAGGCCGCCGACCGCCTCCGCAGCGACCCGACCGTCGACTTCCCGGTCGACGGGGAGATGCAGGCCGACACCGCCGTCATCGAGGACATTCTCACGACCGACTACTCGTTTGCCGAACTCGACGAGCCGGCGAACGTGCTCGTGTTCCCGAACCTGGAGGCGGGCAACATCGCGTACAAGCTGCTCCAGCGGCTCGGGGGAGCCGACGCCGTCGGCCCGATGCTCGTCGGGATGGACAAGCCGGTTCACGTCCTCCAGCGCGGCGACGAAGTGAAAGACATCGTGAATCTGGCGAGCGTTGCGGTCGTGGACGCACAGGAAGACGAGGAGTAATCCGCGAGCGACAGCGAGCGGTTCCCCCCGTCCGCCCCGACGTTTATCATATCCCCACCCGGCTACCGGCGTATGAGCTACGAACTCGTCTTGTCGACCGGTGACCACGACTCGCTGGACTCGCTTGCTGCCCGTGCCCAACACGCCGAACGGCTTGGATTCGAGCGCGTTTCGGCCGGTGAAACCACCGGCTGGGACATGGTGTCGGCGTTCACCGTCGTCGGCGAGCGAACCGAGGACATCGGCGTGTCGACGGACGTGCTCTCGCCGTACGGGCGCGCCCCGACCGTGCTCGCTCAGACCGCGTTGACGATGCACGACGCGACGGACGGGCGCTTCCGACTCGGGCTGGGCACGTCCTCGCCGGCCATCGCGGAGGGGTGGCACGGGGGGAAGTTCGACCGCCCGCTCCGGCGACTGCGGGAGTGTATCGACATCATCCGGGAGGTGTACGAGGGCGGTAGCGTCGAGTACGACGGGGAGTGTTACGACGTCGGCGGGCTGCGGTACAGCCGTCCCGTGCCGGAAGACCCGCCGGCAATCGACGTGGCCGCGCTCGGCCCGAAGGCGACCGAACTCGTCGGGCGCTTCGCCGACGGCTGGGTGCCACAGCTGTTCACGGCCGACGGGCTTCGAGACCGGCTGGGCGACCTCGAACGCGGGGCCGACCTCGGCGGGCGCACCGTCGATGACGTGCGGGTGACGCCGCTGGTGCGAACGGTCGCGAGCGAGGACCGCGAGCAGGCGCGCGCGAGTGCCCGGTCGGCGGTCGCGTTCCTCATCGGCGCGTACGGTCCCTTCTACGGCGACTCGGTCGCGAAACAGGGGTATCCGGACGTCGTCGCCGAGATTCGCGAGGCGTGGGAGTCGGACCGCGACACGGACGCGATGGCCGCGGCGCTCCCCGACGAACTGCTCGATTCGCTTGCGGCCGCCGGCACCCCGCGGGAGGTGCGCGAGCGGCTCTCGACGTTCCGCGATATCGACGGCGTCGACGCCGTCAGGGTCGGCTTCGCGAGCGGGCTTGACGACGACGCGAAGGAGGCGACGATGGCGGCCGTCGAGCCGCTGTTGTGACGGGCCGGCGGCGACCGGACGCTTGCCGGCGATACACGCGAGTGTATGTAAGTATATATACCAGAGACTGCAATTCACTCACAGATGAACGCGAAGGGGGAATCGGCGGGACCGACAGTTCTCGTGGTCGCCGACACTGCTTCGCGCGTGGCGGCGGAACTCTCCCGGCGGGCCCCCGCGCTGTCGGCTATCCCGCTCGACGCTTCACCCGACGCCACCGACGTTCTCGACCGGCTTTCCGACGTTGACTGTCTCGTCGTCGACCCGGCGGCGACCGACTTCGACACCGTCGAGGTGGTCCGCGAGTACGACTCGCTGTTACCCGTCCTGTTGTTCACCGCCCGCGACCCCGCGACGTTCGCCGAGGCGGCCATCCGCGCCGACGTGACCGACTACGTCTCGGCGACGGCCGAGGACGCCTACGACCGACTGCTCGACCGCATCGAGCGTCGCGTGACCCGGTACGACCGCGAGACCGTCGACCGCGTGTCGACCCGGATGCAACCGCTCGCCGCCTTCACCAGCGACCTCCACGCCTGTACCGACGAACTGGAGGCCATCGAGATGGCGGCAGACGCCGCGACGCAGATTCTGGCGTTCGACCGGTGTTCCTTCGGTATCGAGCGCGACGGGATGCTCCGGGTCGTCGAGGAGCGCGGCGACGAACACGGCGAGGCCGACGTGCTTCCCAGCGACGAGGGTATCGCCGGGCTCTCGTACCAGTCGGGCGAGGCGCTGCTCATCGACGACGTGGCCGCGTACCCGCACGTCGAGAGCGACAACGAGGTCGCACTCCTCAGCGTCCCCATCGGCGAACACGGCATCTTCCAAGCGGTCGGTGACGGCGTCGGCGTCTTCACGACCGAGGACTACGAGGCGGCCGTTCTGCTGTGTGACCACCTCGCCGAGACGCTCTCGCGTATCGAACGCGAGGACGAAATCGCCGAACAGGAGCGGTTTTTCCGGGAGGTGCTCAACTCCATCCCCGACCCGGTGTACATCCTCGATGCGTCGTTCCGGTTCGATACGGTCAACGACGCGCTCGTCGAGGCGGTCCCGTACGACCGCGACCAGCTCGAAGCGATGTCCGCCACCGGGATACCCAACGAGACCATCGAGGCCGACTTCACGACCCAACTGCAGGAGATCCTCGACTCGGGCGGCTCCTTCCGCGGGGAAATCGAGGTGAACAACGACGGGGAGTGTACTCCCTACCAGCTGAACACGCGCCGTATCGTCCACGACGGTGAGCCGATGCTGCTTGGCGTGGCCCGCGACATCTCCGAGCGGAAGGCCCGCGAGGAGGAGCTTCGCCGGCAAAACGAGCGACTCGACGAGTTCGCGTCGGTCGTGAGCCACGACCTCCGGACGCCGCTCAACGTCGCCAGCGGTCGCATCGAACTCGCCCGCGAGACGGAGGACCTCTCGCATCTCGGGGCCGCCGAGGACGCGCTCGACCGGATGACGACGCTCATCCAGGACGCCCTGACGCTCGCGCGCGACGGCCGCACCGTCGAGTCGCCGTCGCCCGTCGAGCTGACGCCGCTGGTCGAGACCGCGTGGCACGGCGTGCTCGCCGGCGACGCCACGCTGTCGCTCCCCGACGAGTCGCTGACGGTGTTGGCCGACAAGCCGCGGCTCCAGCGGTGTCTCGAGAACGTGCTCCGCAACGCCGTCGACCACGCCGACGACCCCCACATCGACGTGCGCGCGACCGTCACCGGCGACACCGCGACGCTGTCCATCTGTGACGACGGTCCCGGCATCCCGGCCGACGAGCGCGAGGACGTGCTCCAGTCGGGCTACACCACCAGCAGCGAGGGGTCGGGACTCGGACTCGGTATCGTCGCCCGCATCGCTGAGGCGCACGGCTGGGGTGTCTCGCTGTCCGAGAGCGAGGCCGGCGGCCTCTGCGTCGAACTGTCGGGGATGGCCCTCGCCGACTGAGCGAAACGCACACCTCGCTCGGCCGTGAACTCCCGGTATGGAACGCATCACGACGACCGACGAGGTGCCCGAACAGGGGTCGTTCCTCTTTACCGTCACCGAGTCCGACGGCCGCGAGGAGGAGGTCATCCTCATCCGCGACAGCGAAGAGGAGATCGCGGCGTGGAAGAACTTCTGTCAACACGAAATCGACCAGCGGCTCGACCGCGGCAACGGTGCAGCCACCCGCGACGGCGGCGTCATCTGTCCGAAACACGGCTCCATCTTCGACGGGTCGACCGGCTACTGCGACAACGGGAAAGCCGCCGGTTCGACACTCGCCGAGGTCGCCATCACGGTCAACCGGGATGACGTGTATCTCACCGACGACGACCTCACGTTCGAACACGTCGGCGGCATCAGCGACGACGACATGCCCGGGTCGAGTTCGCATCTCGGCTTCTGAGTTCGACAAACGCCGTAGATACATTTAGTAGCTGTCGTCATCAGCCGCCGGTATGGATTCGGTCCGAGGGCTGTCCTCGCGGACGGCGAAGCTGGTGTATCTGTACCTGAGCGAGCGCGGCGCGGCGACGGCCGACGAGCTGTCGGCCGCCCTCGACGAACAACTGCTCCGGCTGTTGCCGGCGTGTCGCCGGCTGGTCGAGGCGGAACTGGTCGAACAGCGCGGCGACCGGTACACCGCCGTCTGAGGCGAGCGCTTTTGTCGGTCTCGCGCACACCTCGCGTATGCGCGCTGGCGTCCTCCGCGAGTACGGCGAACCGCTCGACGTGACGACGCGGCCCGACCCGACGCCCGACGCCGACGGGGCCGTCGTCGCAGTCGAGGCCTGCGGTATCTGTCGGTCCGACTGGCACGCCTGGCAGGGCCACGGCGAGTGGGCCGACGACCAGGCCCCTCTCGATTACGTGCTCGGCCACGAGCCGGCCGGTCGGGTTATCGAGACCGGTCCCGACGTGACCGGCTTCTCGGTCGGTGACCGCGTCGTCGTTCCGTTCAGCCTCGGCTGTGGCGCGTGTCCCCACTGCTACGCCGGTCACGGAAACACCTGTCCCGACGGGTCGGCGCTCGGCTTCGAGCGGCCGGTCCCCGGCGCGTTCGCCGAGCGGGTGGCCGTCCCGAACGCCTCGTACAACCTCCAGCCGATTCCCGACGGCGTCTCCTTTCGGGACGTGGCCGCCGTCGGCTGTCGGTACATGACGGCCTTCCACACCCTCGCACACCGGGCCGACATCTCCGGTGGCGACTGGGTCGCGGTCCACGGCTGTGGCGGCGTCGGGCTGTCGGCCGTCCAGATTGCCGACGCGCTCGGCGCGCGAGCGATTGCCGTCGACGTCGACGCCGATGCGCTCGCCCGCGCCGAGCGTGCGGGCGCGGTCGCGACCGTCGAGGCCGACCCGGTCGACGCGATTCGGGATATCACCGACGGCGGGGCCGACGTGAGCGTCGACGCGCTCGGGCGCGCGGAGACGGCGCGAAACTCCGTCCGGTGTCTCCGCGAGCGCGGCACCCACGCACAGGTCGGGCTGACGACCGAGGCGGAGAAGGGCGCGGTGTCGCTGCCGACCGACTGGATGACCCGGTGGGAGATTGATTGGCTCGGCGCGCGCGGAATGCCCCCGACCAGGTTCGGCGAACTGCTCTCGATGGTCGAGAGCGGCCACCTCGACCCCGGGTCGCTCGTCGGGAGGGAGGTGTCGCTCGACTCGGTGTCGGAGCGACTCGCCGCGATGTCGACGTACGACACCGACGGCATCGAGGTGTTGACGTTCTAACGCCGGGGGAGCCGCAGGCGGACGCGGTTGCCACCGAGGTCGCTCTCCTCGAAGCTGAGCGTCCCGCCGAACGTCTCCGCCGCCCACCGGACGAGCCACAGCCCCAGCCCGCGGCCGTGGCGGACGGGGGTGATATCGGCGTCCTCGCCGACGACGGCGCGCTCGATTTCCGGAATCATCGGTCCGTCGTCCTCGACGGTGATGTCGGCCCAGCCGTCGGCGCCAGCAACGCGGGCGGTCAGTTTGACCGTCGGCTCCGGGTCGGGGTTGTGTCTGACGGCGTTGTCCGCGAGGCTGTCGAGCGCGCGCCGGAGGTAGTCGTTCGCGTAGACGACGAGCTCGTCGGGGAGGTCGGTCTCGACGGTCGCGGTCGGGGCGTTCGTGCGCGTCTCGCTCGCCACCTGCCGGACGAGCGGGACGGCGTCGATACCCGCCGCCTCTACCTCCGGCTCGTCGAGCATCCGCTGGATGTCCGCGCTCTCTTCGGCCAGCGTCTCCAGTTCGCGGGCCGCTCGCTCGACCGTCGCGGCCGCTTCGCTCCGTTCCGCGGTCGGCTCGCCGTCCGCAAGCAGCCGCGCGGTGTTGCCCGCGATGACGTTGGCTCGGTTGCGGAGGTTGTGTCTGAGGATGCGGTTCATCACCTGAATCCGGCGCTCGCTCCGCGTCACGTCCGTCAGGTCCGTGTAGACGGCGAACCCGTCCAGCCGCCCCGTCTCGTCGGCGTAGGGTATCCCGCGATAGAGAAACTCCCGCAGCCCCGTCGCCGTCTCCCGGCGCACCCGCTGGTAGTTCACCTCGCCCGCCCGAGTCTGTTCGTCGAGCGTCTCGGCTTCGGTCGCCAGCCACTCGGGGACGATCCAGTCGTTGAGCGGTTCGCCGACGATATCGGCCGCCTCGTAGCCGAACTGCTCGGTGAACGCGGCGTTCACCTCCCGGACGATTGGCGTTCCGTCGACGAACTTGAACTCGACGACCGCGTCCTGGATGTGTGAGATGAGATGGTGGTACCGGTCGTCGGTGCCGACGGCCGCCTCGTCACGCGGTGAACCGTCCATTGTCTCCGTATTTCTCCCGCTCGGCGTTAGTCCTTCGGTAGCGACAGTCGAAAAACAGCACGTTCGTCAACTTCGTCGCCGGTGTGACAGATACAAAGAGCTACGGCGCTCGCCGTCTCCCCACCGTGTGTCGTGTCCCTGCTCGCATCGCTGCGCGAGACGCTTCCCGCTCGGGTCGGTATCGACACCCGCGGGCTCGCCGCCGTCCGCATCGCGCTCGGTCTGCTCGTCCTCTGTGACCTCGCGCTCCGGCTCCCCGACATCGCCGCGTTCTACACCGACGCCGGCGTCCTCCCCCGGTCACTGCTGGCTGCGGCGTATCCGACCATCAGCCGCCTGTCGCTGTACACCCTCTCGGGGTCGCTCGCGTGGGCGCTCTTCCTGTTCGGGCTGACGGCGCTCGCGGCGGTCGCGCTCGTCGTCGGCTACCGGAGCCGGCTGGCCGCGTTCGTCCTGTTCGTCCTCCTGCTCTCGCTCCACGCGCGGAATCTGCTCGTCGCCAACGCCGGCAACTGGCTCCTGCGCCGGCTGCTGTTGTGGTGTGCGTTCCTCCCGCTCGGTCGCCGGTGGGCGCTCGACGCCCGGCGCGTCGCCGACGACCGCGGCCGCGCCGTCTCCGTCGCGACCCTCGGCGTCCTCGTGCAGGTGGTCGTCGTCTACGCCGTCAACGCCGTGCTCAAGCTTCGGGGCGACCTCTGGGTCGAGGGGAGCGCCGTCCAGTACATCTATCGAGTGGACTCGCTCACCGTCGGTCTCGGGAACCTCGTCGCGGGGACGCCGCTGCTCTCGGTCGGGAGCCACGCGTGGCTCGCGTTACTCGTCTGTTCACCCCTGCTCGTGCTCGCGCGCGGTCGCGTCCGGACCGCCCTCGTCGCCGCGCTCGCCGGCGGCCACCTGTTCATGTTCGCGACCCTCCGGCTCGGGGTGTTCCCGCTCGTCTCCGTGGCGAGCCTGCTCGTCTTCCTCCCGCCGTCGGTCTGGGACCGCGTCAAGCGACGGACAGAACGGGTGCGCGCACGCCTCCGCGACCGCGCGGCCGCGCTCCCGACGCCCGGCGACTGGCCGACCGTTCCGCACTCAGCGACCCAGGCGCTTGCAGCCGTCGCGCTCGCGTTCGTGCTCGTGTGGTCGCTCGCGAGCGTCGGGTTTCTGACGGTGCCCGCGGCTCCCGTCGACCCCGAGGAGCGGCGGTGGGACATGTTCGCGCCCTACCCGAAGACCGAGGACAACTGGTCGGTTCCGGTCGGAACGACGACCGACGGCCAGCGCGTCGACGCGTTCCGCGGCGGCGAACCACAGTTTGTCGTCGACGACAGCGGGAAAACCTATCCGAACGTCAGTTGGTATCTGTATCTCACCAGCCTCCCCGACGCGCCGACGCTCCGGCCCGGCTTCGCCGACTACCTCTGTGACCGGTGGGACGGGCACCACGACTCACAACTCACGAGTGTCGAATTGATTCACGTCACCCAGGAGATGTATCCCGAGCCGTCGGCTCCCGAGCGGCAGTCGCTCGGGGCGTTCGACTGTTGAGCTACTCCCCGCCGACGGTGATGACCGGGACCGAGGCGGTGCGGACGGTCTGTTCGGCGACGGAGCCAAGCAGGATGCGGTCGACGCCGCGGCGGCCGGTCGTTCCGAGCACGACCGCGTCCATCCCGTTCTCTTCGACGTAGTCGCCGAGTGCGGTCGACGGCTTGCCGTCGACGACTGCGGTGGTTACCTCGACGCCGTCTGGCGCGTCCTCGGCGACGGCATCGACGGTTTCGCGCGCGGCGGCTCGCGCGCCGCTGGTGTCGAGCACGGACCGCACGTCCGGGCCGAGTTCCGCCGTGTCGATGACCGTGACGACGTGGACCGATGCATTCAGTGTTTCTGCGAGGCGAAACGCGTGGCTCGCTGCGCGGTCGGCGGTCGCGCTCCCGTCCGTCGCGACGAGAATCCGCTCGTAGGGGAAGGTGAGCGGGTCGTGGTCACCGCCCCGGAGCGTGAGCACCGGTACGTCCGCCAGCCGGACCACCTTCTCGGTCACGCTGCCGAGCAGTCCGCGGGCGACACCCGTCCGGCCGTGGGTCGCCATCGCGATGCAGTCGTAGTTGAACTCGGTCGCGTACTGGGCGATGGTGTCGGCGGGACTCCCCTGGACCACGTCGGTCGTGTACTCGACGCCGAAGATGTCGAGCACCTCGCCGGCGGCGTCGACCACGTCGCGCCCGGCGGCTTCGAGGGCGTCCACCAGGCCGTCGTCGGTGACGGTGACGCTGTCGCGGGCCGTGTCTGCGACGTGGAGCAGTCGCACCTCGGCGTCGAATCGGAGCGCGACCTCACAGGCGTGTGGCAACAGCGCCATCTCCACGCTCGACTCGTCGACCGGGACGAGTAGCTTCTCGTACATACACAGAGGGGCAACGCGGGAGGGATTAAATCCACCCGGCCGAACAGGGGGTATGCACCAGACCACGCCCGCGCCCGACACGCGCATCTCGGCGGCGTGACCCGAACCTTGCTCGTGGCCGGCACTGCGAGCCACGTCGGGAAGTCCACCGTCGCCGCCGGTCTCTGCCGGCTGTTCGCCGACCGCTACGACGTGGCCCCGTTCAAGGCCCAGAACATGTCGAACAACGCCCGCGCCGTCACCGCGGCCGTCGGCACGGAGCCGTACGGCGAAATCGGCGTCTCCCAGTACGTGCAGGCCCGCGCGGCCCAGACTCCGCCGACGACCGACCACAATCCCGTCCTCCTGAAGCCGCGGGGCGACGGCGAGAGCCAACTCGTCGTGAACGGTCGTCCCGTCGCGAACGTCGCCTCGGGGGCGTACTACGACGACTACTGGGAGGCGGCGCGCGAGGCCGCCGTCGCCGCCCACGACCGCCTCGCGCGCGACCACGACCTCGTCGTCGCGGAGGGAGCCGGCTCGATTGCCGAGCCAAATCTGCACCACCGCGACCTCGCCAACGTCGAAACCGCCCGGTTCGGCGACGCCGACATCCTGCTGGTCGCCGACATCGAACGCGGCGGCGTCTTCGCCCACGTCGTCGGGACGCTCGAACTCATGCCAGACGACCTCACCTCTCGGGTAGCCGGCGTCGTCATCACGAAGTTCCGCGGCTCGCGCGACCTCCTCGCCCCCGGTATCGAGGACCTCGAAGTCCGGACCGGGATACCGGTGCTCGGCGTAGTTCCGTACGACGACCCCGGTCTCCCCGAGGAAGACAGCGTCGGCATCCCGGATGCGGCGAACGACTCGGACCCCGACGCCGGCGTCACGGTCGGGGTCGTCCGCCTGCCGCACATCTCGAACGCGACCGACGTGGAGCCGTTGGCCGGCGCGCCCGGCGTGTCGGTCCGGTATCTCGCCCCCGACGCCCCGCTCGACTGCGACACGCTCGTCCTCCCGGGGAGCAAGAACACCGTCGACGACCTCCAAGAGCTACACGCCGCCGGCTTCGGGGACCGACTGGCGGAGTTCGACGGTCCGATTCTCGGCATCTGTGGCGGCTACCAGATGCTCGGCGAGCGACTGCTCGGCGCGGACGTGGAGGGAACCGGGGCGGCGACGACGATTGAGGGGTTCGGCCTGCTTCCGGTCGAGACGACATTCTCGCCCGAAAAACGGGTGACCCAGACGACCGTGACGGTCGAGGGTGCGGGACCACTCGCCGGCGCGACGGGCGAAGCGACCGGCTACGAGATTCACGCCGGCGACACCCGACGGCTGGCCGACGTGGCCGCGCCGCTCGGTCCCGACAGCGCCCGTGTGGGCGACGTGCTCGGCACCTATCTCCACGGGCTGTTCGAGAACGAACCGGTCAGAGCGGCGTTTCTCGACCGCGTGTTCGCCGCCGCGGGCGTCGAGCGACCGCCCGACGATGCCGGTGGGACGAATCCGTACGACGCGGCCGCGCGGCTCGTCGGCGAACACGTCGACACCGGGCCGTTGGAACCGTAATCACCGGTGGCTAGTCGATCAACACGCGGTAGGCGATGTACACGAGCGCGACGACGACGAGGAGATTCACGATGATCAACTCCTGGCCGCCGGGAATCCCGAACTGGAGGGGCGTCATACGCGATGCTCCCCGTGGAGAATGATAGTCCTTCTGGGCCGACGAGTCGGTCTACGCCTCGGTGACGGGAATCGCGACGCCGTCTGCCTCGTCGCCCGACTCGTCTTCGTCGACTTCGCCGCCGTCGGGCAGAACCTTCCGGCCGGGAATCGGGACCGCGAGCGCGCCGGCGATGTAGCCACTCGCCGCACCGAAGCCCGCACCGACGCCGGCTCCGACCGGGCCGGCCCGCGCTCCGAGGCTGGCTCCGACGCTCGCGCCTGCGGATGCCGCACTCTTCGCGGGGTCGAATGATGGAATCATCGCCCGTAGATACGGCGTCGCGACCCAAAGGTGTAGGGGCTACACCTCGTCAGCGAGCACCTTCGCCGCGACGAGAATCGGATCCCAGACGGGCGAGAAGGGCGGTGCGTACGCCAAATCCAGCCGTTCGAGCTCGGCGACGGTGTGGCCGGCGTCGAGCGCGGTCGCGAGGGTGTCGATGCGCTTTGCCGCGCGGTCGGTCCCGACGACGCTCCCCCCGAGGACGCGCCCGGTCCCGCGGTCGGCGGTGAGGGTAACCGTCGTCTCGGCCGCGCCGGGGTAGTAGCCCGAGCGCGACCCCGCCGTAATCGTCTCGGACACCGGCTCGAAGCCGGCGTCGCGCGCCTCGGACTCGGTGACGAAGCCAGCCCGGCCAGCGCCGAGGTCGAACGCCTTCACGACGGCCGTCCCCGCCACGTCACCCACCGGCGTCGGCTCGCCGGCGATGGTCTCCCCGATAGCTCTGCCCGCCCGGTTCGCCGTCAGCCCGAGGGGGACCCACGTCGGCTCCCCGGTGACGGTGTGGCGCGACTCAGCCACGTCGCCGGCGGCGTACACCCCGTCGGTGTCGGTGCGACCGTAGCGGTCCACGGCGACCGCGCCCGTCTCGCCGACTGCGATACCGGCAGCCTCGGCGATATCGGTGTTCGGTGCGATGCCGACTCCGACGACGGCCATGTCGATATCCAGTTGTTCGCCGTCGCCGTACCGAATCGCCGTCACGCCGTCCACATCGGTGTCGAACCCATCGACCTCGGTGCCGGTGTGGACGACGACCCCTTCGGAGTCGAGGGCCGATTCGACGCTCTCGGCGACGGCCGGGCCGAACGGCGGGAGGAGGTCGCCCCGCTGGAACAGATGAACCTCGATACCGTACGCAGAGAACGCCTCGGCCATCTCGACGCCGACGTAGCCCCCGCCGACGATAGCGACCGTCTCGGGCGCGGGACGCTCGGCGTACGGCCGGATGGTGTCGGGGTCCATCGGCCCGAGGGCAGCGTTGTCGGGGGAAAAGTCCGGGTCCACGCGGGCGCGGATGGCCGCTGCGTCCGGCAGCCCGTGGAGGGTGAACACGTCCTCGCCGGTCTCGAACGGCTGGGTCGCGTGGGCACCCGTCCCGAGCAGCAGGTCGCCGTACGCCTGTTCGCGCTCGCCGTCGGGACCGACGACGGTGACGGTCTTCGCCTCGGGGTCGATTGCCGTCACCTCGTGGTCGCGGTGGAGGGCGATGTCGCGTTCCTCGATTTCCTCGGGCGTGAGCGAGATGAGGTCGGTCAGCTCCTCGACCTCGCCTTTGACGTAGTAGGGCGTCCCGCAGTGGGCGTACGACACCCACGCGCCTTTCTCGAAGACGACGACCTCGCGGTCGGGGTCTTCGCGCTTGCACTTGCTCGCGGCACTCAGGCCGGCGGCGTCTCCACCGACGACGACGAACGGGTCCATACGGACTGCTCGCAGGGCGCGGGCAAAAGCGTGTGCGCGGTCAGTCGTCTGCGGGCGCGGCGTCGGGCCGGTACTGCTCGCTGACGCGCTTCCAGATACCCGACCGGAACCGGTAGTAGTTCAGGAGCGCCGGAATCGTCGTCTCGGCGACGAAGGCCAGATACAGCCCCCACATCCCGAGCGAGGTGACGCCGCCGACGTACGCCAGCGGAATCGAACAACAGAACATGCCGAGGAACTGCGCGGCGAAGGGCCACCGGGTGTCGCCGCTGGCGTCGAGGGGACCGGCCGCGCCGCCCGAGACTCCCTGCATGATGACGGCGACACAGGCCGCGTACACCAGCGAGACAGCGATGGGGATGGCGGGGTCGGTCGGCGAGTCGGCGAAGAAGCCGACAATCTGGCGGGCGAAGACCGCGACGATGACCGCCGAGACGAGATAGACGCCGACGGCGTGGCGGATGATTTCACGCCCGTACGCCTCGGCTTCCGTCTCGTCGTTCGCGCCCAGCGACCGCCCGACGAGCGAGGAGGACGCCAGCCCGAACCCCCACCCCGGCGTGTTCATGATGCCCCAGATGCGGCGCGCGATGACGAACGCCGCGGCCACCTCGACGCCGAAGTAGCTGTCGAGGATGATGAACATCGGGAACTCGGCGACCGTCCAGACGAGCGAGCGGCCGAAGACGGGCGTCCCGATGTCGATCACGTCGCGCACCGTCTCGCGGATGAGATACGGGCCGCGCGCGTCGACGGGAACGGGGAAGGAGCCGACGCCCGGCACCCGGCCGTGAAGGAGGATAATCGCGAACACGAGGGTGCCGGCTGCGTTCGAGAGCACGGTTCCCAGTCCCGCGCCCGCCGCGCCGAGGCCGAACCCGAAGATGAACAGCGCGTTCAGCCCGATGTTGGCGATGGCCGCGCCGCCGCGCACGAGCATCGGCGTTCGGGCGTCGTCCACGCCGATGAAGACGCGCGACCCGACCAGATTCAGGGCGGCGAAGGGGACGCCGAAGGCGACGACGCGCAGATACTCGCTGCCGTACTGGACGGCGGCGGCGTTGTCGCTGACGAGTCGGATGAGCGGTTCGGCCTGCGTCGCGAGCACGGCCATCACCGGGAGCGTGACGAGCAGGGCGACGGCCGCGGACGACCGGACGGCCTGTGCGAGTCCGTCGTTGTCGGCGTCGGAGCCGAACCGCTGTGAGACGAGCGCGATTGCGCCGGCGGCGGCTCCGCCGCCGAATGCGAACGCCAACCCCCAGTAGGGGCCGGCGAAGCCGACGCCCGCGACGCCGGTCGAGCCGAGCACGGTCCCGACCATCGCCACGTCGACCGCGTTCTTCGACATCCGGGCGATGCCGGTGACGACGCGGGGCCACGCGAGGTCGGTCGTCTGGCGGACGCGGCGCTCGTCGGCGAGTCCGAGCCGCGCGAGCGCGAGACCGACCACGAGGACGACACCGCGAACCGGATTCGGAAGCCGTGAAGCGACGCCGCTGGCGACGGCCCGCAGCGACGCGAGGACCGAGAGAAACACCCGTGTGGCGAGCGAAACCGCTCGCCGTGGCGCGGAACTGCTGATACACTGACTAACTGGTCAGTCGGTTATGAACGTTGTCGTTCCCCGACAGATGTAGTCGTGGTAGCGTCCGACACACCGCCGACCGCGACCGCCGGCGGGCAGTCACACGCCAGCGCGGCAGCGACTCGTCGGAGGTCGCGACTCGCCGTCGGCGCGTCGACGCGCGCCGCGAACTGTTCGAAGGCGCGCCGGGTCGCCCGTGGTCCGTCGACCGCGACACCGCCGGCCAGTCGGTCGAACTCGCGCGCGAGCGCGTCGTGTTCCCCCGTCGCCGCCCGCCCGACAGCGTCCGAGAGGGTCGCCCCCGCCCGAAGGTTGGCTGTGACCGCATCGAGAAATTGCTCACACTCGCCGGTCTGTCTCCGTCGCGTCCGGGGTCGGGTTCGCGTCCGAAGTGTCCTCGCCATCGCCTCGACGAATCGCCCGACGCGTCCTCGCTCTCGCGTCACGTCGAGCGCGTCGAGTCGCGCCGGAAGCGTCTGCTCGGGACCACACAGCGCCCGACAGCAGTCGGCGAACGCGGGCGACCCGGTCGTGCGCGCGGTCGCTTCGAGCGCCGACTCTGTGCCCTCCAGTTCGGCGCGATGCCGGAGCGACGCGAACGCCTCTGCCGTCGGTCCCTCCTCGGCGCTCGCGACCGCCTCGAGCAGTCGGGACCGGTCGGTCGTGCCCGCGACACAGCGTCGGAGCGTCGCCGACGCGCGGGGCAGTGCACGCTCCAACCGTCTGGCTCGCCGCCACCGCGCGAGCCGAAGTCGCGCGAAGCCGGCCCGGACGAGGAGCAGCCGTACGCCGGCTACGGTCGCGACACCGACGAGCAGCCCCGAGAGCACGCCCCCACGAATCGCTCCCGCGACCGTTCCGACGGCGAGCGCGGCGAGCCACGCACCGGCGTACAGGCGGACGACGTATCTCTCGATGCTCTCCCCGCGACTGCGTCGCGCGCGTCTCCAGTCGCTCGCGTGACGGGCGAACAGCGCGTGTGCGACCCGCCGCGGATACGCCTGCTGCGCGAGCGCGCGAACCGAACCCATACCCGCTCCCACGGCTCCCTGCGTTTAAATCTTCCAGACGAGCGAGAAACAAACCACAATCGCCCGGACACTCAAGCCGCCGGGACACCTTCCTCCGGTATGAGCGAGCAGTCCGTGCTGTTGTACGACGGGAGTCGGCCGCTGTTTCGACGGCTCGCGCGCGCCGTCGAGCGCCGCGCCGACGGATTAGCGCTGGTCCCGCTCGAAAGCGAGACGGGCACGGCCTTCTTAGACCGGCAGTTCGGCGAGCGACCGTTCGCTTTCCTGCTCGTCGAGGGCGACCGCGTCTACGCCGGCGGGACGGCCATCTCGAAGCTGCTCGAACGCTACGGCGCGGGCGAGCGGCTCACCGTCCTCGCCGAGCGACTCTACGACGTGGGCGGCGACTCCTTCGGCCGTGTCGTCCACGGCTCGAAGCCGGCGGATATCGACGGCCAGTTTACTCTCGACGAGGACGCGGCGACCGTGCTCCGGGGCGCTGGCGGCGTCACGATCGACGTGCACGACGCTACCTGATGCCGCTTGCCGTCGCCATCGCCTCCCCAATCGACGTGCGGTCGATTGGAATGACCGACTGGATATCCGCCTCGTCGCTCACCGTCACCGGGTAGCGCATGCTCTCGATGAGCGGGCGCGCCATGTTGTAATCCACGTCCGTCACCATCCGGAGCCAGTGGGCCGACAGCTCCGGACTCATCACCGGCACCGGGATGAGGATGATGTGTTTTTCCTTCAGTGCGGCGAGCAGCCGCAGCATCGACTCGTAGGTGTGGACCGTCGGCCCGCCGATTTCGTAGGTCTCTTCTCGCGTCGCCGGCACGTCGAGGACGCCCACCAGATACTGTATCGCGTCGTCGATGTAGATGGGCTGACACGGCGTCTGGACCCACTCGGGGACGATCATCACCGGGAGTCGGTCGGTCAAATCGTCGATGATGCGGAAGCTCGAACTCCCCGAACCGATGATGATGGCCGCCCGGAGCACCGTCAAATCGTAACTGCCGGCCGCGAGCAGCCCCTCCACCTCGCGTCTGGAGTCGAGGTGCGCCGACTGCTTCTCGCCGCTGGTGATGCCGCTGAGATAGACGACGCGGTCAACGTCGCCGGCGTCGGCCTGTCGTCTGAACCGCTTGGCGTACCGGCGGTCTCGCTCCACGAAATCCGACGCCGACAGCGAGTGGAGCAGGTAGTAGGCCACGTCGATGCCCTCACACAGGCCGTCGAGCGTCGACGGCTCGGCGAAGTCTGCCTCGCGTGGCTCGACGCCCTCGGGGAACTCACGGCTCGCCGCCGACCGCGAGCAGGCCACCACCTCGTGGCCCGCGTCGGCCAGCGCTTCGACGAGTCGCGACCCCACGAATCCGGTTGCCCCGACGACGAGTGCGCGCATGGGGGAGAGAGGTACCGTCGTCACATATCGGTTTGGGTGAGAATGACACACTAGTCGCCGGTGCGCGCGACCACATGCTCTCGTGTCGCCGACTGGACCCGGAAGTTCAAGCCGGGGCGGAGACCAGAGTGGGGCATGCCATTCCACCCCACCGACGCACAGACGGCACTCCGAACCGAGGCCCGCGAGTTCGCGGCCGAGCAAATCGTCCCCGTCGCGGACGAACTCGACCGCGAGGCCCGGTATCCCGCGGACATCATGGCGGCCCTCGGGGACCGCCGGTGGACGGGGCTGACCCTCCCCGAGTCCGTCGGCGGCCTCGGCCGCGGCTACGTCGCGCTCGCGCTCGTGACCGAGGAGCTGGCGGCGGCGTCGATGCCGGTCGCCTCGGCGCTGAATCTCCATCTCGGCGTCGCACAACTCATCGCAGAACACGGGACGCCGGCCCAGCGCGACCGCTGGCTCGACTCGATGGCGACCTTCGAGACGGTCGCCGCGCTCGGATTGAGCGAGGATAACGCCGGCAGCGACAAGTCGGGCATCGAGACGACGGCAGAGCGCGACGGGGAGGGGTGGCGGCTCACCGGCCACAAGCGGTGGGTGTCGAACTTCCACGAGGCCGACCTCGTGTGTACGTACGCGCGCACCGGCGACGAGCCGTTCCCGGGCGGTATCACCGCCTTCCTCGTCGACACCGAGGCGTTCACCCTCGACCGCGAGTGGGACACCCTCGGCGCGCGCCCGGTCCCGGCCTGTCGGGTCACGCTCGACGACGCCGTCGTCTCGGACGACCGACGACTCGGCGCGGTCGGGGAGGGGTATCGCCACCGGAGCACCGTCGCCAACGGCGTGAACGTCCCCGCACGCGGTGTCGGTATCGCCCGCGCCGCCCGCGACGCCGCGGCGGCACACACGACCGACCGCGAGCAGGGCGGGACACCGCTCGCCGACCGACAGGGCGTCCGCTGGGAGCTGGCGTCGCTCACCCGGCGGGTCGAGACGGCCAGGGCCGTGACCCTCCGGGCGGCAGACCGCGCCGACCGCGGACTCGACTACGGGCAGGCGATGGCGACGGCGAAACTGGAGGCGACCGAGGCGGCCGTCGACAACGCCAACGACGCGCTCCAGCTCCACGGCGGCATCGGCTACACCCGCGAGCGCTCCGTCGAGCGGTATCTCCGGGACGCCAAGCTGTTAACGATCGCCGGCGGGCCGAACGCCGGCCACCGGGACGCGCTCGGCGCGGCCGTCGTCGAGGAACACCGCTAAGCCGGTCGCGGCGCTTGCTCGGGTGTGCACTGGAAGCTGTTCGCGACGGTCGCGGATGCGGCCGGCGAGCGCGAACTCACGCTCGACCTCGGGGACGAGGCGACCGTTCGCGACGCGCTGGACGCGTTATTCGAGCGCCACCCCGAACTCAGCGATGTGGTGTTGGACGACGAAGGGGACCTCCGCGAGCATATGACGCTGCTGTGCGGGGAGACGAATCCGTTTCTCGACGGTCGGGGATTCGATGAGCCGGTCGGCGAGGACGAGACGCTGGCGCTGTTCCCACCCGTTTCGGGGGGTTAACGACCGGTCAGGTCGGCTTCGAGGACGAAGTCGGGGTCGTCGGAGATGCCGGCCCGCGCGAGCGAGGCGTCGCTGACGTGTCGGACGGTCTCGGGGATGGCGACGCGGGTCGAGTCGACACCGTGGTCTGCGGCGTCGCGGGCGATGGCTGCGACCAGCGACCGGAGCGCCGGCACGTCGTCCCACGCGCCGATACCGTACTCGGCGTAGGAACCGTCGCTACCCTCGCCTACGCGAGTCCGGTAGGCCATCGCGCGGGTGCCGTTGCCGTCGCCGACGGCGAAGACGCGGGTCTCGGCGGCAGCACGGTGGAGTCGCTCGCGGGTCAGCTCCGCCATCGCGTACGTCTCGTCGATGTCGAGGGCCAGCCCGCGAAGCTCTTTGTTCGCGTCGCTGCGCTTGAAACACGACCACGCGGCGTCGGGGTCGTTGTACACGTCGAGGGTCGGTTCGACCTCGTAGCTCGGTTCGGGCTGCATCCAGCGGAACTCCGCCGCCGGCTCGAAGCCGGCCGCCCGCGAGATGCCGAGTCCACCCTGGTTCCACGAGAACACCATGTTGCGACAGACGGTCGCGCCCTGCTCGCGACACCAGTCGAAACACGCCTCCGTCAGCGTGGAGCCGATGCCGTCGCCGCGGTAGTCGGGGTTGACGCGCATCCCCTGTGCCCACCCCTCGTGGGGCGAGAGCATGACGGCCTGACAGATGCCCGCGAGGTCGTCGCCGTCCTCCGGGTCGACGACGAACGTCTCCGCGGCCTCGTTGTCGAGCCAGTCGTGGTAGACGCGGGGGATGTAGTCGCTACCCTCGCGGTCGGGCCACGTGTTCTCGGTGAACGCGACGACGGCGTCGTGGTCGTCGTGAGTCGCCGGCCGGACGGTCATGCCTGCCATGGTGTCGAGCGGTCGGTCGCCTCGCCGGCGAGGTCGGTTCCCATCGCCGCGGCGGGGTCGTCGTGGTTCTCGAGCGCCCACATCAGCTTCACGTACGCCGTCTCGGGGAGGGTGTCCTCGGCCTCGACGACGCCGGCGTCGAGCAGGTCACGCCCCGTATCGTAGACGCGGTCACAGACCCGCCCCTCGATGCAGGCGGAACTCATCGCGACGACCGTGCCGTCGTCGACGAACTCCGCGAGCGTCGGAATCAGGTCGGTGTGGACGTGGCCCAGTCCCGTGCCCTCGATGACGATGCCGTCCGCGCCCGAGAGCGATTCGAGTCGCGCGGGGTCCATCCCCGGGTGGAACTTCAGCAGTTCCACGTCCTCGTTCAGCGCCGGCGCGAGCGCGAGGTCACGCTCGCCGCGGGCGACGTAGTCGCCGCGGAACTCGACCGCGTCCTCGGGGGTCTCGCCGGTCGCGGTGTCGTAGTCCACGGTGCCGAGCGCGGGTGCGCCGACGGTCTCGAAGGCGTCACGCCGGGAGGTGTGGCCCTTCCGGACGCGGGTGCCGCGGTGGAGCGCACACTCGTCGTCCGATTCGCTGGCGTGCATACAGACGAGCACCTCGGCGCAGTCGGCCTTGGCCGCCTCGACCGCACAGACGGCGTTCATCACGTTGTCAGAGGAGGGGCGGTCGGCGGAGCGCTGGCTCCCGGTGAAGACGACCGGCACCGGGGTATCGAGCATCAGGGCGAGCGCGCTGGCGGTGTACTGCATCGTGTCGGTGCCGTGCATCACGACGACGCCGTCGGCACCGTTCGCGATTTCCTCGTGGACCGCGTCGGCGAGCTCCTGCCAGATGCTCGCGTCCATGTTCTCCGAGAGGATGTTGGCGACGACGCGCCCGCGGTAGTTCGCCCGACCCGCGAGGTCCGGCACGGCACGGAGCACGTCCTCGGCGTCGAACTGCGCGGTGACGGCCCCCGTTCGGTAGTCGACGGTGGAGGCGATGGTGCCGCCCGTCGAGACGAGCGCGACCGTCGGGAGGTCCTCGTCGAAGGCGACGGTCGAGTCGCCCGTTTCGGATTCGCCGACGGTGTGGACGTTCTCCTCCAGCACCTCGACGCTCGCCTGCTCGCGGTCGAGCCCGACGTTGTAGCCGCCGTCGAGTTTGACGACGAGTTCCTCGTCCGTGGTGGACGGTAACAGTACACCTTCGTGTGTCACCGCGTCGCGTTCGACCCGCACGCGGTCGCCTACGTTCATACGCTCGCTACCTCCGCCTCCGTCTTCAATTACCCCCATTCGGGCGAAACACCGTTACTGTTGGACGCCGAAGCCGGGGTATGTCACGAAGCGGCGAGACGCTCCTCGAACGCGAACAGGAGTCCGAGCCGGAGTCGACGACGGAGGAGTCGCCCGGGCGGCTCGCGCGCGTGAAACGCCGGGTCACCCCGTCGATGACCGGCCGGTCGCTCCTGCTCGCCGTCGTCGTCACCGTCGCCGCCTCCGCGCTCGTCGGGACGGTCCCGCTCGTGCCGGGGTCGGTCGCGACGCTCGTCGGGCTCGGACTCGCCGGCTTCCTCCTCGGTCTCGTCCGGTCGGCGGCGTCGTATCTGGAGATGGCGATCGCCGGCGGCGCGGCCGCGGCGCTGTCGCTCGTCTCGAATCTCCTCCTGTTCTCGGCGGCCGGCAACGCCGGACTCGCCGTCGCGGGCGGCGGTGTCGTCGCCGGTATCATCTCCGGCGTCGTCGGCCACTACTTCGGTCGCGACCTGCGCGACGGGCTCACTCGCTCGCTGTGAGCCGCCACTCCTCGCCGACCTGTTCGAGCAGCCCTTCGCTTTCCAGTTGTGCAAGCCCGTCTGCCGTCACCGTCGGACTCGCGTCCACGCGGCGGGCGACTGCACTCGTCGTCCGTGCGCCGTTCGCCACCGCCGCCAGCAGTTCCGCGTAGAACCGACCGTCGCGCTCACCGAACGCCGCAGACAGCGAGTCCATCACGTCGGTCAAGCGCCCCTGTACCCAGCGTTGGGCCATCGACAGCTCGTTTTCAAGCGTCTCCAGCCGCGCCAACTCCGCCGTGAGGTCCGACAGCGACTCGTCCGCGTCCGGGTCCACGTCGTCGCCACCCGGATTCTCGCCGTCGGCCGCATCGCCGTCGACCGGCTCCACCGTCGGGGTGTCGTCGTCCGGTTCGTCCACCTCCTCCGGCTCGATGTGGAGCGAGAGATACCGACACCGGGTCATGTCCAGCGAGCGGGAGGCCGGGTACGCGGATTTGGTGCCGAACTCGTAGGGGGAGACGTTCACCTCTAGTCGGAGGTTCCGGGCGATAGAGAAGTACTTGCGGCGTTGCTCGTCCACCCGGGACTCGACGAGCCCGGCGTCCTCCAGCTTGCGCAGGTGGTCGATGACGGCCTTGGGACTGACGCCGAGATACTCCGATATCTCAGTCACGTAACAGGGGCGGCGCGCGAGCAGCCGAAGGATACGCCGCCGGTTCTCGTTCCCCAGCAGATCGAGGAGTACGGCGGAGTCCATTCACCTGACGTTAGCCACGGGAGGATAAAACGACACCGGCGGGCGTGACAGACGCACGCAAGGCTTATGTGTGTTATTGACTACCACACTACCGAACGATGTTCGAACGATTCTCCAGCGGCTACTACCTCGGCCGGCTCTACGTGGAGCCGACCGACGGGCCACACGCGACCATCAGCCAACGGACCTACGAGTCCGTCACCGAGGACCTCTACGGCGAGCAACAGCCGCTCGTCGTGAAGCTCGGACAGACGCACCTCGCCGTCCGCGGGGAGGCGGGCGTGCCGGCGCGGACACTCAGCGTGCCGGCGACCGGGCTCGACGCCGCGGGCATCGACAACCCACCGACGCTGTCGGCCGTCCTGCTGGCGAAAGCCGACGTTGCCTCGCGGTATCTCCCGGCGGCGACGGTGCGGTCGGGGACATAGCTGTTCGGGACCGTTAAGTGCGTCTCGCGGCAAGAGCGGCTGTGTCAGAACTGAGGCGGGCGGTCGCCTTCGCGGTCGTCGGCGTGCTCGCGCTGGCCGCCCCCGAACTCGACCCCAGACAGACGGCGACGGCTGCCGTGCTCGCGGCGTCGCCGTTGCTCTTCGTCGCCGGCTACGCACTCCTGTTAGGTGAGGACGGTCCGTTCTTCGAGCTGTTCGCTCGCTCGGAGGAGTTCGAATCCGGCCAGCTGTTCGGACTCGGCTCCTTCGCGCTCGCGGCCGCCGCCATCGTCGCCTTCGCCGTCGGCACCCCGCTTTCCGTCGTCGCCGCCGTCACCGCCATCTTCACGCTCACCGGCGGGCGGGTCGGCGCGGCGGTCGCCATCGACCGCGGCCGAGGCGCGTTCGCCTCGATGCTCGGCTTCCTCGCCGCCGCGCTCGCGTGGGGAGCCGTCGGCGCGGTCGCCGCTAGCTTCCTCGCCGAGGGAACGGCATTCGGCGCGTTCGCCCCGACGCAGGTCGGCTTCCTCGCCGCCGCTGCCGCCGTCACCGCCGCGCTCTTGCGCGATATGTTCGGCGGCCACGACGCCCCGCTCATCCTCGTGTCCGTCGCCATCGTCGTCTGGCTGTGTGCCGACCTCGAGCCGACGGTCCCGCTCGTCCGCTTCCTCGTCGGCGTCGCCGCGACCACGCTCCTCGGCTACGTCGCCTACGGGCTCGGAACGGCGAGCATCGCCGGAATGCTGACGGGGGTTCTGCTCGCGCTGTTTGCCGTCGTGCTCGGCGGCTACGGCTGGTTCGCGCTGCTCGTCACCTTCTTCGGACTCGGCGCGCTCGCCTCGAAGTATCGCTACGACGCCAAGGCGGACCGCGGTATCGCGGAGGCCAACGACGGTGCCCGCGGCAGCGGGAACGTCCTCGCGAACTCCGCCGTCGCGCTGGCTGCCGTCGTCGGCTACGCCGCCACGATGGGGATCGACGCGACGCTCGCGGCCGCGTTCCGGCTCGCCTTCGCCGGCTCCGTCGCCACCGCGCTCGCGGACACCTTCTCCTCGGAGTTCGGCGGGCTGTTCGACAACCCCCGACTGATTACGACGCTCGGCCGGGTGGAACCCGGCACCGACGGCGCGGTCACGTGGCAGGGTGAGCTGTTCGGCCTGCTCGGGGCGAGTCTCATCGCCGGGCTCGCGGCGCTCGGCTTCGGGCTCGACGCCCCGACGACGGGACTGGTCGTGCTCGGCGGTATCGTCGGCATGACGACCGACAGCCTGCTCGGTGCGACCCTCGAAGGCGGTCGGGTCGGCAACCAGACGGTGAACTTCCTCGCCACCCTCTCGGGTGGCGTCACCGCCGGCGTTCTCTTCGTCCTGCTGTGATTCGGCCGGCTCGCCCGGCGGAGAAGCCCGCCGTGCGCGCACTCCAGTCGCTGCTCGACCACCGTGCCCCGGCCTTACTCGAAGCCGCCTTCGACGCCGGTGCCGGCGACGTACTCGTCGCCACGAACGAGGGAGCGGTCGTCGGCTACGCCCTTGCCGTCCCCGGCGACGAGGCCGTCTACCTCGCGGAGCTGGCGGTCGCGCCCGGCGTCAGACGCGAGGGGTACGGTCGCCGGCTGGTCGCGTCGCTGTCGGAGAACTACGACGGATTCGACCAGCTTCGGGTGACGGTCGCCGCCGACGACGACGGGGCCCGCGCCTTCTACACGGCGTGTGGCTTCTGGGAGTTAGACCGCATCGAGAACAGATTCGACGGCGAGGACGGCCTCCTACTGCTCCGCCGGCTGTCGTAGCTCGTCTGCCGTCCGGACGCGGACGTTCGCCGGCTGTTTCACGAACTCGCCGGTCGTCGCGGCGACGATGCCCGCGACGCCGCGCTGGGCCGCCACGTCGAGCAGCCGCTGGCTCGCCTCCCCGTCGAGGACGACCGTCTCCGGCACCGGCTCGGCGTCGCGCACGAGCCTGAAGGCGTCGGCCGCCTCTCCTTCTTCGAGTACGTCGAAATCGGCGTCGAGGAGCCGCACCAGCCCGGTGTCGCCGTCGATGACGGCGTCGACGTGGCCCCCGAGCGTGCGGGGCGTCTGCTGGTCTGGCGATTCGTCCGACTCCTCGTCGGTCTCGCCGTCAGTCGATTTCTCGCTCGCCTCGCTCGCCTCGTCGTCGTCGGCCGAGGCCGCTACTGATTCCGTGTCCTCGCCGGTCTCATCGTCGGACTCGTCGTCGGTCACCGACTGGAAGCCGCGGTCGGGGTCGGTCGACGCGCCGTCGCTCCGCTTGGGCGCGATGGTCGCCTCGTCGGCGACGGCCTCGGGGTCGTCCGCGACGGTGACGGAGCCGTCCTCGTCGGTGTCGGCCACCATCTCGTAGGGGGCCTTCTCGCGGAGCGCGGCCATCACGGCCGACCGCGAGAGGTCCTCGACGGACTCACCGGAGGGCGCGAACGCGACGAAGTCGATGTTGCCGACCTGTGCGAGCTCCTTCAGGATGAGTTCGCCCCCGCGGTCCCCGTCGAGGAAGGTGGTGACGGTGCGCTCTTTGGTGAGTCTCGCAATCGGGTCGGGGACGTTCGTCCCCTCGACGGCGATGGCGTTCTTGATGCCGTAGGTGAGCAGCTGGAGCACGTCGGCTCGCCCCTCGACGACGATGATGGCGTCCGAGTCGGGTACGCGCGGCCCGGCGGGATACCCCTCGTACTCGGTCACGTCCTCGACGCGCAGCGCCTGTCGCACCTCGGCGACCAGCTCCTCGCTGGAGAGGATGGAGCCGTCGAACGACTCCTGGAGGAGCCCCTTCGCGCGGTCGACGACCTCGCGGCGCTTTGCGGCGCGCACGTCCTCGATGGTCTCCACGTCGATGGTGGAGCGACACGGGCCGACCCGGTCGATAGTTTCGAGCGCCGCCGCGAGGATGGCGGTCTTGACCTTGTCCAGTGAGGTCGCGATGGTGATTTCGCCGAACGACTGTCCGTGTGCGGAGTCGATATCCACGTCGATGCGCCCGACCTTCGAGGAGTCCTGCAGGTCGCGCAAGTCGAGGTCGTCGCCGAGCAACCCCTCGGTCTGGCCGAAGATGGCACCGACCACGTCGGAGCGCTCGACCACCCCGTCTGCGGTGATGTCGGCGTGGATGAGATATTTGGCTGTGTCTTGCATTGATGAACTGCCCCTCGCGGGGCGAATGATGGTGAATCGTTGCGAGAGACCGCAACACGAAGGATACGCGTGTCGTGGGGAAAACCCTGCCGGCCTGGGCCGGTGTTGAAGACATTTCGGCTTCAATTTGCGAGTGTGAACGCGTGGAGAGCAACACTTACCTCTACGTATCGACTTCTGTGTGGCAGAGATGGGGGTAGACGCAACCAACGTCGACGTGTCGACCGCAGAGAAGCTCCTGTGGGTGCTCGCAGTTGCTGTCGTCGTGGCGCTCGCCGTCCCGTGGTTTCTGTGGCGTGACGCGACGGTCATCGCCGGCCTGCCGGCGTGGATATGGTGGCACATCGCGTGGATGGGCGTCGCCTCGCTGGTGTTCTACGGCTTCAGCCGCCGCGCGTGGGGACTGGGGGTGGAGCTGTGAGTCTCGCCGTCCAGCTCGGCGTGCTCGGCGTGTATCTCGTCGCCTCGCTGGGCATCGGGCTCGTCGCCTACCGCGCGACCGACAGCGACGCCGAGGACTACTACCTCGCGGGCCGGACCCTCGGGACCGGTGTCCTGCTGTTCACGACGTTCGCGACCCTGCTGTCGGCGTTCACCTTCTTCGGCGGGCCGAACGTCGCGTTCAGCATCGGCCCCGAGTGGCTGCTCGTCATGGGGCTGATGGACGGCATCCTCTTTGCCGTCCTCTGGTACGTCGTCGGCTACAAGCAGTGGCTCGTGGGGAAGAAACACGGCTACGTCACGATGGGCGAGATGCTGGGCGACCGGTTCGGCTCCCAGCGGCTCCGCGGTCTCGTCGCCGGCGTCGGTCTCTTATGGTTATTCCCGTACGTGATGCTCCAACAGCAGGGTGCCGGACAGGCGGTCGTCGGTCTCACCGACGGCGCGGTCCCCTACTGGGCCGGCGCGGCGCTCATCACCGCCTTCATGATTCTGTACGTCACCCTCGCGGGCCTGCGCGGGGTCGCGTGGACCGACACCCTCCAGGGGGTGTTCATGCTCGGCGTGCTGTGGGTCGCGGTCGCGTGGCTCGCCACCAACGTCGGCGGCATCGGCGCGCTCACCGACCAGATGGTCTCAACCAATCCGGAGTTCGGCGCGCTCGGCGGCGGTGCCTACTCCGTCCAGTACATCCTCGGCACGGCGATCACCATCGCCTTTGGCGTCGCCGCCTTCCCGCAGGTGAACCAGCGGTTCTTCATGGCAAAGCGGGTCGAGACGCTCAAGCGCTCCTTCGCGCTGTGGCCCGTCCTCGTCGTGTTGCTGTTCGTGCCGGCGTTCCTGCTGGGCGCGTGGGCGTCGGGGCTCGGCGTCACGGTTCCCGAGGGGGGGAACGTCATTCCCGTCGTCCTGAACGAGTACACGCCGGCGTGGTTCGCCGCGCTCGTCGTCGCCGGCGCGATGGCCGCGATGATGTCCTCTTCCGACTCGATGCTGCTGTCGGGGTCGTCGTACTTCACCCGGGACATCTATCGGCCGTTCGTCGCCCCGGACGCGAGCGAGGAGCGCGAGGGGAAAGTCGCCCGCATCGGCGTCGCCGTCTTCGCGACCGCCACGCTCGTCGGCGCACTCCTGACGCAGGGTGGTGGACTCGGCGCGATTGTCGCGCTCGGTGACACCGCCTTCGGCGGCTACGCGCAACTCACCCTCCCACTCCTGCTCGCACTCTACTGGAGCGGGACGACTCAGGCGGGGATGCTCGCCGGTATCATCGTCTCTCAGGTCGTCTATCTCGCCCACGTCGGCGTGTTGAGCGTGCTCGGCATGGAGGGTGTCACCGTCGCCGGCGTCACCCTGCTGAAGGCGTCGTATCTCACGTGGGAGTACGCGCTGTGGTGTATGCTGCTTTCCCTCGTCGTCACGGTCGGCGTGAGTCTCGCCACGTCGCCGGCGGGCAGTGAGAATCCGGCGAAGTTCGGCGTCGGCGCCGACTGATTACCGGGTGTTGTACCGAGGATTTAGCTCCTCGATAAGTACTGATTCGACCTCCTTGCGGCCCTTCTGCCCGCCGTCGATACCGCTGACGTACTTGACGGCGGTTCGTTCCCAGACGTTCGAGGCATCGATGTCGATCTCGTCGTCGTTCTCCACGAACGCCTTGATTTGGCTACCTGTCCGGGTGTTGTAGTGGTCGTTCAGCCGACTGATGAGCCACTTCGCCTCGCCGATATAGAGACACGCCCTCGTCTCGGCGTCGAAGATGCCGTACACGGCACTCCGAACGTGTGGAGTGGGCTCTTTCTCCTTGAAATCGTTCACCACGTCCCTGAGTTCCGTTGAACCGCCGTCGAACTCGTCGAGTGCCATACGCACGACCGGGCGAGCTCGTGTATAATCCCTCTGGCCCGCTCCGTGATGCGGGAATATATAATGTTACTCGGCCAAGTCGCCGTATGCAAACCCACATCGTGCCGGTCGGCTTCGACTACGACCGGCTCATCGCCCCCTTGGTCCGGGACCGGCTCACGGTGGACCGCGTTATCCTCTTGGAGGGTGCGGTCGGAAGCGAGGCGAACGTCGAGTACTCCCGGAACCTCGGCGGCCAACTCGAACAGGACTTCGAGAACTTGCTCGGCGCGGAGACACAGCGTCACGGCGTCGCCGACGTGTACGACTACGGGGCCGCCTTCGAGCAGGCGTTCGACCTCATCAACGCGGAACTCGACGCCGGCAACGAGGTGTGGGTGAACGTCTCCTCGATGCCGCGGGTCGTCTCTTTCGCCTTCGCGACCGCGGCCCACTCCATCGCCGTCGAGCGCAGCGAGGACCGCGACCGCATCCACACCTACTACACCGCCCCGGAGAAGTATCTGGAGACGGAACTCGCGGAGGAACTGCGCGCACAGACCGACCTGCTCGCTGAGGTGCTCGACGGGGACGGCGAGGACGAGCAGGTGCGCGAGCGACTGGAGGCGGGCCGTGACCTGCTCGCCGAGTTCGACGAGCGAGGAACGACCATCGGCGCGAAGGAGTTCAACGGGAGCCACATCGTCGAGCTTCCGGTGGCGTCGTTCTCGAACGTGAAGCCGTTCGAGGAGCTGATTCTGTTCACGCTCGGTGAGCACGGCGAGTTCGGGTCGGTCTCCGAGCTCGCGAAGACGCTCGCCTCGGAGCTGGGCGAGGAGTACACCGACTCCTTCCGGTCGAAGGTCATCTACAACGTCGACCGGCTCGGGCCGGGGGGAAAGGGGTACATCGAACAGGAAGAGCAGGGGAAATCCTACCGGACGCGGCTCTCGCGCATCGGCGAACTGTGGGTGCGCTCGCACACGACCGAGGAGTTCGCCGAGTAGCCGCGCGGCGAGCGGGGCTTTTTGTCTCCCGAACACGCAGGCGAGGCATGACCGACCTCGGGGATTTCGAACCCGGCGCGGAGACGACGAGCGACGCCGATTCGGAGCCAGACGCGACGGGCGAGGAACCGACGTTCGAGCCGGTGGACGCGACGCCACAGGGACACGACCGCGGGCTGGGGACGCTCTCGGCCGCGGAGGGACTCTCCGTCGGCGAGGACGACGACGACACCCGACTGCGCGCGTACGTGACCGTGGGCAACCGCTCGCTCGTGCGCGTCGGCCGGTACGCCATCGCCGACTACCCCGACGACGAGGCGCTGTTTTGTCGCATCTCCGCGCTGGAGTACGCACAGGAGTTCGAATCCGACGACGCCACCGAGATTCACGCCCGTCGAGCCATGCGGTCGGACGGTATCGACGAGGCGGACTACAAGCTGATGGCGACGCTCGAACCCCTCGCAGTGCTCTACTCCGAGGGCGGTGAACTCCGCCGGCGGATGGCCGACCGCGTCCCGAAACCCGAGACCGTCATCCGACAGGCCGAGGACAAGGTCGAGGTGAAGACCGGGCTGAAGGTGCCCGACGACGGCGTCTTCATCGGCCACCTCGCGGTCGGGGGCGAGAAGATTCGCACTGCGGCCGAACCGCCGACCGTCGACTACCGGCTCCAGGACGACTACGACTCCGGCGACCCGCTCGTGTTCCGTCACTCGCTCATCGCCGGCGGGACGGGGTCGGGGAAGACCCACGCCTCGAAGAACATCCTCAGACAGTATCTCGGCCGGACGTACGAGATGAGCGACGGTCGCACGCCCGGCGCGGCGGTCGTCCAGTTCGACCCGCAAGACGAGTACGCACAGATGCACGACGACGGCGACTACCCCGACGACTTCGCCCGCAAACTCGACGCCGAGGGGGTCAAACACGGCGGCCACGCCGACACGAAGGCGTTCGTTCCCGCGGTCGGCGGGGCCACCTACGCGGCCGACCACCACCGCGCCGAACAGGTCGGCTTCACGCTCCCCTTCTCGATGGTCGAATCGCGGCCGTGGCTCGTCGCCGGCGCTGGTCTCAACGACAATCAGTACCAGGGCCTCACGAATCTGCTCGACCGGTTCTTCCGACAGTACGGCAACGAGGGGACGTACTCGCAGTTCCGCTCGTTCCTCGACGACCCCGCACTGCGGGAGGAACTCCACGAGGGTGGACAGATTCACGAAGCGACCTTCGACGCCGTCAGACGGAAGACGCAGGGCTTCGGGGATATCTTCGACGGCGACGCCCCGCCCATCACCGACCTCGTCCACGACTTCGTCCGGCCGGGCGGGCTTACCTGCGTGCCGACGTACCACATCAACGACACGCGGGCGACGACGACCGTCGTGTTGGCGCTCTCCTCGCTGCTCGTGGACGAGAAGCTCTCGAACGACCCCCGGTACGACCGCATCAAGGAGACGCCCCTCGTGCTCGGGATGGACGAGGCGCACAACTTCCTCACCGACGCCGACAGCGTGCAGGCGGACAAGGTCATCTCGAAGTTCTCCGAGGCCGCAAAACAGGGCCGCAAGGAGCGGCTCGGTCTCTTCCTCATCACGCAGGACCCACAGGACATCGCCGATCCCGTGTTCAAGCAGGTGAACACGACCGTCGTCCTGAACCTGGGCGACGAGGACGCCATCAAATCCGTCAACATCCCGTCGACGCTGGAGGGGAAGGTGCCGTACTTCGAGAAGGGCCAGATGGCGATCTACTCGCCGGACAACTCCGAGCCGGTGGAGGTGGTCGGACTGCCACACTGTGTCACCCGACACGGCCGGGACTGAGCGGTCCCCGATTCCGACCTTCGATGTGGGACTTTTTATCCATCGACGTTCGAGACTCGATTATGGGAACGAAAATCGTCGTTCCGGTCGACGGCTCCGACCAGTCACAGAAGGCGCTGGAGTACACCTACGAGCATTTCCCCGACGCGACGGTGACGCTGTTGCACGTCATCAATCCGGCCCGCGCCGGCTACGGTGCACAGGCCGGTCTGCCGAGCTTCTCCGAGGAGTGGTACGAGGAGGCGGAAGCCGCCGCCGAGGAGCTGTTCGAGGCGGCGAAGGCCGACGCCCCCGAGGGGATGACCATCGAGACCGCGACGGAGGTGGGTCAGCCGGCCCGCACCATCGTCGAGTTCACCGAGGAGAACGACCACGACAAGATTATCATCGGCAGCCACGGCCGGAAGGGAATCTCCCGCGTCCTGCTCGGCTCGGTCGCCGAGACGGTCGTCCGTCGCGCGCACGTCCCGGTGACGGTCGCCCGATAACACTGACACAACTGCCTGACTGCGGTACAGCTCACACCGCTGTCCGTCCCGAGATTCGGCGGTGTACTACCCGATCGTCGAGCGTGGAGTGAAGCGAGACAACTCGACTCCCGCTGCGCTGCTCACGAGGACAGTGGCGATTCCCCCGACCCCGATACCGAGGAGACGTACGGGACCGACGGCTACGAGCCGGTCATGATTATCACGCTCGGCTATCCAGAAGACGACGCCGGTGACCTCGAACGCGAGCGAAAGTACCGCCGCAGCGTCGAGGACATCACGCACTTCGAGTCGTTCGACGCCTAACGCACGCTACAGCTGGCCGAGCTTGCGGAGGAGCTGGCCCTCGTACTCCTCGTCTGCCTGCATTCCTTTCAGCTCGACGACGTTGCGCTCGAGCTTGTCGAGCGCGACGCGGAACGCGGACTCGGCACCGTAGCCCTCGCCCGAGCCGCCGATCTGGCCGACGTTGGTCCGGAGCCGAATCTGTGCGTAGATGAGCGGCGTGCCACGGAGCTTCTCCTTGTGCTGCTTGAAGCGCACGTGGGCGTGCTGGACCTGCATGTCGGCGTACTTGTCCGAGACGGCCTCGATGCTGGAGACGATTTCCTCGCGGGTGATGGTCTCCAACACCTCGATGTTCGTAATTTGGACGTCCATGTGCTCGTCTTCGGTGTAGGTGAGCGCACGGAGCACGTCCGTCTTGGTGATGATCCCGGCGACGAGTCGGTCCTCGGGGTCGCTGGTAACGACGAGACCGCTGTACCGCTCGTCGAGCATGGTGCGGACGGCGGTCTCGACGGTGGCGTCGGGGTCGATGGTCTCGACCGGGCTCTGCATCACGTCGTACACCGGGATGTCGAGCATGCGCTCGATGTCGCCGCCGCGGTCGCCGGTGGTCGCTTTGTCCATGTCGCGCACGACGATGTCGGTGATGTCGTGGGTCGTGACGACGCCCGTCAGGTAGCCGTTCTCGTTGGTGACGGGGGCACGCGAGATGCTGTTTTCCCGCATGAGGTTGATGACCTGCCCGATGGTGGCGTCTTCCGACACCGAGAGCACGTCCTCGGTCGCGATGTCGCCGACCGTGAGCACGTCCAGGTTCTCGATGACGGCCTCGAGGATGGCGTTCTCGGTGATGATTCCGGCCAGTCGCTCGCCGGCGAAGACGGGTGCGACCTTCACGTCACCCTCGACGAGGACGCGCGCAACGTCGCGCACGTCGGCGTGTTCGTCGACGCGGGGAGCCGACAGCATCATCGCGCCGGCCTTCGTGTTGTCCTCGACGTGTGACTGGAGGAGCTGCTTTTCCGTGATAACGCCGGCGTACTCACCGTCCTCGGTGACGATGATCCCCTTGCTTCGGGTTCGCTCGAACGCCGAGCGCACCTTCCCCAGTCGTTCGTCTACGTCCACTTTCTCGTACTCGTCGATGATGATGTCCTCGATATCCATTGGAGTCCCTCTCCTTCGGGCTTCGCAAGCCGCGGTATTGAAAGTAATCCTGTGTCGCATGTGGCCCATCCACACCCGCGGGGCGGCCGAACAGCACCGAGACGGCACACGGTTACTTGGGAAAGTACCATGCCACGCTCTGCTCTCTACAGATAGTTTCGAGGGTGCACGCAGCACGGCCCGCGTGGGTGGATCGCTGTCGTTCGCTCGGATATTTCCGAACATGTTCGTGCCAACCGTGAGACCGCTGGGACGCCACTGTTCAGGTGTCCCGGCCGAGACCGACCCGGCCCCCGAGTCGCCGCCCCCGACACGGGCCGCGCTCTCCCCCCGACGCGGCCGTGGGGGACCGGTCGCGACTCACTGCGTCTCGCGTCCGGGACGTGGGACCAACTTCTCGGAGCCACTACCGGCGCCGGCGTGACGGCCGCACGCAATCGGCGTCACGCGGTTCTCCGACCGACTCAGACGACGCTCTCGAGGGTATCGAGGAAATGTGAGCGGACTGTGAGTCGAGCCGTTTACCGGACTTGTAGCACAGGGAGATCTCCCCTGGGACAACCGTACTCAGTGCGGCGTAGCACATATCAGCCTACAGTGTCAACGCTGTCAACAAGGATGTCGAAACAGATACGTCTTGACGACGATGTCTACGAGCGGCTCCGAGAGAACAAGCGAGATGACGAGACGTACAGTGAAGCCGTCGAGCGTGCGCTCGGTGGCCGGACCTTCGGTGATCTCGAAGCAGTCTTCGATGACGAACAGGTGAGCGACATGCGGAACGCCATCGACGAGGCCGACCGTCGCGACCGCCAAGAAGCCGACGAGGTCGCGGACCGTCTCAAATGATCGTCGACACCAGCTTCGTTCTCGACCGTATCGACGGCGTGGAGGCAGCCGAAGCAAAAGAGACGGAGCTACAGCTGCAGAACATCCCCCTCACGCTCCCCGCGATGACGATACTGGAGCTGTGGATCGGCGTCGGGGCGGCGACGAGTTCCACCGCTGAACGGCAAGCGGTCCGTGGCGTCATCGAATCGTATCCACAGGCGGATATGACGCCCAGTATCGCCCGGCGAGCAGGGCGATTACTCGGTGAGCAGATGGCAGACGCAGGCGACGGTGAGGGCCCAGGAATCGGAAAGGGAGACGCTGCGATTGCTGCAACCGCTATCGAGTACGATGTCCCTGTGCTTGCAGCCGACGGGCACTTCGAATCCGTGCCCGGTGTTGAAGTGGAAACGTATCGCTGAGAACGGAGAGGGCTGTTATACGGGAATCGAGCCAGCGAACCGACCGACCACATCAACGACGTTTGCGACGTCGCCGGAGCCACCATTCGCCGCTCGCAGCAGCGTCCCGATACCGACACCCAGCACGAAGCCCGTCCCAGTGTAGCCGACTTCCTCGCGAGCATTCTTCGTGTGGTCAATCTTCGTCTCCCGGACGCCGAATGCCGTCGCCACAGAACTCGAATTGTGTGTTTCGAGAGGAACAACACTGACGCGTAGGAGGGATTCAGACACAGGACCACCCCCAGACGTAACGGCTACGCTGGGGGTCTGTCGTATACGCAACAAAATACGGGTGAGGGTATGGGTTCGGGCGGATTTGAACCGCCGGCCTCCTCCATGTCAAGGAGGTGTCATAACCAGCCTAGACCACGAACCCCTGTTGCACTCTCGGGTAGCCCGGTGGTACAATTGAAGGTTTCGAATCGCCAACTCCGTGGCTCCGACACGCTTTTACGAATGTACAGACTTGTACACTACAACACAGTATCGAACATTATGACGGATATGACACAGTACCTCGAACGGGTGACGGACGGGGAGGACCTGACGCAGGCGGAGGCGCGAACCGCCGCACGGCTCGTCTTCGAGGACGCGACCGAGGCACAAATCGGCGCGCTGCTCGCGGCGCTGCGCGCCAAGGGAGAGACCGAAGCCGAGATTGCGGGCTTCGCCGAGGGGATGCGCGAGGTCGCCAACACCATCGACCCCGACCGCCGGCCGCTGGTCGACACCTGCGGCACGGGCGGTGACGACTACGACACCATCAACGTCTCCACGACTGCGACCATCGTGACCGCGGGCGCGGGCGTCACGGTCGCGAAACACGGCAACTACTCCGTCTCCTCCTCCTCGGGGAGTTCCGACGTGCTCGCGGAGCTCGGCGTCGACCTGGATTCGAGCCCCGACGCCGTCGAGGAGCGCATCGAGCGCGACGGCATCGGCTACATGCACGCGCCGG
This sequence comes from Halosegnis longus, assembly GCF_009663395.1. NCBI lineage: Archaea > Methanobacteriati > Methanobacteriota > Halobacteria > Halobacteriales > Natronomonadaceae > Halosegnis > Halosegnis longus. Next base: position 761,560 of record NZ_QKNW01000001.1, on the reverse strand, counting down.
CGTTCCACCCCGCGATGAAGGCCGTCATCGGGCCGCGGCGCGAACTCGGCATCCGGACGATTTTCAACGTCCTCGGGCCGCTGACCAATCCCGCCGACGCGGACGCACAGGTCGTCGGCGTCTACGACCCCGACCTCGTGCCCGTGGTCGCGCGAGCGCTCGACCGCGTGGGCGTCGACCGCGCGCTCGTCGTCCACGGCTCCGGGATGGACGAGATTGCGCTCCACGACGACACCGCCGCCGCCGAACTCCGCGACGGGGACATCGAGGAGTACACCGTCACGCCCGACGACCTCGGACTCGACCGCGCCCCGGTCGAGGAGATCGCGGGCGGTACGCCGACGGAGAACGCCGCAGACCTCCGGGGTATCGTCACCGGGGAGCTCGACGGTCCGAAACGCGACATCATTCTCGCGAACGCCGGCGCGGCCATCTACGTCGCCGGCGAGGCCGAGTCGCTCGCGGCCGGTGTCGAGCAGGCGCGCGAGGCAATCGACTCGGGCGCTGCGGGCGAGACGCTCGATACCCTCGCCGGGGGCGAGGTGAGCCTCTGATGGTGCGCGCGAAGGTGTGTGGACTCACCTCCGAGGCGGACGTAGCGGCGGCCGTCGAGGCCGGCGCGGACGCGGTCGGCTTCATCGTCGACGTGGACGTGGACTCGCCGCGTGAAATCTCCGCGGAGAAGGCAGCGAGCCTGGAGGCGAGCGTCCCGCCGTTCGTCACGACGACGCTCGTCACGATGCCCGACAACGCCGCACAGGCGATCACGCTCGCCGACCTCGTACAGGTGGACGCCGTTCAGCTTCACGGACTCGACCCCGGCTCGCTGTCGGTCGTCATCGAGAGCTTCCGCGGCCCCGTCTTCCCTGCTATCTCGCCCGACGAGATTCCCGAGTACAAGAACCTGGGCGACGCGCTGTTGGTCGATACCCCGAGCGAAGGCGGCGGGGGCGGCACCGGCGAGACCCACGACTGGGCGGCGACGCGCGACGCGACCGCCGACCTCGACCGGCCCCTCATCCTCGCGGGCGGGCTGACCCCAGACAACGTCGTCGAGGCAATCGAGACCGTCCGGCCGTACGCCGTCGACGTGGCGTCGGGCGTGGAGGCCGCGCCGGGCGAGAAGGACCCCGACGCCGTCGAGGCGTTCGTCGAACGAGCACACCGCGCATGAGCTTCGACACCACGCGCGAGCAGTTCGTCGACCTCGCCGGCACGGAGCCGACCGTCGTCCGACTGGACGCACCCATCGACGCCGACGTGGAGCCGCTGTCGGCGTACGCCGCCCTCGTCGGCCGGACGACAGACGCCGACCGCGCGGACTACTCGTTCCTGCTGGAGTCGGCCCAGAAGGTCGCCTCCTCGGACCCGGACGGCGCGTTCTCGACCGACGACACCGACCGCCACGCCCGCTACTCCTTCGTCGGCTACGACCCCGCCGGCGTCGTCACGGTCGGTCCCGACGGTGCCGACGTGGCGACCTTCGACGACCGTTACGACGGGCTGCTCGCGCCCGACGCCGACGGCGACTGCATCGACGCCCTCCGGTCTGCGCTGCCGGACCTTCCTCGCGAGAACTTCGACGCGAGCGGTCGCCGCCACCTCGACGGCGGGCTGGTCGGCTTTCTCGCGTACGAAGCCGTCTACGACCTCTGGCTCGACGAGGTGGGCGTCGACCGTCCCGACACGGCGTTTCCGGACGCGCAGTTCGTCCTCAACACGAAGACGCTCGTCTTCGACGACGAGGCCGACACCCTCTCGCTGGTCTGCACGCCGGTCGTCGACGAGTCCGACGCGGGACGGGTGTACGACGCCCTCGCAAGCGAGGTCGAACGCGTCGAGGACCTGCTCGCGCGCGCCGACCCGCCGGAGACCGGCGGCTTCACGCAGACCGGTGAGACCGCCGGGCCACAGCCGGAGTACGAGGACGCGGTCGACCGCGCGAAAGAGCACGTCCTCGACGGCGACATCTATCAGGGCGTCATCTCGCGCACCCGCGAACGGACCGGCGAGGTCGACCCGCTCGGCTTCTATCGTGCGCTCCGCGAGGTGAACCCCTCGCCGTACATGTACCTGCTCGGCTACGGTGACCGAACCGTGGTCGGGGCGTCGCCCGAGACGCTCGTCTCCGTGCGCGGCACCGAGGTGATGGCCAACCCGATTGCCGGCACCTGCGCCCGCGGCTCCTCGCCCGTCGAGGACCGCCGGCTCGCCGGCGAGATGCTCGCCGACGGGAAGGAGCGGGCCGAGCACACGATGCTCGTGGACCTCGCGCGCAACGACGTACGCCGGGTGAGCGAGGCCGGCAGCGTCCGCGTCGATGAGTTCATGAACGTGTTGAAGTACTCGCACGTCCAGCACATCGAGTCGACGGTGACGGGGACGCTCGCCGCCGACTCGGACGCGTTCGACGCGACGCGCGCGGCGTTCCCCGCCGGGACGCTTTCTGGTGCGCCGAAGGTGCGCGCGATGGAGATTATCGACGACCTCGAACGCACGCCCCGAGGGTTGTACGGCGGAGGCGTCGGCTACTACTCGTGGTCTGGCGACGCGGACTTCGCCATCGTCATCCGGACGGCGACGGTCGACACCGCCGGCGAGGAGGACCGCATTACCGTGCAGGCCGGCGCGGGTATCGTCGCCGACTCCGACCCCGAACGCGAGTACGAGGAGACTGAAAAGAAGATGGGCGGCGTGCTCGATGCGCTCGACGCCATCACGGAGGAACCATGACCGTCGTCATCGTCGACAACTACGACTCGTTCACGTACAACCTCGTGGAGTACGTCAGCCAACACGGCATCGACGTGGCCGTCGAGAAGAACATCGCCTCCCTCGATGCCGTGCGGAGCCACGACCCCGAGGGCATCATCATCTCGCCGGGACCGGGCCACCCGAAACACGACCGCGACGTGGGCGTCTCGGCGGACGTGCTCACGGAGCTTTCGCCCGAGGTGCCGACGCTCGGTGTGTGTCTCGGACTGGAGGCCGCGGCCTACGAGTACGGCGGCACGGTCGGGCGCGCGCCCGAACCGGTCCACGGGAAGGCCTCGCCGATCGACCACGACGGCGAGGGCGTCTTCGTCGGGCTCGAACAGGGGTTCCAGGCCGGCCGGTATCACTCCCTCATCGCGACTGAGGTGCCCGCGGCGTTCGACGTGACGGCGCGCACGGCCGACGAGGACGCGCTCGTGATGGGGATTCGCCACGAGTCGTTCCCACTTGAGGCGGTCCAGTTCCACCCTGAGTCGGTGCTGACGGGCGTCGGCCACGACATCATCGACAACTTCCTCGCGACGCTCTAGAAGGGGAGCAGCTGGAACAGCCCGAAGTACCACAGCAGGCCGGCGACGATGGCCGCCACGACTGCCACCCGAATCGCAATCGAAAACAGGAGTCGGGCGGCGAAGATAGCGAGCAGGACGACGACGATGGTGGTGCCGATGGAGACGGGGGTTAGTTCCGGTATCGCCTGGAGCGCTGGCAGTACGGCGTTCATACCTGCGTCTCATCCCGCGGTCGCAAAAGCTTGTGGGCACCACGACCCCCCTGACGTTCGAGTGGGAAACCGCACGACGACACCCCGATTTCGTGTCGAGCTGTCCAGTTTCACTCCGCGGTGCGTAGCCTTATGTGGGTGGGGCGACCACTGAGATACGTACCACGCGTTCCACACGAGGAGCGACCCATCCACCACGAGCAGTGTCAACAACGACCAGTAGCTCGGCGGGCGTTCCGCCGCGCCAAAGGGTTAATTTGGCCTGCCACGGAAGCACGCATCGTCACGAATGACGCCACGGAATCTCCACATGAACATGACCATCCACGCCACACAGACAGAGGGCCGATAATGTCCGGAACGGACCTCTCTGCGGACGACCTCGAACTGCCGATCAAACGCACCGACGGTGAGACGCTCGAAGACCGACTCACTGCGAACGCCTACCACAATATTCTCCCCGCGCGGTACCTCCGCCAGAACCAGGACGGCGAGCTCGTCGAGAGCCAGGAGGACCTCTTTGCCCGCGTCGCGAAGAACATCGCGCTCGCGGAGGCCGTCTTCGAGGCCGACAAGCGCGGCGTCGACGTGACCGTCACGCCCGACCAGCTCAAGCCCGACCACCCGCGTCGCGATGAACTCGCTGCCGAGGTGTTCGGTGCCGGCACGACCGCCGACGCCGACGCCGAGACCGAACTCTCCGTCTACAACGTCAACAAGTTCGCGTACGACACCATCGTTCCCGAACTCCCGGACGGCGTTCGCGCCCACGTCCAGGACAAACGCGAGGAGTTCCAGAACGTGATGGAGCGGCTCTCCTTCATCCCGAACTCGCCGACGCTGATGAACGCCGGCGACGAGCTCCAGCAGCTGTCGGCGTGTTTCGTCGACTCGCCGGAGGACGACCTGACGGACATCCACCAGACGGCCAAGGAGGCCGCCGAGGTGTTCCAGTCGGGCGGCGGCATGGGGTACGCCTTCTGGCGGCTCCGGCCGTACGGTGACGCGGTCGGCTCCACCGGGGGCATCGCCTCCGGGCCGATCACGTTCATGCGGACGTTCGACCAGATGTGTGAGACCATCGCCCAGGGCGGTGCACGCCGCGGTGCCCAGATGGGCGTCATGCGCGTCTCGCACCCGGACGTCATCGAGTTCATCCACGCCAAGAACAAGGACGTGAGCCTCGCCCACTGTCTCCGGCTCAACGACCCCGACGACTACACGTACACGACGTTCTCGGAGGCGCTGGAGGAGGCGCGCGGGCTCATCGACGACGACGGCAAGGTGCCGAAACACCTGCGCAACGCCGTCGAGGGCCACCTCTCGAACTTCAACATCTCCGTCGGCGTGACGGACGACTTCATGGACGCGCTCGACTCCGGCGAGGAGTTCACGTTCACGAACCCCCGCACGGGCGAGCCGCACATCGCCAGCGAGGAGACCAAGGAGATGTACTCCCGCTACGGGCTCGGCGACGAGGTCGAGGTGGGCGAGCCGTTCTCCATCGACCCGAACCTCGTCTGGGAGCGCATCGTCGACGGCTCCCACGAGAACGGCGAGCCGGGCGTGGTCTTCCTCGAACGCATCAACAAGGAGCACTCCTTCGACGTGGAGGAGCACCCGGACCACCGGATTCTCGCGACGAACCCGTGTGGCGAACAGCCGCTCGAGGAGTACGAGGCCTGCAACCTCGGCCACATCAACCTCTCCACGCTCGCGGCTAACGGCGCACCGGACTGGCGCGTCTGGTCGCAGAACAACGAGTTCGACACACTGGAGGAGGGCGTCGAGCGGTTCCTAAGCGAGGCCCTCGACACCGAGGAGTTCGACGACCGCATCGAGACCGGCACGCGCTTCCTCGAAAACGTCGTCACGATGTCGGACTTCCCAGTCGAGAAAATCGAACAGAAGGTCCGCGAGATGCGGAAAATCGGGCTTGGCGTCATGGGACTCGCCCAGCTGTACGTCCAACTCGGCATCCGCTACGGCAGCGACGAGGGCAACGAGGTCGCCCGCCAGGTCATGCAGCGCATCAACCACGGCTCGAAGGCCGCCTCTCACGAGCTCGCGACGGAGCGCGGCTCCTTCGACGACTGGGACGACTCCAAGTACGCGAACCCGACCGAGTACCGCGACTGGTTCGAGAACCAGACCGGCGAGTCGGCCGACGACTGGGCCGACGGCTACCCGATTCGCAACCACAACACGACCACCATCGCGCCGACCGGCACGACCTCGATGGTCGGCAACACGACCGGCGGCTGTGAGCCGATTTACAACGTCGCCTACTACAAGAACGTCTCCGACGACGTGCAGGGCGACGAGATGCTCGTCGAGTTCGACGACTACTTCCTGCGCACGCTGGAGGCCAACGACATCGACGTCGAGGCCGTGAAACAGGAGGCCCAAGAGCAGATGGCGACCAACGAGTTCGACGGCGTCGAAGGGCTCGACACCGTGCCGAACCCCATCGGCGAGCTGTTCGTCGTCACCTCCGACCTCTCGGGTATCGAGCACGCCGCCGTGCAGTGTGCCTGTCAGGTGGGCGTCGACTCGGCCATCTCGAAGACGTGTAACTTCCCGAACTCCGCGACGCCGGAGGATATGGACGAGGTGTTCCGCTACATCTACGAGAACGGCGGCAAGGGCGTCACCGTCTACCGCGACGGCACCCGCTCGAAGCAGGTGCTCACCACCCGTGCGGAGAACACGGAGTTCTCCGAGGACATGGACCCCGAGGAGGCCGCTCCGGTCATCATCGACCGCATCGAGAAAATCTTCGGCGGACTGGATGATTTCCTCAGCCACGAGGAGGTCGCGGCGACGCTCGACACCGACCCCGAGGAGCTGTTCAGCTTCGAGGTTTCCGAGCACGCCTACGCGGAAAAGCAGAGCCGCCCGGACCTGCTCCACGGCGTGACCCAGCGCATCGACACCGGCTACGGGAAGCTCTACGTCACCATCAACGAGGACACCGAGCGCGAGCGGCCGTTCGAGCTGTTCGCGACTATCGGCAACTCCGGTGGCTTCACGGCGAGCTTCACCGAGGCGCTCGCGAAGACCATCTCCACCGCACTCCGGTCGGGCGTCGCGCCCGACGAGATCGCGAGCGAACTGCGCGGCATCCGCTCGCCGAAGGTCGCGTGGGACAAGGGCGAGCAGGTGAACTCCATCCCGGACGCCATCGGCACCGCGCTCCAGCGCTATCTCGACGACGACATCGACAAGCCGTACCCACAACAGCAGCGGCTCTCCGAGGCGGCCGACGCCACGGAGACCGACCCGAACCGTGAGCCGGAGCCGACGCCGGAGACGGACGGCGGCGCGAACGCGCTCGGCGAGCCGACCAGCGAGAGTCTGGCGAGCGACGACGCCACGGACTCGCTGCTCGCGGCCGGCGAGTCGCCGGAGTGTCCCGAGTGCGGGGCGATGTCGCTGGCGATGAACGAGGGCTGTAAGACGTGTCAGTCCTGCGGCTGGTCCGAGTGTTAGACTGAGCTAGCGTTCGATTTCTTCGGTGTCCCAGCCCGTCGCGCCGCTGGGATACGGTTCCGTTCGTTCTTCCGGTTGGAGTGTGCCGTCAGCCTCGCGAGCGCGAGCGACTACCTCGTGGCTCCCCGACGGTTCGTACTCGAAGGCCCACTGTCGCCACACGTCATCGCCCGGCAGCGGCTCCGAGAGGGTCGCCTCGCTCCACGTCTCGCCGCCGTCGGTCGACACCTCGACCGCGGAGATGCCGCGCGTCCCGGCGTAGGCGTGGCCGGCGACGGTCTGCGTGGCTCCCTCGCGGCTCGTCGTCTCGATCTTCGCGACCGTGTGGACCGGGCCGGTGCCGTGCCAGCCGCGTTTTTCCCAGTAGCCTTCGGCCTCGCGGTCGAGGATTTCGATTTCCTCGAGCCACTTGACGTTGATTTCTCCCCAGTGGCCGGGGACGAGCGCGCGCACGGGGAAGCCGTGGCCGCGGGGCAGCGGCCGGCCGTTCATCCGGTAGGCCAACACCGCGGAATCGAGCACTTCGACCGGAAACTCCTGATAGTAGTCGTCCGCCGCCCGGAGCATGACGTGGCTTCCGGCGTCGGTGACGCCCGCGTGGTCCAGAATCTCTGAGACCGGCACGACGGTCCAGAGGGCGGTGTCCATCTTCTCGTCGTCCAGCCCGTCGCCGACACACCGGAGGGTGACGAACCGCTCTTCGCTGTCCATTTCGGTCACGGTCGCGAAATCGAGGTCGAGTTCGTTTTCGACCTCACCGGTAACCGACAGCGACCACTCGGCGCGGGTGGTCTGTGGCGCGGCGATGCTGGCGTCGACGCGGTAGAAGTCGGTGCTGACGAGCGGTTCCAGTCCAGATACGTCGAGCGATTTCGCTTCGGCCTCGTCGAGTCGGTCGCGGACTGCGGGGTCGCTGACGGCCCGGCTCGGAAGCGCCGGCCCGCTGAGCACGCCGGACTCGATGCCGACCCAGACGGTCGCGAGCGCCGACCCCACCGTCCCGAGGGTGCGCCGGCGCGCGGGCGAGACGCGTTCGCTCGGCACCCGCGCTGTAAGCGGCGGGACCGCCAGCGGGAGTATCGCGGCGACTGCGGCCGCGAGTGCCGCGCCCGCGCCACTCCCGAGTGTCGTCGTCGCGGCGAAGATACCCCCGCCGGCGAGTGGCACCGCGAGCGGGTCGGCGTCGAGTCGACGGCCGACGGCGAGTGCGCCGCCGGCGATTCCCGCGAACAGCGCGACGGCGAGGAGAAAGCCGGCGACGACGGCCAACTGCCGGCCGAGGTCGCCGAGGACGGTGATGGCAAACCGGATGACGGCGTCCGGCGAGTGGCGCGTGATGGCCGTGGCGATGGTCGCGGGGACGAACCCGGGCGTGAAGCCGCCGACCGCGTAGCTTCCGGCGACGCCGGCGACGCCAGCAGCGACCGCCTGTATCCCCCGTTCGCGGCGGCGTGACATACGCACACGAGGGACGCGACGGGCAAAGTCGTTGTCCACGGACGGGAGGATTCATGCCCGCGGCGGTGTGAACGAGGGTATGGCAGAGCCACCGGCGTGTCCCCGCTGTGAGGCCGCGCTGTTCAAGCGCCACTGCAAGTACGTCTGTCCGCAACACGGCGTCATCACCGACTGTTCGGACCCGTTCACCCTCTGAGCGCGCGGTACGCCGGCCCGGCAAGCAGCAACGCCGCCAGCGCCACGGCACCGACGACCAGCGTCGGCTCACCCGTCATCCCCTCCGTCGTCACCTGCTCTGCACTCGCACCGACGAGCACCGCGGCCGTCACCCACGGGAGTTCACCGAGTGCGGTTCCGAGCGCGTACGCCGGAAGCGAGACGCCCGACAGCCCGGCGGTGTAAGAGACCGCGTCCGCCGGTAGGGGCGCGAGTCGCGCGGCGACGACACCCCGAAGTCCACCGGTCGCGGTGAAGTAGCGGTCGCCGTGGTCGGCGAGCGTGCCGAGCGGCCCGCGCTGGTCGAACCGGCCGGCCAGCAGATACGGCGGCAGACAGGTCACGACCGCGCCCGCGAGCGCGAGCGGCACCCCCCGCGGCCCGAGCGCGAAGCCGACGACGGCGGAGAAGGCGCTGATGGGCCACGCCGCGAGAAACCGAAGCAGATACGCCACGGCCACCACGCCGACGAACAGGAGCGGTCGGTCGGCGAGCGCCGTCAGTGCCCGCGCGACTCCGGCCGGCGAGAGCGTGACCGTCGCGACTCCCGCCACGAGCGCGAGCGTCGCGACGCCGGCAGCCTGTCTCCGGGCGACGGGGTGCACGCCTCAGGCTTTTCCCGCTGTGGCAAACGCTTTGTCATCCGGTCGCCTGCCCTCGGTGTGCGCGGCGATTCGGACGACGAGGACATTATCGAACTCGGCTTGCAGCTGCTCGAACGGCTCGAACACGCCGAGTTGACGCTTGCCGAGACGATGGACCGCATCGAGACGGTCACCACCGACCCGGCGCTCGTTCGCGAGATTCTCGACACAGCGGAGATGCGCGGTATCATCGAGCGCGAGGACGGCGTCGTCCGGCCGAACCGCTCGTCGTTTCTCTCCTTCGAGGCCGAGGTGGTCACGAAGGAGGGTGAGTTCACCTGCCGGCGGTGTGGGGCCTCCATCTCGACGGGATACTTCATGAACCTCGAGGCCGGCGAACACGGGCCGTTCGGCTCCTCGTGTATTCGGAAGGTGACGGGCAGAGAGTAACGCTTCAGCGGCCGCGACGCAGTTCCTCCGTCGCGTGCGTTTCAGCGGCCGCGACGCAGTTCCTCCACCAACGTTTCGATCGTCTCCTGCTGTTGTTCGAGCAGTTCGGTCTGCTGTTCGACCGTCTCCTCCAGCGAGGCGAGCCGTTCCGTCAGCGCGTTCGCCTTCGATACGTCGAGCGACTCGGTGTCGCCGCTCGCGACGCGGTCGATGGTCGCCTCCGTGTCGGAGACGAGGGTGTCGAGGTTCTGGTCCTCGAACGTCTCCGGCTCGGATTCGGGCTCCGGTTCGCCGGTCGCGAGTTCGGCGATACTGTCGACGCCGTGGAAGGCGAGCAGCGCGCTCTCGACGGTGTGGGCGACCGCGTCGGCCTCCTCGGAGGGGACCTTCACGCGCTGCGGGCGGCCGTCGACGGTCACGACGAGCTGGCTCGCGACGTTGCCCGCCTCGGTCTCGAGGTCGGTCACCGCGTCGAACGCGTACGACTCGAAGTCGCTGTCCCACACCGCGCTGCCGACGTGTTTGAGCAGACGCGCGTCCGTGACGACGAGCGTGAGCTCCGAAAATCGGTAGGTCGCCCGGACTGACTCGCCCGAGTCGACCACGCCGGTCGTGGCGAGCACGCCCTCGAGCAGCGGCGCGAGCACCGCGTCGGTGCGGTCGCTCGGCACGGCGAACTTGCCGGCGGCGTCGACGTACGTCAACTCGAAGGTGCTCTTGCGGCCGGTCGTCAGGTCGAGCCGTTCCACGTCGTGTGGATACGCGGAGACGGACTCGTCAGAGAGGAGCCCTTCGGCCCGGTAGACGAGGGTCTGGTCGGCGGTCACGAAGACGGCGTCGTCGCCGCCCAAGTCGACGCGCGTGCGGACCGAGTCGCCGTCGAGCCGGTCGGCGACGAGCGAGGGAACGTCCATGCCCGTGTGTTTCCGGCACGCGGCATAAATCCGCAGGGGAACAGATTGGATAGACAGCTTCAAGTCTCTCACTTGGCTACGCGGTGGTAGGCCGGGTGGCTTAGCTGGACATAGCGCCGCACTCATAGGGTTACGAGTCGGCTTCCCGCCTCCCCGTCGGATGCCTATCCGACACCTGGGACATGCGGAGATCGTGGGTTCGGAGCCCACCCCGGCCATTCTCTGTTCCGCTCACCCGCGCAGCGCCTCGACCGGCCGGTCGTTCGCCGCCCGCCACGCCGGGTAGACGCCCGCGACGAGACTGATACCGATACCGAACAGCGCCGCGGCCCCGAGATACAACAGCGACTCGCCGGCGAAGGCGACCGGATTTCCGAGAAACAGCGCGTTCGCGACCATCGTCACGAGCACGGCGATGGTCAGCCCGATTACCGTTCCGATGGCTCCCAGCAGCGCCGCCTCGACGACGAGCACGCGGACGATGTCTCTGCGCCCGTAGCCGACCGCCCGGAGCACGCCGATTTCCTGTCGCCGGCGGATGACGGCCATCAACATCGTCGAGGCGATGGAGACGCCGGCGACGAGCAGCGAGATGGCCGCCAGCCCGGCCAAGAACAGGTTGATACCGTTGACGATAGAGCGCAACAGCCGGACCAGCGACGTGAGTTCGACCACCAGCAAGGTGTCTTTCCGGCCGTTGAACTCCTCGCGGAGCGTGGCCGCGACGGCCTCCGCGCGGTCGACCGACTGGGTCGTCACGCGAAGCTGGTCGTAGCGTCGCTCGCCGGTGAGTTCGAGCGGCAGCAGAATGCTCTGTCCGCCGAAGCCGCCACCGGAGACGAGCGCCTCGACCCGGTGGACGCCAACCTCGCCGCGGCGCGTCAGGTGAATCCGGTCGCCGGGGTCGATGCTGTACTCCTCGGCGATGGTCGTCGAGACGACTGCGCCCCGCCGCCAGTCGGGGGGTATCGCTCCCGCCTCTACGGTGTAGATGAGCCTCGGGGCGGAGAGATACGTTATCGACACCGGCTCCGTTCCGTCGCGAGTGCGTAGCTCACCGCCGCCCGACCGGGTGGCGACGACGCCCGCGGGCGCGACCGTCTCCTCGATGCGCTGGAGGTCGGTCTGGTCGAAGGTGCGCTCCTGTCTGTCGACGCCCGGGAGGACGAACACGTTGGTCGCGCCCTGGTCGTCGAGCGTCGCGAGCTGGCTCTGTTTGAACGCCGCGCCGCCGGCCCCGATTGCGCCGATGGCGACGACGCCGATGACGATAGCCGCGACGGCGAGCCCGGACCGCACCTTCGCGCGGGTGACGTTCCGGCGGGCGATGAGGAGAGAGGGTACCCGACCGAGCAGGCGATGGAGGAAACTCATCCCTGGAACGCCTCCACGGGTCGTTTGTTCGCCGTCCGCCATGCGGGGTAGATACCGGCGACGAGCGCCGTCAGGATGCCGAACACGGCACCGACGGCGACGTAGGTTAGCCCCGTCGCCGTGAACGCCAGCGGATCCCCCACGAGCAGGGCGTTGACCACCAGGCCGATGGCGAGCGCCAGCGGGATGCCGACGGCCGCGCCCACGACGCCGAGGGCCGCGGATTCGGCGACGAGCAGGCGCACGACCGCCAGCTTCGGATAGCCGACCGCCCGCATCACGCCGAGTTCGCCCTCGCGTTCGAGCGCGCTCATCAGCTGCGTGTTCGCGATGGTGACGGCCGCCACGAGCAGCGACAGCGCGCCGACGCCCGCGAGGAACTGATTGATCGTGCCGAACAGCTGTTCGAACTGCGCGCGCTGGTTCTGGACGGGTGAGACCGACACCTCCTGTCGCCGGACGTTGAGCGCCGCCTCGATGTTTTCGGCGACGGCGTCGATGTCGCCGGCGGTCGTGGGGACGCGCACGACGGCCGAATCGTACCGCGGCTCGCCGAACTGCGCCAGCGGGACGAAGACGGTCTGGTCGGCGCTGAGCGGGTCGGCAAAGCCCTGCGCTTCCAGTATCGCGTCGACGGTGAACGCGCGCGTGAACGCGCCGGGGACCGAGACGGTGATGCGGTCGCCCACCGCGATGTCGTTCGTGTCGGCGATGCGTGCGCCGACGACGACGCTGCGCCGCCAGTTCGCCGGTATCTCGCCGGTCTGTGCGTCGTAGAATGCGCGCGGGTCCTCGATACCGTTCACCTGCGCGGTAACCGCGATGTCGCCGCTGGCCGTCTGGACGGTCGAGCCGCCGGGCGAGACCACCGGGAGCACCGTCGCGCTCCCGGCGGCCTGCCGCATCCGGTCGATGTCGTCGTCGCCGAAGCCGCGCTCGCTCGGCGGTTCGCCCTCGTAGTCGATCGGGTCGGCCGTCGCCGTGCCGCCGAACCCTTCGAACGCCGAAAGCTGGTCCTGTTTGAACGCCTCGCCGCCCAGCCCGATACCCCCGATGGCGACGACGCCGATGACGACCGCCAACACCGCGAGCACCGTCAGGTCGCGCGACCGGGCGAGGTTCCGGCGCGCGAGCAGGAGCACGGGAAATCGAGCGGCCAGCCGGTCGAACATCTCACTCACCCTCGCGCAGCGTCCCGTCGATGAGCCGGACGACCCGGTCTGCGGCGTCGGCGACGTAGTCGTCGTGGGTCACCGTCACGACCGCCACGTCCTCGGTCTCGCGTAGCTCGTCGAACAGGTCGAGAATCTGGTCGCCGGTCTTGCGGTCGAGGTTGCCCGTCGGCTCGTCAGCGAGGACGAGCGCCGGGTCGTTGATGAGCGAGCGGGCGACGGCGACGCGCTGTTTCTGGCCGCCCGATAGCTCGTCGGGGTAGTGGTCGAGTCGGTCGCCGAGCCCGACGCGTTCGAGCAGTTCGGTCGCGCGCTCGCGGGTGCGCTTCGGCGTCCGGTCGAGCAGCCGCGGCATCTCGACGTTTTCCCGCGCCGTCAGCGTCGGAATCAGGAAGAAGCTCTGGAAGACGAAGCCGATGACCTCCTTGCGCTTTTGCGTGCGTTCGGCCTCGGAGAACTCGGCGGTCTCCTCGCCGTACAGCGTGACGGAGCCGCTGGTCGGCACGTCGAGTAGGCCGAGCAGATTCAACAGCGTCGATTTGCCGGAGCCGGAGGGACCGACGACCGCGACGGACTCGCCCGATGCGATGCCGAAATCAATCCCCTTCAGCGCCCGCACCACCTGGTCGCCGGTGCGATACTCCTTCACCACGTCGTGGCCCTCGATGACCGCGTCCTCGGGGACGTAGCCGACCGGGTGGGCCATCAGTTCCGCCGGCGGATGAGGACGCCACCCACGACCAGCGCGGCGACCACCAGCCCGACGAGCAGTATCGGGAAGCCGCCGCCGCCCGACTCCTCGACCGTCTCGACCGTCTGGACGGGTACGTCCTGCGTGTACGAGCGCTCGGTGTCGCCCACGTCGTAGCTCACGGTGACGGGGACCGTCGACACGTCGCCGCTGACGCCGGTGGTGAGTGTGAACGCGGCGAAGTCGCTCCCGTCGACGCTGCCGACGAAGTACTCGCTCGCGGAGACGTTCTCGCCGCCGACGTCGACGACGACCGAGCTCGCGGGACCGCCGCCCAGATTACTCGCCGTCGCCGACAGTTCGAGTTCACCGCCGCGTGCGACCGCCTCGACGCCGGTGAGTGAGATTTCAGCGGGGTTGGCCGGCTCGGTGAAGCGCGTCCGTAGCGTGCGGTCGGTCTGGCGCTCGACGCCGTTTGCCGTCGTGTAGGTGACGGTCACGTCGAACGACTGCGCGCCGGTCGAATCGCGGGTCACGGGGAACGTGAAGGTCCGGCCCTCCCCGCTGGCGAGTTGGGTCCCGACGCGGCGGTCGGTGCGGAACTCGACGCCCTCACCGGCCGCCTCGACGGCAATCTGTCTGACCTGCTGGTCCAGCCCGTTCGTGACGTTCACGGAGAGGGTGGTCTCCGCGCCCGGGAAGGCGGGGTCGATCGTCCCGCCCACGTCGATGCTTCCCGCGAGGTCGGGCGAGCGGAAGCGCACGTCGAGGGTTTCGGTGGTCGTCCGCCGGAAGCCGTCGTCGTCCGTGTACGAGAGCGTCGCCTCGATGTCGCCCACACCCAACTCTGCGGGCGTGGCGGTGAAGGTGAACTCCCGTTCCGCGCCGGCGGCGACCGACGAGGCAACGCGCGAGGACTCGTCGAAGTCGACGCCGGCGGCGGCGAGTTCGAGGTTCACGTCTCTGACCGGCACGTCGAGCCCGTTCGCGACTCCGACGGTGAGGTCGGTCGGCTCCCCGGCGACGGTGCCGGCGGCGCTCGCCTCGATGCGCGGTGCCGGGTCGTACACCTCGATGGCGGTGGTCGTCTCGACGGTCAGCGGGTCGCCGCCGGCCGTCGCGCGGGCGTCGATGGTGACGTACAGCGTCTTGGTTCCCGCCTCGTCGAAGCCGATGTCGAGTGGGATGTCCGTCTCGCCGCCGGGGGCGACGCGGCCGGGATTGCTCCTGCGGTCGAGTCGGTCACCGCCCTCGGAGGGGTCGCCGTCGTACACCGAGACGGAGCGAATCGAGTAGGTCTCCCTGCTCGCGTCGGGATTCGTGAGCTGAGCGGTGAAGGTGAAGTTCCCGCTCGTCGTCGGCTGGACGGGGTCGGTGCTCGTCGTCAGATACAGGAGTCCGTCGTTCGCAGCCGTCGTCGATGCGCCCGCGGCCGGTGGGATTCCCGCGCTCGCGGCGAGCAGTACGACCAGCGCCGCGACCGCGCGATGCGTCGTCATACCCGAGGGTGGACTGCCGGGTGGTAAAGCGTTTCCACATTTTTGAACGGAAGTTCAGCCGACGGAGCCGCGGCTTTTTGCCGCCGCCGGTCGCAGGTGTCGTATGCGCGCAGCACGCTATCACGGACCCGGCGACATCCGCATCGACGAGGTCGACCGCCCCGAAGTCACCGACCCGGAGGACGCACTCGTCCGCGTCACCCACACCGCAATCTGCGGCTCGGACCTGTGGTTTTACCGCGGCCAGCAGGACCGCGACGTCCCCTCGGGCGTCGGCCACGAGCCGATGGGTATCGTCGAGGAGGTCGGCGAGGACGTCGTCTCGCTCGAACCCGGCGACCGCGTCCTCGCTCCCTTCGCCATCTCCTGTGGCGAGTGTGAGTTCTGCCGGAAGGGACTCCACACCTCCTGTTCGAACGCGAGCAGCTGGGGCGGGGAAAACGGCGGCGGGCAGGGCGAGTACGTGAAATGTCCCACCGCAGACGGGACGCTCGTGAAGGTCCCCGACCGCCACGCCGACGACCCCGAGACGCTGAAATCGCTGCTCCCGCTGACGGACGTGATGTGTACCGGCCACCACGCCGCCGTCAACGCCGGCGTCGAGGCCGGCTCGACGGTCGCCGTCGTCGGTGACGGTGCCGTCGGGCTGTGTGGCGTGCTCGCGGCGAAGCGACTCGGCGCAGAGCGCATCATCGCGATGGGCCACCACGAGAACCGACTGGACATCGCCGAGGAGTTCGGGGCGACCGACCGCGTCACCGAGCGCGCCGACGAGGCCGTCGAGCGCGTCCACGAACTGACGAACGGCGGCGTCAACCACGTCATCGAGGCGGTCGGCATGGAGTCGTCGATGAACATGGCCTTCGACGTTGCGCGCCCCGGCGGCACGGTGGGCTACGTCGGCGTTCCGGCCGGCATCGAGGAAGCGGAGTTCCTCGGGACTGCCTTCGGTGACAACATCGCCCTGAAGGGCGGCGTCGCGCCCGTCCGCGAGTACATCGAGGAGCTGATGGCCGACGTGTTGCAGGGGACGCTCGACCCCTCGCCGGTGTTCACGAAGACGGTCGACCTCGACGGGGTTCCGGAGGGGTACGCCGCGATGGACGAACGCGAGGCCGTGAAGGTGTTCGTCGACCTGACCTGAGCGGGTTACTCGGGGGTGAAGATGTCCTCGATGCGGCAGTCGAAGTGGTCGGCCAACTCGAAGGCGAGTTCCAACGAGGGGTCGTATCGTCCCCGCTCGATGGCGTTAATCGTCTGTCGGGACACGCCGACAGCCTCGCCTAAGGCCGCCTGACTGAGGTCGTGTCGACTCCGTCGCCGTTTGAGGTCATTCTCCATCGCTCACCCACGTCGCTTGACGAAGCCGTAGCAGACGCCGTACAGGATGAACAGCGCCGAAAGTGTCCCAATCGCGCCGCCCAGCGCGCCCGAAATCGTCAGGTAGTCCGCGGCTTCAAGCACGTACAGCGCCGGCACCGTGGCGAGCGTGATGACGGTCATAATTTTGAGCAGAAGCCCGCTCGCGCGGTTGTGGAGGGCGTAGTCGCGTTCGTCCTGTAGCTGTGCGCTGCTCAGCCGGGGAGCGAGGAACGCGAAGCCGCCCCCGACCCACGCGCCGACCAGGTAGACGGCGGTCCCGACGAGCGGTCTGTCGACGATGATACCGACGAACAGGCCGATGACGGCGAGCGCGATGATGCCGTAGACGACCCGCTGGTACGTCGTCCGTGAGAGTCTCGGTGTGGTCTGACTCGTTGTCATTGCTGTAAAGCCTCCTTTACAGTAAAGCAGACTTTACACGCGATATTAAATTTACCGCCATACCGAAGCTCCGGTTCCGACGGCAGAATGAGGTGCGCGTCTAAGCGAGTAGCCCGAACCTACTTGCCGGTGTCGCCCGAATAGTGGGGTGATGCAACAGTGTGCTCGCTGTGAGACACGAATCTCCGCCGCCGGCGAGTGGGTCGAACTGCGACACCACCACGAACACATGAACTTCGAGAGTCGGTTCTGTAGCCCGGCGTGTGCCAGCGCATACCTGTCGGAGGGACTCGACGCGACGTGACCAGACGGCGGTTTCTGGGTGTGCTCGGCGGCGTCGGGCTCGCGTCGCTCGCTGGCTGTGCCAGTGGCGACACCGCGGAGTCGCGGTTTCGCGGTGCCCTCGCGAGCGCCGACATTGAGGTTCGCGCGCTCTCGGCCGAACGGGGCGGCTGGGAGTTGGAGTATCTCACGACGGCGACGACGACCGACGGGCTCCGGACCGAGGCGCGGACGATTGCGCTCGCGTACGCCGACCACCACCCCGATGGCGACCACACGCTCGGTGCCGTCGCGATCGCCGACGCCGAGGACGCCCTGACCGCGGAGTGGCGCGTCGAGGCGGCGTGGACGACCGACGGCGAGACGGCGTACTTCGACCGCGTCCGGGAGACGACCGACGCGTTCTGAAACCGAAAGTGACGACCCCGCTCGCCCCAGGAACCCGGTATGGACGGCTACCGTTTCACCGAGACGATTCCGCTCCGCTTGCGCGACATCGACCAGATGAACCACGTCAACAACGCCGTCTACGCGACGTTCCTCGAACAGGCGCGGTCGGCGTACTTCCGCGACGTGGTGAACAATCCGCTCAACTCCGTCGGGATGGTCATCGCCGACCTGAACGTCGAGTTCGAGCGCGCCGTCACGCTCGAGGCCGGCGAGGTCGTCGTCGGCGCGCGCGTCCCCGAACTCGGGAGGAGCAGCATTCCGATGGAGTACGCGATTCACGCCGACGGCGAGCGCGCCGCGACGGGGTCGACGACGATGGTCCACGTCGACCGCGAGGCGGGGACGGCGAAGCCGCTGCCCGACGAGTGGCGCGAAACCATCACCGACTTCGAGTCACTCGAACCGTAGCGTCTCCGTCGCCGGGTCGACCACACACCGGCCACCGATTGGAATCGGGGCCGTCGGCCGCGCGTGGCCGAACTCCACGTCCGTGACGACGACCGCGTCCCCGTACTCGCGGACCGTCTCGACGACCGCCTCGCGCTGTCGCTCCCGGTACGCCGTGCGTTCCTCGGGCGTGCGCTCGTCGCCGAAGCCGCGCGCCTTCGCACGACCGACGAGCACCGCACCGGCATCGAGTGCGCCCCGCTCGCCCAGTCCCCTGAGGACGCGGCGGACGACGCTCGCCGCGGGTAGCTCCTCGGAGGTTTCGAGCAACAGGACGCTCCCGGCCGTCTCCTCCGGGACGTAGCTGTCGGCCATGAGATGCGTCGCGAGCACCTCCAGACAGCCGCCCCACGTCCGGCCCTCGACCTTGTCGGAGCCGTGCCACCGGCGGCCGTCGCTCGACTCGTACGCCGGACTCTGCTCGAGGTTCGCGGGGTCGTGCCAATCTAAGTCCTCGTCGCTGAACCGGTCGGCTTCCCGAAGTTCGCCCAGCGAGTCGTCGAAGAACGCTCGCTCCAGATACTCGCGGGTGTAGTCGTTGAGTCCCCCCGGCTCGCAGACGTCGGTGAACAGCGTCCCGCCGTAGAAGCTGACGAGCCCCTGTGCCCGACAGAACGCCGCGAAGGAGGTGTTGTCGCTCGTCCCGTAGAACCGGGTCGGATTCTCCGCAATCGCGCCCGGGTCGAGGTGTTTCAGGATGCGAATCTGGTCGTCGCCGCCGATGGCCGCGATGACGCCGTCGATGTCGGGGTCACGGAAGGCCCGCTCCAGCTCCCGGGCCCGCCGCTCGGGGTGGTCGTACAGCTCCTGTTTGTCGGCGGAGAGGCTGTCGAGCGCGACGGGGTCGAGGTCGAACGAGCGCAGCCGGTCGAAGCCCAACTCGACGAGGTGGTCGGGGTAGCCGCCGGCGACGGGGACGGTTGCGGGGCGACAGACCGCGACGGTACTGCCCGGCTCCAGCGGCGGTGGCGTCTCCATGTCGGCTGGTGGACGCGACGGGGAGGAAACCGTTCTGGTGGTGTGTTACTCGCTCGCTTGCCACTCGGCGGCCAGTTCGGTCGCGTGCTCGCGGTCGGGGACGGTTTCGTGTCTGTACGTCTCGCCTTCGGGCGCTTGGATGAGTCGGTCGTAGTGGACGGCCCACTCGCCGCCGGCGGTTTTGCGAGCGACGATTTCGGCCGTCGCGTCGCCGCGTTCCCACACGAGCTTCGTGTCGGTGTCGGTCGTCTGTTCCCACTCCATACCGCGTCGTCGCGAGCCGGCGGCTAAACCGTGTGGGGCGTCGCGGCGAACGGAAGCGTTAAGAAAACCACGGCGCGAGATGATACAAGGATGCTCGCCGCTTCGCTGCAGATCGTCGACAACTTTCTGCTCCAATACAACGCCGGGCAGATTCTTCTGGCACTGTTCATCGCGTCGACTCTCGGGCTCGCCCCGCTGAAATCTGTCAAGGCCGTTGGCATCAACATCATCGTGTTCGGCTTCATCTTCCTCGTCACGCCGAGCAGTCTCGCCCCCATCCAGTTTCGATTCCTCGGTATCGCCCTGCTGTTTGTCGGCCCCATCGTCGTCGTCGCATCGCGCAAGTAACACTCTCTTCGTCGGGCAGCGAGCGCGGTTTTGAACGTTAGCTGTACAGCGAGTAGTAGAGCGCGCCGAAGCCGACACAAAACAGCGCCGCGCCGGCGACCTGGAGTCCGACGAACAGGCCGGTCGTCGGGTCGCGTGCCGCAAACAGGAGCTGCGTCGTGAGACTCGTCACCGCGACGCCCGTGCTGATCGACGCGAAGCCGACGAACGCGTATTTGAGCCGCTCCGTCCGGTTGTCGCGGTAGGCCCTGAAGCTGATGAGCGTCAGTCCGAGCGAGAACCCGAGCAGGACGAGTCGAAGCAGTAGCAGTACGATTCCGGCGGGGGTAATGGTGGCCATTCGTTGTATCACTCTCCGGCGAGCTCGTCCCACAGCTGCGAGAACTTGCTCGGGGCGTTGTCGCGTCGGTACACCGTCACGTCGTAGCCGTCCTCGTCGAGGGTGATGACGGTCGACTCGAAGTTGCACTCGTAGACCTTGTAGTGGTTGCCGTCCTCGGCGACCTCGGTACGTTCGGTGATGAGCGCGTGTTCTTCCAGCAGCTCCAGCCGGCGGTACACCGTCGGAAGCGACATCCCACAGCGTTCGGCGAGCTGCTTTGCCGACTGTGGCTCGACGGCAGCCGCCTCCAGGAGGTCGCGCGCCCGCTCGTCGCCGAGCGCGTCGAGTAGACCCTCCACGGAGCTGGCTTCGTCCACAGTACAGCCCCACGGCCAGGTATCAAAAAAGGTGGTCAGATGGCGCCGTCAGACGACGGTGTTCGACAGCGTTCCGATTCCCTCGTACGTTATCTCGACCGTCTCGCCCGGCTCCACCAGCCCCGGATTGGCCGGGCTGCCGAAGGAAATCACGTCGCCCGGCTGGAACGTGAACCGCTCGGAGAGGAAGCTGATGACCTCCCGCGGCTTGATGAACATGTTCTCGGTGTTGTCGTCCTGCCGGAGCTCGCCGCCGACGTACGTCTCGATGTCGAGACCGACGGGGTCGATATCGGCGACGACGGGACCGAGCGGCGCGGAGCCGTCGAACGCCTTGCGCGCCGTCCGGCGCTCTTGATCCAAGGCGTCGAGGTCGTTCATGATGGTGTACCCCCACACCGCGTCGTCCACCTGCGTCTCGTCGATGTCGTGACACCGCTCGCCGATGACGGCCGCCAGTTCGCCGGCGTAGGTGAGCTCCTCCGTGAACGACGGATACTCGATATCCTCGCCCGGCCCGAGCAGCGAGGTGGGTCCCTTGATGAAGAAGTCCGGCTTCTCGGGCACGTCGTACCCCATCTGTTCGACCTTCTCGCCGTAGTTGCGCCCGACACAGTAGAACGCCGACGGCTCACACGGCGCGAGCAGGTCGGCGTCCTCGCCGACCACGTACTCACCATCGTCGGTGGTCACGACCCCGTCGTCGTACTCGCCGGTCTGAACTCCGTCGTCGGTGGTGACGCGTGCGTACTTCGTCATAGCGGCCGTCGGACGCCCGGGTGTAAACGGCTGGTGGTTCCCGCGAGCGACGCGTGCGGTTTTATTTTTCGCGCCGGCAACTGTCGCGTATGACCGTTCCGAAGGGAATCGCCCGCGACACGCTGTTTGCTATCATCGTCGGCTGGTACCGCGCCGGCGGCGACGACCAGCCCGTCAACACCGCCGCCGCGGCCGAACAGGCCGGCTACAGCGACGCGACGAGCCGGCAGACGCCGTTTCTGGAAGCCGTCGGTATCCTCGACGCCGAGGGTCAGGACCACCAGCTCACGAGCCGCGGAGCCGCCTTCGCGGCCGCGCTCGCGAGCGACGACGAGCCGGAGGCCAAGAGCCGCGCGTACACCATCCTCTCTGCGTGGCCGCCCAGCAGCCGCCTGCGCGATATCCTCCGTGGTGGCGCGATGCCGGAAGACGACCTGCTCGCGCGCGTGGCCGACGTGACCGGCGCTGACCTCGACACCAGCCGCGAACGCATCGGCTGTCGCACGCTGCTGGACGTCCTCGTGTGGGCCGGGGTGCTCGACCGCACAGACGACGGCCTGTATCTCCCCGGCGAGGTGGAGACCCGGTCCGTCGAGCGCGAGCGCGCGGCGCTCACCGTGGGGCTCGAACTCTCCGTCGACGTGGACCCCGACGACGTGGAGGCGCTCGTCCGCGCGGTGCAGTCGGGACTCGAAGACGAGGAGTCACCCAGTATTGCGGCCGAACTGGAGGGGCTGTCCGTCCGCGAGGACTAGACTCGCTCGACCAGCTCGGGGTCGTCGTTCGCCGGACTGTTGACGCGCTCGGAGACCGGGTAGGCGTCGAGGTCGCCGTCGTACGGAGCGAGCAGCGACTCGTCGGCCTCGGCGAGCCACGCCCGTTCCTCAGCGGCGTCGAGCACGACGGGCATCCGGTGGTGGTACGTCGACTGGAAGGCGTTCGCCTCGGTCGTCAGTATCGAGAAGCGAGCTTCCGGCTCGTCGGTCCCCTCGCCGCCCGCGCCGAACGCGTCGAGCCCGGTCTGTGTCGTTTCCGGCTCGTACGGCTCCCAGATGCCGGCCATCGCGAACGGCTCCTCGTCGCTGCGCGTGATGCGGTAGGGGCGTTTCCCGTCGCCGAGGTCCGCCCACTCGTAGTAGCCGTCAGCGAGGACGAGACAGCGCCGTCGGTCTGTCGCCTCGGCGAACTTCTCGCCCAGCGTCTCCGAGCGCGCGTTGATGATGCGCGAGTCGGCCCACGACGGCTGGAACCCCCACTCGTGGTGGGTCAGCTCGTCGGGGTCGTGGTTGGTGACGACGGGGAGCCGCTGGCCCGGCGCGGCGTTGTAGTGTGGCTCGTAGTCGTCACCGACGTCGACGCCGAACCGGGATTCGATGTCGTCGGCTGGCAGATAGATGCTGTAGCGCCCGCACATACCGCACAGAGGGCCACAGCAGTGAAAAATCCCCCGCGGCGGCCCGAGACTTATATCCGATTACACACTACCGACGGTGTGGACGACGACCCCGAGTTCACGACGGCAAACGCGTTGCGCGACGAGCAGCGCGAGCCGTCGACGGGGTCGCAGTTCGATATCACCCACCCGGAGCGGAGCCACTCGCGGGCCCGCGGGATGGAGTACGAGGGCGGGACGGTGTTCGTCTTCCTGCCCCGCCGCCCGGACGGGCTGGCCGAGCAGGTGGAGGAGCTGCTGGATGCGGGCCCGTACCGCTACGGCGACTGGTTCGACCTGCCGATGCCCCTGTTTCTGGTCCACGACGACGACACCGACGACACCTTCCGGCTCGGCGTGCGCGACGAGCGCGTCGAACTCCACGTCCGGTCGGCGACGAGTCCCGCGGGCGTCGAGGCGTTTCACGACCGACTCGCCGACCGGGTCGGTGCGCTCGACGTGCGCCGCGAGCAGTAGTGACTTGACCCCCCGCACACTGGATGTGGTATGACAGTTTCACGCGTCGTCGAGTTGGAGGGCCACATCATCGACTCGGGGATGATGCAGTCCGCCTTCTCCATCGTGATGGACTTGGGCGGCGACTTCGACGTCGAGGAGTTCGACATCGGTCGCCAGAAGGACCAGCCGTCGTACGCCCGGATGCGGGTGATGGCAGACGACCACGAGACGCTCCACTCGATTCTCCACGAACTCCACCAGAACGGAGCCAACCCGGCCGACCCCGCCAACGCTACCCTCACGTCCGCCCCCGACGACCAGGTGGTCCCCGAGGGCTTTTACTCCACGACGAACCACCCGACACAGATTCGCTACGAGGACGAGTGGGTCGAGGTCGAGCGCATGGAGATGGACTGTGCGGTCGTCGTTGAGGAGACCGACGACGGCGCGCGCGCCTACACGAAGGTGCTCAACGCCGTGGAGGAGGGCGACCGCATCGTCACCGGCGAGGGCGGCATCCGGGTTCAGCCGCCCGAACGCCCCCGCGACCGCAGCGGCGCCTTCGGCTTCATGCAGGGTGGCGTCTCCTCGGAGCGCCCCTCCGAGACGACGATTCGACAGGTGGCCGAGGCGGTCGCGGAGACGAAACGCGAGGGCGGCAACGTCCTCGTCGTGGCTGGCCCGGCGCTCATCCACACCGGCGCGCGCGAGGCGCTCGCGCGACTCGTTCGCGAAGGGTACGTCGACGCCATCTCGGCGGGCAACGGCTTCGCCGTCCACGACCTCGAACGCGACCTGTTCGGCACCTCGCTCGGCGTGAACACCGACACCGCAGACCACGCGCGCAAGGGCCACAAACACCACATCTACACGATTTCCGAGATTATCCGCGCGGGCGGCATCGAGGAGGCCGTCGAGTCGGGACTCGTCGAGTCGGGCATCATGTACCAGTGTCACCAGCAGGACGTACCCTACGTGTTGGCGGGGTCGATTCGCGACGACGGGCCGCTGCCGGACACGATTACGGACGCCGTGGAGGCACAGAACGCGATTCGCGAGCAGGCCCACGACGCCGACATGGTGCTCATGCTGTCGACGCTGCTCCACTCGGTCGCGGTCGGCAACTGTCTCCCCTCCACGACGAAGGTGGTCTGTGTCGACATCAACCCGGCGACCGTCACCCAACTGCTCGACCGCGGGAGCGCACAGGCGGTCGGAATGGTGACGGACATCGGGACGTTCGTCCCGACGCTGGCCGAGAATCTCCTCGACTAGCGCTGTCGGGGGACGGTCACCACCGGGCGGTCCGTCTCAAGGAGGAGGTCCTGTGCCGTCGAGCCGAACAGCATCTTCCCCGTCGGCGAGCGCTTCCGAATCGCGATGACGAGTTCGTCCACGTCGTGGTCGCGAGCGAACTGGATCATATCCTCCTGTGGGCTGTTGCCGCGGACGAGCTGGTGGCCCTCGGCACCGACATGCTCCTCCAGCGGTTCGAGGGCGCTCTTGCCGGCGGCGATTTCGTCGTCGCTGGTGTCGTCGCCGCCCCGCTGTGAGTTCACCGCGTAGACGGTGTCGCCGTCGTCGATTCGCTCGCGGAGATACGCGAGCAGATGCTCTGCTGTCTCTTCGCTGTCGACCCCTGCCAGGAACGTTGTCATACGAGCACAGGTCACACGGCGCGATACTAAAAAGCCATCTCCCCCGCGCGGCCGCGGTCGTCTCCGAATGCGTGGTCTGTGAACCGACGAAACCGGGATACGTTGGCTGTGAGGGGCCAGAATCGAGGAAGCTATAAGCCAAATGAGTCCGTAGGTCACACAACGAATGGTTGACGATTCCCAGCTCGCCGAGAGCAAATCGATTCACAAGACGACGGGTAAGACCTTCTGGTATGCTACCCGCGTGCTACCGACGCGAGTTCGGGAGGCAACCTACGTGCTGTACGCGTTTTTCCGTGTCGCGGACGAGGTCGTGGACGACGCCGGCGACGCCTCGCCGGCCGACCAGCGGGCCGAACTGGAGGAGATTCGCGAGGCCGCCCTCGGCGGCGACAGCGACGACCCGGTGTTGACGGCGTTCTCGGAGATGCGCGAGGCGTACGGGATTCCCGACGAGGAGATTCACACGTTCATCGACGCGATGATCGCCGACATCGACAAGAACCGCTACCAGACGTTCGAGGAGGTGCGCGGCTACATGCGCGGCTCCGCGGCCGCGGTCGGCGTCATGATGAGCTACGTGATGGAGCCGGACGACGTGTCGCTCGCGCTTCCGCACGCTCGCAAACTGGGCGAGGCGTTCCAGATGACGAACTTCCTGCGGGACGTGGGCGAAGACATCGACGAGCTCGACCGCGTGTATCTCCCGATCGACACGCTCGAGCGGTTCGGCTCCGGCGTCGAGGACATTCGGAACAAGGAGCCGACCCCGGCGTTCCGGAAGGCGATGGAGGCGGAACTGAACCGGACGGAGAAGCTCTACGCGGAGGGAATCAAGGGCATCGCCTATCTCCCCCGCGACTGTCAGTTCGCCATTCTCGTGTCGGCCATCCTCTATGCCGACCACCACCGGCTCATCCGCGAGCGCGACTACGACACGCTCACCGCGACGCCGAGCATCTCCAAGCCCCGCAAGATTTCGCTGCTGGCGCGTGCCCGCTGGCACTGGATCTGGAACAAAGACCCCGAGGCGGTGTTCGCGAAGGTGTCCTCCGTGCCGAACGCCGAGACCCGGACCCGCGGGGAAGGCGTCTCGCCGTCGCCGACTCAGTAATCAGAGCCACGGCGGGGCCGGCACGTCGAATCTGTCCGTGTACCAGAGTCCAACCCCGAGCAGCGCCGCCAACGCAACCGGAGCCCACTGGGCGTAGACGGCGTTGATGACGCCCCACAGCAGGACGAAGGAGACGAGGTCATCGAGCATGAACGCACACGAATCGAGACGCGCCCGGAGGTCGATCCACTCGAACGCCGCGTCCAGGGTGACGACCGCCACCGTCGCGGACACCACCCACCCCGCGTAGTTCGACAGCGGAACGCCGTAGAAGGCAACCCCCGAATTGTACGGCCACACCGCGAGCGGCGTCGCCGTGAGGTCGTATTCCCAGAAGCCGATGGCGACGGCACCGGGGTCGAGCACGAGGTCCATCAGCAACACCGTCGCGATGACGGCCGGCACGCGCACGAGTGCGGCCCGCGCTCGCTCGCCGAGCAGGAGCAGACAGAGCAGATACGCGTTCGCCACCAGCGGGAGAAAGAAGATGGGGAGGCCGAACGGCACCTTCCCCAGCAGCATCGGCCCGAGGTCGATGCCGTACTCGAAGACGCCGTACGGCAGACCGGTGGTCGTGCCGATATACTCGATGGCGTAGGCGTACAGCGTGAGCAGCCCGATTGCTCCGGCGGCGCGCCGCCCCACGAGCGGGAGCAAGCCGACGATGAGCGGGAGCCGCATCACGGCCGTCCCGAAGATGACGAGCAGCGGATGGAAGACGAGCGGGTCCGGAATGAGGACCCGCTCGGCGCTCGCGAGCAGCATCACCGCGCCGACGAGCGGGAAGAAGACGGCGATGGTAAACCGATTCTCCGAGACGAGGTCGTTCAGCCGGCGCTCAATCCGTGCCCGGTCAGCCATAGATGAGCACCCAGAGTGCGGCGTTCGTGAGCAGCGCGCCGGCGACGGTGTTCACCGCGGGGAACCACCAGTAGGCGCGGTCGACGCGCACGTCGGAGAGCGCGATGCCCGCGACGAAGACGGGATAGAAGGCGAACACCGCACCCAAGAACGGGTGGAGAAGAGCGAACGCGACGGCCGCCCCGAGCCACAGCGCCGCGCAGTAGGCGTAGGTCCGGGACTCCCCGAGTCGGGTTGCGGTCGTCTCGATGCCGGTCGCGCGGTCCGGTTCGATGTCCGGAATCGCCGAGAAGGTGTGCATCGCCATCGCCCACAGCCAGCCGCCGGCGAGCGCGAGCAGCGGCGGGGCTTCCCCGGCGAGGGCGGCGTACGCGACCACGCCCGGCAGGACGTACAGCCCGTTCGACAGCGAGTCGAGACCGGGGTGGGTCTTGAATCGCAGCGGCGGAGCCGAGTACTCCGCACCCAGTACGAGGAAGGCAACCATCGCGACCGCGCCCGCAGTCGGCAGGAGTGGGAGGAAGGCCAGCCCCGCAAGCCCGGTCACGGCGACAGCTACCGGAACCGTCGCGTCCCCGCGATAGCGCACCTCCTGTTCCGCTTTCTTCGGGTTCGCGGCGTCCACGTCGCGGTCGAAGATGTCGTTGACGCCGTAGAGGAAGACGTTCGCCGGGAGCAGGAAGTAGACGAACAGCGCGACGGCGACGGGCGCGAATAGCTCGCCCCGCGTCTGTGCGGCGTAGGCGACGCCGACGACGACCGGGCCGGCCAGATACAGCCAGAACCGGGGCCGCGAGACGCGGAGCAGATAGCCGAGTCGCGTGTCGCGACCCGGAACGATGCCGAGACTGCTCATTCAGGCGTCGTCGATGAGTGCGTCGGCGGTGTGTTCGCCCGAAATCAGACACATCGGGACGCCGATACCGGGTGTCGTGTACGACCCCGTGAAGTAGAGCCCGTCGAGCTGCTTCGAGCGGTGGGGCGGCCGGAGCAGCGCCGTCTGGCGGAGCGTGTGGGCCATCCCGAGTGCGGTCCCCTGCATGGAGTTGTACCGGCTCGCGAAGTCGTCGACGGAGAACTGCTCTTCGACGACGATGCGGTCACGGAGGTCGACGCCCGTGTTCGCTTTCAGGTCATCGAGCACCGTCTCGCGGTACTCTCGGCGGATCTCGTCGGTGTCCTCCAGTCCGGGGGCGATGGGGACGAGCACGAACAGGTTCGAGTGACCCTCGGGTGCGACCGACTCGTCGGTCTGTGAGGGGGCACAGACGTAGTAGGCGGGGTCGTCGGGCCACGCCGGCTCGTCGAAAATCTGCTCGAAGTGGGGGTCCCAGTCGTTCGGCAGGACGAGCGTGTGGTGTTCGATGGGGTCGATGTCACCTTCGACGCCCATGTACATGAGAAACGCCGAGGGCGCGTACGTCCGCGACTCCCAGTAGTCGGCGTCGTAGCCCCGCTCGTGTTCGGGGAGCAGTTCCTGTTCGGTGTGGGCGTAGTCGGCGTCGGAGACGACACGCCCAGCGCTCGCGCGCTCGCCGTCGGCGAATTCGACGTCGAAGCCCTCGCGGCGGGAGATGATTTCGGTCACCTCGGCGTTGGTCTCGAAGGTGACGCCGAGGTCGCGGCCGAGGTCGACCAGCGACGCGACGACGGCCGCCAGCCCGGACACCTCGCCGTCGCCGACGTGCATCTGCTCGCGGGTCGCCGCGGTCGGGTCACCGCCCTCGGGGTAGAAGACGCCCATGTTGAAATCGACGTGGCTCATCATGTTGTACAGTGCCGGCGTGTTCTTCGGGGAACCACCCAAAAACACCAGCGTGTACTGCATAATCTGCTGGAGCCGCGGATTGTCGAAGTAGTCGGCCACGTAGTCGTCCATCGTGCCGAGCAGCTGGAGGCCGATGGGGGCGGCGCGCATCACGTCGAGGTCGACCCAGTCGCGCAGCCGGGGGCGGTCCTCGTAGACGAAATGCTCCATCGCCGTCTCGTAGTGGACGCCGGAGGTGTCGAGATACGACTCCAGCTTCTCGCCCGCGCCCGCCTCGATTGCCTCGAACGTCTCGACGTTCTTCGAGAGGTCCGGGAGCATGTCGACGTAGCGTGCGCCCGCCTCCTCACCGAAGCCGGGGGCCGTTTCGCTTGCAACCCCGCCGTCGCTGGCCGCCCGCTGGTCGTTCTTGAAGAAGATGCGGTAGTGGGGGTCGAGCCGCTGGAGGTCGTAGTAGTCGCCCGGCTCCCGGCCGAAGTGGTCGAAGAAGCGCTCGAACACGTCGGGCATCAGATACCACGACGGACCCATGTCGAAGCGGAAGCCGTCGCGCTGGAGCGAGGACGCCCGCCCGCCCAGTTGGTCGTGTTGTTCGTAGACGGTGACGTCGAAGCCGGCGTCGGCTAGATAACAGGCCGTCGAGAGGCCGCCGAAGCCGCTCCCGATGACGGCTATCGACTCGGAGCGTGACATACCGGAAGATGGGGCCACAGTGTCGAAAAGCCACCGGTGGCCGCCCCGAACCGACCGCGGGCGTCGAATTCTGTCCGTCTGCGTGCGACACCTCCCCCGACAGGGCTATCCTCCCGGCTCCGAAGGTCCGGTATGGACATCGAGCCGTTCGAGCTGGAGCGTTTCTTCGACCGCTTCGAACACGACGCCGACATCATGCTCGCGGAGTCGGGCATCGAATCCCGTTCGACCGCGGAGTTCGACACCGACCCCGGAGAACTCGGCTACGTGATTCCGACCGGCGGCGACCCCGATCTGCGCGAGCAGGTCGCCGCCCGCTACGGCCGGTCGGGCGACGAGGTGCTGTTCACCTGTGGCGCACAGGAGGCCAACTTCACGACGTTCGCCGCGCTGATGGGCGACCACGCCGTCACCGTCACGCCGACGTATCAGTCGCTGTCTGCCGTTCCCGACGCCTTCGGCGAGGTGACGACCGTCGACCTCGACCCGCCGGCGTGGAGCCTCGACACCGACCGCGTGCAGGACGCCCTTCGCCCCGAAACGGCGGTACTCGTCGTCAACAACCCGAACAACCCGACCGGGCGGTATCTCGACGAGGCGACGATGCGGGAGCTGTACGACATCGCCGCCGACAACGACACCTACCTGCTGTGTGATGAGGTGTACCGACTGCTCGCGGAGGAGCCGCTCCCGCCGGTCGCCTCCTTTGGCGAGTACGGCATCTCCACCTCGTCGGTGACGAAGGCGCACGGACTCGCCGGCTGTCGGTTCGGCTGGGTCGCCGGGCCCGAGGAGGTCGTCGACGCGGCCGCCAACTGGAAGGACTACACCACCATCTCGCCGTCGACGTTCGGCCAACACGTCGCGAAGCAGGCGCTCGACCGCGAAGCGGAGATTCTGGCCGAGAACCGCGCGCAGGCACGCGATCACCGCGAGCGCGTGGGTGCGTTCCTCGCCGACCACGGTATGTCGTGGCGCGAACCCACGGGCGTCAACGGGTTCCCGACCGTGCCCGATGGCTTCGAGACCGGCCGGGAGTTCTGTGAGGCGTTCGTCCGCGAGGAGTCGGTGTTGCTCGCCCCGGGTGACGGCTTCGGGGTTCCGGGTCGATTCCGCATCGGGTTCGGGCTGGCGAGCGAGGAGTTGGCGGACGGACTCGCCCGACTGGACGCGTTTCTCGAACGCCGCGCCTGAGGGGTATCGTACCGTTTATACCGACAAGGCGGAAATGCAGGATTATGGCACGAGAGCAGACCGAGGTCCGCGAACTGCAGGAAGGTAACTACGTGATGATCAACGACACGCCGTCGGTCATCACCGCCTACAGCACGTCGAAGCCGGGCAAGCACGGCAGCGCGAAGGCCCGCGTCGAGGGGCAGGGCGTCTTCGACGGCGGTCAAAAGCGCAACTTCACGAACCCCGTCGACGCGAAGGTGTGGGTTCCCATCATCACGCGCAAGCAGGGGCAGGTCGTCTCCACCAGCTCCGGCGAGATGCAGGTGATGGACCTCGAAACCTACGAGACGTTCACGATGCGCGTCCCGGACGACCTCGACGTGTCGGCCGACGACGAAATCGAGTTCCTCGAGTACGAAGACCAGCGCAAGGTCGTTTAAGCTGCGCGTCGAAGCCCGGCCATGTCTCAGTTTCCGGGCGCGAACGCCGCACCCGACGACGCGGAGTACGCCGTCGTCGGTGCACCGCTCGACGTATCGACCACCTTCCAGCCGGGGACGCGGTTCGGCCCAGACCGTATCCGCCGGTTCGCGCGGACCTTCGACGACTACGACCGCCGAACGAATTCCTTCTTCACCGACCACTCAGTCCACGACGCCGGCGACCTCCACGCGTGGGACGACGCCGGCGAGTATCTCGACTTCCTGGAGGCCGACCTCCGGGAGTGGCACGACGACGACGTGACGCCACTGCTGGTCGGCGGTGAACACACCGTCTCCGTCGCCGGCGTGCGCGCGGCCGACCCCGACGTGTTCCTCACCGTCGACGCCCACCTCGATCTGCGCACCGAGTACGACGGCAACGAGCTGTCACACGCCACGGCGACCCGCCACGCCCTCGACGTTGCAGACGAGGCCGTCATCGTCGGGGCACGCACCGGCTCGCCCGAGGAGTACGAACGCGCCGCCGAAACAGACGTGACCGTCGTCCCGCCCGAGGACGTGGCCGAGTGGACGCCCGACCTCGACGGCGAGGTGTACCTCTCGGTCGATATCGACGGCGCGGACCCGGCGTTCGCGCCCGGGACCGGCACGACGGAGCCGTTCGGGCTTACGTCGCGCGAGATGCGCGACGTGGTGCGGTCCGTCGCGCCCCACTGTCTCGCCTTCGACACCGTCGAGGTGAACGACCGCGACGACGGGCAGGCGGCCGCGCTCGCGGGCAAACTGCTCCGGGAGTTCGTCTTCACCCACGCGGCGGAGCCGAGCGCCTAACACCCTCGCTCTCCTGGCTCCGGTATGCACCTCTCCGAGTTCGTCGACCGTCTCGACACCGAACTGCAGGTCGACCAGTGGGCCGGCGCGGATTACGCCGTCAACGGACTCCAGGTCGGCCCGGAACGCGCAGACGTGGACCGCGTCGCCTTCGCCGTCGACGGGGTCGTGGAGACGTTCGAACAGGCGGCCGCCGCCGACGCGGACGCGCTCGTCGTCCACCACGGCATCTCGTGGGGTGGCATCGACCGCGTGACGGGCAAGGAGTACGAGCGCGTCCGAGCCCTGCTCGATAACGACATCGCGCTGTACGCCGCCCACGCACCCCTCGACGCCCACGACGAGTACGGCAACGCCGCCCGACTGTGTGACCGACTCGGACTCGATATCGTCGCACCGTTCGGCGAGAGCGGACCGGGTCACGCCGGCCAGCGCGGCCGCGCCGAGACGCCGTTCTCGACGGTAGATCTCCGTGAGGAACTCGCGACGCTGGAGGGCGCTGGTGACGTACAGGTGCTCGATTTCGGTCCCGACGAGCTGTCGGACATCGCGGTGCTCACCGGGAGCGGCACCGACTGGCTGGACGAGGCGCGCGCGGCGGGCGTCGACGCGCTCGTCACCGGCGAGGGGAAACAGCCGGCGTACCACGAGGCGAAGGAGGCGGGCATCTCGGTGTTTCTCGCCGGCCACTACGCGACGGAGACGCTCGGCGTGAAGGCGCTCCAGTCGCTCGCCGAAGAGTGGGGACTCGACACGACGTACATCTCACACCCGACCGGGCTATAGCGACTCGACGGACAGGGAAAAACCCCACTCGGCGGTCGTTCGCTCCTGCTCGGTCGCCGTCCCGCTCGACGTGCCGACAGGCTCTTCGAGCGCGTACGTCGCCTCGAACCGGTACTCGCCGGTCGGGAGACACGCCCCCGCGTCGGGGTTGGCGTACAGCCCGACGAACGCGGTCAGCGTGCCGCCGGCCGGAATCGAGACCGTCCCGTACTCCGTCGTCTGGGCCAGCGGCTCGGTGAGCCGCCAACACGACTCTCCCTCCTCGGTCGGATACGGCGGTCGCTCGCGCTCGGGGACGCCCGTGGTCGAACGCTCGGAGTGGGGGAGCAGCTGGTAGGTGAAGTCGCTGCTCGACACGTACTGAAACACCACGTCGCGGTACTCTCCGACGACCACGGTCTCGTCGCTCGGATTGTCCACGTCGACCCGAAGCACCGCCGGGCCGTCGGCCGCGACGAACGCATCGACGACGGTCACCGCCGGCTCGACGGCGAGGTCGGGGGTATCGTCGCTTGAGACGCGGTGTACGCGCCCGGTTGCGTCGTCCGGTGGTGGCGTCTCGGTGTCCGTCGGCGTCTCCGTCTCGGCGTCCGTCGGTGTCGGCGTCTCCGTGTCGGTTCTACCGGTGTCACCACTTCCGTTGCCGCCGCCCGGGCTGCCGGTACAGCCGGCGAGACCCACGGCAGCCGCGACGCCGGTCGCGCGCAAGAGGCTCCGCCGCGTCGACTGGTCTCCGTCGCTCATACTCCGGCTACACCGCTCTCGCAGATAAGCCGGCTGGAGACACAAATCCGCGTTTGAGTAACCGTTCTCCGTGTCTGTACACGTCAGATGAGCAGCCACGCGGCGACGACGGCCAGCGCGCCCGTCGCGGTCGAGGCGACGGCGTGGACGCGGAGCTTATCGAGCAGCGCGTGGGCGTTCTCCGACAGCTGTGCGACCTCGCCGACCTCGGTCCCGGTCTCGCACTGCGGGAGGAAGTCCATCGCGACGTGGAGGAACACGCCGGCTCCGAACCCGAACAGGACCGCCTTCATCTCCATCGAGAAGGTCGGATTGAGCAGGGCGACGGGAATCGCGGTCAACCCGACGCCGGCTGCCGGGAGCAGGAGGACGGAGACGGGCTTGCCGGCCGTGCGGAGCCGCCGCGCCGCGGCGTAGCCGGCCGGTCCCTTGTGCGAGACGATAGAGAGCCCGAGCAGGTAGCCGACCGTCGGGAGCGCGGCGTAGATGGTCCCGATGACGAGCCCCGCGGAGAGGGCGTGGGCCGTAATCTGTGCGGCGGTGCTGTCGAACGCCGAGTCGACGTGCGAGAGCCGGTGGCCGATGGTGTGGCCGCCGTAAGCCGCGAGCAGTCCGAGGGCGACGCCGACCCCGCCGGCCTTCGCCCCGAGCACGCCGCCGCTCTGTTGGCCGAGCGCGAACGCCTGCGGGAGCAGGAACAGACTCGCGGAGGTGACCATCGCGCCGGCGGCCAGTCCGTACCCCCAGACGAGCCGGCGGGCGTTCTGCTTGCCCGCGGCGCGTGCACCCGGCACGGCGAAGCCGGCCATCGCGAGAAACGCCACCGCGGAGACGACGAGCACCTTCCGCTCGCCCACGCTGTACCCCACCGCGAGCAGCACGACCAACAGCACCGTCGCGCCGACGCCGACGAGCGAGCGCCCGCTCGTCTGTGCCCGCGCAGTTTCGTCTATCATTACTAACTCAGAATCCTATATTAATAATAAGGGCGTCGGTTCACAACGTCGACTGAGCGATTGTTAACGACTACCGGGTCGCGGATTTCCAGTCGCGAAGCGAGAGCACTGCGCCGTCCATCTCCTCGGGGTCGGCCTCCGTCGCTGCCCACCGGAACATCGGAGCCACGTCCTCGGGGTCGCGACCCTGCATCCCGTTTGTTAGCTCCGAAGAGACCTGTCCGGGGTCGACGACCGCCGTCGGGTAGTCGAGTTCGACGGCGAACTGCCGGACGAGCGCCTCGGCGAACGCCTTCGAGGCGGCATACGAGCCGAAGCCGGCCTTGGCCTCGCGGGCGATACCGCCCGAGGGAACGAGCAGTCGCGCGTCGTCGGCCAGATGCGGGAGCGCCTCGCGTATCGCCGCGAAGACGCCCCGGCCGTTCACCTGCGTGTGCTCGTCGAAGGCGGTGTAGGATTCCTCGGCGAGTGGCGTCTGGCCGGGCGCGCCGTGGTAGACGCCGGCGTTGGCGAACACGGTGTCGATGTCGCCCCCCTCGCGGGCGGCCGTCTCCATCAGCCGCTCCATGTCGTACTCGTCGCGCACGTCCGCCCGCTGGACGAGTGCTTCGCCGCCGGCCTCGCGCACGTCACTCGCGACCGCATCGAGCGCGTCCTTCGACCGGGCACAACAGACGACGCGGTCGCCGTGTGTGCCGTACTCGCGTGCGAGAGCCGCGCCGATGCCGCGACTCGCTCCCGTGATAACTACCGTGTCCATGCCCGGTGTACGGGTGCTCGCAGTATGGAGTTTGTCACTCGTCGCGTCGGTTCAGGTTCTGGCGCGTGAACTGCGGCTGGGCGCTGATGCCCGAACTCGACTTCGTGAACGAGCGGTACAACAACACGACCAAGCCGAGCGCGAGCACCGCGGCGACGACCGTCACCTGCAGCGACGCGAACAGATACAACAGCGCCGTCGACGGAAGCGCGAAGGCGAGTAAGATTCCGTAGATGAGCCGACTCGCCAGCTTCCGGAACATCGGCGGGTCGTTCGGGAACTCCACCGTCGCCTCCAGATTCCCGCGCTCGACGGTGTCGAGCACGTCCTCCAGTTTCGGCGGGACGCGGAACAGCGACTGCGTGGTCTCTGAAATCTGCGTGCCCGTATCCCGGACCGCATCGCGGACGCCCTCCTCGATGTACCCCTCCTCGCCGAGATACTCGGTCGCGACGGTGATGAAGTCGAACTCGGGGTCGAGGGTGACACAGACGCCCTCCACGACCGTCGCGACGCGCAACACGAGCGCGAGGTTCGGCGGGAGCCGAAGCGGGAACTCGTACAGCGTGTCCTCGATTTGGGTGACGATCTGCTGGACGCGGTACTGCTCGATGTCCTCGCCGCGGGCGTCAGCGATGGCGAGTTCCATCACCTCGCTCATCACCTCGCGGTCGGCGTCCGGCGACAAGGTGCCCATGCTGACGAGCGTATCGAGCACGGCGTCGGTGTCCTGTCGCGCGATGGCGACGTAGAAGTCGATGATCTTCTCTTGGACGAACGGGTCCACCCGGTCGCTCATCCCGAAGTCGTAGAAGACGAGGGTTCCGTCGTCCTGTACCGCGAGGTTTCCGGGATGGGGGTCGGCGTGGAAGACGCCGTCGTCGACGATCATCTGGAGATACACTCGCTGGAGCGTCTCGGCCAGTCGGGTCCGGTCGACGTCGAGTCGGTCGAGACTGTCGATGTCGTTGATTTTCGTCCCCGGAACGTACTCCATCGTGAGCACGCGGTCGGTCGACTGCTCTTCGTACACGTCGGGAATCCGGAGCCGGTCGTCCCCTTCGAAGTTCGCGCGAATCTCGCGGAGCATCTCCCGCTCGCGGCGGTAATCCATCTCGTCGCGGATGACCCGCGAAAACTCGTTGGCGAGCGTCTCCATCGAGAACGAGCGCGAGTCGTCCACGAACCGCATCAGGAGCGGGAGGAGGGTGGAGATGACCCAGAGATCGGCCTCGACGAGCGACTCCACGCCCGGGCGGCGAATCTTCACCGCCACCTGCTCGCCGTTCAGCTCCGCGACGTGGACCTGTCCGAGCGACGCGCCGCTGATGGCGTCGGTGTCGAACTCGTCGAACGCCTCATCGACGGGGCCGAGGTCGTCTTCCAACACGCGTTTGGCGTCGGTCCACTCGGCCGGCGGAACGCGGTCCTGTAGCTCCTCGAACTCCTCGATGTACTCCGGGGGCAACACGTCGGGCCGCGTGGAGAGCAGCTGGCCGAGTTTGATGAACGTCGGGCCGAGAGTGAGCAGGGACTCCAGCAGCGACTGCGCGCGCCGTCGACGGGTCTCGGTGTCGACGGTCCGACCGCTCCCGAAGAGGATGAACCGCTTGCGGTCGCGGGCGTACGCTACCAACAGCGGTAGGAACTGCACCGCGACGACGACGAATCGACGGTACGCGCGAAGGACGGCCACGTCAGGCGTCCGACACCGGGACGCTCGTCCCCCCCGTCACCGATGTCTTCGGGAGCGTCACCGTCAGGACGCCGCGCTCGACGGTCGCCGTCGCGTCCGTCGCGTCCACCGTCGGCGGCAGCGGCAGGTCGGTGTCCAGAAACAGCGACCGCTCCTCGGTGACGTAGCGGAACGCCGTCGGCACGTCCTTGTCACGGCGTGCCTCGATGTGGAGTCGCCCCCCTTCGGCGGTCACGTCGACGGTGTCGGCGGTGACGCCCGGCAGGTCGAGAACGACGCGATACGCCTCGTCGCTCTCAAGTAGGTCGGCGAACACCGCTTCCGGAAGATTCCCCAGTGCCTCGCGAAGCGCACTCATACTCCGACAGATGGTCGCGCGAGCGAAAAAGCCCCCGGTGGCGTGACACCCACGCCTCCGTGGGGTGACACTCTCGGCTTCGGGTAGTTTTATCGGGGCACCCGCCAACGACGTTGGTATGCTCCGCGTGCGGGCACCGGCCACGAGTGCGAACCTCGGGAGTGGCTTCGACACCTTCGGCGTCGCCTTGGACCGCCCCAGCGACGTGGTCACCGTCGAGAAAGCAGACCGCACCACCATCGACGTGTCCGGCGTCGGCGCGCGCTTCATCCCGGAAGACCCCGACAAGAACACCGTCGGCGCTGTCGCCGAGGCGCTCGACGCCCCCGCCCACATCAGTATCGAGAAGGGCGTCCGCCCGGCTTCGGGACTCGGCTCGTCTGCCGCCAGCGCGGCCGGCGCCGCCGTCGCGCTCAACGAACTGTACGACCGCGGGAAGACCCGCGAGGAACTCGTCCCGATTGCGGCGGAGGGTGAGGCCGTCGTCTCCGGCGACGCCCACGCCGACAACGTCGCCCCCTCGATTCTCGGCGGCTTCACCATCGCCCGCGACGACGGCGTCACCTGTCTCGATGCCGATATCTCCTTGGTCGCCTGTCTCCCCGAAATCGTCATTTCGACGCGGGACGCCAGACAGGTCGTCCCCGAGCAGGCCCGGATGTCGCAGGTCGTCGAGACCGTGCGCAACGCCGCCACCCTCACCGCCGGTATCGCCCGCTCCGACCCGGCGCTCGTCGGGCGGGGCATGGACGACCCGATTGTGACGCCGGCCCGCGCGAAACTCATCGACGGCTACGACGCCGTCCGGCAGGCTGCCTTCGATGCCGGCGCGAGCGGGGTCACTATCTCCGGAGCCGGTCCTGGCATTCTCGCGGTCTGTCCCGGCGACACCCAACGGGATATCGCGCTCGCGACCGTCGAGGCGTTCGCCAACGAAGGTATCGAGGCGCGCGCCTTCCAGACCGCTATCGGTCCCGGCGCGACGATACTGTAAAAGAGTCGGGCGCTACTGGAAGCCGATTTTCCCGGAGCCGCCCGTCTGACTCATGCCCGAGGAGCTTCCCTTGAACTGGTCTTCGATACCCTCGTAGTAGTCGCGGATGTCCTCGTTGATGGTCGGGCGGACGCTGTCGAGCGCCTGCCGGAAGTGGCGCATCTCGACCGTGTCGGCCGCATCGGACTCGCGCAGCGCCTCGATGGCGGCTTCACGCGCGATGGATTCGAGGTCGGAGCCGACGTAGCCGTCGGTGATCTCCGCGAGCTCACGCAGGCTCACGTCCGGCGACAGCGGCATGTCCTCGGTGTGGATGTTGAGAATCTGCTCGCGACCCTCCAGGTCGGGTTCCCCGACCATGACGAGCCGGTCGAACCGGCCCGAGCGGATGAGCGCCGGGTCGATCATGTCCGGGCGGTTCGTCGCCGCGATGACCATCACGTCGCCCATCTCTTCGAGCCCGTCGAGTTCCGTCAACAGTTGGTTGACGACGCGCTCGCTCACGTTGGTCCCCGTGCCGCCGCCGCGGCCCGGAGCCAGCGAGTCGAGCTCGTCGAAGAAGATGACGGTCGGGGCGACCTGTCGGGCCTTCCGGAACGTCTGGCGGATGGCCTTCTCCGACTCGCCGACCCACTTCGAGAGCAGCTGTGGCCCACGAACGGAGATGAAGTTCGCGTTCGTCTCGTTGGCGACGGCCTTCGCCATCAGCGTCTTCCCCGTGCCCGGTGGCCCGTACAGCAGGACGCCGGCCGGCGGGTCGATGCCGAAGCGGTCGAACTTCTCGGGCGAGGAGAGCGGCCACTCGACGGCCTCCTGGACCTGCTCTTTGGCGTCCGTCAGCCCGCCCACCTGGTTCCACGAGAGCTTCGGCAGTTCGACGAGCACCTCCCGCATCGCCGAGGGACTCACCTCGTTGAGTGCGCCGTCGAAGTCCTCGCGTTTGATAATCATCCGGTCGATGAGACTCGGCGGAATGTCCTCCTCGTCGAGGTCGATTTCGGGGAGATAGCGGCGCAGCGCCTTCATCGCGGCCTCCTTCGTCAGGCTCTCGATGTCCGCACCGACGAAGCCGTGGGTGTCGTCGGCGAGCGCGCCCAGCGACACGTCGTCCGACAGCGGCATCCCGCGGGTGTGAATCTGGGCGATCTCCTTGCGGCCCTTCTCGTCGGGGACGCCGATCTCGATTTCGCGGTCGAACCGACCCGGGCGACGGAGCGCGGGGTCGACGCTGTCGACGCGGTTCGTCGCCCCGATGACGACGACCTGCCCCCGGGATTCGAGCCCGTCCATCATCGTCAGCAGTTGGGCGACGACCCGACGCTCCACCTCGCCGGTCACGTCCTCACGCTTCGGGGCGATGGAGTCGAGTTCGTCGATGAAGATGATGGAGGGGGCCTCTTCGGTCGCCTCCTCGAATATCTCGCGCAACTGCTGTTCGGACTCGCCGTAGTACTTCGAGATAATCTCCGGCCCGGCGATGGAGAAGAAGCTCGCCGAGGTCTCGTTGGCGACGGCCTTCGCGAGCAACGTCTTCCCCGTGCCCGGCGGACCGTGTAAGAGCACACCCTGTGGCGGCTCGATGCCGAGCTTCGAGAAGATCTGTGGATGCTTCATCGGCAACTCGACCATCTCGCGGACGCGCTGAATCTCGTCGCCGAGCCCGCCGATGTCCTCGTAGGTGATGCCGCTGCCGGTCTTCTCGAAGCCGGAAATCGGCTCCTCGCGGAGTTCGACCTCGGTGTCTTCGGTGATGAGACAGACCCCCTCCGGCTCGGTCTCGATGGCGATGAGCGGAATCGCCTGGCCGGGCGAGCGCATGAACGGATGGTTCGTCGAGGACATCACGGGGACGATGTCGCGTTCCACGACCGGCCGCTTCAGAATCTGGCGCTTGACCATGCCGGCGGCGTCGGAGCCGAACTGGACGGACGCCTCCTCCGGCGGCGCGAGCACCAGCTTGTCGGCCTTCGTCGCCTCGGCCTTCGTGATGGTGACGCGTTCACCGATGCCCACGTCGGCGTTCTGGCGTGTGAAGCCGTCGATGCGGACCGTGTCGGTGTTCCAGTCCTGCCGGTCCGCGCGCCACACCTTCGCCGCGGTGGTGTCAGCGCCTTCGATTTCGATGATATCTCCCGGCGAGAGCTTGAGGTGAAGCAGCGTATCCGGGTCGAGCCGCGCAATGCCCCGACCGGAGTCGTTCGGGTACGCCTTCGCCACCTCTAGTTGGACCTCGTTCATAGGCGTGGTATCTACTCACAATCGGGTCCCCCGAGAGATATGTCTTGTGCTCGAAGCGGTCAGTACAGCCCCATCGCCTCGATCTGTTCCTGGTAGCGGTTCCGGATGGTGACCTCCGTCACCTGCGCGACCTCCGCGACCTCGCGTTGGGTCTTCTTCTCGTTGCACAGGAGCGAAGAGGCGTAAATCGCGGCCGCGGCGTAGCCGGTCGGCGACTTCCCCGAGAGCAGCCCCTGCTCTGCGGTCTTGTCGATAATCTCCTTCGCCTTCGCGCGCACCTCGTCGCCGGCGTCGAGCGAGGAGCAGAATCGCGGAACGTACTTCTTGGGGTCGACCGGCTCCATCTCGAGCCCGAGCTCCTGTGAGAGATACCGGTACGTGCGACCGATCTCCTTGCGCTCGACGCGGGAGACCTCCGAAATCTCCTCCAGCGAGCGCGGAATCCCCTCCTTCCGGCAGGCGGCGTACAGCGTCGCCGTCGAGACCCCCTCGATGGAGCGGCCCCGAATCAGGTCGTCCTTGAGCGCGCGCCGGTAGATGACCGACGCGACCTCGCGAACCGAGCGCGGGACGCCGAGCGCGGAACTCATCCGGTCGATTTCCGAGAGCGCGAACTGGAGATTGCGCTCGCCGGCGTCTTTCGTCCGAATGCGTTCCTGCCACTTCCGGAGCCGGTGCATCTGGCTCCGC
Source organism: Halosegnis longus (assembly GCF_009663395.1). Taxonomy (NCBI): domain Archaea; kingdom Methanobacteriati; phylum Methanobacteriota; class Halobacteria; order Halobacteriales; family Natronomonadaceae; genus Halosegnis; species Halosegnis longus. The sequence goes on along the minus strand of NZ_QKNW01000001.1, from coordinate 720,563 downwards.
TTCTCGGAGGAAATCGAGCGCCCGTACGCGTCCTGATTCTTCCAGTCGATTTGGGTGGTCAGTCCCTTGTCGTGCATCGTCTGGGTCGTCGGCGCACCGACCCGGGACTTCGACTGTCGTTCGGAGTGGTTGAACGCCCGCCACTCCGGCCCCCGGTCGATGTTCGACTCCTCGACCACGAGCCCGCAGCCGTCACAGACGACCTCGTGGTCGCCGGTCGTCACGAGCGAATCGGTCCCACACTCCGGACAGGCGTCCTCGACCTCCGTCGTCTCCTCACTCTCGCCGGTTTCGCGGGTTCGGGTGCGCTCGCGAGTGGGTCGTGTCATCTTATGTCTTCCCACACCCGAATGTGGTATAAAACTATCCGGGTATCTGACCTCTCGAAACGGGGCGAATCCGCCCACCGAGGGGTGTCTGACGCGCTGTCGTTCCCGTCTCTCGTCCCCGATTTATATACCCGTCCGCGGCCGGGTTCCCGCGACACGACAGCCCTAACGCCGTCGGTCGGAAACTCCGTCTATGCCCGTCATCGAGTGTGACACCGCCGACGCCCGCGACCGACTCCGGGAGGCCGGCGTCGAGATTACGCCCGGCAACACCGACCACGAGCAGTGGCGCGCGACCGACGGCGACGCGACTGCCGTCGCGTACGAGGGGAAGGTGGTCGTCCAGGGCCAACAGACCGACCGGCTGGTGGGTCTGCTCCGGGGCGGCGGCGGTCGCGCCTACGTCTACTTCGACGGGGCGTGTCGCGGCAATCCGGGGCCGGCGGCCATCGGCTACGCCATCGTCACCGGCGACGGCATCGTCGCGGAGGGGGGCGAGCAGGTCGGCCGGATGACAAACAACCGGGCGGAGTACGAGGCGCTCATCCGCGCGCTCGAAGCGGCGACCGCCCGCGGCTTCGACACGCTCGAAATCAGGGGGGACTCACAGCTCGTCGTCAAGCAGGTGCGCGGCGAGTGGGACACGAACGACCCCGACCTCCGCGAGCGCCGGGTCCGCGTCCGAGAGCTGTTGTCCGGGGTCGACTGGTCCATCGAGCACGTTCCGCGAGAGATAAACGAGCGGGCCGACAAACTGGCAAACGACGCCTTCGATGCTTCCCGATGATATCCGCGACGAGGCGGAACGCCTGACGAAACTCGCCCGCGAGGTCGAACAGCGCGCCGACCACGACGCTCCCTTCGACGGCGACGACCCGACCGTCTCCGAGGCCGACCGCTACCGACAGCGCCGGGACGAACTGCTCGCCGACCACGACTACGTCGCCAGACTCCGCTCCGGCGACACGGACACCCACCTGGTCTTACACCCCGACGACTGGACCGACGAGGAGGGAACCGTCGTGATGGAGCGCGTCGACACCGACGAGGCAATCGAGCGCCAGCTGTCGGGAACGGGCGACGGCGACGACTGGCACGCGGTCGAAGAGCACAACCGCGCCGTCGCCGACCGTATCGAGCGCGAACACGGCGAGCTACACGGCTACAACGCCCACCGGCTCGCCGACTTCGCCGGCAACCACTACGCGAAGCCCATCGAACAGCTCACGCCCCCCGAGCGACGGGAGTTCATCACCGACTACTATCCGCGCAACGCCTTCCCCGACGAGCAACAGCGGGCCGCACTGGAGGAGTCGGTCGAACTCACCGTCGAGGCTGCAGAGTCGACGTAGCCGCGGCTCCGCGGCTGGTGACTCGGAGAAACAGACTCAGACTCAGTTGAGTCGTGCTTCGAGCGCTTCGACGCGCTCCTCGTCGGCCGTGAACTTCTCGAACTCCCACGCGTACTGGTCGAGCAGCACGTCGATGCCCTCCTCGGTGAGTTCGTACTGATTCGTCCGCTTGTCGAGTTCGCTCTTCTCGACGAGCCCGAGTTCGACGAGGTCGTCGAGATTCGGGTAGAGCCGGCCGTGGTTGACCTCCGTCCCGTAGTACTCCTCGAGTTCGCGTTTGATGGCGAGCCCGTAGCGTGCCTCCTCGGCCAGGATGGTGAGGATGTTCCGTTGGAACGCCGTGAGTTCGCTTGCGATGCCTGGGGTGCCCGTAACTGATTGTGCCTCTGACATGGTACTGTTAACGTCGTTGACGTATTTAACACTTGGCGAACATCCGTTCTACCCGTCGGCTCGCCGTCGTGTCTACCACCGTGTACGTCTCGATAGGCTTTAGAGAGTTTCGGTAAGCTCTTCAGGTATTATTCACGGAATATCGGGCGTACAGAGTAATCGAAAGTGGTTTTTGACAGCCAAACCCAGCGCGGAGTATGGCAAATCTCTGGGAAGACATGGAGACGGGACCGAACGCGCCCGAGGAAATCTACGCCGTCGTTGAGTGTCTCAAGGGCGAGCGCAACAAGTACGAGTACGACAAGGACATTCCGGGCGTCGTGCTCGACCGCGTGCTCCACTCGAACGTCCACTACCCCTCGGATTACGGGTTCATCCCGCAGTCGTACTACGACGACGAGGACCCCTTCGACGTGCTCGTGCTCGTCGAGGATCAGACGTTCCCCGGCTGCGTCATCGAGGCGCGTCCCGTCGCGCTCATGAAGATGGATGACGACGGCGAACAGGACGACAAGGTCATCGCCGTCCCGAGTGAGGACCCCCGCTACGACCACATCACCGACCTCGAAGACATTCCACAACAGCAGCTCGACGAGATCGAGGAGTTCTTCGAGACGTACAAGAATCTGGAGGAGGGCAAGGAGGTCGAGACGCTCGGCTTCGAGAATCAGCAGGCCGCCTTCGACGCCATCGAGCACGCCCAAGAGCTGTACGACGAGCAGTTCGCGTAGCGCGACTCGCCCAAACGCTCATACCGGGTCGCCGACAGAGTCGGCCGTGCAGGTCGTACACGAGGCGTCCGGCGAACCCATCGCGACGACCGTCGACGTAGCCGACGGCCTTCTCGCCCGCGCTCGCGGGCTGATGTTCCGGCGGTCGATTCCCGACGACTACGCGCTCGTCTTCGAGTTCACGGGCCAGTCGACGCGGCACCTCCACATGGTGTGTGTCCCGTTCGACATCGACGCCGTCTGGCTCACCGACGGAGTCGTCCAGCGGGTGAAACGACTACCCGCGTGGACCGGTCGCGGGAGCGCCGTCGCCGACACGGTCATCGAACTCCCCGCGGGCGCGGCCGACGGCGTGGAGCCGGGCGACCGCGTCACGGTTGCTCAGGCCGGCGAGAGCCGAAGCTCCCACGTCCAGTAGTCGCCGACGACGAGCAGGAGCCGGTAGGTCTCACCCTCGTAGCGGACGTACTCGGCGTCCGGCATCGGCGGTCTGTCGGCACCCAACTCCGTGTAGTAGCCGCCGTTGAGCGCCGCCGCGACGACCTCACGCTCGCGCTCGCTCAGATTCGCCGCGTCGACGACCGTGGCGCTCGGCTCCGGTTCGGCGACTTCCGTCTCGACGCCGTAGGTCGCGTACAGGTCGCCCTGGGTGAGCGACACCGCGTACCGCGTGCCGTCGTAGCGGACGTACTCGGCGTCGCGGAACGCGTCCACCGCGTCGGGCCCAAATCGCGTCTCGGGGACGTGTGGCGAGTCGGGCAGGAACCGGACGGTCCCGTTCACCGCGGCCCGGACGACCGCTTGGTCGCGCTGTGAGAGGTCGCTGTACGCGACGGTCGTCGGCGTCTCGGTTGCGGTTCCCGGTGTCGGGTCGGGCGTCGGACTCGGACTTGCTGTCTCGGTCGGTGTCGCGGCCGGCCCGCCGGTACAGCCGGCGACGAGCACGAGCGCGACGAGGAGGAGGGCGGCGCGCATACCCGGATTCGTTGACACGCTGGTAAGTGTCTTCGGGCGTATCCGTACTGTTTTGTCGAGAGACGCGCCTACATCGGGTGTGAGCGACGACGAGTATCTCGTGGAAATCAAGCGGTCGGCCCGGAAGGTGTCGCCCGACGCCGGCCGGTGGGTGCGCGCCCACGGGACGCGGCGAGCGTTCGCCACGAAGGCGCTGGCGGCCCAGTGGGCGCGCATCATGTCCCCGCCCGGACGTACGGTCTGGGTGCAGGACGCCGCGCCGTGGGACGAAAGCGACGTGGACGGCTACGTCGTCGGCGGGCGGCGCGTCCCCCCGCGCCGCGACCCCGACCCCGGCGAGCAGGAGTCGCTCGCCGACGTCGAGTAGGCCGGCGCGAGCGTGAATTTATGCTCGCGTAGCCGCGAGAGAGGGTATGGGAAGTGACGGCTCGGAGTTCACGCTCAGCCGCAAGCGCGCGCTCCGCGGGATTCTCCCGTTTCTCGCGCTCGGCGTCGCCGACGTGATTCTCCTCTTGGAGTGGGGGCTCGACCCGCTGTGGGGGTTCATGATTCTGCCGCCCATCCTGATGATTAGCGTGCTCGGGTGGGTGGCGTTCCGCGGCGGCATGATTCGCAACCGCGGCGTCGAACCCGGCGACGACGACCCCGACGGGCAGTAGCCGTCAGTAGGTCGGTGCCGGCCGGTACGACTGGTCGCGCGCCACCACCGTCTCCGGAGTCACCCGAACGAGTGTCGCGGACTCGGGCGGCTGCTCGATGTACGTGCGAAACCGGTCGTCCCACGTCTCTCGTCCTGTGCCCAGATACTTCGCGTACAGTCGCTCTGCACGCTCGGCGTCGAACGGCTCCAGCGTTGCCGTTCCGCGCACGCCGACGTGTTGGATGAGTCCCCGCGCCGGCTCTGAGTCCACGACGCCGACGGCTACTCTGTTATCATCGTCGATGCGGTCGGTGAACGTGTTCGACGCGCGGTCGGCGTCAATCCAGACGGTTTCGCTCTCCTCGTCGTACAGGAACCACACCGGCGAGTCGCGCGGCCCGTCGGGGCTCGCGGTCGCGATGTGGGCGAACAGCGGGCGCGCGAGGAACGTCGCTATCGGCACCCCGAGGGTGTCCTCGACGATTTCCATGCACAATTCTTGCCACATCCGCACTTAGCGGTTGAGATGTCGGGACGACAGTCGAAGCGGTCGCTCAGTGGATGGCTCCGTGAAAACGCCGAGAGTGAGATATTGAACCACGCGACGACGCTCGCGTTGCTCGTGTCGTCTCTCGTTCAAACTCACGCGGCGGTCTCCGGCGCGGTAGCTCACGGGTTCGCTATCGCTCACCACGTTCACTACGGTGTGTCGGAGGAACGCCGAGAGTGAGATTTGAACTCACGTGTCCGTGAGGACAGTAGATTTCGAATCTACCGCCTTGGCCAGGCTAGGCTATCTCGGCTCACCCGCACGTCTGCCGGGCGCGAGTTTAGGGATTACGATTCCGCTGGGTGACCCGAAGTTTCTTGTATTGGTATGACTTACCACGGATGATGCTAATCGAGTTCCTCGCGCCGTCGGTGAACGTCACGCCCGGCGACGAACGGGTCCGACACGAACAGCAGGCCCTCGAAACCGAGGCCAGACAGCGATAGTTCGCGGAGTTTCGCCGTGAAACCGGTCGGAATCCTCATAGCGGCCGCCTGCCAAGGACAATCAGATGACAAGCACACCCCGAGTCACGAGCGGGACGGACGGGCTTGACGATGTGCTCGATGGGGGGTTCATCCGCGGGCAGACGGCCATCGTAAGCGGTGGGCCGGGTACCGGAAAGACGGTGCTCGCCCTGCAGTTTCTCGCCGCCGCGGACCGCGGGCTCTACATTGGCTTCGAAGAGCGCGAGGAGGATATCCGGGAGAACGCCGCCCGACTGGATATCGACCTCTCGAACGTCGAAATACTCGATCTGAGTGCCGACGGCAGCCGTTTCTTCGAGAGCGACGACGAGTACACCATCTTCCCACACGAGGAGGTCGAAGGCGAGGCGCTGCTCGACTCTATCGCCGACGAAATCGACGATATCGAGCCGGACCGACTCGCCATCGACCCGTTGTCTGAACTTCGGTCGCTCGTCCCCGACGACTACCGGTTCCGGCGAAATATCTCCTCGCTGGTGAACGAACTCAAGGCACGCGACATCACGACGGTCTGTACGACACAGGCCGTCGCAGCCGGCAGCGACTGGGACCTCCAGTTCCTCGGCGACGCCACCCTCGAAATCGACCGGACGACGAACCACCGCTCGCTCGAGGTGACGAAGTTCCGTGGCTCGGATTTCGCAAACGGCAAACACACCTACCGGATTCGCGGCGACACCGGCGGTCGCATCTACCCGAAGCTCGTCCCCGGCGAGCACCGCCGCGAGACCGACCGCGAACAGCTCTCGTCGGGCGTTTCCGAACTCGACGCTCTGCTCGGTGGCGGAATCGAGCGTGGCTCCGTGACGGTCATCTCCGGCCCGTCGGGCGTCGGCAAGACGACCCTCGGCTCGCTGTTTCTCCGGTCGTCGGCAGCCGGCGGGACCCCCTCGGCCGGCTTCCTGTTCGAGGAGCTTCGCGACGATTATCTCTACCGCGCCGACCAGCTCGGACTCGGCGTCGGCCAACTGCACGCGGACGGCCCGCTCCGGCTGTTCGAGGTGGAGTCGCTCACCCAGAGCCCCGACGAGTTCGCGGCCGACGTTCGCGAGGCGGTCGAGGGCGGCGTCGAGGTCGTGATGATAGACGGCATTCCGGGCTACCGGCTCGGGCTTCGGGGGAGCGACACCGAACAGGAGCTGACCCGCGAGCTTCACGCCCTGTGTCGGTATCTCAAGCGCATGGGCGTCACCACCATCCTCATCGACGAGGTTGGGAGCCTGGCGGGGTCGCTCGACGCCACCGACGAGCGGGTGAGCTACCTCGCTGACAACATCATCTTCCTCCGGTACGTGGAGATGGACGGCGAGATACGGAAGGTGGTCGGCGTCCTGAAAAAGCGGTTCAGCGACTTCGAGCAGTCGCTGCGCGAGCTGCGTATCGACACCGATGGCGTCACGCTCGGTGGTGCACTCACCGACCGACGCGGCATCCTCACCGGCGTCCCGGAACGAATCGAATAGCCGATGGACGCGCACCGCCGGTCCGACACGGACGACGGCGCGGTGCGGGTTGCCCTCGGCTTCGACAGCGGCCGGAACCGCGAGCTCCTCGCTCAGCTTCTCGCCCAGTACGACGTGATCGAGTTCGAGGCGTCGGTCCCCGAGGAGACCGACCTGTGTATCGTCGACGAGGGGGCGTTCGCTCGGCTCCGCGACGCGCTCACGGAGTGGAAGGCCGACAGCCAGCCGACCGCGGCTCCCGCACTGCTGGTCGCGACCGGCGACGAGACGGCGCTGTGGGAGGAGTACGGCGACGCAGTCGGGACCGCCGTCGACGCCATCCAGTCGATTCCAGCGCCGAAACGCGCAATCGAGACCCGCGTTTCGGCGCTGTTGGAGACGCGCGAGGAGTCGAAGCTCGCGACCGACCGCCGCAACCAACTCGAACTGTACGGGCGGGCGATGGACGGTGCCGAAATCGGTATCATCATCACCGAGGCGGACGGCGACTACCCGGTCGTCTACACCAACGACGGCTTCCTCGACATCACGGGCTACGACCGCGAGGAGGTGCTCGGTCGCAACTGCCGGTTCCTGCAGGGGCCCGACACCGACGAGCAGACGCGCACGGAACTGCGGGAGGCACTTCAGTCCCGCGAGCAGGTCAGCGTCGAGATTCTGAACTACCGGAAGTCCGGCGAGCCGTTCTGGAACGAGCTCGAAATCGTCCCCGTCACCGAGGACGGGACCGTCTCGCACTTCATCGGTTTCCAGCGGGATATCACCGAGCGAAAGTCCAGAGAGCGAATCCTCCAGCGCCACCAGCGAATCGTCCAGTCGGTGAGCGACCCGATTCTGGTGCTCGACCCCGCGGGAACAATCGAGTACGCCAACGACGCCGCCGCACAGGTGTTCGGTGCCGGCACGACTGACACGGCGATAACGACGCTGTTCGACGAGGAGCAGGCCGGCGAGCTGATGGACACGCTGATGCTCGCGCTCGCACGCGACGAGACCCACGAACAGGAGCTCACGCTGCCGGGCGACCGCCACACCTACCAGTTCCGCTTCCAGCCGGAGACGCTGGAGGGGAGCCGGCGGGTCATCGTCGTCGCGCGCGACATCACCGACATCCGCCGCCAGCAGGAGCGACTCTCCGTGCTCGACCGGGTGTTGCGCCACAACCTCCGCAACAAGCTGAACGTGGTGGCGGGCCACGCCGCGACGCTGACGGACGCACCCGACAGCGACCCGGAGACGATACAGTCCGCGGGCGAGCGCATCTCCGCGGCCGCCGACAGCTTACTCGATATCGCCGAGGCGGTCCGCGAGTTCGGCGACGAGACCAGTATCGACGGACAGACCGGCCAACAGCGGGACCTCGCGGCGCTGGTCGAACAGACCGTCCCGCGGCTCGAAATCACCTACCCCGACGCCAACGTCGAGACGGTGACGCCGGAGTCGGCGATGGCCGTCTGTCCGGACCAAATCGAGTTCTGTCTGGACAAGCTGTTCGACGACGCCATCGACCGCAGCGGCGAGGCGTCGAACATCACCGTCTCCGTCATCGACCGGGCGGACGTGGTCGAACTCCGGGTCCACGACGACGGCGAGACGATGCCACAGATCGAACGCAACGCGCTGATGACCGGCTCCGAGACGCCCCTGGAACACACACAGGGTATCGCGCTGTGGCTGGTCAGGTGGGCCGTCGAGGGCGTCGGCGGACAGTTCCGCGTCGACGCCGAGAACGGGACGACGGTGACGCTGTCGCTGCCGGCGGGCTAAGCCGACGCGTACGCCTCGACGCCCCGAACCAGCGGCCGGAGGTACGAGTCGCGGTAGGCGTCGATGTCGGAATCGAGCAGGTCGAATCGCTTGTACACCATCGCGCTCACGATGTCGCGAAACTCCTCGACGGTGAGCTGTGACACCGGCCGTCCGGAGCCGGGCGGACAGTCCGCCGGGCGAATCGGGAGCATCACGAACGTGTCTGTCGGGGCGTCGTCGGCGACGAAGTGGAGCGTCCCGACGCTGCCGTCCGGGTTCGGCTCGTGGACGGCGACGACGCCGGCGTCGGTCACGAACGGGTCGGTCTCGGTGTCGACTTCCAACCCGAGCACGACGACGACGAACTCGGCGTCGGCCGGCACCGCCTCTGTGAGCCGACCGAAGGCGTCGTCGAACCGGTCGCGAAACGCCTCCCCAGAGAGGTCCTGTAGCTCGTTGTACAGCGTTCCGACGCTGCGGCGGTCGTCGCCGAGCGCGTCGGCGAGGTCGGGCGGTAGGTCGTGTTCGATGTCGAGACGCGCTGTCACGGGCGTGTGTTCACGTCCTGAAACAAGCCCCTGTCGTTATCACCGTTGACGCCGTGTACGCTGTATGAACGAGCGGGGCCAATCATCGACGCTCGGGGCGGTGTTCGTCATCGCCATCACCGTGGCCGCCGCGACGGCGACCGTCGGTGCCGCCGTGTACACGCTCGACGAGTCGCGCACACAGGCCAACGAGGAGCGTGCCGGCATCGCGGCCGCACAGTTCGATTCGGCGGCCGCCCTCGTCGCCTTCGGCGAGACCGGCAGGACGACGACCGTCGGTATCGGTAACGCCGACAGCATCACCGTCACCGACGGCGGGTCGATTTCCGTCGTCGCGACCGCGGACGACGGGACCACACAGACGCTGGTGGATGAACCCCTCGGCGCGGTCGAGTACGCCACCGACGGTGACACCCTCGCGTATCAGGGCGGCGGCGTCTGGCGACAGGGCGACGACTACGCGCGGATGGTTTCGCCCCCCGAATTCGACTTCAACGACGACACGCTCACCATCCCCGTCGTGAGCGTGACCGCCGACAATCTCCCGGCGCGGTTCTCGGGCGACAGCGTCCGACTTGCATCGGGTGGAAGTGAGGCGACGTACCCCTCCCCGGAAAACGGTGTCAACCCCGTCGAAGACCGGCAGCTCACCGTCCGGGTCCAGAGCGACTACTACCGGGCGTGGGGCCGCTACTTCGAGCGCCGAGTCGGCGGTGACGTGACCGTCGACGATTCGACCGAGACGGCGAGTGTCACGCTGAAGACCGAGTACGACAACACCATCTCCTACGGCGCGGCCGCCACCGGCACCTCCGGCTTCAATCTGAAGGGTGGCGGCGGCTCTCGCACGTTCCTCGACAGCTACGACTCCACCGAGGGCGCTTACTCCGAGAGCAAACTCGACGACGGCCGCATCGTCGCGACGAGCAACGTCAACATCGGCGGCGGCGTCACCGTCTACGGTGATGTCATCGTTCCCGAGGGGAACTACGTCAACGTCAAGGGCAACTCCGAGATTCGCAACGGCGAAATTATCAAACAGTCGGTCGAGGTGCAACGCTCCGGTGGACGCGTCACCCAGCGCGTCTCGAGTGCACGCGACGACAACGACAACGGCGACGTCGCCGCGCTCGTGGACGACTCGCTCGCCGGTGACGGCGACGTGACGCTCTCTGCCGGCACCTACTACATCGACGGGGAACTCCAGTTGAACGGCCGGACGCTAACGCTCGAACCGTCCGCAGACGAGGAAGTCACCCTCGCGGTCACCGGGAACATCGACGTTTCCAACGGCGGTGAAATCGCCGTCGCCGGCAGCAACGACAACGCCGCCAGACTCTACACGACCGGCGGCAGCGTGACGATGAACAGCGGCGACGTCTCCGTCCCGGACGACGCCTCGCCGCGCTTCTGGCTCTACGGGACCGACGACTTGACCGCGACGATGTCCTCCGAGTCGCGGTTCGTCGGCATCTTCTACGCGCCGGGCGATGACTCCTCGCTGGATATGCGGTCACAGAGCGAGATATTCGGTGCGATGGCCGTCGGCAAGCCGGACCTCAAGTCCGGGTCGACCATCCACTACGACCTCGCCGCCAAGGGGATACCGGCGTACGACGGCGACGTGACGATATTCTCGTATCTCCACGTCTCGCGCAACACGGTCGTCGTCGAGGAGTCTTAACGCAGTTCGAGCCCGGTCGTGAACTCCTCGATGATGAGCCGTCGGGTCTCGTGACTGTAGACGACTGTGCCGTCGCTCGGGTCGTCATCGACTGCGGTGAGTCCCTCGCGCTGGAAGTACCGGTTCCACGCAGCCGCCCGCTCTGGCGTCGTCTCGACGGTCACTTCGACGGTGTAGGGTGTCCCCGCGCTCGGGCCGGCGGTCCGGTGGTCGAGCAGCTCCTCGTTTTCCGTGTCGGCGACAATCTGGACCGGCGAGCCGGTGGAGACGCTGTCGGCTCCGGTCAACAACACGACCGGGAGATTCGTCCGCTCGTCGCCGAAGTGGAAGGGTGGCTCGGCCGTCATCGCGACGCCGCCCGTTCCGCTGCGGAACCGCGCACCGAGCGCCAGCCCGACCGACTGGTCGTCGATGGTGTGGGTAAAGCGGCTGCTGGCCGACCCGTAATCGAACAGGTCGGACCCGCCCTGCGAGACGACGATATCCACGTCGAGCCGACCACCCACCGAGAGCGTCCCCCCGTTCGGCTTCAACTCCGTCGAACGACGGGGGACCCCCGTCTGATACACCGTCTCGATGCTCTTGTCAAGGATGGCGACGCCGCTCTGTGCGGCGTCGATGCGGGCGTTCTGTTGGGTCGTCGTGACGGCACCCAGCCCGTCGCCGAGGACGAACGCGATGGTCACCGCCACGACGGAGAACACGAGGATGTAGCTGAGCACCTCCGAGACGCCGCGCTCGTCGCCCGTCATCGCTTTTCACCCACGGACAGCCCGTTCTCGTCGTACCGGACCGCGACGTCCGTTCCCTGCGTCGCCGAGTCGACCAGCGGCCGGGTCGTCGAGACCGGCACCCGAACCGTGACTGCCGGGTCGGCCGTCGACAGTATCAGCTGTTCGTTGCTCGCGTCCAGTCTAATCCGGTAGTTCATCCCGACGGCCCGCTCGGGCACCGCCGGCTCGACGTACACCGTCCCCTCACGCGTCGCCAGCGCGTCGGCCGCGGTGAGCTGTGAGGCCACCCGCTCGCCGACCACGGTGAGCTGGTCGCGAACGGCCTGCTCCTGTCGTCCCTCGACGAAGGTGCCGACGCCGGTGATGAGACCGGTGATGAGCAGCGTCGCCACGCCGATGGCGAGCACGTAGCCGATTGTCGACGACTGGGCGCGTTCGCGCACGTCAGGCCACCCCCGTCCCCTGTACGACTTGAATCGGGTCACCGTTCGAGTCGGTCACGATCGTCGCCGGCTCGCTCCCGTCTGGCGGGACGTACGCCAGCACGTAGATGGTGTTCCCGGCGTCGTTGGTGTCCTGTGCGACGAACATGATTTCGCGGTTGGTCGTTGCCTCGTCCCACTGGAAGCCGGCCGCGGGTGCCTTCTGGGAGACCGATGTGAGTTGCCCGCTCCGTCCGGTCGTCTCGCTGATAAGTCGGAGGCTGCCGGAGCCGTCGACTATCGGTGCACGCTCGACGCCGTCGCGGTCGAAGTCGCGGGCTGCTCCCATCCCGATTCCGGCGTTTTGCCCGACGCCGCCGTTGGAGACGAGGACGTTGTCGCTCGCGCCCTCCTCGTAGAATCGAAGCTGTTGGCTCGTGTCCGCAAAGAGGATGTCCGGCGTCCCGTCGTCGTCCATGTCGGTGACACCGCCGATTGCGCCGACGCCGTTTCCACCCGGGTCAAGCCCGATCTGTGCGGTGTTGCCCGCCGCGTCGACGCGGTAGGCGTTCCCGTTTGCGGTCGCGTACAGAACCGAGAACTGCCCGTTCCAGCGGTCGATACCGATGAGCGCCTGTGTCGTGTCGGGTGCTTCTGGGGCACTTGCAGACACCAGCGTCTGCTTTTCGCCGTTTGCATCCACGATACGGAGCGAGCCGTCACCCGCGACGTACGGAATCTCGGCCACATCGTCGGCGTCGATATCGACCTGTTTCGGACCGATTGCCTGTACGTCGGTCGCGTCGTAGGTCGTGACTGTGCCGTCCGGAGTAATCGACCGGAGCGTGTTCGCACCGCCATCTGGTGCGACGTAGACGACCGCATCGCGGTCGGTGTAGGACGGTTCGGGTACGCCGAGCGAGATGCCGCGACCGTACACCGTCGGCTCGTCGGGGGCGACCCTGACGCTGCCACGACGGGATAGCTCGGCCGTGTCGTACGTCGCCGGCACGTTGACCGCATACACTGCCGGGCCGGCGTACGGCTGGCGGTCACCCTCGGGCGGATAGAAGTTCGCCGTCTGCACGTCCGTGCTCGCACTCGTCCCCGTCGCGAGCGTGAGTTCGTAGCTGCCGGCAATCTGGTCGCCGTTGCGGAAGGCGATGTCGGCCGGCTGTGCGAGCTCCGGCGCGAACGGGAACACCTGTCGCCCGTTCACCTCGCCGGTGGTCACGTCGACCGCGATGGGGTCGTTCGAGCGGTGGCGGATATCGACCGTGCCGTCGGGCGCGATCGTCGCGACGGTGAACTGGCCGCTCGTCGAACTCTCGAAGACGTGGACCGCCCACGTGTCTCCGTCCTGTCCGGTGAGTTCGACGTGGAAGGTGTCGGCCAAGACGGCCGCACTGTCGCTATTGGAGTCGGACACGTCGTAGAGCGCGTCAATGTCGTCGGTCTCGAGTTCGAACTGCCGGACGGTGGCGCTCTCCGCGAGCGTCCAGTCGGGCGAGTCGGGGGTCGCACCCGCCTCGCCGAGCGCGAAGTAGCGGTCGCCCGACACCGGCGCGACGCGGAACGGTGGCTCGTTCGTGCCGTCGCCGTCGGTGTCACCGGTGCGGCCGCCGCCGTTCGCGAGCGTCTCGTCGACGGTGACGGTCTTCCGGAGAGTGTCGGTGTTGCCGGTCGCGTCGCTCACGTCGAGCGCGACGACGTAGTCGCCGGCGTCCGCGGGCGTGAATGTCGTCGTCTCCCCATCGGGCGGCGAGGGCAAGACCGTCCCGTCGGGTGCCTTAATCCACCAGTCGTAACTTGTGATGTCACCGTTCCCGTCTGTCGTCGCCGTCGCGTCGAGGACGACCTGCTCGGTCGCGACCGGCACCGTCGGCGAGTGGGTGAATCGCGCCCGGGGGGGCACCTCGTTCGCGTCGTCGGTCGCGTGTGCGGCGACCCACGCGGTCACGGTTTCCGTTGCACCGGTATCGGTGTCGGTGACGGTGAGGGTCACCTTCCAGAAGCCGGACTCTGGGAGGGTGAAGCCGCTCGGAGTTTCGCCACTTTTCGTGATGGTGTCGGTCCCCTCCGTCAGGGTCCAGTCGTACGAGAGGTCGCCGCTCGTCTCGTCGTAATCTTCCGTCTCCGAGGCGTCGAGGATGAGATTCTCACCGCTATCACCTGCTTGGACCCAACTGTCGTCGTCATCGTCGCCGTAGGTGAACCGGGGCGTGACCGGCCGTTCGCTCGACCCGCCACAGTTGGTGTTCAACGCGGTGAACGCACACGAGGCGTCCTGTTCGATGATGATTCCCCGTTCGATACGGGCGGGGTCGACGCTGGCGTAGGCAGCCTGTCCGCTCGCGTACTGGCGGCCGAGCAGGTCGTTCGTCGCGAACGTGGCGTCGAGCACTGCCTGCTCGACGACGGTTCGGTCGCCTTCGCGCCCGTCGTTGATGCGGTCGAGCGTCCGCCCGAGTTCTCGCGACAGCTCACCCTCGTAGTCGTCGGCGGCGAGGGTCTGGCCCGCCGCGTCGCGCGTCCGCAGGTCGTCGGTGTACAGCGCGCCGTTGAGCACGACGACGAGCGCGGTGAGCGCGATAGCCAAGACTAGCCCGCCGATGAGCAGCTGTTGGCCGCGCTCGCTCACGACTGCCATGCGACGATCTGCACCTCCACGACCGTGTATATCGTGTCGTCGCCGTCCGCGGCCTCGTCGGCGTAGAAGTCGGCGTTATCGAGCCGCGTCGTCGTCTCGTCGCCGTCGGAATCGAGCAGCACGTCGCCGTCGTACAGCGTGACGTGGGTGCTCGCGGAGACGGCCGAATCCGACGGAACGCCCTGGTACACCAGCGACTGGCTCTCGCTCCCGTACCGACCCGTACCCGCCGGCATCGACGCCGGCGGCTCCTCCGGTATCGGCGACCGGATGTAGACGTTGTACGTGATACCGCGTCCGTCGAACGCGTCCGTCAGGGTGTCGCCCAGTCGTATGTCGCGGGCCGCGAGCGCCGCGCCGCTCGCGTACCCCGTCTCGTCTGCACCGTGGAACACGCGGTCCCCGTCGTTCCAGTAGCGGAGCGCCTCGCGGAGTTCACCCTCGCTCGCGGCCCCGGACAACACGTCCGTCGCGAGCTCCTGTTGGCGCTCCTCGAGATACTGGTTCGTCGTCGAGGCCGACAGCGGCGTGATGACCGACGACTGGAGGATGAAGACGACGGCACCCAACACGAGCACCGAGGCGGCGACGCCTTCGAGCGTCCACGTCTGACCGCGGCTCACCACACCGACACCTCCACGCGGACCTGCTGGCCGTCGAGGGTGACGAGCCGTGCCACCGTCGTCGCCCGTTCCGGCACCTCACCCGCCGGTTGACCACGCTCCAGTGTCGTCGGCGGGTCCGACGGTGCACGCGAGCCGTCGCTCGTCGCGACGGTCCCGTCGAGCGTGACCACCTCGCCGCCCTCGCGCACCGCGACGCGGACGTTCTCGTTGCCGATACCGAGTGCGTCGCCGAGCGACCGAGAGCTGTCGTAGACACAGCCGGGGGTGTCCACGTCGGCGAAGAAGCCGAGCGTGCAGGCTGGCGCGAGCGTCCCCGGGTCCGGCCCGGCGAGCATCGTATCGACCAGTCGCGTCGCCGCGCGGTCGGCCACGAGCGGCTGACCCTGTGCCACCTCGAACGGCGAAAACACCGTCGGCACGAACAGGAAGACGAACGACACCGTCACGAGAAAGAGGCTCATGCCGATGGCGAAGTCGATGTTCGTCTGTCCGCGCCGGCTCATGTCGCCAGAAACACCAGCAGTGGGAACGTGATGAGAACGACGGACAGCTTCACGCCGTTGAGCAGCTTCCCCGACCGCATGTAGCCGGCGATAAAGCCCGCCGCGACGGCCTGTATCGTCACGGCGTGGAAGAAGAACATCTCCAGCCGCTGGACGTTGACGCTGCTGCCGAAGCCGCTTCCAGCGCCCGCGCCGGCCGGGCCGCCTCCGCCGCCGCTGCTCGCGCCCGCCGACGCGAGGTCGGCCATCGGCCCGAGGAATCTGAGCTTCAGGATGGCGATGACGCCCAGCATCGTCATGAACGCCATGATGATGATGACCATCTGCATCTGTGCGCCCTGTTTCTGTTCGCGCTCGAGGTCGTCTTGATTCTCGGAGGCCTGTGCGGCCGTCGAGAGCACGTCCGTAATCTCCGAGGAGGCCTCCTGTGCCTCGCTCACGAGCTTCACCGAGCGAGCCAGCCGCGGGAGGTGGAACTTGTTGTTCATCTCCACGAGCGCCTGCTTCACCGAGGTGCCGTAGGTCACCTTCCCGCGGATAATCTCGAACTCCTGGGCCAGCCGCCCGGAGGAGGTGTCCGCGACGGTGCCGAACGACTCAAGCAGCGTCTGGCCGGTGTCGTTTGCCGACGCCAGCTTCCGTAGCGAGTCGGTCAGTTTCCCCGTGATGCCCGACCGCTTCGACTGGCGGAGCTGGTAGAAGATGGCGTACGGAACCCCCATCACGTACACGGGAACGTAGACGAGCACGATCGTCGCGGAGAGATACGACTCCACGAACTCCGGGCGGCTCGTCGGAATCAGCCCCGAGGTGACGCCGAACGCGACGGCGGCAACCGCGACCGGGAGGGTGAAAAACAGCGTGAACTCCGGTCGCTCGCGGAAGAGGACGTGCGGCCGCCGCGCGATGGCCTTCAGCCGCATCCGGCCCTCCTGTGACCGAATCGTGCTGAACAGCGACCGGTCGGTGTCATAGCTCTCGATGGGACCGATGGAGAGAATCGAGTCCGGCTCCTGGAAATCGACGTTCTTCGGGCGGAGGTAGCCGTCGCCGGGGTCGTCCTGTTTCACCGTCGAAATCATGACGATGAACGCCACCGAAAGCAGGGGAATCAGCGCGTACACGGTCCCCGTCAACAGCAGCGTCTTCGGGCCGCTCATCAGCGAGACGGCAACCATCGTGATGATGAGCAGGAGCGGAAACAGCGACAGCGTCAGGTACATCTCCCCGAACAGCTGGAGCGTTTCGAGGGTGGCCTCCTGTTGCTGTTTTGCCGTCCGCATGTGTTTGTCCTTCTTCTGGTCGAGGAAGTCGGTCATGTCACCGCCGGAGGCGAGAATCGAGAGCATGTCCGTCAGGAACTGCGCGAACTCGTCGGACGGGGTCTGCGTCGAGCGGTTCCGGATGGTGGTCCGGTAGGCCGTATCGAAGTAGCCCGTCTCGTTCAGGATGACCTGAAACTCGCGAGACACTTCTCCGTACACGTCGTCCGCCTCGGCGACGGCCTCCAGAATCTCCATCTGGTTCAGGCCGCCGATTGAGAGGGCGTACATGAAGGAGATGGCGTCGGGCATCAGGACGTTAATCTCGCGTTTCCGCTCGCCAGACTGTATCCAGAGGTTGCCGACCGGCGCGCCGAAGCCGACGACGAAGCCGATCGTTCCGAGCAGGAGGCCCGAAAGGAGGAGGAACGACGGAACCTGTAGCGCTTCGAGCGTGGCCGCGAGCGTCGGATTCGCGACGGAGACGTTGACGACCTCCCCGAGGTCGGGGTTGAACACGAGCAGGACACCGTACGCCAGTGCGACGCCGAGCGCCCACAGGGAGAGTCCGAGGATGACACCGTAGCCGAGCGCGACCGCGAGGAACATCTCCACCGGGTCGTCGCGGAGACACTCACCGAGCTTGTCGTCGACGGTCGCGACGAAGTCGGAGTCCTCGCCGAACAGCCGGCGGTACAGCGGGAACATCCGGTCGCCCATCCGCTCGCGTGGCGGGCGTGTCGCGCCAGCGGTCGGCGCGGCCATCAGTCGTCACCCTCGGCTTCGTCTGCGTCTCGTTCCAACTCCGCGAGCGTCTCGCTGGCCGGCTCACCCTCCGTCTCGACCGGCTCGACGGTCACGTCGCTTTCCTCGTACGGCTCGTCGGTGCCGCGGGCCGACGGCTCGAAGTCGAGCCCGACGGTTCCGCTGTCCGCGTCGGTCAGGCTGTCCGGCAGTACGTCGACGAGCACCTCGGTCACGTCCTCGGGCAGCGACTCGCGGTAGTCGGGGAACAGCGACTCCTCGGCCTTCTGCATCACCCCGCGCGTCTCGTCGACCATCGCCTCGTCCGGGTTCGGCCGCGGGACGAGCGCCTCCTTGTCGGGGTCCACGTCGATTTCGACCGACTCCATGTCGCGCAGATTGTCGAGCGTCTCGAACAGCCGGCCGTTGGCCATCAACGCGAGAATCGTGTCCGGGTCGTTGATGAACGCCTGAATCGCCCCGGCCACCTCGCTGTATCTGTTCAGCCCGTTGCGGATGAGATACGCGAGCATGACCTTCCGGATGAACAGCTCGCGGTCGAGCGTCTCCTGTGTCCACCCGCGGTCGAACTTGATGCGTTCGAGAATCGACGGGTTCGGCGTCGGGTCGAACGCGTCCCGTTCGGCGCTCCAGACGAACACGTCCTCGACGTTGATCTCGTTGTTCTCGGCGTCGTAGTCGTTAATCGCCGAGATGGCCTGGTTGCGCCGCACCTTCCGCCCCTCGACGCGGGTCTGTGCCTGAATCGACACCAGATCGAGCGCCGTGAACATCGTCTTCGAGACGTTAATCGGGTCGGTGGTGAACCGCTTCATCACCTCGCCGACCGAGTCGGCGTGGAACGTCGTGTACGTCGTGTGACCCGTCGACATGACCTGGAACAGCGTCCGGCCCTCCTCGCCACGAATCTCGCCCATGACGATGTACTCGGGCCGCTGTCGGAGCGCGGCCTCGAGCAGGTCGAACTCGTCCACGTCGCCCTTGTCGTCGTCCGAGAAGGACGGCCGCGTGACGGAGGCGACCCAGTTGCGCTGTGGCAGCTCCACCTCGCGGGTGTCCTCGATGGAGACGATTTTCGCCTTCGAGGGGATGAACAGCGAGACGGCGTTCAGCGAGGTGGTCTTCCCCGAGGCCGTGCCGCCCGCGAAGATGAGCGACTTGTTGTTCTCGATGGCGAGCCACAGGAACGCCATCTGGTCGAGTCCGAAGGTGTTCCAGTTGATGAGGTCCACTGGGGTGAACGGCACGTCCTTGAACTGTCGAATCGTGTAGTTGGTCCCGTGGTCGGAGACCTCCTTCCCGAGCGTGAGCTGTGCACGCGACCCGTCCGGCAGGGTACAGTCCACCTGCGGCTGGCGCTTCGAGATGCCTTTGCCCGACCGCTGGGCGAGCTTGACGACGAACTCGTCGAGGCTCTCCTCGCCGTGGGTCATGTTGGAGATAATCTGCTCGTACTCCGTGTGGTAGACGAAGACGGGCATGTTGTAGCCGTCCACGGAGATGTCCTCCACGTTGATGTCGTGTTTCACCGGGTCGATTATCTGGTAGCCGATGAAGTCGCGTTTCAGGTAGTAGAGCAGCTTCCGGAGCTGGTAGGTGGTGAGCGTGTCCGCGTCCTCCTCGATGACCGCCGGCTCCGGACGGACCGACCGCCCCTTCAGCTCCGGAAGCTCCGCGGCTGGCGTGTAAATGCTCTCGTCGCGGACGTGTCGCGGTCCCGACTCGTCTTCCTCGTCGCCGCCGAACAGGCCTGAAACCGACGACTTCAGCCGCGTCGGCAGCTCGCCGATGTCGGTGACTCCCGACAGCGAACCGCCGAGCCCGTCGCCGTTCGACTCCTCGTGCTCCCGCTCGGCTCGCGCCTGCTTTACGCCGTACGGGTCGATTTCCTCCGACTCGGTCCCCGCGTCGCCCGACGTCCGGATGTCGAATCGCTCCAAGGTCGATTTGACCTGGTCGGTCGCGCTCGTCTCGTCACGCTCGGCGAGCACGCCGTAGCGGTCGACGTGTTTCATCGTCTCGTCTTCGATGACCTCGGCGCGTTCGACCTCGGTCCCGTCGGTCGCGACGGCCCCCTCGCCGGCGTATTTCAGCGACGAGGAGAGCTTCTCGATGAGGAACTCGTGCATCCCCTCCTCGACGGCGTTGAGATACGGCTCGACGGCGTAGTACTTCAGCTCGTTCGCCGTCGTCGACCGGTAGATGACGATGAACGAGTACGGCTCGTTCACCCAGTAGCGCTCCACCTCCTTCAGATTCGGCTTCTTGTCCATCGGGACCGCCTTCTCTAGGTCGTAGTGGGTGGCGACGCTCTCGTGGCCCCGCGCCGTGGTGAAGAAGCTGTCCTCGTCGAGCGCCTCGGGAACGTTCAGCGTTCGCTCCTCGACGACGGCGTCCAGCTCCTCCGCGCGCGACTGGCCCGCCGAGAGCTGCTGTTCGATGTTGTCGTAGCGGTCGTCGCGAACCTCGACCGCCTCCTCGTAGCGGTCGCTGTTCGACGGGATGGCGTCGAGCGGCCCGAGCCGGAGGTCGTCTCGCCAGAAGTCCACGGGTCGCGTCGCCGGCTCCATCCGGATGATCGCCGGCTCGTACAGGTCCTCGACCCGGACGATTGCCGGCTCGTACTCCTGTGTCGCCGGCGCTCCGTCGCTGTCGTCGGTCGGCTCGTCTGCGTCGTCGGGCTCGATTCGCCGGACGGCAGGCTCGTACTTCTGGGTTTCGACCCGTCGGACTGCCGGCTCCGGCTCCGACACCCACTCGGCGTCGCTCATCGGACCCTCACTGTCCGAACCGCACCGCCGAGACTCACTGCGGTTCGATGACTCTCCATTGTACGCGCATACGCGAGAATCGACGAAAAAGCTGTGGGCGGTTGTTTCTGTACATTTCGCGAGAAAGAATCTGATTTCGCGCGCGAGACACCCGATTCCAGCGTGATAGTCGCTCGCACGGTGCTGGCGTCGCCGGCGCGGTCGCCCGGTGGGGGATTTATACACCACAGGGCCGGAATCTCCGCTGGATGCCAGAGCGCTTCGATACGGGGACCGGGCCCCTCGACCGCGAGCTCGACGGCGGCTTCACCGCCGGCACGCTCGCTGCGTACGTGGCCAGTCCCGCGGAACAGGCGGAGACGCTGCTGTTCCAGCTCGCGACGCGCCGCCCCACGACCTACGTCACGACGGTCACACCCCCCGAGAAGGTGGAGTCGACGGTTGAGTCCATGGCCGGGATGGGTGGCGTCGACGGGCTGGAGGTCGTCTCCTTCCGTCGCGGCGACAGCGTCGAGTCGCTGCTCGACTCGCTGTCGGTTCGCGAGGAGACGTTCGTCATCGTCGACGCGGTGAACGCGCTCGAACACGCCGACCCGCCGACGTACCACGATTTCCTCACCCAGTTCGCGCAGAGACTACAGGCGACGGACTCCGTCGGGATTCTCCACGCCGTCGCGGGCAACGACCTGCCGACGACGCGCGACTGGACCTTACGCGCCGCGGACCTCATCCTCCGGCTCACGGTCGATTACACCAGCATCGAGCCGGAGACGCTGTTGCGAATCCAGAAGACGCGCGGCAAGCGACCACCGGACGAGGCGCTCAAAATCAAGCTCGGCCAGGCGGTCGAAATCGACACCTCCTGGGATATGTGAGCTACCGGAGCGCCAGCTCCGCGAGCAGCACGCCCCCGAAGATGAGCGCGACCGCGGCCGGCGGTACCGACCCCGACGCCAGGGTGAAGGCGACGTAGCCGACGCCCGCGACCACCGCCGCCCCGATAGCGGTGACGCCGAGTCGCGCAAGCTCCCCCTGTCGCGTTTCGGCGCGAGTCCCGACCTGCGTCGCCAGCGACAGCCCCGTCGACGCGAGGTCGTAGGTGACGAACGCAGCCCCCGACGCGAGGACGAGCACCGGCGGCTCGACGCCCACCAGCCCGGCCGTCACCAGCGCCAGCGCGACGATTCCCGCGCCGCCGTCGAGATACCGTTGGCTGTGTCGCCGCACCGCACCCGTCCACGCCACGGCCCCGACGAGCGCGAGCAGCGCGGCGACCGGCACCGACACCAACAGGAGCGCGGTCACGAAGCCGCCGCCGGTCACCAACCCCTGCGTGAGCATCGGCACCCCCGGCTCGAACTCCGCGCTCGCGCTCACTGCGACCACCGCCGGCTCGCGCCGGCCAGCGTCGTCTCAAACGGTTCCTCCCCCCAGTCGACGACCCGGACGCCGGAGCTACGCAGCCGCGAGAGCCGCAGCGACCGCTCGATGGCTTCGAGCGTCTGGCCCGCCGTCGCCCGTCCCGTCGGGTCGGGGCTGATGACCGTCACCGGGTAGCCGTGCGCCTCGTACCGGCGAATCGACTCCACCATGAACGGGTCGAGCAGCGGCGAGAACACCACCAACTGCGCCCCGCCCGAGAGTCGCCGGCGGAGCCGTCGGCGCGCCAGCCACGGGAGGAAATCACTCTCCTCGACGGGTGCGGCCGCGAACGCCGGGTCCGTCGCGAACGCCTCGCGAAGCCGCGCCCGGTGTGCCGGTCCGCTGCCGGGTGCGAGCCACGCCGACCCCGGTCCGAACGTCGCCACCCCGACCCGGTCGCCGCTGTCGAGGAGGCCGCCGGCCGTCGTCGCCGCCGCCTCCAGCGACCGCGCCACCGCCGAGTCGGTCGCGCCGACGTGTGAGTCGGCCCGCGTATCCACGACGAGCACGACCGACCCGGCCCGCTCCTGTCTGAACGAGACGGTCGACAGTTCGCCGGTCCGGGCGACCCGCTTCCAGTCGATACGCGACAGCGGGTCGCCGTGTCGGTACTCGCGCGTCGCGTGGAACTCGACGCCCGCCCCGCCGGAGTCGGTCGTCCGCGCCCCGGCGTAGGGGGTCTGTTGTGTCCGCAGCGGAACCGTCGTCCGCGCGTCGAGCGTCGGGGCCACGTTGAGTTCCGTGACGCCCGACGCCGTCTGTTCGGCCTCGCGTTCGTGTGCGCCGGTCGCATCCCGCGCCAGCACGGTCGTCGAGCCGAACGGGTGGACACCGACCCGCGTCGCGAGCACGTACTGGAAGCTGGCGCTCTCGCCAGCCCGCAGCGCGGTCGCGTGTCGCGGCGACCCGGCTTCGACGGTGAGCGCCGGCGGCACCCCGTCGAGGATTCGCAGGTCGGTCGCCGGCCCGCTCCCCTCGTTCGTCACCGTCACCGTCACGGTCGCCTGCTGGTCCGGGCCGAGCGTCTGTTCCGTGACCTCTCGCTCGATAGCGAGGTCGACCTCCGGCGGACTACTCGCGGCCGACAGCCCGCCCGCCGCGACCGCGAACACCGACACGAGCAGCGGTCCCGGCGCGTCGAGAATCACGGCCGCCGTCAGTCCGGCGAACGCGAGCGCACCGACACCGACCCACCGCAGCGTCTCGCGGTCGGCGACGGTCCTCACCGTCTCCCCTCCGCGGCTCCGTCGTCGCTTTCGGCTTCACCGTCGACTGCACCCGCTGTCGCCTCCGTCCGTTCAGAATCGACCGCACCTACCGCTTCTCCCCCCTCTTCTGGGCGGCCGTAGTCGGTGACCTCGCCCGCGCCCATCGCCGCGGTCTCCGACAGTCGCTCGTCCAGCACTGCGACGACCCGCTCCGTGCCGCGCTCGAAGACGGTCGTCTCGGCGAATAAACTCCGGACCGACCGCCGACTCTTCACGTCGGTCTGTGCCTCCGCCAACAGCTTCTGTGGCCGGTCGCTGTCCGTGGGTGTGAAGAAGGCGGCCGCTTCGGGGTCGTCGGTCCACGTCCCCGCCCGGAGCTGCTCGTTCGCGGCCGCCTCGCTGTGGCCCTCCCGAACGAGCATCTGGACTGCAGCCTCGCGGAGCCGGGTCCGTACGGCGGTCTCGTCCTTGCCGGCGCGGCGCGTCTCCCGGGTCGCGGCCGTCTTCACCTGCTCGTCGAACTGGTCGCCGGGCGGCTCGACCGCGACCGTCTCCAGCGTCGGCAGGTCCGGCGTGTCCGGGTTCGCCCGCGCCCGCCGTGTCACTCCGCCGAGGACGCCGAGCACGGCGAGGAAGCCGACGAGCGAACTCAGCCCGCCCGCCGGCACGAAGTCGGCGACGCCCGGAACGACCGTCGCCACGAGTCCGACCGCGACGACCGCGACGCCGACGATGAGCAGTCGTCTCATTCCGTCCCCCCGCGCTCGACACTCCGGAGCGCTCGCTCCGCGCGGTCGGCGCGGTCGTCGGTCACGGGGTACTCCCCGTATCTCGTCTCCTCGAACAGCCGCGTGAGTTCGGCCACGTCCTCGCGGTCGAAGCCGGCCTCGACGGCGGCGTCCGCGAACTCAGACGGGGTCGCCGATTCGGGGCGGTCGATGTCGAGGGCGGTCGTCATCTCCTCCCAGGCACGGTAGATTTCGTTTTCCACGTCGACGCCGGCGGCCACTCGGTCTGCTGTCTCGCCCGCCGTCTGTGCGACGGCCGCGGCGTCGGCGTCGGGCGTGGGCTGTTCGGTTTCCGGAACGGATAGCTCGTTCGTCCGGCCGGACAGCAGAAACAGCAGTATCCCCCCGAGCGCGACGAATGCGATGAGCCCGCCGAGGATGACCGGCGGCTCCGTCGCCTGTGACACCGTCTCGCCGGTCGAAACGACGCCGCCGGCCTCGCCGCCGACGGAGACGTTCGTCTGGTTTCCCCCTTCACCGAGGTTCACGGCCCCGTCGTCCATCGTCTGGAGCACGAGCGCGACGAGCACGAACGCACCCACGACCGCGGCGACCGCCTTCGGCCCGTGGCGTCTCAGGATGTCGACCGCACTGACGACGAGCAGTATCGCCACGAGCACCGCGAGCACCTGCTTCACGACCGGCGGTATCGAGGCAATCGTGTCCGTCGTCATCTGCGGGTCGGTACGCAACTGCCCGTCCTGTCCTTCGACGCCACCGCCGGCTTCCGTCCCGACACCCTCACCCCCCTGTTCGCGTTCCAGCGAGTCGAGCGCGCCGGCGGCGACCCCGAGTCCGACGACGAGGACGCCGACAGCGAGGAGGGCGACGACGCGCTGTCGGTTCATACCGTGTGACACACATCAACGCAGTTATCTGTTGTGTCTCCCCACCCGCGGTACAGTTTTCTCGCCGGCGGGAGAGCCTCCCGTATGGACACGCCGTCTCCGTTCCGATTCGACTACCAGCCGGGTACAATTCGCTTCGGTGCTGGCACCGTCGACACGCTCGCAGAGGAACTCGCGACACAGGGTATCGAGCGCGCGCTCGTCTGTTGTGGCGAGAGCGTCGGCGCGACGCCCGCGGTGCGTGACCCCGTCGAGGCCGGTCTCGGCGACCGCCACGCCGGCACCTTCGCCGGCACGAGCGCTCGCAAGACGCTGAGCGAGGCCGCCGCCGCCCGCGACCGCTTCCGCGAGACCGACGCCGACGCCTTCCTCGCGCTCGGCGGCGGCTCCGCCCTCGACGTGGCGAAGGCCGCAGCCGTCCTGACCGCGAGCGGCCAGTCGCTCGCGGATGCGGCCCAGGCCCTCGCCGACACCGGGACGATACCGATTCCGGACGGCGACCTGCCGCCGCTCTTGGCCGTCCCGACCACGCTGGCCGGGGCCGACCTCTCGCAGATGGCCGGCATTACCGCCGGTCCGGAGTCGGGGGCGCTCGACGAGCGCGTCGCCGGCGGGCTCAGCGACCGCCGACTCATGCCGACCGGTCTCTGGTACGACCCCGAACTGTTCGTCCACACGCCCGCCGGCATCCTCGCCGCGTCCGCGATGAACGGCTTCGACAAGGCCGTCGAGACGACCTACGCCGCCAACGCGACGGCCGTCACCGACGCGACCGCGATTCACGCGCTCCGGCTCTGTCGCGAGTCGCTGCCCGAACTCGGCGGCGGCACCGACGACATCGACGTGCTGTCGGACGCCGTCGCCGGCATCATGCTCGCACAGTACGGCATCTCCAACGGCGGCGAGTCGACGCTCTCGCTCATCCACGCCTTCGGCCACGGGCTGACGGGCGTGAGCAGCGTCCAACAGGGGGCCGCCCACGGTGCCGTCGCGCCCCACGCGCTCTCGTACCTCTTCTCGACGGTCGACGGCCGGCGTGACCTCCTCGCCGAGGGGTTGGGCGTCGACTCCGCCGAGGGCATCGTCGACGCGGTCGCCGAGATCCGCGACGGACTCGGCTTACCGAGCCGACTCGCCGACACCGCCGTCGAGGAGTCCGCGCTCGACCGCGCGGCCGAAATCACCTACGAGGACGGACTCATGGAAAACACACCGCCGGGACTGGACGCGACGCAGGCGGAGCTTCGGGACGTGCTCCAAGCCGCGTGGGAGTAACCCGGCTACCCCGGCGTCGGGTCGTACGTCGGACCGACGCGCAGCGACAGTAGCCGTTTCTCGTTCGTCAGTTCGAGCCGCTCGTGGGTCGCGAGCTCCCCGTCCCGCGAGAAGGTAATCGGCTCCGGCCCGGTGACGGTGAGTTCACTCGCCCGGATGTGGGTGACGCCGTCGGTCTCCTGGCCGAGGACGCGGTGGCCGACCGCCTCGGCGACCAGATTGCCGGCCGGCATCTTATCGACGATGGCAACGTCGAACAGCCCGTCTTCCATGTCGGCTTGGCCGCCCTCCTCGATGAACTTCCGGGCGTTGCCCACCAGCACGCAGGTGGCTTCCCCCTCCCACGTCTCGGTGCGCCCGGCGACGGTCGCCGTCAACTCGATGTCGATGCCGTCGAAGCCGAGCGCCTCCTGGACCCCCGTCACGACGAACGCGAACGTGCCGAACCGGGATTTGAGGTCGCTGGAGGCTGCGAGACTCGCGTTGGCGGGGAGTCCAGCGATACAGGAGACGACGAACGGCTCCCCGCCGGCGATACCCACGTCGATTTCCCGAACCGGCCCGTTGTCGGCAAGCCCCACGCCGTGTCTGAGGTTTCGGATGCCGAGCGCGTCCGCGAGGATGTTCGCCGTCCCGCAGGGGACGACGCCGACCGTCGGCTCGCCGAGCGCGTCGCTGTCGGCGAGCCCGCGCAACACCTCGTTGACCGTGCCGTCGCCGCCACAGACGGCGAGCTCGGAGACGCCGTCGACACCGGCCTCGCGTCCGAGACGGACCGCGTCGTCGGGACCGGTCGTCCGTTCGACGGCGTAGCCGCGCCCCCTGAGCAGCCGCTCGGCGTAGTCGGCGTGGTCTCCGCTCCCGCTCTGTGGGTTGACGATTGCGCGGCGCGACCCGACCTGCATGCTCGTACCGACTTGCTCACCCGTCTTTAGTTTCCGGTGTCGGCCGCCGGCCGGACGGCCGCCCCCGAGACGACGACCCGAAGCCCGTCGTAGCTGCCGTCAATCTCGATGTCCCACTCGTGGCTCGTTGCGAGCATCCGCGCGACGGCCAACCCGAGTCCCGTGCCGGGGTATTTCGTCGTGTAGCCGTACGAGAGAAACACCTCGGCGTCCTGTTCGTCAATCGGCTCGGCGTCGTCCTCGAAGACGAAGCCGTCCTCGCTGGCCGACAGCCGCACCGACACCGGTTCCTCACCGGAACGGTCGCGACTCGCCCGCACCAGCGTCGAGAGCAGCATCTCGAACTGCTCGGGGTTCGACCGTATCTCGCCGTCCGACTCGACCGTGAGCCGCAGGTTGCCGGCGTCGTTGACGGCGTCCATCGCGGCCTCGGCCAGCGCCCCCAGCGACACCCACTCCCGCTCGCCGTCGGCCTTGCTAGCGTGGGTGACGCGCAGCAGGTCGGTGACGATTTCCTCCATCCGCTGGCTGTTGGCGGCGACCTTGTCGACGTACTCCCGGACCCGGTCGCGGTCGAACGACGGGTCGTCGATGTCTTCGA
This sequence comes from Halosegnis longus, assembly GCF_009663395.1. Classification (NCBI taxonomy): domain Archaea; kingdom Methanobacteriati; phylum Methanobacteriota; class Halobacteria; order Halobacteriales; family Natronomonadaceae; genus Halosegnis; species Halosegnis longus. The sequence goes on along the minus strand of NZ_QKNW01000001.1, from coordinate 692,881 downwards.
GCTCCGACTGAATCATCCCGGCGTAGCCGTCGATGACGCCCAGCGGGTTCCGGAGGTTGTGAGCCGCCGAGTAGGCGAGCTCGTCGAGGTGTTCGTTCTGTCGCTCCAGCCGGCGGGTCGCCGACCGGAGGTCGGAGATGTCACGGAAGACGAGCGAGCGCCCCCGGGTCCCGTCGACCCCGACCGGCGAGGCGATGACCGAGTAGTGGACGGCGTCGTCTTCTCCGTCCACCTGCACTGTCTGTCGGTCGGTGGCGTCCGCGTCGAGCTGGCGGGCGAGCGCCGGGTTGGTGGTCGTGAACGGCTCGCCGATGGTCGGGTCGCCGAACGTCCGGGCGAACGCCTCGTTGGCCGCCAGCACGTGGCCGCCGGTGTCGACTACGACCGCTGGGTCGGCCAGCGTGTCGAAGACGGACCGGCGGGCGATGGACACTGTCCCCGAGAGGTCAGACCGGACCGCCACGAGGATACCGAACGCGCCGAAGGCACCGCCGCCGGCGGTGACTGCGGGTGGATACTCGATGAGCAGGTCGGCCGTGACGGGGAGCAGATTCGCGGAGATGGAGATGCCGAAGCCGACGAGCACCGACAGGATTGCGGGCCGGGTGATGCGCGCGTTCCAGAACCGAATCGCGAGACACCGGACCCCGGCGAACGTGAACAGATACGACGCGCCCGTGAGGAGGTGGTGTGCCGGGCCGCGCTGGGCGAGGTAGACGGGGATGTTGTAGCGGTACTGGACGGTGATGTCGGTCCAGACCCACCCGTGAAGGGGATTCGTTATCGGGAGCGCGAGCGCCGCGAGCACGACGCCGACAATCAGATATCTCCGGCCCGGTATCGGCAGCGGGTCCCGGTCGCAGTACACCTGCGCGAACCGGAACCAGACGACCGACACGAGGATGGCGAACAACAGCGAGCCGGCAAACAGCGGGCGGACAGCAAACCGCCCCGGAACGAGAAGCAGCCCGACCGAACAGGCGTTCCAGCAGCCGATAGCGACGAACAGCGCCGCCAACTCCCGCTCACCGGCGGCTGTCCGCTGGCGGGCCAACACGGCAGCGAGGCCGAAACACGCCAGGGTTACCCCACCGAAGACGAGGAGATACGGGAGTCTGACCGGGTCGAGCACCGGTGGCATCGTTGTGACCATTGTCACATCGTCGTATAAATTCGATTACTGTCTGAGCTACATAAATACGACGTGTGTCTGACATGCTTCGCGGTCGCATAGGTTTTTGTTCCGGCTGTGTGACGGTCCGCGTGATGATCGTTCAACACGCTACGATACCGCTTGCTTCCGACGCCCGCGAGGCGGGACTCGACGCGCTGCGCGAGCTCGGCGAGCAGTCCAGAGCCGAGGCGGGCGTCGTCGAGTATCGCGTCACCGTCGACACCGAGGACGACACGCTCGTCCACATCATCGAACGGTACGAAGACGAGGCCGCCCTCGGTGCCCACAGCGAGAGCGACCACTTCGCCGCCTTCCAGGAGGCGCTGCCCACCTTCCTCGGCGGCGACCCCGAAATCATCCGGTTCGACGTGGCCGAGACGACGCAGGTGATGTAGCCCAACCGCTTTCCCACTTCGCCGGCTACGTCCGGTATGGAGACGCTCGACCTCCCCTCGGGGGAGACGGTCACCCCCGACGACGTGTTTCACTACGAGGGGTACCCGTACCGATTCGAACCCAGCGACGACGACGCCACCGCGTTCGTGCTCACGCCGCTCTACTGGGGCGGCGGCCAGATGGACGTACCCGTCCCGTCGATGGAGGCGTTTCGCACCGAGTGGAGCGACCGGTCGCGCGGCGTCCTCTCCGACTCCGAGTGGGAGACGTGGCTCGACGACGCCCGAACCGACGACCGCTACGACGACGCCGAACTCGATGCCATCGCCGCGGAACTCGGTCTCGACGACCGCGCCGGCGGGCTGTTGGCGCGCGTCCGGCGACGGCTCTCACTGTAGGAACCCTTTTGTTCGTCTCTCGCCCGACGAGTACCGTGAGCGACGACCAGCCTACCGTGCCGATTCGCTGTCCGGAGTGTGGAACCGAGACCCGGCTCCCGCTCGACACCGTCGGCGACGCGCTCGAACGCCACAACGAGACTCGCCACGACGGCGAGCAGGTCGCGACGGTCGACCCCGCCATCCGCGAGCAGGTCGCCGAGCTTGCTGCCGCCGACCTGGGGCTGACAGACGAGCCGAGTTAAGCTGCCGTGATGCGGACGAGCACGTCGTCCCGCTCGCGCGGGAACCCCTCGCCTGCCCGGCCGTCACGGTTCGAGGTAATCGCGTAGAGCGCGCCGTCCGGCCCGGTTTCGACGTGGCGAATCCGCCCGAGTTCGTCCGTCAGGAGCGTGTGGCTCGTGGCCGTGTACGCGTCGTCGAGCCAGTCGGCGTCGTAGCGCACGCCCGTCTCCCCGAGCGGCGGCGTCTCACCCTCACGCGTGAGCGTGAACGCGACGAGCTGTTGGCCCGCGAGCGCGCCGACCAGATACCGCCCCGCGAGCGGACCGTCGCCGTCGTGGAACGTCGCGCCCGACGGTGCCCACACCGTCCGCGGGACCGCACCGCTCGCCAGCGGCCGGTGGTAGTCGGTGTCGGCGTAGCTCTCGGGGCGGCGAGCTTCCGGCCAACCGTAATCCTCCCCGGCGACGAGGCGGTTCACCTCGTCGGGACCGGGGCCGTGCTCGTCGATGATCGGCGTCGCGTCCGGGAGCCAGTCGATGCCCTGCGGGTTCCGGTGGCCCATCGTGTACACCTCCGGCGCGTCGAAGCCGGGGTTGTCGGGTGCCGGCTCACCGTCCGGCGTGACGCGGAGAATCTTCCCCGCGAGGGAGGCGGGGTCGGCGGCGAGAGATTTCTGGCCCGCGTCGCCGGTCGTCACCCACAGGTAGTTCGCCGGGCCGAAGCCGATGCGGCCGCCGTTGTGGATGTTCGCGGCCGGCGTCGTGAGGAGCACCTCGCTGTGTGCCGCGGGGTCGTCCGCGCTGGCGTCGAGAGACGCGAGCCGGTTCTCGATGCCGTCGCCCGTCTGGGCGGTGTAGTAGACGTACACCAGCGGCGGCTCCGGGTAGTTCGGGTGGGCGGCGACGCCCATCGTCCCGCCTTCGCCGCCTTTCACGAACCACGAGGAGTCGTCGCTGCCCGGCTCGACCGAGCCGGCGTCGATAGCGTCCCGCGGGGCGGCGATATCCGAGACGGTTCCGGAGTCGTACATCCGGACCCGCCCCGTCCGCTCGGTGATGAACAGCCGGTCACCGACGAACGAGAGGTCCCACGGCACGTCGAGATTCTCGACTAACACCTCGATGGTGTACTCGCCTTCGGGATTCGTCGTCGGAGCACTCCACTCGGGGTCGTAGCCCGACCACGCGGTCGCGTCGTGCGTGAGGGAGGTGTCGTACGTCGGCGCGGTGGGGGTGGCGGTCGGCGTGTCGGTCGCTCTCGGGGTTCCGGCCCCGCTGTCGCCGCCGCTGCTCGAACAGCCAGCGAGTCCCGCGAGTCCGACGGTCAGCCCGCCGGCAAGCAGTTCACGCCGCGTGCGCTCGTCCATACTCACGGCTCGGGAACCGTGTGGTAAATCCCTTCTGTCCCGTCGCTCACGCGGAATCTCCCTGCAGGCCGGTGGCCTCCTCGATGTCGAGTTCGTACCCCGTAATCGACAGCCGACGGGTACCCACTCCCGAGAGGTCGGGCGTCCACGCGTTGTCGCTGATGAGTTCGCCGATGTCGCCCCACGACTCCTGGCCGAGTTCGGTGAGCGGGCCGAAGGCGAGCACGCTCTTCCAGTCGGTCTGTTCGTCCACGTCGTAGACGGTGAGACAGGCCCGGTCGGTGTGTTCGGCGAACTGCTGTTTCTTGCTCGCCTCGCCAAAGGTGTAAAAACCGAAGAGTGCGCGGCCGGCCTCGTAGCCGAAGGAGACGGGGACGGCGTACGCCTCGTTACCGTCCGCGAGCGATAGGACGCCGGTCCCCTGCTCGCGGAGGAAGGCGTCGACCGCCGCGTCGTCCATCGCCGCTGCGCGCGTCTCGTGGTCGCTCATGTCGCGGGCTAAGGCTCCCACCGGCATAGTGTCGTGGGGTCGCGGGCTGACTTTTTTCTCATCGCCGACCCTGGATTCGAATATGCTCTCCGTCAGTGAAACCGTCGACATCGACGCCCCGCTCTCGGACGTGTTCGCGTACATGGACGACCCGCACAACCAGGCCGAAATCACGCCGTCGCTGTCGGACGTACGCAACGTCGAGGACCGCGGCGACGAGGGGAAGCGGCTCGACTACACGTACACGATGGCCGGCGTCTCGCTGGACGGCACGCTGGAGACGACGACCTACGAGCCGGAGTCCCGCGTCGTGTTCGACATGGTCGAAGGGCCGCTGTCGGGCGAACTGACGTGGGAGTTCGCGGCGACCGACGACGGGACGCGTGTCACCTACAGCGCCGCCTACGAACTGCCCTCGTCGGTGCTCGAAGCCGTCGTCCGGCCCTTCGCAGAGCGCTACAACGAGCGCGAACTGGAGACGACGCTCCAGAACCTGAAAACGCGGTTCGAGTCGGAGTAGGCCAACACTTTCGGTGACAGCCGGTGACACACACCCTGTGACCGACCCGACGCCGTTCATCGACGAGGCGGCCGAGACGTTCGACGTGACGCTCTCCGACGCCGAGCGTGACACGTACGCCGAGGAGTTCGAGGCGACACAGGGATTGCTCGCCAGCCTCGCGCCCACCGACTTCGAATCCGAGCCGGCGACCGAGGTGCGCGAGGGCGACGACGAGTACAACGCCTTCCGCTACCGGTGTTCGCTCTCGGGCGATGGGGGCCCCCTCGACGGGCTTGCAATCGCGGTCAAGGACAACATCGCCGTCGCGGGCGTCCCGATGACCTGCGGCTCCGCTGCGGTTGCGTTCGAGCCGACGTACCACGCCAGCGTCACCGAGCGACTGCTCGACGCCGGGGCCGACCTCACCGGGACGACCAACATGGACGAGTTCGCCTACTTCACGACGAGCGAGACCTGCGCACACGGGCCGGTCGGCAACCCCGCCGTCGAGGGTGGAGTTCCCGGTGGCTCCTCCTCGGGGTCGGGTGCGGCCGTCGCCGCCGGCTTAGTCGACGCCGCGCTCGGCACCGACACCGGCGGCTCGATTCGGATCCCCGCCTCCTACTGCGGTGTCGTCGGGCTGAAGCCGACCTTCCGGACGGTGCCGCGATTCGGCTTCGCCGACCTCGCGAGCTCGCTCGACCACGTCGGCCCGCTCGCGCCGGACGTGGCGACCGCCGCGAGGGTGCTCGATGCGATCAACGGCCCCGACGTGCGCGACCCCTCGACACAGGGGGTGGCGACCCCGACCGCGAGCGACGGGCTCGACGAAGACCCCGCCGGACTCTCCGTCGGTCTCGTCACGGAGGCACAGACGAACGCCGACGACGCCGTCGCCGCGGCCATCGAGTCGGCCGCCGCCGACCTCCGAGACGCCGGCGTCACCGTCGAGGAGGTGTCGCTGTCCGGCTTCCACACGCAGCCGCTGGTGAACTCGGCCGTGACGGCGACGGAGTTCACGACGCTCGCTGCCGACGCCGGCCAGGACCACGGCGTCGGGACCGGCTACAGCGAGCAGTGGCGCGAGACGCTCGCCGACCTCGACACCGACGCGCTCGGCGAGAACGTCCGGTCGCGGCTGGTGCTCGGGCGCGCGCTCACGCGAGCCGACGAGGGGCGCGGCTACGTCGCCGCCCAGAACGTCCGCCAGCAGTTCACCCGACTGGTGGAGACGCGACTCGACGAGTACGACGCTCTCCTCCTCTCGACGACCCCAAACACCGCGCCCGACTACGGCGAGGTGACGGACGACGGGGCGCTGTTGCGCACGATTGCCCACACCAGCCCGTTCAACTGCACCGGCCACCCGGCGCTGTCGGTGCCCGTCGATTCGTCCGACGCACCCGTCGGCTGTCAGTTCGTGACGAGTTGGTACGACGAGGCGACGGCCGTCACGCTCGGCGCCGCACTGGAGTGACGACCCGCGACCGGCAGGAATACCCGTCCCCGTCGCAGAGAACGGACAATGAGTTCGAGCGGAGTCGACCCGGCAGCGCGTGCACGCGAGGAGTTGGGCTACTCGCGGTGGTGGCTCATCGTCGCCGCGGCGGGCGCGATGGGCGTCATCAGCCCGTACCAGTACGTCTGGTCCTCGATTGAGGGGCCGCTCGCGACGGACTTCGGCGTCGAGCCGGCCGTCCTCGCGCCCATCTTCACCGTCTTCGTCATCCTGCAGGCCGGCTCGCAGTTCCCGGTCGGCTGGTGGCGCGACCGCCACGGCCCACGGCGGATTACCACCCTCGCCGCCCTGCTTGCTGGCGGTGGCTACGTGGGGTTGGCGTACGCGACGGCCGTCTGGCAGCTGTATCTCTTCTACGCGCTCGGGGCCGTCGGCGTCGGCATCGTCTACACCGTCTCGGTCAACACGGCGCTGAAGTGGTTTCCCGACCGGCGGGGGCTGACGACCGGCGTCGGAACGATGGCGTTTGCCGGCGGCTCGGCGCTGTTCGTCCCGTACGTCCGCGCGAACGAGACCGTCGGGGCCTACAGCGAGGTGCTCCGCAACATGGGCATCCTCATCGGACTGCTCGTGTTGGTGGCCGCGTTGGTCATCCGCGACCCCCCGACCGAGTGGCAGACCCAAGACGAGGACGACGACACGACGACCACCCACCCTCACCAGTTCACGTGGCGCGAAACCCTCCGAACGTGGCAGTTCTGGGTGATGTACGCGATGTTCATCGCCGTGAGCGGGGCCGGCCTGATGGTGACCGCACAGGTGGTCTCCTTCGCCGAGGCGACGAACCTGGCCGACCGCATCCGGATTCTCGGCGCGAGTCTCGACACCGCGACCCTGTCGGCGACCGTGCTCCCCATCGCCGCGGGCGTCGGCCGACTCGTCATGGGTGAGTTCTCCGACCGGTTCGAGCGCCGGCGGATGATGGCCGCCTCCTTCCTCCTGTGTGGGGTCGGCGTCGCCGGACTGGTGTACGCCGCGAGCGCCGGCGCGCCCGCGCTGTTCGTCGGGAGCGTCGTTCTCGCGGTGTTCTTCTGGAGTCCCCAGTACACCCTGTTTCCGAGCATCGTCGGCGAGTACTACGGACTGGCCCACTCCTCCTCGAACTACGCGCTCCTCTACTCGGGGAAGATGTGGGGCGGCGTCTTCGGCGGTGCCGTCGTCGCGTGGCTCGTCACCCGGACCGGCTGGTACACCGCGTTCGGACTCGGCGGAGCGCTCGCGCTGGCCGCCGGACTCGCCGCGCTGCTGCTCCGACCGCCGACCGCCCCGACCGAGTAGCACAACCAGCAGTTATATTTTGCTGCAGGAATATTACTGAGTATGGCAGACGACTCCGGACAGATTCCGACGACACACATCGGTAGCCTCCCGCGCCCCCCGGAACTGCTCGACCTCCTGAAACGGCGACAGGACGGCGAGCAGGTAGACGACGAAGAGTGGACCGAGACGGTGCGCGAGGCGACCGAGACGGTCGTCCAGCGGCAGGCCGACGCCGGCATTGACATCGCCAACGGCGGGGAACAGCCCCGCGTCTCGTTCAACTGGTACGTCAAAAACCGGCTCAGCGGTATCGAAGGGACCGAGACCACGGCGCTGTGGGCCGACCTGCAGGACTACCCCGAATACGCCGACGAGACGTTCAAGACCGACGTGCTCGACCTCTCGGAGCATCCGGTCGTCACCGGGCCGCTCGAGTACACCGGTCGCGAAGAGGCCGAGGCCGAACTCGCCGTCTTCGAGGACGCGCTCGACGCGACCGGCGCGACGTTCGACGACACCTTCGTCACGAGCGCCTCGCCCAGCGTCGTCACCGCCACCCACGTGGACGAGTACTACGACGACTACGAGGCGTATCTGTTCGCCGCCGCCGACGCGATGCAGACGGAGTACGAACTGCTCGCCGACGCCGGTTACACCCTCCAGATTGACGCGCCCGAACTGCTCACCGTCGGACAGACCGACGCCTACGCCGACGCCTCGCTCGAGGAAATCAAGCAGGCCAGCCGGCTCCACGTCGAGGCGCTCAACGACGCGCTGGAGAACGTCCCCGCCGAACAGGTGCGGCTCCACACCTGCTGGGGGAGCTACGAGGGACCGGGCCACCGCGACACCGACCTCGCGGAGATGCTCCCGATCCTGTACGAGGCCGACATCACGGGTCTCAGCGTCGAGCAGGCGAACCACCGCCACCAACACGAGTACCGCGCCTTCGCGGAACACCCCGTCCCCGACGGCTGGACGCTGATTCCGGGCGTGGTCGACGTGAAGACCAACATCATCGACCACCCCGAGACCATCGCCGACCGGCTCGAACGGGTCGCCGACGCCGTCGACGACGACACGCCGCTCGTCGCCGCACCGGACTGCGGCTTCGGCACGCAGGCCGGACTCGGCATGGTCAGCCCCGAAATCGCGTGGGCGAAACTGGAGGCGCTCGACGAGGGGGCCGCCATCGCGAGCGACCGCCTCGCGTGAGCCGGGACAACGCTTAGGCGTCTCTCCGTTCTGTTGTCACTATGCAGACGCGCCGTAGACTCCTCCAGACGGCCGGCGTCACGTCCGCCCTCCTGCTTGCTGGCTGTAGCAGCGACGAGCCGACGATGACGACGACTGAGACCGACACGTCGACGGACACGCCAACCGCCACGGAGACAGCGACTCCGACGCCTGCGGGACCGACCGACGCCGCCCTACGCGACCGCACCCGCGCGTACGTCGAACTACTCGTCGACGGCGAGTACACGGTCGCAATCGAGGAGTACGAGTACACCGACGCAGTCACGGAGCAGCTGGACGCCGCGACGCTCGAATCTATCTGGACGACACAGACCGACGGGCTCGGCGAGTACGTCGACGTCGCGACCGTCGAGTCGGCCTCCCAACAGGAGTTTCTCATCACCGACGCGGTGGTCAGATTCACCGGCGGTCGGGTGGTCGTCCGGCTGGTCTACGACGACGCCGGCCGCATCGCCGGCATCCAGTTCCCGGGCGCGGGGACGTACAGTCCGCCGGCGTACGCCGACGACGCGGCCTTCACCGCGGAGTCGCTTGCGCTCGATGCTGGCGACGGCTGTACCCTGCCGGCCGAACTCACCCTCCCGACGGGCGAGGAGTCGGTTCCGGGCGTCGTCCTCGTCCACGGGAGCGGTCCCCTCGACATGGACTCGACAATCGGGCCGAACAAGCCGTTTCGCGATCTCGCGACCGGGCTGGCGAGCAACGGGGTCGCCGTCCTCCGGTACGGGAAGCGGACGAGCGCCTGCGACGTGGACCCGGCCGCGCTCTCGCTCGACGCGACCGTCACCGACGACGCGCTCACGGCCGCAGCAACCCTGCGCGCACAGGAGCGCGTCTCCCGGACGGCCGTCGTCGGTCACAGCCTCGGCGGAATGCTCGTTCCCCGGCTGCTGGCGCGCGATGAGTCGCTCGCCGCCGGCGCGATGCTCGCCGCACCAGCCCGCCCGCTGGTGGAACTCATCCCCGAACAGATGGAGTATCTCCTCTCGCTGGACGGTGACCTCTCTGCCGACGACGAACAGCGACTCGCGACGGTCGAGGAGACGATCGCCCGGATACGCAACGGGAATCTCGACGCCGGCGAGCGACCGTTCGGACTCGGTGGTTCGGCCTACTGGCAGGACCTGCAGGCGTACGACCAGGTCGCGACCGCCGGCGATCTCGACCGACCCCTGTACTTCCTGCAGGGCGAACGCGACTATCAGGTGAGCCTCGAGCGCGACTTCGGACGCTGGCAGGAGACGACGCCGGGCCGGTTCGACGCATACCCGTCGCTCAATCACCTGTTCATGGCCGGCGAGGGGCAGTCGACGCCGAACGAGTATTTTCGCCCGAGCAACGTCGCCGCGGGCGTCGTCGCCGACCTCGCCGACTGGACCGTGAACGAGACGACCGGCTACTGACCCGCGCCGGCGGGCAGGTCGGCGTGGCCGCGGTCTACACGCCCCTCGTAGACGACCCCGCGGTTCGCGTCCACGGTGACGGTCGTCCCGTCTGCCACGTCGTCGGGCAGCGCGGTCTCCACGACCATCGGAACCCCGAGTTCGCGCGCGAGCACGGCCGCGTAGCTCGTCAGCCCGCCCCGCGCGTCGATGATGCCCGCGAGGGCCGGTATCTCGCCGGTGAGGTCGTCGTCGAAGTCGCCGTCGAGGACGGCAATCGCGCCGTCCGGCACCTCGGCGAGGTCGCGTTCGACCCGGTGGACCGGGGCGGTCCGGTAGCCGCCGACGGCGACGCGCCCGGTCGCGAGCACGGCCGCGGCGGTGTGTATCTTCAGCGTGTTCGTCGTGTCGACGCCGCTGATGTCGTTCATCATCCCCGCGAGCGCGACGACCGTCTCGCCTGAGGCCGCAATCCCCGAATCGAGCGCGGCGGCGATGGCGTCGTGGATGACGGCGTCGGCCCCGTCGCCGGAGAGGTCCACCCGGACCGGCGTGACGTTGCCGCTCAACACCAGCCGGCGGCGGACGCTGTCGTCGGGCGTCGCGGCGACGATGGGCGTTTCGGGTCGGTACTTCGCCACCTTGCGCGCGGTGTAGCCGGACTCCGAGGCGACGACGATGGTGGAGGCTCCAACGTCGCGGGCGAGATAGCGAGCCGACCGGGCGAGCGCGTCCGTCGCCGACTCTCCCGCGCCCGGAACGCGCTGCTCGCGGAGTTCGGCGTACTCCTCGCTGTCGGTCACGTCCCGGACGATGCGGTCCATCGTCTCCACGACGTGTGTCGGGTGGTCGCCGATGGCCGTCTCGCCCGACAGCATGACGGCGTCCGTTCCGTCGAGCACGGCGTTGGCAACGTCGGTCGCCTCGGCCCGCGTCGGTCGGCCGGCCGTCACCATCGAGTCGAGCATCTCCGTCGCCGTGATGACCGGGACGCCGGCCGCGTGACACCGCCGGATGATGCGCTTTTGGATGAGTGGAACCGTCTCCAGCGGGCACTCGACGCCGAGGTCGCCGCGTGCCACCATCACGCCGTCCGCCGTCTCCACGATGGAGTCGAGGTTCGCGACGGCGTCGGCGCGCTCGATTTTCGCGACGACCGGTATCTCGGCGTCGCGCGCCTCCAACGCCTCGATGATGCGGTACACGTCGTCGCCGTCGCGCACGAAGGAGGCCGCCACGAAGTCGACTTCGGCCTCGGCCGCGAGGTCGAGTTCCCGCTCGTCGCGCTCGGTGACCACGTCGAGTCCGAGGTCCACGCGCGGGACGTTCACCCCCTTCCGGCTGCCGAGGTCGCCGCCGTCGTCGACGGTGACGATGACGGTCTCTCCGTCGACGCGCTCGACCGTCGTCTCGATGCGACCGTCGTCGAGCAGCACGCGGTCGCCCGGCTCGACCCCCGACAGCGACTGCGACACCCCGACCTCGGTCGCGGTGACGGCGTCGCCGGTCGTGAGTCGGAGTTCGCTCCCCGACTCGATGTGGACCGACTCGTCGGTGGGTGCGGTCCGAATCTCCGGGCCGGGCAAATCGAGCATCACGGCGAGCGTGTCGTCGCGCTCGGCGTCGACGCTGCGGACGTGTTCGATTGCCGTCGCGCGGTCGGCGGTCTCGCCGTGGCTGGCGTTGAGCCGCGCGATGGAGACGCCGGCGTCGGCAAGCGCCGCAATCTGACTCCGCTCGTCGGACGCCGGCCCGAGCGTCGCGACGATACTGACGGGCGATGGGGACATACGCGTCCGTTCTGGCCCCTCGTATATCACTCTCCGCCCTCGCGACCGCAACATATTTTTTCACCAATTTAATACTGAACACAGCAGTGGAGATACCACCCCCCGTTGCCCCGGACGACCCCGAGGCGTGGTACGCCCCCGAGGTCCGCGCACAGTATACACTCTCGCCGGGCGTCGTCGCGACGGTTCGCGAGCAGTCGACCGGTGCGCCGTTCGCCTACGCGGTGCGCGAGCCGTCGCTCTCGCCCGACAGCCGGGACGCGCTCGCGGCCCTGGCCGACCAACTCACTGACGCGCGCCCGGACACGCCGCGAACCACGACCGGCGTGCGCGAACAGTTCGACGCGCCGCTGCCGGCGTCGTGGCGCGAGGCCCGCGACCGCGCGCACGACGGCCCGCCCGCCTCGACCCGCCGACTCGATTATCACCTGCGGGCGACCTACCGCGGACTCGACGAGCTAACCCCGCTCGCGCTCGATTCCCGCATCGAGGCGGTCGATACGGGAGAGACCGTCGCCGTCCACACCGAGCGGTTCGCCCCGGCCGTGACGGAATTCGAAGCCGACGCCGACCGCGTCGCCCGGCTGGCGAGCGAGCGACTCGCCCGCGATACCGTCTCGTTTTGCGGCTACGAGATACCCGTCGTCCGCTACCGCGACGACACGCTCGGCACCGACAGCTTCACCCGCAAGTACGCCGTCGACGAGCCGCCGCTCCGGGCCGGCGACCGCGACCGCATCGACCGGTGTCGCCGCCATCTGCTCGCGACCGCCGACGAGTTCGACACCGCCGACCCCGACGCGGTCCGAGCGCGCGCCGCGGTGTTCTTCCGGCGCGACCTGTCGGCCGCCACGCCGGCGACGTGGCTCGCGACCGCCCGCGACCGGGTGCGCGACCTGCTCGCCGACCACGGACTCGCCGCGCCGGCCGTCGAGGCTCCCGTCCCCCCGGACCGCCTCGACGCCCTCTGTTACTACGTGCTCCGGGCGTTCGTCGGCGAGGGCCGGCTGACGATACCCCTGCGCGACGAGCGCGTCGAAACCGTCGCGGCCACCACCGACGGGCGAGTCACCGTCCGACACCGCGGCGACGAGGACCGGACCCGCCGGCTCCCGACGAACATCGCGTTCGACGCCGACGGCCTGCGCGAGCAGGTGCGGCGACTCGCCGCGGCCGGCGGTACCGACCTCTCGGCACGGCGGCCGACCGCCACCGTCACCGTCCGTCCCCAAGGGACCGACGCCGTGCTCGATTGCACGCTCGGGCTAGCACGCACGACCGACGCCGGCCCGCAGCTATCGGTTCGCCGTCGACCGGCCGACCCGCCGACGGCTCCAGACCTCGTCGCCGAGGACCGACTCCCCGCCGATGTGGCGGCGCTCTGTTGGCTCCTCGCCGAGAATCGCGGACGGGTCGCCGTCGTCGGTGAGCGCGGCGCCGGCAAGACCACCCTCCTGAACGCGCTCCTCCCCTTCGTCCCGCACGACCGCCGACCGGTCGTCGCCGGCGACACGGCGGGCGTCGCCGTCCCCCACGAGTCCTCGCTCCGACTCGCGACCCACGCGCACGCCGACTCCGAGCGCCGGGTCACGACGGCGGACGTGGGTGAAGAACTCGCCGCCCTGAACCCTGCCGTCACCGTGCTCGACGACGTGGACGGGCCGGCACGCGGCGACCTGCTCGCGGAACGGCTCACTGCCGGCGGGGGTGTCATCGCCACGCTCGACGCCCGGAGTCCCGACGCCCTTGCCTCTCGACTCGATGCGTGGACCGACGGCGCGGCCGCCGCCCGCGCCCTCGATACCGTCCTCGTCACTCGCCACGTCGACGGGAAACGCCGGGTCACCGCGGTCGGATATTTCGCCGGCGGTGACGATCCGTCATGGACCGAACTGTGGTCGCGCGATGGTGGCGAGGGCGTCTCGCTCGACGGGCGACTGTCGCGGCGACTCGCCAGCCGAACCGACCAGTCGACGGCCGACATCGAGACTGACCTCGCCCGGAAGCGTCGGTACGTCGAGTATCTCGTCGACGAGGGAATCGACACGCAGGCGGCGCTGTTCGACTTCCTCGCCGACCTCCACGAGGCCGAGGCGGCCACGGTAGAGCGGGTGGGCCACCGGCGCGACGCCTACCGGTAGATGATATCACGCGCTTCTGCGCCCGTCAGCTGTGCGCGTTCTTCCGGCACCGTCAACGACTGGCTCGCCAACCGGGGCGACGAGGTCGACGTGTCGGCCGGTGGCGAGAAGCCGTTGCCGAGGGTGGGGCGACACTTTTGCTGCGACGCATACTCCGACGTATCAGAAGAGATTATGTCAGAATTTGACGAGATCGCCGCGGAGCGGGGAAAGTAGTAATCCCGATGTCGTCCTCGACGACTACCTGTCGCCAGAGCGCAAGCGCACGACACGTCGCGATGGGATGCGACGGCGGTCAGAGAACGCGTTTGCGAGCGAGTGAACTACAAGCCGAGCAGGCGGAGTGCCTCTGGGCTTGCTTCCGAGGCTGTTCACCATGCAAATGGGGATAGGATTAAGACGAGCGGAACTATCCCCATGGGATAATGGCTGGCCGGAACGTGCGGATGCACAATCCGACCCATCGATTCGACACATCAGCAGAGACAGCTCCGACCAGCACTCCTACTGTGGTGTGGTCCCACGAGTTCCAAGACCCCGTGTATGGAACAGCTGTCTGGGGCGATATCGTATACGTGAGTGTCGGCGAGCGTGTCGTGGCGATTGACCAAGGTGGTAACTCACAGTGGCAAATTAACACTGATGGCGTCGTGGACTCATCGCCGGCGGTAGTGGATGGCACGGTCTTCGTCGGGGCCACCGATTGCGTCTACGCGCTGGATGCAGCCACTGGACGCAAACAGTGGAGGTTTCAGATTAATCAAATTTCTTCGTCACCGGCGGTGGTGGACGACACGGTCTTCGTCGGGGCCGCCAATCGCGTCTACGCGCTGGATGCAGCCACTGGACGCGAGCAGTGGAGCTTCCGGACTGATGGAAGCACAGAGTCGTCACCGACAGTGATAGACGGCACGGTCTTCATCGGAGCCGCCTATCGTGTCTATGCGCTGGATGCAGCCACTGGACACAAACAGTGGGATTTCCGGAGTGGTGAGGTGGCTTCGTCACCGGCGATAGCCAACGGCACTGTCGTTATCGGGAACAAATACAGTCATGTGTACGCACTAGATGTGGCCACTGGTCGTGAGCAGTGGACGTTCGAGGCTGACGGAGAGAATCCATCGTCGCCGACGGTGGCGGATGACACTGTCTTCATCGGGAGTGGGAGCGTTGACGACTTCGAGGGCCACATCTACGCGCTGGACGCAGCCACTGGACGCAAGCAGTGGGATGCTCAGACATCTGGATGGCGGTATCCATCGGTGACGGTGGTGGATACCACCGCTTTAGTTGGAAGTAACGACAGTTACGTCTACGCCTTTGATACAGCCACTGGACGCAAGCAGTGGGACTTCGAGACTGACGGGGTGGAAGTGCACTCGTCGGTGGCAGTGGTCGACGGTACCCTCTTCGTGGCGAGTCAGGGATCGAGCGCACCACATCTATCGGAAGCAAAGAACCACCGTATATACGCGCTGGGCGGATCGGACCGGAGCGGGTCGAAATCACAACTGTATCAGCGTTGCTCGGAGTGTGGAGCATCTCTGTCCGAGCACGACGATCCGTCATTTTGCCCGGAGTGCGGTGCTAAAACGAGGTGACGTCCGCTCTCAGGTTGCCACATCGAATCGTGGACTGTGAGCGTCGCGTCGGCGGTGAACTCCCGCCCGTCTCGTCGCCGTCCGCTCGCGACAGGCGGAACTTCCCCTTCTCGACGCGGTTGTCGACGGTCTCCCGCTACAGCGATAGCATCCCGTTCTCGCCGTCGTAGACTGCCTGCTTCGGAACGGTATATCGCCCGAAGTCGAGAAGATAGTCCGCGACCGCTAACCCACTCATCCACCGTCTGCGTCCTCTGCGGTCCTACCAGCTCCGGGCATCCGCAGGGACCGGGAGATACTGGCTCACGGCACTCTTCCCGAGGTTTGCCGGTTCCTCCCCAGCAAGCCTCTGCTGGCGGGCCGCGCCGTCATCTGGCAGCGCAACAGACCGTCGACAACCGCGTCGGTCGACTCGGTCTGTGTCCCGCCGGGGGTCGCGAGCCCGCTCAGATGCTCATGTAGTTGGCGGCGGTCCCACGCCTACCGGTAAAAGCAGTCAAGGGGAAAACATATCACCCGGAGCGCTGAACGCTCAGTCAGTATGCCAGCGATACGCGCACAGGACGTGACCAAGCGGTACGGCTCGGTGACGGCCGTCGACCGTATCGACCTCACCGTCGAGGAGGGTGAGGTGTTCGGCTTCCTCGGCCACAACGGCGCGGGCAAATCCACGACTATCAACATGCTGTTGGACTTCGCCCGCCCGACCAAGGGGACCATCGAGGTGTTCGGGAAGGACTGTCAGACCGACAGCGTCGCCGCCCGCGAACACATGGGCGTGCTCCCGGAGGGGTACGCCGTCTACGACTCCTTGACCGGGCGCGAACACGTCGAGTTCGCCATGGAGTCGAAAGGCGTGGACGACGAGCCGTTCGACGTGCTCGACCGCGTCGACATCACGCACGCGGCCGACCGCCCCGCCGGCGGCTACTCGAAGGGGATGGCCCAACGGCTCGTGCTCGGGATGGCACTCGTCGGCAGTCCGGACCTGCTCGTCTTGGACGAGCCGACGAGCGGCTTGGACCCGAACGGCGCGAAGGCGATGCGAGAGATCATCCGCGAGGAGAACGAGCGCGGCACGACCGTCTTCTTCTCCTCGCACGTCCTCGAACAGGTGGAGGCCGTCGCCGACCGCGTCGGCATCATGCACCACGGCAAGCTCGCGGCCGTCGACACCATCGAGGGGTTGCGCGAGACGGCCGGCGGCGGGACGAAACTCCTCATCACCGTCGATACGCCCGACGAGTCGCACGTCGAGACCATCGAGGCGACCGACGGCGTCGACTCGGCGTGGCTCGACGAGGACGGCCAGTTCGTCGTCACCTGCGAGAACGACGCGAAGCTGGACGTGCTCATCGCGCTCGAAGAGCGGGGCGTCGACGTGGTGGACTTCTCGACGGAGGAGGCATCGCTCGAAGACCTGTTCGTCGAGTACACGCGGGGCACGGCCTGATGTCGTGGCGACCGATTGCCCGCCGCGAGTTCGCCGACGTAATCGAGGGGCGGTCGATGCGCGCCGGCATGGCGTTCGTCGCGTTCGTGTTCGTCGCCGGAGGGTACGTCGCCGGCGGCAGTCCAAGCGGCGACGTGGCGAGGTACGCGAGCCAGCTGTCTGGGCTCGTCCCGCTCGTCGTCACGGTGTTCGCGCTGTTGGTCGGCTACCGCGCTATCGTGGCCGACCGCGCGGCCGGCCGGCTGACGCTCCTGCTCACGCTGCCACACTCTCGGCTGGACGTGCTCGCCGGGAAGTTCGCGGCCCGCGGGACCGTCGTCGTCGGCTCGATTCTCGCGGGCACAGTCGTCGGCGGCTGGCTCGTCTCCTACCCGTTCGGGACGGTCGACGGCGCGACCTTCCTCGTGTATCTCGGTGCGACGCTGCTGTTCGCCCTCGCCCTGTTCGCGATTTCGCTGGCGCTGTCGACGCTGACCGCCTCGCCGCGCCGGGCGACCGTCGGCGCGTTCGCCGTCATCGTCGCCGTCCTGTTCTGGCGGAACCTCCGGGGGACGTTCGCGCGCGTGCTTGACGCGCTGGGGCTGGCGACGCCCGCCGGCGGTCTGCCGGACTGGGCGCTGTTCGTCTACGGGGCGGAACCGTCGCTCGTCTACGACCGGGTGGTCGAGGGGTTCGTCATCGGGCGCGATACGGGGGCGTTCCTCGGTCCCGACGCGCCGTGGTATCTCGGCGCGGAGGTGGCCGTCGTGCTCCTGCTGGCGTGGTTCGTCGGCCCGCTCGTCGGTGGCTACCGTCGCTTCCGGGGGACGGACCTATGAGCCGCCGCGACGGAGGTGGTCGACGGTGAGCTGGCGCGTCATCGCGCGCAACGACCTCCGGGCCGCGCGCCGCGCCCGCGGGACGTGGGGACTGGTCGCCGTCTTCCTGCTCGCGTATCTTGGACTCGCTGGCGCGTTCCTCTACGGAACGCCGGAGTTCACGCCGTACGTCGACGTGCTCGGCTTCGCGTTCGCGCTGTTGGTTCCACTGTTGGCCATCGTCTCCGGCTACGAGTCGGTCATCGGCGAGCGCACGTCCGGTGCGGCCGCGCTTACCCTCTCGTTTCCCCACTCGCGGCTCGACCTCGCGGTCGGGAAGGTCGTCGCCAGAACCGCCGTCATCGCGGGCGCTATCGCGCTCGGAACGCTGCTCTCGGGGGTCGTTACGGCGGTCGCGTTCGGCGGCTTCGACCCGCTCGCGCTGCTCGGTCTCGGCGTCGTCTCGATAGCCTACGCCGCCGTGTTCGTCGCGCTCGCGACGGGGTTGTCGATGGGGTTGGCGACGACGCGACGGGTCATCACCGCGGCGTTCGGTGCGTATCTCGGACTCGTCGTCTTCTGGACGCAGTTCGTCGATATCGTCGCGCTCATCCTCTTCCGGATGAACGCCGCCGTCATCGCCGCCGACTCGCCGACGTGGGCGGTGCTCGCGAAGTTCCTCTCGCCGAACGTCTCGGCGTCGTATCTGCTCGGCGAGGTCGTGAACGTCGGTCCGGTGCCGGCGGTCGCAGTGCAGAACGAGGCGTGGTTCGTCTCGCCGGCCGTCGCCGTCGTCGTTCTCGCGGCGTGGGGACTGGTCCCCTTCGCCGTCGGCTACCGACGGTTCCGACGGAGCGACCTCTAAACGGTCGGCACTTCCACGCGGTCTAACACGTCCGCGAGCACGTCTCGCTTGTCGATGTTCTCGACGGTCGCGTCCGGCGTCAACACGAGTCGGTGGGCGAGCACCGGCGTCGCGACGCGCTTCACGTCGTCGGGGGTGACGAAGTCGCGGTCCGCGAGCGTCGCGGCCGCCCGCGTCGCCTCGAGCAGTCGTTGGGTTCCGCGGGGCGAGACGCCAACCTCGACACGGCGGTCGCTCCGGGTGGCCTGCGTCACGTCGACCATGTACGCGAGCAAGTCCTCCTCGATGCGGACCTGTTCGGGGGCGTCACGCGCCCCGACCACGCGCTCGGTGTCGAGCACCGTCTCGACGGACGGCGACTGCTCCATACGGTCGAGACGGCGCTTCAGCAGTTCGATTTCGCCGTCGGTGTCGGGATACCCCATCGAGGTCTTCACGCTGAAGCGGTCCAGTTGCGCCTCCGGCAGCGGGAAGTTACCCGACTGCTCGACGGGGTTTTGCGTCGCGACGAGGAAGAACGGGCTCGGGAGTTCGTAGGTCGTCCCGTCGACGGTGACCTGTTCTTCCTCCATCGCTTCCAGCAGCGCGGCCTGCGTCTTCGGCGGCGCGCGGTTGATCTCGTCGGCGAGGACGACGTTCGCGAAGATGGGTCCCTCGGAGAACTCGAACTCGCCGGTTCCCTCGTCGTAGATTGTGGTGCCCGTCACGTCCGAGGGGAGCAGGTCGGGCGTGAACTGGATGCGGGAAAAGGAGAGCCCGAGCGCGGTCGCCATCGACCGCGCGGTCAGGGTCTTGCCGGTGCCGGGAACGTCCTCGATGAGGACGTGGCCGCGCGAGAGCAGCCCGAGCAGGATATCCTCGAAGAAGGCGTCGTCGGCGATAATCGCGCCACGGAGCGTGTCGAGTACCTCCCCACAGGCCGCACTCGTCTCGGAGATGTCCATGCATGTGATGACAGCCACGCTATGATAAATCGGCGTGGTCGCGGCCGGTCACAGCGACATGGCCGTCCAGTTCTGGTGGAGCCCGCCGCGGTCGTCGTAGCCGACTCTACCGACGAACGCCGAGTCGAGAAACGACATCAGCTCGGCGTACAGCCCTGTGGCGCTGTCGAACTCGCGTTCCGGACACTCGCGCAGGGCGGTCGCCAACAGCGTCGCCTCGCCGGTCGGCGCTTCGAGTTCGTACCCGCCGACCTGTTCGATTGCGGCCCGGCGCGTCGTCGGATACGTCAACTCCGCTTCGAACACCTGCCGCGTCTCGGTTGGGCGCATACGCGAGTAGAGACGCGAGACACGTCTCACCGTTTGGCCGAACATCTTCGGATAATTCTGGTGGCGATGGCGACCCAACGTTCACGCATGAGCACCAGCCCACGCGAGGTTCGCTCGTACGACCGACGAGATGGGACCGTCCAGTGTCACGACTGCCCGCGCGAGTGTGCGATTCCGGACGGCGAGACCGGTGCCTGTGACGTGCGGGTGAACGACGGCGGCACGCTGCTACTCGACAGCTACGGGAAGGCCGTCGCGACCGCTGTCGACCCAATCGAGAAGAAGCCGCTGTTTCACGTCGCGCCGGGCGCGCGACTGCTCTCGCTCGCGGCCAAGGGGTGTACCTTCGCCTGCGAGTTCTGTCAGAACTACGAGATTGCCCTCGAACACGAGGGGGTTCCGGAGCGCGACCGACCTCCCGAGACGCTCGCGACCACCGTCGAAGACAGGGGTCTCGACGGTATCGCGTACACCTACACGGAGCCGACGGCGTTTCTCGAATACGCACTCGACACGATGGACGCCGCTCCCGACGACGCGCTGCAGGTGTTCGTCTCGAACGGCTACATGACCCCCGAGACGGTCGACGCGCTCGCCCCGCGACTCGACGCCATCAACATCGACATCAAGGGCGACGAGACGTTTTACCGCGAGCACATCGGGGCGCCCGACCCCGAACCGATTTACGACGCCGTCGAGCGATTCGCCGACCGCGGCGTCCACGTCGAGGTGACCAACCTCATCGTGCCGGGGTACAACGACGACGAGCAGACGATTCGCGAGCGGATGGCGTGGCTCCACGACGCGGTCGGTCCCGAGACGCCCGTCCACTTCTCGCGGTTCCGTCCTGCCTATCAGTTCCGGGGCGTACAGCCGACGCCCGTCGAGACGCTGGAGCGTGCGATGGCGATTGCACGCGAGGAAGGACTGGCGTTCGTCTACTGCGGCAACGTCTCCGGCCACGAGGCCGAGTCAACCTACTGCCCCGAGTGTGGCCGCGTCCTCGTTCGCCGCGAGGGGTTCACCGTCGAATCGGTCACCCTCGGCGACGGTGCGTGTCCCTGCGGCTACGAGCCGCCGCTCGTCGGTACCGCACGCGAAGCGTCCCCTCGTCGACCATTCACAGCATGACTCACACCAACGCCCTCGACCGCGACAGCGGCAGTCGACTGCTCGCGCTCGCTCGCGAGAGCGTACGCCGAACCGCCCGCGGCGAGACCCATCCGACGCCAGAGGGAACCGACCCGGCGCTCGATGCCGAGCTCGGGGTGTTCGTCACGCTCGAACGCGACGGCGACCTCCGGGGCTGTGTCGGTCGCCCGCGCGCCGACGACCCCTTACGCACCGTCGTCGTCGAGGCCGCAGCCGACGCCGCTGCCAACGACCCACGCTTCGGTGCCGTCTCTCCCGCTGTTGTCCCCGACCTCGAGATCAGCGTCACCGTCCTCTCCGCACCCGAGGAGATTCCCGCCGACACCGATCACGTCGTCGTGGGACGCGACGGACTCGTCGTCTCACAGGGGCGAAGCCGGGGGCTGTTGCTCCCGCAGGTCGCCGTCGACAACGACTGGGACCCGGCGCAGCTCCTCACCGCGACCTGTCGGAAGGCCGGGCTTCCGGGTGTCGCGTGGCGGCGCGGCGATGTCACCGTCGAGCGGTTCACCGGCCGGGAGTTCCGCGAGACGGCCGACGGCCTTCGGGTACACCGCTACGACGAGACCGATTCGGACGGTACGGTACGGCACGCGGTCACCGACGGCGGCGTCGAACAGTCCGTCCGCCGGCCCGCCGTCGCCGGGGAGTTCTACGCCGACACCGAGTCGGAGCTGTGCGAGCAGGTCGTCGGTTGTTTCACCCACGACCTCGGTCCGGGACAACGCGTCGGGACCGTCGCCGGTCCGACCCCGCGGTTCATCGTCGCTCCCCACGCCGGCTACCCCTACTCCGGGCCGATTGCGGCCCACGGCTACGACCGACTCGCCGCCGGCTCCCCCGACGTGGCCATCGTCTTCGGGCCGAATCACGACGGCGGCGGCGAGGACGTGGCCGTCGCCCCCCACGACCGCTGGCTGACGCCCTTCGGTGCGCTTCCCGTCGCCGCGGATATCGCCCAGCGGCTCGTCGCGGAATCCGACGACGCGAGCTTCGATACCCGCGCTCACGAGGGTGAACACTCGATTGAGGTACAGCTCCCGTTCCTCCAACACTGTGGCGTGACGGCCGTCGTTCCGGTGTGTCTCGGCCGCATCGGTGCCGAGCGCGCCCGCCGGCTCGGGCAACGGGTCGCGACCGTCGCGGCCGACGCCGACCGCGACGTTGTCACCGTCGCCTCCACCGACCTCACGCACTACGAACCCGACGCCGTCGCCCGCGAGGCGGACGAACCGGTCGTGGACGCGCTCGCGGCCGGTGACCCTGACACTGTTATCGACGCAAAACGCCACGGGCACACGATGTGTGGGCCGTGGGGCGCGGTCGCCGGGCTGACCGCAGCGGCTGCGCTCGACTGTACGGCCGGTGAGACGTTGGCGTACGCGACGAGTGCAGACACCGCCGGAACGCCCGCCCGCGTGGTCGGCTACGCGTCGGTCGCCCGGTGGTAAGGCTCCCTCTAAAATTCTCCAACTCTCCGGACGCGATTTATATTGGGAATTCAATCCCACAAGGGTTCGTCTGTAACCGTCGTCATTCTCGATTGAGTATATTCTAAACGGCGCTTCAATCCCACAAGGGTTCGTCTGTAACCAGGACGGTCGCGAGCGGCTGCAGGCGCTTGAGGCTTCAATCCCACAAGGGTTCGTCTGTAACCCGTCGACGGACCCACGACGCTCGTGTGGCAAGTCCCGCTTCAATCCCACAAGGGTTCGTCTGTAACGCCAGTGACCTACGACGAGACGCCATACCTGGACCCGCTTCAATCCCACAAGGGTTCGTCTGTAACCTTACTGAGAGGATTCCAGAAACCCACGTATCTGGCTTCAATCCCACAAGGGTTCGTCTGTAACCCGAAAGACATCGGCGACATCTTCGAGCTTGACGGGCTTCAATCCCACAAGGGTTCGTCTGTAACTGTTTAGATAAAGACCCGGTAGAGAAAGCTGCTCTTGCTTCAATCCCACAAGGGTTCGTCTGTAACACTCATCGAGCATCGCCTCCTTTGCGTCCTTCAGGCGGGCGCTTCAATCCCACAAGGGTTCGTCTGTAACCAGGACCGACGTGACTACTCCGACCTCTCGCTTGTTGCTTCAATCCCACAAGGGTTCGTCTGTAACACTCCGCGACGCTCGCCGAGTCCATCTGGCCGCCGCTTCAATCCCACAAGGGTTCGTCTGTAACCGCGGTAAAACCAGTGTTGGATAAACTGGTCGTTGCTTCAATCCCACAAGGGTTCGTCTGTAACCCGGCTGATCTGATCGACGAGCGCCTCGGAGTCGGGCTTCAATCCCACAAGGGTTCGTCTGTAACGCCGTAGTCCTCGGGCGTGATCGTGCCCTCGACAGGGCTTCAATCCCACAAGGGTTCGTCTGTAACCGTGATATCTCTGGTGCGAGGTTTTTAGTAGCAACTTGCTTCAATCCCACAAGGGTTCGTCTGTAACCCGACACGAGTTCCATCTCCACTGCCTCCCCACCGTGCTTCAATCCCACAAGGGTTCGTCTGTAACTTGGATATCCTGAGCTACCGCCCGGTCGCAGGACTGGCTTCAATCCCACAAGGGTTCGTCTGTAACACTGTGGCGCCGAGTGGTTCCTGGCGTCAGATGGAGCTTCAATCCCACAAGGGTTCGTCTGTAACACGACGAGCTGCACCGGCTCGCCAAGCAGATACGTGCTTCAATCCCACAAGGGTTCGTCTGTAACGCGGGAGGTCGCGAGGATAGGTAGGCCCGAGGTTGCTTCAATCCCACAAGGGTTCGTCTGTAACTGGCAGTCCTCGTCGTTGTGGGGGCTGTTACCAGTGCTTCAATCCCACAAGGGTTCGTCTGTAACTGATGACGAGCACGCTCATTCACCCTCACCTCCGTTGCTTCAATCCCACAAGGGTTCGTCTGTAACTCGGTTTCCTCCTGCCGGCCCCCCGGCGCTACGACAAGCTTCAATCCCACAAGGGTTCGTCTGTAACCTGGCAACGTCACCGAGCTCGACGAGAGCAACATCGCGCTTCAATCCCACAAGGGTTCGTCTGTAACGCGTCACGCCGGCAATGCCGATGGTTGCTATGATGCTTCAATCCCACAAGGGTTCGTCTGTAACCGTTCCCGACACAGAGGCAGACGACGATGGTTCCACTGCTTCAATCCCACAAGGGTTCGTCTGTAACCCCCATCTTAGGCGGTATCGGCGTATATGTTGCCAGCTTCAATCCCACAAGGGTTCGTCTGTAACCCGGCGACGGCGTCCTTGCGCGTCGACAGCATCGGCTTCAATCCCACAAGGGTTCGTCTGTAACGCGGCGCGTGGACCGTCACCTCACGCCGACCACGGCTTCAATCCCACAAGGGTTCGTCTGTAACCAGACGAACTCGTGGTCTGCTTGGAGGCGCGCTTTCTGCTTCAATCCCACAAGGGTTCGTCTGTAACTATCTGTCGCTTTCGAAGCATCATCCAGTCGTGGGTGCTTCAATCCCACAAGGGTTCGTCTGTAACGTCGTCATGCACACCTCTTCGGTTTTATAAACAAAGCTTCAATCCCACAAGGGTTCGTCTGTAACGATATCCTGAGCTACCGCCCGGTCGCAGGAGTGGCTTCAATCCCACAAGGGTTCGTCTGTAACATAGTGCCAGTCTTCGCAGCGCGGATAGGCCGGGTCGCTTCAATCCCACAAGGGTTCGTCTGTAACCAGCGAATAAACGACAGCAGCAACGGCGACGGAGGCGTTTCAGCATGCTTCAATCCCACAAGGGTTCGTCTGTAACCATGCCCGATTCGGGGCACTCAGGCCCACATACCGATGCTCAGGACTTAGTGTTTCCGTCGACCCGCGATAACCCCAAAACCCCCGGGGGTCGATGGTCAGAGGAACTGCTGGTCGTCCATCGGGTCATCGCCGAACACCGACCGGTTCACGTACTTTTTCGAGGACATTCGATACACCATTATGGATTCGCCGTCCTCCAGCATCGATTCCAGCCGTCCCTCGACTTCCTCGGTCTTTCCCTCCGTCAACTCACCTTCGAAAACCGAGTTTTGCACGTGGACGAGGTACTGCCGCAGGTAGTTCAGGAACTTCGGCGTGCGGTCGGCCTGCACATCGTAGACGACGATAACGTACACCACGCTACCACCACCGTTCGAAGGGAACGTACTCTTCGCCGGTCAGGAGATGCTTCTTCAGCTTGTACGCCTCGATGCGAAGCAGATACTGATAGCTCACCTTCCGGTTCAGTCGTGGGTGTTCGACGGTTTCGTTCAGCGTCTCCTCGAACGCCTTCGAGACTGTCTTGCGCCCCGACTCGGTGAGCAGACAGCCGTTGAGATCGGTTTCGAACTCCTCGAGTGTCACCTGTGAGCGGTTCACGACTCGGAAGATGACGCGGTCCGCGAGCACGGGCTTGAACATATCCGCGATGTCGAGTGCGAGCGAGTAGCGGCGGTCGCCCGGCTCGTGGAGAAAGCTCACGGCGGGGTCGAGTGCCGTCGCGCGAATCGCGGAGACGACGTTCGCGTACACGAGCGAGTTCGCGAAGGAGATGAGGCTGTTCACCTCATTGTCCGGGGGGTTGTACTGGCGGCCGCCAAAGACGAAACCATCGGGAAGCACGTCGTCGAGAACCGAGTAGTATGCGCGTCGTGCCGTCGCCTCGACCCCCATTAGCTCGCTCACGTCAAGTTCCGGTTCGAGTCGCTCTTGTTGGGTATCCAGTTGTTCGATAACGTCACCGAACTCGTGGCCGCGACCGTCGTAGTAGCTGACGTTCGCGCGCATATTGTGGATGCTCCCGCGGATGAATTTCCGTGCCAGCGCGCGTCTGCGCTCCGGTGTGTCGTACGCGCGCACCTGCTCGACGACCGTCCGCCCGGAGGTCTGTCCCCGTTCTGGCATCACCGAGCCGGCGTAGTAGTCCTTCCAGCCGAAGACGTGCATCGCAACACCGTGGTCGTCGAGAAACGACATCACGCGGGTGTTAAAATCGATCTGTCCGTGGAGAAACAGCGCCTCCGCGTTCTCTATGGGGAGATACGACTTCTCGTCGTCGAGCCCGACCAGCCGGACCGTGTCGTTGTGTCGCTCGATGCGCCCGTCGCTGAAGATGTGATAGTTGTCGTTCACGATTAACAACTCCAACAGAAGTCGTGGTAGGCACACGACTCACAGAACGGCTTCTCCTCTGCCGGCGGCGGCGATTCACGGTTTATGACGCGGTGGATGCCGCGAATCGCCCCCTCGACCCACTCGGCGTTCTCTTCGGTGAGTTCGACCGGCTCGCGCCGTCGCTCGCGCGGATGTGCAAGGACACCGTCGCGTTCGACCCCGACCACGCGCTGTAAATACCAGAGATAATACAGCAGTTGGAGCTTCGCCGGCTCCACCAGCGACGACGAGGGTTTCACCTCCATCACGCGTCCGTCCTCCAACACATCGATAGCGATGGTGCCGTCGATGGAGAGATTTCGACGTTCGTCTTCGTAGGCCGATTCGTCCACCTGCGTCCCGCGGACGACCGCTGCGTTCTCGCGGTCGATTTCGATGTTGCGCGACTCAAACCAGAGTTCGCGTTTACAAACTGCGTAATACTGCATCATGACGCCGGTGACGTGGAACTCGTCGTCGCGTGTCTCGTCGCGTGCCGATTCGAGCAACAGTTCGACGGGGTCGGTGTCACTCATAGGAACTGGTGGGCGACGCTACTGCCGGGCACGACGAACCCCTGCGTCGTGTCGAAGTGGGCTTCGTACCGGTCGGTGTCGAGACAGTACAGCCCTTCGTCCTCGACGAGCACCGGAAGCTGCTGAATCGCTTCCGCCCGGTCATCGTCCCAGCCGAGCGGAACCGAGATTCGTCGGTCCTTCGATTCGTCGAGCAGTCGGCGAAACTCCGTCCACTCGCGTGCCTGCTCGGCCTGTCGAACCTTCTCTGCGAGCCGGCGGTCGTCGTCGGTCCGACAGACGAGAATCTCCGCGGTGCGTCTGGCGTCGATGAGCGAAAGCTCTCCCAACGCGGCTGCTCGTGCGCTATCGACGTGGTCGGCGTACTCGGCTTTCCCCACGTTCTTTTCCTCGCGAAGCCGTCTGTAGTATCGACTCACCGCCTCGTCGGCGACGGCCCGTTCGGGTAGCGTACCGCCGTCGTCGTCACGAACTGCAGCCAGCGTCTCTGCCGTCACAGGCAGCAGCGAGACGCCGCGATTGTAGATGGCCGCCGCCGGCGTCTTCTGCTGGTCTCCCGGCGCGTCGAGCCACCAGACGGTGACCTCACCGCGCTCGCGCTCGAACGAGCGGTTACACCGGCCCGCAGCCTGTACGATGCTGTCGATGGGTGCGAGGTCACGGTACACCGTATCGAAGCTGATGTCGACGCCAGCTTCGATGAGTTGTGTCGAGACGACGGTGAGAGGATACCCCTCGTCGGTAAGTTGCTTTGCAGCCTGAATGAGCGCGAGTCGGTCCCGCGGTCGCAGTCGCGTCGAGAGATGCAGCGTCGCCGGTCGCCCGTCACGGCGTACTTTCTTGACGATTTTCTCCGGCGTGAACTCGTCTTCCACGTCGAGAAGCTCGCCGTACCGCTTCCCGACGTTCACGTAGTTGCCAGAGAGTTGGTCGGTTAGCTCGCGCGCGCTGTCGATTGTGTTACAGATTGCGAGTGATGACTGTCCGGAATCGAGCGTTCGTTCGAGCGTCCCGCCGGCCGATTCGTACGATTTCGGCGTCGCCTCGCTCCGACGTTCGACGTAGCGTTCGGTCGACTCATCGAGCACGTACTCGACGCGCTCGACGGCCTCGAAGTACGACGACGGCTCCGCGACCAGCTCCGTGGCGTCTTCGAACAGCCGTGGCTGTGTGGCTGTCATCGCGATGACCGTCGCGTCGTACCGGTCTATTAGGAGTTCGACCAGTCGGGGCGCGAGCTTCCACCAGTCGAGTGGGAGACTCTGTGGCTCGTCCAGCACGATAACGGCATCCTGCAGTGCCGGCAGCTTCAGCGACTGCCGGTTTGCCGGCCCGGCGAGACTCTCGAACAGTTGGACGAACGTCGTCACGGTCAATCCGGCCAGCCAGCTCTCGGCGAGCATCCCCGCGATGTCGTCGTGCTTGTCGGCTCTTTCCTCGTCATCGTCGTCTCGAATCACCGTCTCCGCGAGGTGGTGGTGGGCGGTGAGCAGCCGGCCCGTCCCGTCCGTCTCGTAGATGTCGGCGAGTTCGTCGACGACTTGGTCGATGATACTCGTGAACGGGAGCGCGTAGACGATCCGCTCGCCGCCGAGTCGCTCGCGGAGGTCGAACGCGGCGGAAAGCCCGGTGAGGGTCTTCCCCAGTCCCGTCGGCAAGGTGAGGGTCGCGACGCCGCCGCCGTCCTCGGCGAACGATTCTGTTGTCTCCAGCACTTCCGCGCGAGCGCGCGACCGATGGTAATCAAGCCGTTGTTCACGCGTCCCCTCTGGGTCAGCGTCGGCCTCCTTCTCTATGTCAGCGACGTACGCCTCGAACACGTCTCGTCGGGGCCGTTTCGGTTCGTACGTCTCGGCGTCTCGCTTTGCCCCCGCCGCACTCGTCTTGTCGGCAAGCGTCAGCGCGCTCCAACACCGAAGTACGGTCCCGTAGCAGTCCACGGAGAGAGCATCCCTACCGACTCTCGGCATCGCACCGTCGCCGGTAACGGTCGCGTCGATGTCATCGAGCAAAGAGACGAACTCACCGGTAAACTCCGACCACGAGCCTTCGCCGTCGCTCGCTCGCTCGAATACATCGGCGGCGAGGTCCGGTGCGTGCTCGCGGATGTCGGCCAACTGTTTTGCAACGGCACGCTGGCTCTCTGTGACCTTCGTCTCCGAATTACCGTCGTTCGTATTTGTTCGGTCGTGGACGTACGTCGCGACGTTCGGAAGCTCGCCGTGATGTTTCGCGACGGCGACGAAGCCGGCCAGACAGGTTTCCGTATCGAAGCCCCGCGCGTCGAGCGCGTAGTACGCCGCGAACGACCCCAGCGGCGCGTGGTATCGGAGCGCTGAATCGCCCTGATACTCGTCGTTCAAATACTGCTGGAAGTAGCTCGTCGCCTTCCCGAAATCGTGCAACAGCGCGAGCGTCTCACACACCGCCCGCAGCGACTCCCCCGCGGGCGTCTGCACCGACGCCGGAACGACGTGCGGTATCCGCGCCGCGACGTCATCGAGGTGGTCCGAGAGCGGCACCGCTTCCCGCTCGCCCTCAGCGGGGTGTGAGCGGATCATCACACGAACACCACGGTCCGGTCGCCGACGCGTGAGGTTTCGATGTTGTCGACGGGAAGCGCCCCGCCGTCGGCGTTGTACGCGTACGTCGTGAACGCCGTCGTCGTCCGGCCCCCCTCGTCGGTCGTCATGAACGCGGGTGACTCCTCGATACCGCTTTTCACCTTCGGCTTGACGACGAGCGAGTCAACCGCGTTCGGCACCGCCGAATCCACGTTCACCTTCCCCGAGGCCGGCTGTGATTCTACCTCGAACTCGCCGTGGTACTCCAGCTCGGCGAGATGCTCAGAGAGACCGAGACTCGGGACGTAGTGGGACTTCCCGGCGTCGAGTAGCTCCCGCAGCTCGGCGTACCGCTCGGCGTCGCGCAGCGCGACGTCGATACGGTATGCCGGCTCCACGAGCACCTCGTAGTTGTGCTGTTGGCGGAGCGCGGTCGGGTCGGGAAGCTGCATCGAAACCTTCCCGCGGCCGTTGAGCGACCGGAGATTCCCGTCTGCAGTCGAGAGGGAGTTCATCGGCATATTGACCGCCCGAAGCTCCTCCGTCGGCTCGATGGCGATTGCCGACTGCTCGGGACCGAACAGCTCGTAGTAGCCGTCGCGCTCGATGCCGAGTACGGCGGCGAGCAGCCCCGCGACGGTCGTTCGAGGCATCACGCGGTAGGTCTGCTTGACGACATTCCCCTCGACCCGGCGGAAGTGACCCCACGGACCGCGAACCGTCACCGAGAGACAGCGGCTCGGGAACGACCCCTCCTCTGTCCAATCGTCGAGCGACTCCTGTCCCATCGTCACTCCTCGGTCGCCAGCGTCTCCAGATACTCGTCGTACACGTCGATTTCCTCGACGGCGTCGCTTCCGACGGCCTCCTCGATTGTCCCGTACAGCAACTCGGGGCCGCCCTCCTTGCCGTCGTGGGCGAATTGGAGCACGTCGCTCGCCACCACGCGGACGCGCGCGATCTGATCGCTCGCTCCCTCGAGTCGGTCGATGAACGCGTCGAGGTCGACCGCGAGGTCGCGAACGTTGCGAAGCTCCTCGTCCGGCTTCGACGCCCCGTCGTCGAGACTGAGGTCCTTGTCGAGTCCGCCGAGGTGGTAGCTCTCCTCGTCGTACTCGACGCGGAGATACAGCCGGGGCTCCTGTCCGACCTTGCTCCGGGAAATGGTCTGGTTCTTCAGCGCGCGCCAGCAGAGCGTGTCGAGCCGACGCACGTCCGTGTCGGTGAGCTTCGTGCTTTCGGCTCCGTGTTCATCGACCAGCCCGTGGAACCGAATCAGCCCGTACTGGATGCGGTGGTCGTCGAGGTCGAAGCCGCCCTGCTCTTTCCCCTCCTGTGTCGCGATGACGCTCGTCAGGCTGTCGTACTCCTCGTTTTCGTTGACGGTGTGCATACTCTTGCCGGGGGAGAACTGCACCGGGCCGGTGAAGTGGTCCGGGAGGTGCTTCGCGTAGGTGTCGTCGACGGACATAGTCGCGCCGAAGTAGCGCACGTCCGCGCTTTCTTCGAGAAATTCCCCGAAGATGTCGTCGCGGAACTGCTCGCTTTCTTCCTCGTCGTCGAGGTCGTAGTCGTCGGGGTCGACTGCCTTCAGCCGGTCTTCGAGTAGCTGTGCGCGGGTGAACTGCTCGCCCTCCTCCTGAACGTTGCGGATGTAGACGCCGTGGCCGTCGTCGTCCAACTGGTCTCGCAGATACCGCTTCAGGCGCACGTCGGTGACGATTGCCTGCTGTGTCTGCGGGTCGATTCGCGGCCGATTTGAGCCGCTGAGGGGGTTGCCGTTCGGGTTCGCGTCGACTGCGTCGTACAGGAAGACGATTTCGGAGCGGTTCTCGACGGTGTCGGTGGTGTCTGTCATGTTAGGTGTCCTCGTTGTTGCTGGTCGCGCGGTCGTTCATGCCGTAGGTGACGCCGAGTGCGTAGTAGAAGCGTAGGTCGTCAGTGTCGAGCACCCACTCGTCGGGCTCGGGGTTTAACACCGTCTCGCGGAGCCGTTCGACGATGTGGCTGAACTTCGTCACCGTCCGGCCCTCCTCGCGGGTGTAGGTGA
Organism: Halosegnis longus; assembly: GCF_009663395.1. NCBI lineage: Archaea > Methanobacteriati > Methanobacteriota > Halobacteria > Halobacteriales > Natronomonadaceae > Halosegnis > Halosegnis longus. The sequence goes on along the minus strand of NZ_QKNW01000001.1, from coordinate 661,549 downwards.
CCGTCTTGCCGATAGCCTCCTGTGTCACCTTCTTGATTCGCGTCTGGGTGATGGATTTCACGGGGAACTGATCGATGAGCGTGGTCGAACGTCCGAGGTCGTACCCCTGATAGTTCCCGACCGCGCCGACGAGCGCGCCGAGTAAGAACGCCCCCCGGCGCTGGTCGGTCGTGTCGTCGCCGTCTTCAGTCGGCGCGATGGCGGGTGTCTGTTCGATGAACGATTCGAGTTTGGCTTCCCCGGGGTTCCCCCCGTCAGGTAGGATATCTTCGACTGTTTCCATTGGTGGCTTCTCGTAGGCTGGTTCGCGGGTGATCGATTCCTTCGCATCGTCGGTCGTCGAGAGCAGATTCAGCTCGTCGTTCGCCAGCGCACACAGCTGTGCGAACTGGCTCGCGACGAGAAACGACGGGAACTCGCGGTCCTCGTCGTTCGTCTCGGTCGTGATACGGTCGGTGTACTCATCGAGCAGCTGCTCGACGGCGATCGACTCGCCGCTCAGTACGGCGACGAGCGCGTCGATGCGCGGGTCGTCCTCCTCGGCCTCGTCGTCGTCGTGGTCGGCGAACGTCTGCGTGAAGTACCAGCCGCCCGTGACCGAGCCGAGCTGCTCGTCGCTCCCCGACAGCAGCGCCCAGTTCTCGTTCGTCGGGAACGGCGCGGTCCACTCGCTATCGAGAAACGGCTCCGTCTTCACGACCTGATTGTGGGTCTGTGCGAGATGGCGTGGGTAGAACAGCTTCCCGTTCAGCGTCTCGCCGACCACGTCGTACCGTGAGGTTTGGTGTGCGAGCACGGCCGAGACGTAGAATCGAAGCTCCGACCCGTCGCCGAACACACGTTCGCCTTCCCGCGTCTTGTCGTACGCCTTCTCGACGGGGTTCAGTCCATCGTGGTCGAGAATCGCGTAGAGCAGTCGGTAGAGGTCACGCGCCCCTTCGGGCGTGATGGTTCCGAACGGGTACGGAAGATAAAACACCCGCGCGCCGAGCGCGTAGAAGGAACACGCGTCGGTGAATGCGTCTGCGTTCATCACCGTCACGGCGGCATCCTCCGAGATTGGGTGGCTGCGCCACGCCTGCTCGATGTCGAGTCCGGGGAACTTCTCGCGTTGTTTGCCGAGGAAGTAGTTCTGTGGGTCGTCTGCGGTCCCGACCGTGCGGGTCTTCGCGCCGGTGACGATGTCTGTCGCCTCGCCCGAAGAGTCGTCGGCCTTGTTCTTGGTGACGAGCTTCGAGAGCCGCTGTCGGCGCATTCCCTCCATTATTACGTCCAACTCGCCGGGCCACAGATATTCGCCATCCTCTTCGCGTCGGATTTGGACGGTAAGTACCGCTGTTGTCTTCTCTCCATCGAGCTGTCGCTTGACTTCCTGCTTGACGTTCTGGACAAGCTCTTCTGACTCTCCGGCTGCTGCCAGTTTATTTATAATCCAGCCGTCGTCATGTTCCCCAGCAAGCTCGGCTACTGCATCCTCTGTCGGCCATCTGGTAAGGCGGTCAGTCGCATATTTTCCGAGCTTCTCAGGAGACTTTCTCTGGCCAGATTTGTGGGTAATACTGTGGTCGATTCCTGCTCCCTTGTTCGCGAAATAGCAGTGGGCGACCTTCGTCACGAGGTCGTCGGTGTATCGCGTAATCCACACCGGTCCACGGTCATCGTCTGCAAGCCGCGGCTCCTCGCCGGAGAGGTCCACGCGGACGACGACGAGACTGCGGTCGGTGTCGATGAGGTCCTCCGCCGCGTCGGGAGTCAGATACGGCGCGTACTCGCCGCCGCCGGTCGTAGCGAGCGTGTAGAGTTTCCCGTACAGATACTGGAGGTCGCGCAGCGAGCCGACCGGTGAATCCGGCAGCTCCTCATGGAGCGTCTCGTCGTCGTACGCGTCGGCGAACGCCTCAGGCGAAAGCATCCAACCCCTCCAACTCCGTCTCGCCGGGTCGGGTTCGCTCCACGATGTTGACGAAGCCGAAGCCGAGCCCGTTGCGCCCCCCGATCCCGGTGTCGAGGGCGAGATTCAGGTGGCGACGGTGGGTGTCGTCGCGAACGCGGTAGTCGAACCGCCACTTCGAGACGACCAACTGAATTTCGACGCCCGTCGTCACGGTCGTCGGGAGTGCGTACGTCTTGAGTAGCTCGTAGCCATCAAACAGCGTCTCGCCCACGTCGGTCGGACTCGGGACGTAGTCGGGGGCGAATCGGTCGTGTTTGCGCGCGAGGTTCGCGTCCAGCGCGTCGCGCACCGGCTCCAACCCGTGTTCGGGTTGCCAGTACGTCGGCGACCCCGACTCGCTGTCGATACCGTACGCCTCCCGGCGCTCGTCGTAGAGCCGAATCACGACGCCGGTTGCCGTCTCGATGACTCCTCGCGTCCCCGGCTCTCCGACGTCCGGCTCGACGGGTGCGAGGTCGGTCACGGTAAACGGCATATCACCGACATTGAACTCCGGATTCCGCTTGAGCGACTCCGCCATCGTCGCGAGCAACTCCTCACGCGGCGAGGCGACGAGCAGCGACCGTTCGTCACCCTCCGCGATTTCGTCCCACGGGAAGATGTTCGAGAACGCGAGTCCGGTCGGCGCGTCGTCGTGTTCGGCCCCGTACTCTGTCCCGTCAAGGGCCCGCCAGAGCCGCCCGCGAAGCTTGTGGTGGTAGCTCGTTTTGTACTCGGCGTCGGCGTCGGCTTCGAGTGAAATCAGCAGCCGCATCCGCTCTCGCCGTCACCCCAGCAGTGTTTCATAAGTTGACACACCGCGTCGTTCAGATGGGGAGAAAATAGTTCTTTTGCCGCCCCAAGCGAGCGAATTTACTCCGTCTCGACGAGCCGCTCGTACTGCGCGCCGGTCTGTTTGAGCGTCGCCGTCGAGTAGAGTCGTTCGTGGGGGACGGGGAGATACTCGCTCGCGAGCTCGTCGATGACCGAATCCACGGCCGCCGAATCGCGCCCGTGGACCATCGTGAACAGATTGTACTCCCAGCCCTGTTCGGGCCGGCGCGGGCGGTGATAACAGAGGGTGACGTACGGGAGGCTGCCGACGCGCTCGCCGTACTCGTCGAGCTTGTCGTCGGGGACGTTCCAGACGACCATGCAGTTGCTGTCGAAGCCGGTGACGACGTGGTTGACGACACAGCCGATGCGCTTGATACAGCCGTTCTCGCGCAGGCGTTCGACGCTGTCGAGCACCGACGCCACGTCGACGTCGAGGTCGGCGGCGATGTCGGCGTACGGCGTCAGCGACAGCGGAAAGCCGTCCTGAATCGCGAGCAGGAGGCGACGGTCGAGCGCGGAGAGGTCGCCGGTGGCCTGCTCGGAGATGCGGGTCGCGCTCACCTCGGTCTCGGTCAGCGACTCGCGGGCGAACCGGTCCTCGTTGACCACCGGGAACTCGAGGTCGATGTAGTAATCGGTCAACATCGGGAGATTCAGGACCTCACAGCCGGTCTCGGTCTCGATGTCGGCCAGAATCTCATCGCGGGTGTCGCGGTCGCTCGCGGTGACGACGAACCACATGTTCCACTCGTGGTCCCGTCGGTAGTTGTGGTTCACCTGCCGGTGGCTGTTGATGGTGTCGGCGACTTCATCGAAGCGCCCGTCGGGTGCGCTGACGGCCGCGAGCGTGGAGGAGCCGATGACGGGCGGATTCAACACCGCGCCGAAGCGGCGGAAGATTCCGTCCTCGCGGAGCCGCCGGACGCGGTCGAGCGTATCCGACTCCTCGATACCGAGCTCCTCGGCGAGGACGCGAAACGGGCGTTCGGTGACGGGAAAGCCGCTCTGGTACTCGTCGATGAGGGCGGCGTCGGTGGCGTCGAGTCCGACACGCCAGTCAGCCTGCTGGCTCATTACCCGCCTTACGTGGGGTAGCTATACCCCGCTTTCGGTTCCTACGCCGCCGCGACGGCCTCGACCAGTTCCTCGTAGTCGGGTTCGACCGTCGGGTCGTCCGTCGTCCACGTGTAGGTGACGGTTCCCTCGCTGTCGAGCACGAAGACGGCGCGGTTCGCGACCCCGAACAGCCCGAGGTCCTCGATGTCGATACGGAGGTCGTACGCCTCGATGACCTCCCGGGACATGTCCGACACCAAATCGAACGAGAGGTCGTACTCGTCGCGGAAGGCGTTCAGCGAGAAGGCGGAGTCGGCGCTGACGCCCAGCACGCGCGCGTCGCCGAAGTCGTCGGCGTGGTCTTCGAGCGCGACCATCTCGTTCGAGCACGGCGGCGTGAACGCGCCGGGGAAGAAGGCCAACACGACCGGCCCGTCGCCGAGCGCGTCTTCGAGCGAGAACGCCTCGACCTCGCCGTTTGCAATCGTCGCCTCGAATCGTGGTGCAGTGTCGTCGGTAGCAACCATACTCGTCCAAGGAACGAGACACGCATAAACCTGGGATAGACGGGCGGTGTTGCGTGTTCTCGCCCGCGTTACCACGACCCGTCAACGCTTGGTCACTACCCGCGGGGTGACTCGTCACCGGCGTCGACCCGACGGCTCAGGCGAGTCGCCGGCCGTAGACGGTCATGTCGACGCCGGAAACGACGAACGGCTCGTGGACCGCCTCCCAGCCGGTCTGCTCGTAGAACGACTGTGCGGCGTGGTTGTCCGACTCGGTGGTGAGGATGACTCGCCTGCGGGTGACACCCTCGAGCAGTCGGTCGACGAGCCGGGTTCCGAGGCCGGTGCGGCGGCGGGCGGGCGCGACGCCCAGCTCCACGAGTTCGAAGGTGTCGGTGAGCCACTCCGTCGCGACCGACCGCGGCATATCCGCGTGAAGCTGGTCGTGGTAGTCGCGGCCCGCCTTCGAGTCGTGGCCGTAGGTGAAGCCGACGACCTCCTGGCCGTCGAGGGCGACGAAGCCGCGGTAGCCGGTGTGGTCGGCGTGTGCGCGGAATCGCGGCTCCGTGCTGGCCGGCCGCTCGCCGTGAATCGCCTCGTAGAGCCGCAACGCGGCGTGAAAGTGTGGGGTGTTTGGAGCGAGCGGGAGAAGTTCCATACACAAGCGACGCACGCATCGGGGATGAAAGGCGGGCGTCAAGATAGTAGAGAGATACCCGGAGCCGACGGATTTTCCTCGCGCGCGCACCCACAGACAGGTATGGCTACCACGGACGCGACCGAGGAGGAGTGGCCGCTCGTCCGACTGATGACGGAGGTCGTCGGCTCGGGCCACAAATCCGCAGACGACATGACACGCGCGCAGGCCAGCCAGGCGTTCCGCCGGATTCTCGACGGCGACCCCGACCAGACGACGCTGGGCGCGTTCTGGCTCGCCAACCGCTGGAAGCGCAACACGCCCGAGGAGCTGGGCGCGTTCGTCGACGAGATGGCCGCCGACACCCAGACCGCCGCGCCCGAGTGTGACCCCGTCGACTGCGGCGCGAACTACGACGGGAAAGGTCGCACCGCGATTCTCGGTGTCGCCGCCGGACTCGTCGCCGCGGCCGCCGGCACGCCCGTCGTCGTCCACTCCGGCGACCGCGTGCCGACGCAGAAACAGGACGCCTACAAGCACGTCCTTGATGAACTCGGCGTCGAGACCGACCTCACGCCTGCTGATTCCGCCGCCATGACCGACGAGGTCGGCTTCGGCTTCTACTACCAGCCGAACTTCGCGCCGGCGATTGACGCCCTCTCCGACCGCCGCGCCGCGATGGGCGTCCGCACCTTCGTCAACACCATCGAGACGCTGGCGAATCCCGCCGAGGCGTCGACGCATCTCGGCTCCTTCTATCATCTCCCCTACGCCGTCCGCATCATCGAGACGTTCCAGGAAGCGCGCTCGTCGGACGTGGAGCGCGTCCTGATGTTCCAGGGGATGGAAGGGTACGACGACATCCGACCGGGGTCGACGACCGTCGCCGAGTGGTCCGGCGGCGACGTGGACGACTTCACCATCGAAACGCCCGACTACGGGATGGACTTCGAGGAGGAGACGCTCGGCGTCGAGGACGTGGCCGGCGAGTCCGCCGCCATCACCGAGACCGTGCTCTCGGGCGAGCGCGAGGACGCCTTCGCCGACGCGGTCGCGCTCAACGCCGCGCTCCGCATCTACGCCGGCGAGGACGCCGACTCCATCGAGGACGGACTCGACCAGGCGCGCGAGGCAATCGACTCCGGCGCGGCCGCCGACCGACTCGACGCACTGCGCGCGTTCTGAGGCGGGTTCCGGTCGCGATTTCCGGATGATGCTGCCGTTTCGTCGGCAACACTCGCCGGCGGATTAATGTCACAGGCAGTCGCAGGCCGAACCATGCCCAGTGATGACACGGCAGACGTACAGTTGGAGTCGCGGCTGCGCGAACAGGAGTACTTCCGCCCGCCGCCGGAGTTCGTCGGCCAGGCCAACGCGACCGATCGCGACATCTACGACGAGGTGGGCGAGTTTCCCGAGGGGTTCGACCGCTACGCCGAACTGCTCGACTGGGACGAACGCTGGGACCAGACGTTCGACGGTTCGAATCCCCCCTTCTTCGAGTGGTTCGTCGGCGGGAAGCTGAACGCCGCCCACAACTGCGTCGACCGCCACCTCGACGAGCGGAAAAACCAGACCGCCATCCTCTGGGAGGGGTCGGACGGCGAGCAGGTGAATCTCACCTATCAGGACCTCTACCGCCGGGTGAACGAGACGGCTGCCGCCCTCCGGGCACAAGGGGTCGAGGAGGACGACGTGGTGACCATCCATCTGCCGATGGTGCCCGCGCTCCCGATTACGATGCTCGCGTGTGCCCGTATCGGCGCACCCCACTCGGTCGTGTTCGCCGGCTTCTCCGCGCAGGCGCTCGCCGAGCGCACCGACTCCGCCGACTCTGATTACATCGTCACCATCGACGGCTACTACCGCCGCGGTGAGTTCCTAGACCACGTCGAGAAGACGGACGAGGCGCTCGAACAGACCGAGCGCGACCCCGACGTGCTGGCGTGGCTGCGCCACGACGAACCGCAGGCCGACGTGTCGGACGACTACGTCCGGATGGCCGACCTGCTCGACGAGCACGCCGGCGCGCGCGTCGACCCCGTCTCCCGCGATGCAGAGGACCCGCTTTTCCTGATGTACACCTCCGGCACGACGGGGAAACCGAAGGGGTGTCAACACCGAACCGGCGGCTATCTCGCCTACACCGCCGCCACCTCCAAGAACGTCCTCGATATCGAGCCGGGCGACACCTACTGGTGTGCGGCCGACATCGGCTGGATTACCGGCCACTCGTACATCGTCTACGGCCCGCTCGCGCTCGGGACGACCAGCGTGATGTACGAGGACACTCCCGACCATCCCCACAAGGGTCGCATCTGGGAGATCGCCGAGAAGTACGACGTGGATATCTTCCACACCTCGCCGACGGCGGTCCGGATGTTCATGAAGTGGGGCGAGGAGTACCCCGAGGCGTACGACTTCGACTTCCGGCACATGACGACGGTCGGCGAGCCGATTCAGCCGGAGGCGTGGCTCTGGTACTACAAACACATCGGCGACGAGGACGCCGTCATCGTGGACACGTGGTGGCAAACTGAGACGGGTGGCCACCTGCTCACGAATCTCCCCGCGCTAGACGACATGAAACCCGGCTCCGCGGGACGGGCCTGTCCGGGTATCGAGCCGGCGCTCGTCGGCGACGACGGCGAGACGCTCCCCGAGGCGTCGGGGCAGGCCGGCAACCTCATCATCGAGCGGCCGTGGCCGTCGATGCTCCAGACGCTGTACGGCAACGACGAGCGGTTCATCGACACCTACTGGGCGGAGTTTTCCGACACGGACTCCGACGACTGGCGCGACTGGAACTACAAGGCCGGCGACGGGGCGGTCCAGTCACAGGACGGCTACTGGCGCGTCCTCGGGCGATTGGACGACGTGATGAACGTCGCCGGCCACCGGCTCGGCACGATGGAACTCGAATCGGCCGTCTCGGAGGTCGAGAAGGTGGCGGAGGCCGCCGTCGCCGCCCGCGAGGACGCCCAGAAGGGCGAGGTACCCGACGTGTACGCCGTCCTGCGCGAGGGTATCGAGGAGAGCGAGTCGGTGCGTGAAGAAATTATCCGCGCCGTCGAAGACGAGATTGGAAAGTTCGCGCGCCCGGCGAACGTCATCTTCGTCGACGACCTGCCGAAGACGCGTTCGGGGAAGATTATGCGTCGCATCCTGGAAAACATCTCCAACGAGGAGAAGCTGGGCAACACGACGACGCTGCGTGACCCGTCGGTTCCGGAGCAAATCCGGGACGAACTGGCCGAGAAGTAACGGCCGCGGTCGGTTCCACTACCTTTTTGCGCGCAACCCGCCACCTGTCGGTATGGAAAACCACGAGCGTGCCGACCCGGAGAATCCGACGGTCACCTTCCACACGACCCACGGCGACATCACGGTCGAGCTGTTTGCCGACCGCGCGCCGAAGACGGTCGAGAACTTCCTCGGGCTCGCCCGCCACGAGCCGGCCGCCGACGCGCCGCCGGCCCCGGAGACGGACACCTGGAAAGACCCCGAGTCCGGCGAGGTGCGGGGCGACTCGCTGTACGCCGGCGTGCCGTTCCACCGCATCATCGAGGGGTTCATGATTCAGGGCGGTGACCCGACCGGCACCGGCCGCGGCGGGCCCGGCTACCAGTTCGACGACGAGTTCCACGACGACCTGACCCACGACGGGCCGGGGCTGCTGTCGATGGCGAACTCCGGGCCGAACACCAACGGCTCGCAGTTCTTCATCACGCTGGACGCCCAGCCGCACCTCGACGGCAAACACGCCGTCTTCGGGCAAGTCATCGACGGGATGGACGTTGTCGAGGAGCTCGGTTCGCTCCCGACTGACCGACAGGACCAGCCACAGGAGGACGCCGAAATCGAAGCCGTCTCCGTCGAAGCCTAACGGCTCTCTCCTTCGCCGTTTTCACGTCGGCGAGCCGCGCGGCTCGAAAAGGGTTATCTGACCCCGCCCCCCACCACCAGGTATGAAGATTGACTTCCGGGTCATCGCGCTCCTGCTGTTGGTGCCGCTGTTGGACGCGATGCTGCTTGCCGTCCTCGCGACCCGTCTCTCCCTGGTCGCTATCGTCGCGCTGGTCGTCCTGACGGCACTCGTCGGGATGGTGCTCGTGCGCGCGGAGGGGAGACGCACGCTCGCCCGCCTCCAGCGGAAGCTCGCGACCGGCGAGATGCCGACGAACGAAGTGGTCGACGGCGCGCTCCTGTTGGTCGCCGGCGCGATGTTCCTCACCCCCGGGCTGGTCACCGACTTCGTCGCGCTGCTGTTGGCGCTGCCGCCGACCCGGTATCCGGCTCGCATCGTCGTGAAGAAGTACGTCGTCACGCCGTATCTCGACGCCAAGACCGGCGGCTTCGCCACCGGCAACGTCTACATGGGTGGGTTCCCGAACGACGGCGACGGGAGCGCAGGACCCGGCGCTGGCACCGGTCCCGGCGGCGGAGCCGGCCCCGGAGCAGGGTCGCAATCGACGGACGGAGACACGATAGACATGGACGGCGACGAGTACCGAAACGTCGACGACGACCGATAGCGTCTGCCGAAACGAAACCGTTAAACAACCGACCGCGGTACGATAAGATGCGCTGACCTGGGCCAATAGCTCAGCCAGGTATGAGCGCTCGGCTGATAACCGGGAGGCCCTCGGTTCAAATCCGAGTTGGCCCATCCAACTTACGGGCGATTATCGTCCGACCCGAATCTCGGGCGTGGGCCTCCCCAGCCTACCCAATTCTGGCGATACCAACTTCCGAGCAACCGCTGTTTCATCCCGAGTTCAGGAGGACCACGAACGGCCAACCGCGCAGTCTGGCGATTACCGTATCCGAACGGGGTGGTCGGCGTGAGTTGTCGATGCGACGGCCCGCCGGTCGTGCAGCACGATGAACGCGATAGTGCTTACTGTGGTCGCTGTGGCGCCATGCTCGTCTCGGGTGGTAGCAGATGACGCCGCTGGACTTCCAGCGTGTCCGTGACGCCGAATCAGACAGTTGGACGCGGTCACATCCAGATCGGGCGCTCATCGAGCCGCAGGCGCTCGGTGAGTGGCTCGTGATGCTTCCCGGCGGTGAGCCGCACGTCGTCGCCCTCGAACGCGACCACGGCGCTCTCGTCGGCGAGTGCGACTGCAAGGGCTTCGAGTACCGCGACACCGCCGATACGCCCTGCGCTCACCTGTGCGCTATCCGGCGAGCTGCATGGGACAACGAGACCGGCCTGTCGGAGACGACCGACACCTACGGCGAGCCGATTCGACTCGTCGACGTGGAGCAGGAGCAGGCCGACCACCACGTCGAGCGAGCGATGGCCGACGGCGGCACGGAGGTCCGACGATGAACGGCCGCCCGCGCCGTATCTCGCCCGTCTCGCACGCGCACGCGCCCTCCCCCGCGCACGAAGCCGGGAACGCACCAGCACCGGGGGAGGCCGACTACCAGTTGCGAGCTGTCGCGCCGTGTTGTGATTACGGCGTGATTACGTCGGTGATTACGTCGGGGGGTGTCGCGGCATGAGCAAGCAAATCGAGGCGAACCCGTCGCGCATCTCATTCGCGCCGGGACGGGTCGACGCTCAGAAACTCGACGAAATCGCCGACGAACTCGGCTACGAGTCGCGGGCCGACTTCATCCGTGACACGCTCGCCAACCGTATCGCCACCCACACCGAAGCCAGCCCGTCCGCGACACTGCACCAGCCCGACAACGACGAGCTGGCCGACGCGTACGACAAGCTGCTCGACCTCTCCGACCACCCGCGCGGTTCCCGGGCAATCGGTGTTGAGGAAGCACGAGACCAGCTATGGACGCAACGCTGTCCGAAGACGGCCGTCAAGGACCGACTGCTTCGGCCGCTCGCCGAGGGCGGTTTCATCGCTGTCGCCGGAGGGCAGATTCACGTCCGTCGCCGAACAGAGGAGCAGGTCGCACAGGCCGAACAGGAGGGAGACGCGACGCTCAACAAGCTCAAAACTACCTCGCCGTCTCCTCCACCGAGTGAGACCCGCACGCCTGAGCAAGAGCACATCGCGAAGTACCAGCGCGGAAACCTCAACGTCCCCTTCCGACTCGGCGCATGGGTCGCGTCTCAAGTCGTCTGGACGGAGGCAGACCGATGAGCGAGCGTGCAGGAGACGAGCAGGGAGACTACCGTTTCACGGCGATCGACTATCCGCATCCGTTCATGGCTCCGGACACCGACCGGCTGACGATTTGCTGTTGGTTTGACTTCGGGTGTCGGGCCTTCTCGCTGGAGGTGGCTGACTGATATGTCTCCCGACGCTCTCTACCACCGACTCGGCGACCCCTGTCCGTACGACGACTGTGACCAGCGGTTCCTCGGCGAACACGGCAAGCAGCGCCACCTCGACCGCCGGCACGGCGAGCGCGGTCGCTACCGAGTGACGCCGCAGAAAACGAGTCTCGGGCTGTAAGCCCGACGCCGCTCCTTCTTCAGACGAACGACGGTAACGGTGTGCCGGCGACGAGTACGCCGAACACGATACCAATAACGACACCGCCGAGTCCGTACCACGGCTCGCGTCGGACCTCACCGACGACCGGCGCGGACGGGTCCGCACCCTTCACCTTGCCCGCTTTCAGGCCGAGCGCGACTGCCACGACCACCGCGGCCAGTTCCCACCGCCCAGTCGTCCCGGCGGCGATACCCGCGCCGAGCCCGACGGCCAGCGCGTGCCACTCCCCGGCGTACGAGAGGAAGCCCGGCCGGGGCGTGTCGCTCTCCTTCGCGCCGTCCGGTGCGTGCCGGAGGAGCCACTGTTTCACTCGCGTTCCGAGATTCGTCCCGTCGCTGTCGTTGCTCATCGCTGACTCACCACCACAGCGGCGGCACCGAGTCCGGCGAGCAGGAACTTCGGGTCCAGCCCGTCGCTATCCGACTCCTCGGTCTGTTCCGGCTCGCTCGTGCCCAGTTCGGTACTCGCGTCCAGCTCGTCGCGGACCTCCTCGACGGCGTCCACGGCAGTCGTGCTCGGGTCGCCGTCGCTGTTCGCCTCCTCGATGGTGTTGCTCATGCCGCCCGGCGTGGTCGACGTGTCGGACTCGTCGGTCGTGTCTTCCACGTAGGCCCGCGCTCTGCCGGCGTCGTCCTCCGTCAGCAGCGGGTCGTCGTCCGTGTCGTCCGACTCGTCGTCCCCGCTGTCGTCGTAGCTGCCCGCGTCGTTGAACGGGTTATCCGACCCTGTCGGCGTCGTCGGCGGGTCGTCGTCCGTGTCGATGTCGGGTTCCGGGTCATCGGGTATCGTCCCGACTGCATCATCCTCAGCGGCCGACTCAGACGTGTCTCCGTCGCCGTCCGGGTCTGCGCCCATCGGCGTGCTTGAACCGTTGTCGTCGGTGACGACGCCCGACTCGTCGAACGTCGGACCACTCTGCCCGAATGGGTTGCTCGCCGTGCGCTCGCTCCGGTTCGCCTCCGGCGGGTCCGGTTCTGGGTCCGGTTCCGGTTCTGGGTCCGGGTCCGGCTCGGGAGTATCGAGCACTGGGTCGGGCGTCAGGTCCACGTCGGATGGGTCGGCTGGGTCGCTCCCGCCGCCACCTGTCGACGGTGGAATAACTCCCATTAGTGGTCACCTCGCTGTGCAACAGTCGTTCCGGCGTGCGTGCCGGTAATGTGTCTGTGAATCATGCTTCTGCGATATAGACGGTCTCCGAGGCCCCGCTTTCCGTATCGTCGAATTTGTAGTAATGTCCGTCCGGCACCACGGCCGAGACTGACGTTTGCCATCCATCTGGACAGTACGATGCGTCGACGAGTCGCTCTGTCTGAGTGCTTGCGACGTACAGCACTGCTTGCGTTTCTCCACGGAACTCATCCGCGTCGAAGACAACTCGGAGACGCTGGGGGCCTCCCGACGTGTTCTGATACCACGTCTGGTCCTCTTGCGACACCTCTTGATATGCTCCGGCTGGATGGGCGGCGGCAGTGCTTGCGTGGTCGGATAGCTCGCTATCGCTTGCCAGTCCGTCGACACTCCCAGTCTGCCCGTTCACCGACTGCACCGGCGCGGCGGCTTGCGCCTCACTGTCGGAGTACCGCGTGTGATGCGCGTCCCCATCGCTCTCGTGCGACGACAGCGCGGAGGCCGCGCCCGTCTGGTCGTCGGTCACGTCGTGGGGATTGGCCGTATCGGTCGCGTGCGACGATAGCGCGGACGCTGCACCCGTCTGGTCGTCGCTCACTTGGTGCGGGTTGTCCGTCCGCGTCGCGTGGTCGTTGATGGCCGTATCGAGAGCGGAGAGGTCGCTCGACGTAGCCGACGCGAGACTGTCGAGTTCTGACTGTGTTGCCGTGGCAAACGCCAGCTCCGCCTGCGTGACCGAACCGTCAGCGAGTTCGGACGTACCGACTGCGCTCGCCGGGATGGACACCTGTCCGTCGCCGTCAAGCGTCAGGCCGTTCCCGAGCGAGACCGCGACGTTCCCGTTCACGTCCACGGTCAGCGGATCCGTCAGTGCCGCGAGCAGCGTCCCACCCGACACATCGAGACCGTCGCCGACCGACAGTCCAAGCCCTTGTTCGCCGTCTTCGGTGAGCGGGCCAGAGACGGACACCGGGTTGTGGTGCTGGGCCGGCGACACGTCCAGCAGGTCCGCGTGGCTGATGTAGCCCGTCACCTGCCAGTCCGTGCCGTTGTAGACCTTCACCTCACCGTTGCCGTCACTCCCCGCGTCGGTGTCGAACCACGTTTCCCCGAGCTGCGGCGAGTCCGGCGTTCCGGCTTGGACGTAGTCGAAGCCGCCACCGCCAGCGGCACCGCCGACGAAGCCCGCCATTAGGCTTCCTCCGGCTGCTCGCCGATGATGTGCAGCGTGTCGCTATCGTTGCCCGCGGAGGCAACGAGTGCCTCGGCGTTCTCGACGCCGAACGACAGGCCGGTGCCCTTCGACAGCGGCACCGTCGCCGAGTCGAAGCCGACCATAATCGGCCCCGAGTTCCCCGGGTCGGCGAGCAGTACCAGCTCCTTGCCAGCCGCGACGGGCTGGCTGGGGAGTCGGTCCTCGCCCGTGCCGGGCTGGTGTGCGGTCGCCTTCCCGGTCGCCGCGTTCGTCAGCGCGGCCGACTGCCGTCGCTGTTCCTCGTTCGTCGCAACGCTCGCGGCTTCGCCGTCCGCGTCCTCTGCGCCGGTTATTTCGGCTCCGAGTGGGGCCATTATTTCTCCCACCCCACGACCTGCATCCCGTATGTCTGCGGCTTTGTGGCAGTGTTCCGGATGATGAGTTCGAGCTTTGTCTGAAACTCCAACGGCGGCATGAAGCACTGGCTCAGGTCATCCACGTCGGTCGGCGGCAGCGCGGCCTGCGCGTACCGAGTGACGCCGTCCGCAACGACCTCGTAGGTCGTCCCACCGCGCTTTCCGATTGCGATAATCGGGAGCCAAAACGTCGTTCCCGACTGCTCGGGCGTGAACGTGATGCTTGCTCGCCCGCCCTCTGGAACAACGACCTGCTCAACCGCGTGGACGGGTGTCGCCCCGTTCGGCGGTTCAGTCATTGTTTCCCTCCGGTTCGGTCGGTGAGGCGACCTTCTCCGCCTCCCGACGCTCCTGTTCTACCATCTCCGTTATTTCGATATTGTCTGTGTTCATTGGTCTACGCTCGATAAATCGAGGTCGTCGGATTCTATCTCGCCCGTCGCGAGTGCTTGGACGAGTGCCGACGCCGCGCGCTCCTCCTCGCGGACGTGCTTCGTCTCGGCCTCCTCGATGAGACCGTGGTCGGCGAGCACGTCCGCGTTGTCTCGTGCCAGTCGGTGCGTCTGCTCCCACTCGCGACGGAACTCGTGGAACTCACGGCGGATTCGGTCGGCCGTCCACGCCAAGAATGAGAGCACAATCCCCGACCCGAGAAGGGCGAGGAGTTCCGCGCTTGCAGAGGCTAACACGTCCATGTTACCCCGCGATGTCGCTGCCACTGTCCAGCATCCACGCGATAGCGAGCAGTACGAGCACGCCGAGGAGCGCGTTCAGACCGCCGCCACCGCCGCCGTCGGTCAGGAACGGGAAGATAGCGGCGAGCGGGTTGCTCCCGCCGTCACTGTCGTCGTCATTCCCGCCGTCGTCGTCCGACTCGTCGTCCGTGTCGGCCGGCGGGTCGGGTTCCTCTGAGTCGGTGGTGGTCACGCTAACGGTCTGACTGATTTCGCCTGTCTCCTTGCCGCTGCCGGGAAGCCGCACGAACGCATCAACGTAGATGGTCCCCGATTCCGGAGCCGTGAACGTCTCTGTGTGGGTTTCGGCGTTACGGCTTAGCGGCTTGGTCTCCATGCAGGTCGGTCCTGAGACCCGGGTTTCGCTACCGTCGGAGAAGACGACCTCTAAGCTGTACCCTCTGGCTTCGCCATTTTTCCGACAGCTATCGTTGTCGAAGGGACCGATGAACGCCGCTCCGTTCTTCACGACAGCGTCAACCTCGAACGGCTCGCCGGGGTCGACAGTATCCGGTGCCGAGACCCGTTCAAGCACGATGTTGCCGCCCTTCGTGCGCTCGCTCATGCTATCACCCCGGTCGCGACGAGATACGCCACGACGAGCACTGCCACCAGCACCAGCGTCGACGTGTCCACGTCGTCGGACACCGACACGTCGCTGTTGAGCGGCGTCTCCGTCGACTCGCCCGAGCTGCCCGCGTCGTCCGTCGTCGTGACGACGCCCGTCACCGAATCACCTCCGCGATGGAGACGACCGTATCGGTCGCGAGCAGCAGCACGATGCTGATGAGGAACAGGTCTTGCACCGTCAGCACGACTCGGTGGCCTTCGAGATCGAGTATGAGCCGCGGCGTGCTGGTCTCCTCGGCAGGGTCGTTACTCGGCGTCGGCGGCTGGTCAGGGTCGGCGAGACCGCCGGCTGTCGTGGCCGTCGCTGCTGGCCCGCCAGCCTCCGCCGTCGGTCCCATGATGCCGCCCTGCATTGTTACTGCCTCGACCCTTCGACTCGCACCGGCTCAGCCACACCCTCAACGGGGCCAGACGCCCCGCGGAATGGCAGGTCGATGAGCGCGTTCGCGGCGACCGTCTCCGTCCCGTCGTCGGTCGCGTCGTACGTGAGTGCCGCCGAGTACGGCGCGTCGACGTACACGTTCACCTTGAAGTCCTTCGGGACGAGGGGCTGCCACTCGTGCGAGAAGTCGAAATACAGCGGGTTAGACGCCGTATCGCGGCGGTGCAGACTGCCAACCTCGCCCACGAATAGCGGCTCGGACACGCCGTTCGGTGCGACCTTCTCGATGGTGACGAGTCCCTGCGCGCTCGGCGTGTAGAACGCCGTGAGCGTGCTGTTCGCGTCCGGGTCGGTGTACGTGAACTCGTTGGCAGCCACGTCGACGCTGTCGGGCTGGACACGAACGTTGCCGTCGTACAGCACGAGGTTCTGCGGCACCGCGTTGCTGTCCTCGATGCCGTGCGTGGCGGTGAAGTTCTCCGCGTCGCCCGCATTTCCGTCGGTCGTGTAGGTCTCTACTGCGACGATGGACAGGTCGAGCGGCGTGGTCTCGTCGAACGAGATGAGTCGGTTGGCCTGATACGTCGCGAGCAGCGAGCGCGAGCCGGGCGTCGTTGTCGATTCCTCAAACTGCGCCTTCTGGAGCGTGTCCGACGTCACGTCGAGATTCTGGAGCCGCTCCTTGACTTGCTCGTACATGGTCAGTTCGAGACCGTACGGGCGTTGTCGCGGTCGATTTCGACCTGCGAGTTGTCCCAGTCGATTTGCGCGCTGGACTTGATTGCGATTTCCACCGTCTCGATCTGGGTCGCGGCGACACCGCGGCCGTCGAACTGGATGCCGATACGGTCGCTGTATTCCTCGTCCTGCTGCTGGGCGAGTGTGAGCCGGTTCCAGACGCCGATGTTGGTCAGCTTCTCGCTGACGTGGATCGGCTGATCGAGACGCGGCCCATCGAACCGGAACACGAGTTCCGTGTCGTTTGGGAGCAGCTCGTCGTTGGAGTCGCGAAGCTTCGCGAAGAAATCGACATCACCGCCCTTGTTCATGATTTTGAGCAGCAGCCCGTCGATGGGCGACAACTCCAGAATCGCCGTCATCCGGCCGGTGTCGTTCGTCTTCTCCGTCGCTTCCACGTCTTCCGTGCCGAGGTTCGTGATTGCTTGCTGGCCCGTCATGATTAGTTACCGATGGAGGTGATGGTCTCCTTCACGCCGGCTCGGCGAGCGAGCGCGTCGGCGGTGTAGACGCCTGCACCGAACTGCATCGGGCGGGCGTACGGCACATCACCGACCTCAGCGAGAGCGATAACGGCGAGGCCGTTCGCTTCGTCGGGGAGGTCGCCGGGAGCGAATCGCTCGGCAAGGTTAGCTGTAATACTCGATGCCATGAATCCGGCACCGGCCGCCCCCACCATCTCGGTGTAGGTGCTGGTGTCGGACAGCACGTCGAACGCTTTACCAAATTCCATTGCGGGAGAACAGAGAGATTCGCCGGTAAAGGCGCTTACAGCAAGTATTTGGGCGGATTGGGGACAGAGACGGGGAGTATGTGGGAAAGTTACGTCACTCTGTCAAAATCTTCGAGAAGAAGGCGGACGAACTCGGCGCGCGTCGGCATCTGGCCGTTCCGGTGCTCCTCTGCGTACTTCTCGCGCTTCCGCTCGAACCACGCTGAGGTGGTGCCCGAGAGGGTAATATCGGTCCTGTCTGTCATGGGTCGATAATCTCTGTTGCTCGCTTCCCGTAGTGGGTCGTCTGCATCTCGGTCCCCTTCGTATTGCGCCGCTCTATCTTGCCGTCGTCGTCGCTGAATATCCACTCTGAGCCGATGGTGTCGCCGTCGTCGTCTGAGAACTTCCGGAGCGGGATTGCCACCCCGTCAACAAGAAGCTCCGGAGGGTACTTCTCGGTCTGCTGTGTGCCAGCGTTCGGGTTGTGGATCTCCGGCGGGTACTCTGCCGACTTGCCGACTTTCGTCAGGTCGGCGTCCGATGTGAACCCGCCGAGTAGTCGTTCATCTGCCTGTGCAACAACCGTCTCGTCCACCTCCGCGAGCCGCTGTGACACCCACATCGACGCCGCACCCTCACCGCGCCCCGTCGTCGCGAGTCCCTTCACGGGGTCGAGAAGCTTCCCGTCCTGTGGGGCGACGAAGTGTGCCTCCTCGACGACTACCACGACCTCGTTACCCTCACGCGCCAGCCGGCGAGCAGCGGTAATCATCCGAGCACACGCTTCGCGCCACGCTTCAATTCCGATTCGGTAGCGCGCGACGACCGTCTTCGGGTTCGCGGAAAGGAGTGCCTGCCAGTCGGTCGCGGTCCAGTCCCGCTCTCGCGGACCAGCGATGAAGTGACTCGCCAGCCCGCCTTTGACGAGTCCACGATACTCGTCTTTCAGGTCCAGCACCAGCAGATAGTCCTTCTCAGGAGCGTTCGCTTCAACAATTCGCTGAAGCTCGCGGCTCTTACCCCACCCTGATTTCGCGCCGATGAGCCGGCGAGTCATGTGTCGGCGTCGGCCTCCCCGGAGAACGGGCGAAGCCGTGAGTCCGGGCTGATGTAGAGTTCCGTGGAGAACCACCGGCCGACTCGAAGCCCGGCGTACAGCGGCGACTGCCACGGAACCGTCGGGTAGTCGTGGTACGCGTACACCTCGATTGGCCCGAGTGACGCCCGACGGGAGCGGTTACTCCCCATTGTCCTCCTCCTGAATCTCCGCCGTTGCGTCCGTGATGAGTTGTTTCGCCGTCCGCATATTCCCGGCGACGAGCTGCTCCATCAGGTCGGACTGCTCGACGGCGACGACTCGATTCTCGTACTCGGCCAGTTCGGCACCGTACAGGTCGTTACAGACGATGCCGGCGAGTTCGCGGTCGGTCGCTTCGATGCCGTCGTGCTGCTCGCGAACGCCGGCCGCCCACGTCTCGATTTGCGACTCCCACACGTCCGAGTCCGCCCCCGCCGCGACGTGCTTCGGTGACGGCGTAGACTCGAACAACTCCGCGCCCATCTCCTCCGCCCAGAACTCGGCGAAGTCGCCGGAGACGACCGCCGAGACGACGGCCTGAAGCGCCTGCTTGCGCCCTTCCTTCGGCGGGATGTTGTCCGGCCGGTCGACGCCCGCTGCGTCGGCGAGGTCGAACGTCGCTTGCAGAATCTCGATCTCCATCTCGGCGAAGATACCGAGTGCGTGCTCGCCGGCTTCGGAGTCCACGAGCTTCGACACCATCGAGCGCATCATAGTTCGAACTCACCCGCGAGGTCCGCCAGCAGGTCAGTATGCAACGCGATAGGACCGCCGACTGCGACCGCGGTCCCGACCACGAGCGCCTGCTCTGGTTCCATCTGGGAATCAGACGCGTACTTCTCCAACACCGCGTTGAAGTGGTCGTCCAAGTCGATGCTCCGGAAGTGGTCTTCGTCGATAGTGTGGCCGTCGCCGTGCTTCTCGATAATCGCGTTCGTGCTCTGCGTACACAGGGCGACGTACATATCGCCCCACTCGCCGCGGGCCGGCGACGGGACGCCGTCACTCTCGTCGGCCGGTTCGGCGTCGGTCTCGTCGTCCTCCTCGGCGTTCGGGTCCATCTCCGAGGTATCTACATCGAGACCGTCGAGGTCCGCCGCGCCGTCGTCCACGGCGGGCTGCTCGTCCGTGTTCTCCGGCTCGGCGTCCGGTTCCTGCTCCTGTTCGGGCTGCTCCTCTGGTTGTTCGGCGGTCTCGTCCGGTGCTTCCTCGCTTTCTGCCGCTTCGTCAGGGCCGTCGCTCATCCGAGCATCACCCCCGTCTCAAGGGTGTCGTCATCGCCCGCGTCGTCCGGTTCCTGTGCATCCACGTCGACCACATCTTCCTCGCTCTCGTCGCCCGACAGCATGAGGTACGCCACGACCAGCGCCATGAGCAGGCCGACCACGAGATACTTCGTCGGGATGTTGTCGACGAGACCGCCGAGACCGCCGAGACCGCCGCCGGAGGTCTGGACCGGCTCCGTCGCAGCCGGTTCGTCGTCGGTGTTGTCCTCGTCGTCGCTGTTCAGTCGCTCCTGTTGGGCTTGGTATTCTTCGGGTGTTGCCACGTCGTCCTCCGTGTCGTCAGCATCGTCGGTTTCGCCGCTCTCGTCCGCCTGTTCGTCCGATTTGTCAGTGTCGTCGTCCGGTTCGTCATCCGCGTCGTCTTCATCGAGCAGTCCGGCTCGGCGTCGAAGCAGCTCGTCGTACTGTCCGCCGCTCTTGCCTTCGTGCTCGCCGGTGCCGGTGCCGGTGATGTGGCTCTTTACGCTCGATACCTTGCCCTCGTAGTCGCCGCAGATGGGGCACGCTACTGTCTGGTCGTTGTCTTCGTTGTCAGTCATGAGAATGTAGCACCTCGTCCGCTTCCTCCGGAATATATCCAGCACTGGTCCGCTCAGCCGACTGGTCGGGATGCGATGTATCACCGGGCTTCGGTTCCCGGTCGGCGACCACTGCATCCGGGTGCTCGGCCGGCGAGCGGGCCGGGCCGATACCGTCTTGCAGGCCGACCGGCGTTGCTTCCCCGCCCGCCCGGACGAATCGCCGGAGGTCTTCAGTGCCGCCCTCCGTCACGTCGTGATCGTGGTCGGCGTGGTCGGCGTGGCACTCGTGGCAGTGCTCGGCGGCCATGCGGGCCGCATCGAGCAGGGCGGCGTTTGCGTCCTCCAGCTCGCTGAAGTGGAGCGGGCCTTCATCCACGCCCGCCCGAAGCCCGTTGATAGCTTTCGCCGCCGCCTGTGCCTGCTTGAACGCGGCGGTGAACTCCGCGAGCGAGCGGCGCATTGTGTCGGTCGCCCCGTGATAGCCTCCGGCGGCACGCGAGACAGCACCGCGCTCGCTGCCGCTCAGGTCCGCCCACTTCTCGCCCGGAATCCACGGCTCGCTTTCGCTGGCGTCCGCCGCTTCCTCCCCGGCCGGCTCCCGCTCGGCGAGCAGGCTGGTCGCTTCGTCCTCGCTCAGGCCGCACCGCTCTTGCAGGTACTCGCAGGCTTCGCTGTCCCCGCTTTGGCAGAAATCCCGAGCGTGGTCACAACCCGCCTGTTCCTGCCGTTCTCCCCGCTTGCGCTGCTCGCGGTCCTCCCGCTCGGCGGCTTCGTCGTCGTACTGGGCGGTGCCACCACCGCGCCCGGTGCCGCCCGACCGGCGTGCTCGCTCGAAGATCGGCCGGGCGTCGTCGGCGGTGTCGACCTCCGCCACGTCGACGTGCTCGAAGGCGTTAACGCCGTACTCCTCCGCGACGTTCGCGAGTGCTTTCGCCTTCACGTAGCTCACGCCGTCGCGGGAGAAATCGAGGCCCCGCTTTTCTGACTCCGTGAGTTCTCTATTCCCGGGCTTGGCTTCGCGTGCTTCCCGGTCAGCGAAGCCCGCTTCTGCGACCGTCCGGGCCTGTTCGAGAACGTCTGCCGGCGTATCGCTGGTGAAATGCACCGTGCGAGTGCGTTTGTCGTCGTCGATGGGGCAGATGTACGCCGGGCGCTCCTCACGGAAGCGGTCGGCGTCCGACTTGTCGCCGAACTCGACTGCCTCGCTCACCTGTCACCCCTCCAGTATTCTAAGCTTGCTGTGCTGTCCACAGGCGCGAACAGCGGTGTACTCACCTACATCTCCGGAATTTGACGGAAAGCATCCAACCTCCCGACGGAGCGCTCACGGGAACCCGAAGGTTACTAGCCTTGAGTCGTTAGTGCGCCCGTATGTCGAAGACTGGTCGGGCAGACGGCGATGAACAAGCAGCGCGAACTCTACTTGGGTTCGTCACAGTGTCGGGAGACGAAGAGAACGGACTACGAGTGAGTCTGCCGAAGGATACCGCGCTCGACGAAGGTATCGAGCCGGGTGATATTCTTCGAGTAGAGCACAACCCACTTGAGGAGGAGTTTGTTATGCGGAAGTCTGAGTAGGACTCAACAGACAATCGGTGATTCGCCATACGGTCGAATGGCCGGCTTGTAGAACACCTCAGTTACCTCTGGCGGCGGATATAGAGCAGTGGGTTACCACTCTGAGACGTGTTCTACCTATCCTCTGTCAGTAACCGCGTGCTGAATATAGAGAATGGGTTCACCAGCCTCTGGTAGGGATACAGCCGATTAGCAACACTCGTCTTCGTCGGGAGTCCACTCGCACGCATTTCCCGTTGTTAGGTCGTCCTCTTCGATATAGGCCGAGAGACACGCGTAGTTACAGAAGTACTCGGGGGAGCCGCAATCATCGGCACAGTCACGCACACAGATTGGGTCGTGGTCGAAAATCCGGGAGTCACAGTACGCACAGGATTCCTCCGCGCTCGGCGTCGCTACAGTCGTGGACATAACTGAACTAAACGAAGTACCCGTGAAAATGTTTCGTGGAATACGCCCATCCTGACAGACTCGCGCTGTGTATGCAGCACGACTCCTGCGACATCATTTGTATCTGATAGAACCCACCACGGTCACTACACCACACCATTCGGTCGGAATTGAGAGGATGTATGACGGTCGGTAGAGCCCTTTGGCAAGTAAGCGACTTGTGGGACAAGTCGTTCATATTCTGCTGATACCCCCGTGATTTCGGCTCAATCCCGGGTCACTCACCGAAACATCTAGACGGATTGGCCTGCAAACTCGTGTATGGTTCGCGTTGATGACGCAGGCAGTGTGACGAAGTGTTGGTTGGACCGCGAGGAACTGGGGCAGCTCGAAGCCGCTGCCGCCCGCGCCGATTGGGAGCGTGAGATTGCGGTAACGCTCATGGGTCGGTGCGGACTCCGCGCCGATGAGGTGAACTATCCCGGTGACGCCGAGCTACGCTGGAGTGAAGACGGCGAGTGCTGGTTCGTCGAGGTTCGCGGGAAGAACACGAGCGGCGGTGATCCGAAAATCCGTGATGCGTGGGTTCCTGAGACCGCGCAGACGAATATCACCCGCTTCAGTCGGGAGCGTGGGCGCGAGACGGGCGAGTCGTGGGTGCGGGCGTCGAAGTCGAGCATCCGGCGGTGGGTGAAAGAAGCTGCTGAAGAAGTCGCACAGAATGCTACACAGCCCGAGCGATGGCGCGAGGTGTCGAGTCACGACCTCCGGCGCTCGTGGGCGACGTATCACTTGGTGGAACGGCAGGTGGACGTGCGCACGATGATGAGCGTCGGCGGCTGGTCGGACTACTCGGCTATCGAACCATATCTTGCAGAACCGACTGAGGGGCGGATTGGAGATGCTATGCGAGTCTGAAATTTACACTTCACTCTCACGCCCTGCCCCCGACGTAGTTGCGCGACGGCTTAGTTAGGCTCAGGTTTGGGTAAAATATAGTCGTACTACCAGACAATACGTAGATATGAAATACGGTGTTAATCTTGCGTCTCTGAAATCCGCTATCTGAGGCTCTGTGTGTCCTGTTTTGATATGTGCACTCAACTTGTAACACCCCTTCGTTTCAACTGGAATTGTTTATTCTCACGGTAGACTTTAGTTATACCCGCAGAACAGGGATAGTGTAGGCGGAAGCGAAGAACGCCCACGCTTCACACACGCTGGGATTCCTTCCCTTACCTCCTACGAACAGTCCATACTATGTCCCAGGAAGAGAACAACACGGACAACGAACCGCCGTTGAGGACTGCAGTCTATCGGATGCGCCAAGAGAAATACAGGATGTATCGAGAACTGGTCACACTACTCGCTAAGATAGTGGTGGCCCTCGGTGCTATTGGGTATAGCTTCTCACGCGTGGCTATTCCGATATAGCAGTCCTCAGAAACTGAGTGTTCGGTTTAACACCGGACACCCACGCTTCACACACAGACGGGTAGTACTAGCGCCGTCATAACGTTTGTGTAAAGATACAATAACAAACGAGAGTAAGATTACAACGATTCACACACAATGTGTCCCCTAAACAACCTCTCCACCTGTGAGACCCGCCCATATAGAAAATGACTGCACGACACCGATACTCAGAGGATGAATGCCTCGAATCGTTGCAATCTGCCGTTGAGCATTACGGTGAAGGCTTGACGATGCAGGAGTACGACGATCTGGACATACCCCCCTCTGCACAAGTTATCGCCGATCGTTGCGGTGGCTGGAACCTGGCACTCAAAAAAGTAGGAGCGGAGGAGTCATCCTCGCAGCAGTACACTAAACAAGAATGTTTGGAGGCAATTCGCTCGTTAGCTGTTACTCTCAACCGGGAACCAACAGTATCTGACTACAAGACCAACCGGATGAAGCCATCCCTCTCAACCGTGCAGAAGCTCTGCGGGTCATGGTCTGAGGCGAAAGAACTGGCTGGCGTAATTGATCTGGATGAGTCCCCCGAAGATGAGGCGGACGAGTTCTTTGACAAGCTCGATCAAGCAGACTACAAGCCAGACGAATGACTCTGCCCCCTGCCTTTCCATCGGCCACAGATACTTATTTAGCCGATTGAGGGGCTGATTGGCGAAGCACTATCTACTGCGTAGATCAGAAAGCCTCGTCACTGGTTTACTGGTGAACGGTTTCGGGAGTTCTGTCGCCTTGCTCACTTTGGGTGTGCTGAGTGTTGTTCTCTGAATTTTCGAATGCCCCGCCGATGGCAAGCAAATATAGATAGCGCATCAGGTGGACCATCACCATCAGGTAGTGGAACATGAAGAAGTACACTCCCGCAGACACCGCCGTAGCCACGGAATACTGTAACGAGGCATAATCGACCACAGCGATGGTTGTCCCAACGACCAAAACCAACGCAGAGAGGTTGATGAGTAGCGCGTACGCCGTTGTGGTCCGGGTTTCCCGAACGACCTTCTCCTCTACCTTATCATCCTTTGCAGAGTACCGGGCAGTACTCATCAAGGAAGTGAATGTAAACCCGAAGAGAATGGCCAGTGTTGTCGACATTGTCGACATGAACTCGGCATCAATCGGTCGGAAGATAGCAATCTGAGCAATAAGCGCAGGGACCAGTAGTAGTATGTATCCTTCCCAGTTGGATTTCTGCCTATCGTCGTAGATTTGACTGTAGAAGTTATTTACAATCGGTGCGACATTGAGTGACTTCATATCTCTGGTTCGGGTGGACCCCCCTGCTCGTCATCTAATGCTTCCTCTGGTACTCCAATATCTCTTGGGATGAGCGATGTCGTACTGAGATTGGTGTTGATATCCCTCATTAGATCGTTTGCCAATTGACGGGCCACTCCACCCAGTGTGTGCGGCGTTGGGTGGCCTCCGTAAACATCCAAATCGTACTCGTCAGGGTCAACATCCATCCGCATCTGAATCTGCTCCTTCCAGAGTGAGAACGTAAGCCGTGATTCGCCCTCAACCACGGTAACGTTGGCATTTTTGAAGTTCTGGTCCTCAACCCGACCGTAGTCAAAGTCT
Source organism: Halosegnis longus (assembly GCF_009663395.1). NCBI lineage: Archaea > Methanobacteriati > Methanobacteriota > Halobacteria > Halobacteriales > Natronomonadaceae > Halosegnis > Halosegnis longus. Next base: position 636,259 of record NZ_QKNW01000001.1, on the reverse strand, counting down.
TCTGAGTGGTCGTTACCGGGGATTAGGCCCTTTGCGAAAGTACGGAATTTTCCCTCGTTATCTTTCGGGGTAAGCTTTAGTTCCGTTCCAACGTCCAGCTGCCCACTGATATCATTCTCAACCCGCTGGATATCGTTGCGGTCGGCATACTGCTCCCGGGCAGGAACTGTCTCCCTCCCACGGAACTTAACTGATGCAATCCCATCAGCTTCGTCCAACTTCTCAGCAACTTCCGATGAGTAATGCGGCTCTATGTTCATGTATGCCTTCCCGATATCCACGTCGTGGTGGCGCGGATGGAAGAGACTGGAAAACAACGTCTTGATCCCTTTCCTCTTGTATTTTCGAAGTATCAGGAGCGCTTGGTGGGAATCCTCGTCCGGAATGTGGAACAGGAAATAGTAGGGTGTCTCTTCAGCGTGATTTTCTTCACGAGCATCTTCGATTCGCTCGTGTTCGTCAACATCCCAGAAATCCGCGTTCCGTCCCCACTCTCCTGACTTGATGACTCCCTCAATCGTATTGCCCTCTCGGCGGAAAGATCCCTGCTCAATTGAGAATGTCTTGTATTCTTCCTCATCAACGTACACATCGCCAATATAATCGCGACAGAAGCTCTCAAAGTAATCTGCCAGATTATCATTTGGGAACTCGGGTTCCTCTTCGTGAATCTCCGTCAGCCCCCACTCAGTTTGTGGTTCTTCCACTTCCCGAACGGTAATCCAGTATGGGATGAGTTTGTTGACAGCCATCGTGATTTCTCGATTCGTAGATTAGTCTAAGTAAATATTAACCTAGTCCGTGTAGAGTGAAAGTAAAATAGCGTCTCTACCCGCGCAACGCCCGCTTCGTCGGCTGCCGATACCGGGCGTCAATCTCGCCTTCCAGATATAGCTCTCCCCACCCAGTAATCTCCCACAAATCTGGGTCAGAACTACTCTCGTCGATCGCCGGCGCGAGAAAGTCGATATCGGCAAGCACCTTACAGCGCTCCTGAATCGTTCCCTCCGGTACATCGAACGCGTTTAACTTAGCCATCTCCCCCGCTGTCGCCCATGGCTCTTCCGCGAGATATTCTAAGATTCTGTCGTCGAGCCCGATTTGATAATCGGCTTGGCGGCGGACAGTCATGGGTTAGGTCCCGTTCACCTCTCCAGCGCTCGGCTCAGTTGACGACTCGCCCTCTGCCTGTTTCTCATTCATCCAGACACCGCGCTCCACGTCATACTCTTCGTTGAGGTAACCTCGTCCCTCGTCAGTGATGACGTAGACTCCGTCGCCAAGTGCCCGAAGCAGTCCATGTTCTGCAAGAATCGAGCAACGCCGAGACACCTGTGAGTTGCCGACGTGGATGTAGTCGTTTTTCGTGAGGTTGCCCACCTTCACGAAACCATCTTCATCCTCTGCGGCAATCTCAAGAATCCGGTCGTCCGGCGCGGATTGCCAGCTCGCGCTCTTTCGCATTACTGTGTACTTTCTCACCCTCATACCTAATTGCGAGTAATTCTGCTTTGTAAACGTACTGCTCACTTCTTAGCGAGGCGTTGGATTTATGCAATGGTGCTTCATTGGATAGGGTACGAGCCTGCATGTAGGCTGATGATGACTCTGTTGGCGGTGAGAAGACCGGGCCGTGCTGGAACACGGCCCGAAGCGGGTTCGGTCGCGAACCCATGGAAACCCGAACCCTCGGGGCCTGTGCCGGCCCCGCACGACCAGACGTAACGACTTCTGAAAACAGTAGCGACACCGACGACCACGCCGAGTGTTATATCTGCGGGCGCGAGGCTGACGGCGTTGATGCACGCACCGGAAAGCCGGTGTGTTCGCGCTGTGCCCGCGGTCGCGCAACGCGGGTGATTCGTGGCCCATGAGCGGGCTGAAAGGGTCATCCGTGATGGGCGTACTCCACGATCGACATGCCGACGGCTGCGACGGCGAGGAGTACAGCGTCACACGCCCTGTCGCGTATGGAAACGGCTTCGCCGTGGTCTACTGCGAGTGGTGTGGTGACTGCGGCGCGTGCGACTACGAACTCGTCGACACTGTCGAGCCTGACCCTGAGGAGGTGGCTCGGTTCCTATGAACGACCTCGACTGGCCGGACGACTTCGACCGGACACCAGCGAGCGACCGCGAACCGTATCCGCACCGATTCCGCGTGTCCCGGTCACAGGCGTTCGACAACATCGTCGAGGAGCTGGGGAAGCTGGGTGCGGTGAACGTCCGCGTCGAAACGGCTGCTCCACACACCTCGAAGGCTCCACACCGGCCGTACGCCGACCGTGACCCGGACCACCCCGGTGTCGTCGCGTACTTCGAGCGCGGTGGTGACGGCTTCGCCGTTCCGTGTGACCGCTGGGACCGTCTCCGCGATAACGCACAGGCGATTGCGAAGTACCTCGACGCGAAGCGGGCCATCGAGCGGTACGGCGTCGCGACGGTCGGCACGGAGATGAGTACGCAGGCGCTCCCGAGCGGTGACGACGACGCGGTCGCCGCGGAGCCACCTGCCCACGACGTGCTCGGTGTCGCTTCTGACGCCCCGGACAACGTTGTACGGGCTGCCGCGCGCTCGCTGAAGAAGGAGCACCACCCGGACGCTGGCGGTGACGAAGCGCAGTTCAAGCGCGTTGTGGACGCAGAGGAGGCGATGCTCGATGAGTGACGACCTCGAACCGCTCGCGCCGGAGTCGGCTGTCGAGCTGTATCTCGACCAGCGAAGCGACGAGGTGAGCGCGTCCACGCACGAGTCTCACGAGTATCGACTCGCGCCGTTTGTCGAGTGGTGTGAAGAAGTAGAAGGCATCACCAACATGAACGAACTGAGCGGGCGTGACCTGCACGCTTACCGCGTCTGGCGGCGTGAGGAGGGCGACCTCAAGCCCGTCACGCTACAGGGCCAGCTTTCGACGCTCCGCGTCTTCCTCGGCTTCTGTGCGTCTATCGACGCCGTTGAGGAGTCCCTTCGGTCGAAGATACTGCTGCCGACCGTGAGCGGCGACGACGAGGTGAGCGAGACGACGCTCGATCCCGCTCGCGCCGAGGCGATGCTCGATTATCTCGGTCGCTACCAGTACGCGAGCCGTGCCCACGTGACCGCGCTGTTGCTGTGGCGAACAGGGATGCGTACCGGCTCGGTTCGGTCGCTCGACCTCGACGACCTCGACCTCGAAGAGGGTGCGGCCCACGTTGTTCACTCGCCGGAGACGGATACGCCGCTGAAGAATGGTAACCGGGGTGAGCGGTGGGTTGCGCTCTCTCCTGATACGGCACAAACGGTGCAGGATTACATTGACGGGCCACGCGAGGCTGTCACCGACGACTACGGATGTGACCCACTGCTGACGACGCGAGAGGGCCGCGTCTCGCGGTCGACGGTGCGGGACACGATGTACCGCTGGACCCGGCCCTGTGTGGTCGGCGAGGGGTGCCCTCACGACCGCGACCCGGACGACTGTGAGGCGGCGCAGTTCGACGGCGCGAGCAAGTGCCCGTCGAGCCGGTCGCCTCACGACGTTCGGAGCGGGGCTATCACGTCGTACCTGCTCAACGATACGCCGGCCGAGATTGTCGGCGACCGGATGGATGTCTCGAAGAAGGTGCTGGACCGCCACTATGACCGGCGTACACAGCGCGAGAAGATGGAACAGCGACGCGACTACTTGCCTGATGACCGATGAACACGACTACACACCTCTCGATTCGCGGCGTTGCACAGGAACCCAATTCGCCTCACCCGAGTTGGCCCATCCCAACCGCGAACGGGCCGAAACCGTTCCAATTCGGGCGTGGGCCTCCCCAGCCAACTCAACTTCTGACGCTACCAACGACGAGCGAGAGCCGTCGCTACCGTGGATTCACAAGTCACAGTGGCGACGGTGACTCGCGCCGCCAGTGGCACCCTACCAACGGCAGGGAAACATCGACTCCCGGCGCGGGCAGGTGTTGCAATCAGCGACTGCTCGGGGTCGTCTCGTTGACCGACGTTAGTTGTCGCCGACGACCGAGGAGACGGCGTTTGCGACCTCGGTGGCGTCGAGCGGGAGCCGCAACGTCGTGTCACCGCCCGTCGAGATGACCTCGATGCGGATGTGACTCTCCTGTGTGTTGAACGCCTCGTAGGCGATGTACGCCCCCGACGGGACGAGCAGGAGTGCGGCGAGCGCGACGATGAGCGCGAGTTCGCTCTCGATTGGCGTGCCGAGGAAGTTCTGAACGAGACTCGCGTACGCGAACAGCGCCCCGACGCCGGTGAACAGCGAGCCGAGACCGATCTTCCCCCATTGGGGTGCAGTCGCCGGATACGTCCGGACGCGCGCGCCGAGAATCTGCGGGCCGGTGAGCATAATCGACTCCACGTCGGTGGCGTCGGTCCCCTCGATTTCGTGGTCGCGCGAGCGGACGATACGCCGGTCGGTCACGACCGTGACGGCATCGTCGTCCGTGTACACCGCTCGCGGTTCCTCGCCGCGGGCGAGGTGTGGCTCGACGATTTCTCTGACCGACTGTCCACTCGCCATCGTTCACCCGGAGACGCGCCGCCGAAATAAATCGCCGGGTGTCAAAACCCCTCCCGGAGATACGTCGTGGTCGCCGGAAACACGGCGGCGAGCGTCTCGACCGCCTCGCTGTCGGCGTCGAGGTCGTCGGTCGCGGCGAGGTCGCTCGCGCCGCGATAGCCGACCGCGAGCTGTGAGAACGCACCAATCGAGGCGACCGCGTCGCCGGTCGGGTCGTCGCCGCGTCGCTCGACCGTCGCCGCCCCGTCGGCGACGGCGAGCCGGTAGCGCCCGGCCACTGAATCGAGCAGCGGGTCGCGAATCCCGACCTCGACCGTCGCGTCGACGCCGTCGGGGTACGAGAGCGCTTCGAGCGCCACCGGCACGTCGACGAACCGAATCATCGGCCCGGTCGTCAGCTTCGGCGAGAGGTCGTCGGGGTCGTCCACCATCGCGTGCAGCGGGCTGTCGGTCGCCGTCTCAAGCTGGACCTCGCCGACCTGCGAGTCGTGGTCGGTGAGGAAACCGAGCAGATGGCGGAACGCCTCGGTATCGGCGGCGTCGTAGCTCCGAACGTAGAGGGTGCGGTCGCCCCAGTCGCCGTCGATGGTGTACGCGAGCCACGCCCGGGCGTCGCCGTCGGCGTCGCGCCACCGGTAGACGTACGGGTCGGTGTCGAAGCTCCGGAGTTGGCGGGTGCGCCACCACGCCTCCGACCGGTCGAGCGAGAGGTCGTCCGTGCCGGTGGCGGCCTCGTGAATCGCGTCGAGCGACTCCCACGCGTCGCGGCCGACCCGCTCCCACGTGCCGCCGGTCGCGGCCGCGGACCGCAGCGTGGACGGCTCCGTCTCCCACTTCAGTCTGCGGCTGGCGGTCGCCCAGCCGAACTGCGCGTAGAAGGCGTGTTTGAACGGCCACAGGACCGAAACGGGAGTGTCCGTCTCGCGGTAGCGCCGACAGAGCTTCCGGAGCATCACCTCGACGTAGCCGTTGCGCCGGTGTTCCGGCGGGGTCGCGACGGTCGAGAGTCCGCCCGCCGAGACGCGGCTGTCGCGCGCCCACATCGAGAAGTCGTACGACGAGCAGATGGTAACCGGCTCGCCGTCGGCCGTCACCGACGTGTCCGGGTACAGACCGTAGCGCGTGTGCGGCGGGTCCGGGCGATCGGACTCCTCGAGTTCGGGACCGGCGTCCGGCTGGAAGGCGTACTGGACGTACCGCCAGAACAGGTCGTCGGTGCCGTCCGGCAGTCGGTGGAGGTGCATACACGAGGATTTAGACGACGGCTGATAATCGCGTCGACCGCGTGAGAGGGCGTCACGGACCGGCGGATTCAGGTGGCTACGACGGTAACTGCGGGTATGGCAGACAGCACGGACAGCCCCGACTGGCTCCCGCTTGCCGGCCTGTTCGCGGCGATTATCGCGATTGCCGGGCTGGGCAACTACGTCTTCGCACAGTTGGGACTCGGGCGCGTGGGGTCGCTCATCTGGGTGCTCGGCTACGGCGGCGTGGTCGTCACGGCGTGGGCGCTGTGGTTCCGCGGGCAGACGTTCGACCCCCAGTAGCCGAACGCTCTTCTCGCTGTGTCCCGTCCCGTCGAGCGTGGAGTCCGACAGCCCGACCGTCATCGACCGCGTCGTCGTCCACACCGACGACATCGTCACCGCCCTGGAGGCGAACGTCCGGCGCGACGCCGGCGCAGTCCTCCGTATCACGCCGCCCTTCTCGGGTCGCATCCGCGCACGGCTTCATCTCGACGGCCAGGAGGCCGACTACGACGACCCGCGGCCGATTCACGTCGCCCCCGAACTGCTCGTGGCTGACGTGCCGGCGTTTCCGACGCCCGACGACACCGACGAACAGCTTCGCGAGGCGGGTGAGTACTCCGTCGAGCGCCACCGCGACGCCCACGCCGAGGCCGTCGACGACTGGCGGCGAACGGTCGCGACGAGCGTGCTCGAGTCCACCACCATCGACACCGTCGAGGGGAGCCACGAGGTTTCCGTCGTCACCCTCGGGTAGCAGAACGTTGAGGTGACCGCCGGCCGGACGGTCGGTATGGAGTACACCCAACTCGGCAACACCGGGACGGCGGTGACGGAGATTTCCTTCGGGACGTGGCGGTTCGGCCGCGAGACGGACGACGGCTACGAGGTCGACAAACGGCAGGCGCACAAACTGCTCGACGCGTACGCCGACGCCGGCGGCAACTTCATCGACACCGCCGACGTGTACGGCGGCGGCCTGAGCGAAGAGTGGATCGGCGACTGGCTCGCCGACCACGACCGCGAGGATTTCGTCATCGCCTCGAAGGTGTACTGGCCCACCCGCGAGGACGACCCGAACGGGCGGGGACTCTCCCGGAAACACATCCGCCGACAGATCGACAGAATTCTCGACCGGCTCGGTACGGAGTACATCGACGTGCTCTACATCCACCGCTGGGACGACGCCACGCCCGCCGAGGAGCTGATGCGCACCCTCGATGGACTCGTGCGGTCGGGGAAGGTGAACCACCTCGGCACCTCGACGATGGAGCCGAACGCGTGGCGCATCGCCCAGGCGAACGAAATCGCACAGCGCGAGGGGTACGAGCCGTTCACGGTCGCTCAGCCGCGCTACAGCCTCGTCACGAAGGAGGTGGAGTACGACTACGTCGACGCGCTCGCCGAGTACGACATCGGGATGTGTCCGTGGTCGCCACTCGGCGGCGGCTTCCTCTCCGGGAAGTACACGCGCGATGAGATTCCCGACGGGACCCGCGGCGCGGAGAGCGACCGGTTCGAGGACCGCTACCTGACAGAGGAGAACTTCGACGTACTCGACGAGGTACGGGCCGTCGCCGACGAGGAGGACGCCTCGCCGGTGCAGGTGGCCATCGCGTGGCTGCTGGAACAGGAGACGATGACCGCCCCCATCATCGGGGCGCGCACGGTCGATCAGCTGGAAGAGAATCTCGGCGCGACCGAGGTCGACCTCTCGGAAGAACAGGTCGAGCGGCTGGGCGAGGCGAAGGACGCCCCGTCGTTAGTTTAGACGTCGTCGATGCGCGTGATGGCCGGCTCGACGGTCGGCTCGTCGTCCTCGTCGGTCACGCGTGTGTAGTAGCTGTTGTAGCGGCTGAGCTTCCGGTAGAGGATGTAGCCGAAGACGCCGTCGTAGACGAGGATGAAGAGCAGGAAGGTAATCCCCGGGAAGGAGACGTAGGTGACGATGCTGTTGTACGTCGCGTGGATGGCCGCGGCGATGAGCAGCCCCTTCACGACGATGGGTCCGGCGTCCTCGGGATTGAACTTCGCGAGCCCGAGATAGTAGCCGGCGAAGGCGGAGTAGATGACGTGGCCGGGACCGACGAACGCGCGGGCGTAGGCCGTCTGGAAGCCCGCCTCGACGGTGCCCGGGCCGGTGAGCGCGTTCGCGCGGATGACGCCCTGCACGATGTACAGCGCGTTCTCGACGGTGGCGAAGCCGAGCCCCGCGACGGCTCCGTACACCGCGCCGTCGATGACGGCGTTGAACGCCGAGCGGTCGAACGCGTACACCCGGATGGCGAGCCACTTGACGAACTCCTCGCCGGGACCGACGACGAGGAAGAAGAAGAGCACCATCCCGAACTGAATCCCGTCGAACAGCGGGCTGAGCGCCGTGTTCACCGTCGCGGCGAAGGAGGCAAACAGGATAGCGAGGATGAACGTGACCGCGAGTGGCCACCACGGTTCCCGCATCGTCTCGTCGTGGTACCAGACGAAGCCGGCCAGCCCGAGCGCCGGCACCACCGACAGCAGCGTCAACCCTCCGATCGCCGGATTCCGGTAGATGGCGTAGCCGATGACGCCCACCTGCGCGACCAACAGGAGCAGCGCCGTGAGGATGAGCAGTCCCTTCCCGCCCCACCGGACTGCGCCGTGCGTCTTCACCGCCAGCGTATCGAGCAGGCTCCGCTGGTCCCACTCGGCTACGTCATAGAGGTCCTCGTCGCCGAACTGTTCCCCGACGGGGTCGCCCGCGCTCGAATCTCCCATCTTGATTTGCGACTCACCGCCCGCGGGCAAAACAGTACGGGGCGTCTCACCCCAGGGCCGTGGCGACCGCTCGCCGCTTCACGAGCAGAAACCCCGCGAGGATGACGGCGAAGCCGACGACTGTCCGCGCGTCGATAATCTCGCCGAGGAAGAGGAAGCCGACGACCGCGGTTGCGACCGGGGCCGCGTAGGAGACGAGGTTGATTTCGACGGGGCCGAGTCGCGCCAAGAGGTCGAAGTAGATGAGGAAGCCGACCGCGCTCGCGGCCAGCGACAGGAACAACAACGCACCGACCGACCGGGGCGTCACCGCCACGTCGGCCACGGACTCACCGACTGCGACACTGCCGACGTGTAGCAGTCCCGCGCCGATGACCATCGCCCACGCTTCGAGCGAGGCGTCCGGGAGCGCGGCGTCGAGTCGCCGGTTCACGACCGACCCGGCCGCGAACGCGACCACGGCGAAGAAGACGGCGACCAGCCCGGGCGCGACCGTGAGCCGGCGCGGGTCCTCGACGGCGAGTATCGCGACGCCGACGAAGCCGAGCAGGAGTCCGGCGACGCCAAGCGGCGTCAGTCGCTCGCTCGGGAGGAGGAGCCGCGAGAAGCCGGCGGTCAGCACGGGCGACAGCGAGACGACGATGGCCGCGGCGGCGCTCGACACCGCCGGGTCGGTCTCGCCGACGAACAGCAGGGCGTGATACAGCGTGATGATGAGGACGGCAGTCGAGACGACGCTCGCCCACTCGCGGCGACCCTCGGGGACGAGTCGGTCGGTCGCGACGGCGGCGTACGCGAGCATGACGACGCCGGCGATATCGAAGCGGAGCGCGGCAAACAGCACGGGCGTCTCGAAGAAGCCGGCCGGCGCGTCGGGCGTGCCGAGTCCGGCCTTGATAGCGACGAACGCCGACCCCCAGACGGCGGCTAACGTCGCGAACAACAGGAGATTGCGGTGTCGCACGTCGACACTCGCCCCGGTCGATGGGAGAAGCTTTCGGACCGGAGTTTCGTGTCAACGTGTCGCACGAATGCCGTAGCTTTATGCGTACAGCTACCCCACATGTCACCATGGCCGCATACGGCCGGCCCGCACTCAGGTCGCTGTTCGACGACAGCCCGACACCCCACATCGCGCACCCGCCGCGCACCCACCACCGAGACTTCTACGTCGCCACTGACGGCTCCTACCGCAACTCCGGAGCCGGCGGCTTGGGCGTGCTCATCGAGACGGGTGACGGCGAGACGGTCGCGCGACTGGCTGTCGCGGACTCACCCCCGAACAACAACGTCGCGGAGTATCGCGCGCTCCATCTCGGACTCGACGTGTTGGCCGAGCGTGCACCGCCGTCCGCGCGCGTCGGCGTCGTCCTCGACCACGACGACCTCGCGGCGAACGTCAACCGGGCGATGCTCGCGCTCGCGACGCCCGAATCCGAGCCGCCACATCCGGTTCGGCTCCCCACCGCCACGGGGAACCACTGGCGCGGGATTCTCGCGCGCATCGGCGGCTTCGGCGAGCTTCGGGCCGCCCGCCTCGACTCCCGGGAGAATCCGGCCCACCCGCTCGCCAACGACCCGACCGGCTACAGCCACGTCAACCACGAACCCGACCGGTGTGTCGTCCCCTCGACGCTGGAATCGACCGCCGACTCGACGGGCGAGCAGATCCCGCCGCCGTCGCGGGCGGACCGCCACGCCGACTAGAGCAAAGAGAGGTCGCCCGTCACCCGGTCCACGAGATTCTCCTCGCCCGGGCCGACGGCCAGTGCCGTCACCGTCCCCGGTTCGAGCTGGGTGTGGCCGGCGTCGCTGATGACCGCATTGGGCAACCCCTCCCGTCGGGCCTGGTCGGCGAGTTCGTGAATCTCGCGCTCGCTCGACACCTTCAGAACGATTTTCTTCTGGCCCCCCTCCTTCCACTCGGACTGGCTCTTGGTGTGGGCGTTCTCGTAGGCTTTCAGCGAGGCGTGGGAGGCCTGTGCGGCCAGCTTTCCTTTCCCCATGCCGATATCCGTGCGGACGACGATTGCCTGTTTCATGGTCGTCGCTCGTGGGCGACGGTCATAGGCCTTCAGACACGACCGCCCCATTTTTCGTCCTCTCGCCCGGTCACTCTCGTATGATACTCTCGGACGCCGACATCGAGCGGCGACTCGGCGACGACCTCGTCGTCGAGCCGCTCGACGACCCCGACATCCAGATACAGCCGGCGAGCATCGACCTCCGGCTCGGCAGCGAGTTCTTGGAGTTCCAACACGCCAACATCCCGTGTATCCACCCGAACGACGAGACGGAGACCGAGGAGTACACGAGAAAGACGACCGTTCCGGAGGGTGACGATTACATCCTCCATCCGGGGGATTTCGTCCTCGGGACGACCGTCGAGCGCGTCGAGATTCCCGCCGACCTGATCGCCCACGTCGAGGGTCGCTCCTCGCTCGGCCGGCTGGCAATCGTCGTCCACGCGACGGCCGGGCTGTGTGACCCCGGCTACGAGGGCCAGATTACGCTCGAACTGTCGAACCTCGGCCGCGCGCCGGTCGCGCTCTCGCCGGGGATGCGCATCTCACAGCTCACCTTCACGGAACTGAAAACCGAAGCCGACCGCCCGTACGGGAGCGAGCGCGGCTCGAAGTACCAGGGACAGACCGGACCGCAGGCGTCTCGGATTCAGGGAGACAGAGAGTTCGGTGGTGACCAATGAGCCGTGTCGAGCCGTGCGAGACCGGCGATTCTCGGCAACGAACGAGTGAGTTCGGTGGTGACCAGTAGTGCGCTTCATCGAGGAGGTCGTCGTCGACGAGTTTCTGCCGACGTTCCGGGCGCTGCTGGCCGGTGACTTGCGCGACCGCGGGCTGACACAGAGCGAGGTGGCCGAGCTACTGGGCATCTCACAGAGTGCGGTGTCGAAATACGCCCACGGCGACGTGGAGACGAACGACCGGCTCGCCGGCGACGAGCGCGTCCAGGAACTCGTCGCGCGACTGGGCGAAGGACTTGCAAGCGGCGACGTGACGCCGGTGCAGGCGCTCGTGGAGACGGAGGTGCTCATCCGACAGCTCGAACGCGGCGACGTGCTCGCGCGGCTCCACGAGGAGACCTTCCCGGCCCTCGCGGAGTACGAGGGCGACTTCGCGGTCCACGACGCCGACTCCGAGGTGCGGACCGCAGAGCGCGTGCTCGCGTCCGTCCGCCGGGGCGTGCGCACCCTCGAAAACACGAGCGGCTTCGCGGGTCTCATCCCGGCGGTCGGCTCGAATCTCGTGGAGACGCTGCCCGACGCCGCGGGCATCGAGGACGTGGCCGGCGTGCCGGGTCGGATCCTCGACGTGAAGGGGCGGGCGACCGTCCCCGGCGACCCGGAGTTCGGCGTCTCCGAACACGTCGCGACGGTGCTGCTCGCGGCCCGCGCCGGCGGGAGCGACGCGCGCGCGGCGCTCAACATCCGCTACGACGACGAGATCGCGACACGGTTCGCCGAGGCCGGGCTCACGACCGCGGAGTTCGACGCCGACGCAGCGGTCGAGACGGCCGTGGCCGACGCCGTGACCGACGACGTGGACGTGGTGTTCCAGTCGGGCGGCTTCGGCATCGAGCCGGCGGCGTACCTGCTGGGGTCGGATGCCGGCGTGGTTGCCGACCGCATCAGAGAACTCCTGTAGCCGTCCCGCTCGGGCGACTACTCCGGCGCAATCGGCACGGTCGCCCGGTAGCCCAAACACCCCGGACACTGGACGCGATTGCGGTCGGGGGCCTCGAACTCGTGCCCACAGCGCGTACACCGATACTCCCGTCGGGCGACGGTAGACGCGAACAGGTCCGTGAGTCCCACGCCGCCACGCTTTGCCTGTCGGCGTGGTAAAACGGGTGCAGAACTTCAGCGAGTGAAAACGCCACCTGCCGACCCGGCGGTGGGGGAGTCGACCGTCGGAGCGGCGGGGAAAGTTGAAGCCCCGCGCCGTCGCCCGTCTGGGTATGCAACCGACCGCCCGCGTCCGGAGGTGCGACCGCTCCTCGATTCGCGTCCTCTTCGACCTCGCGCAACGGACCGACGGCGACCTCGTCCGACTGGAGGTCGGCGAACCGGACTTCGACACGCCCGCTCACGTGAAGGAAGCCGCCGTCGCCGCCATCGAACGCGGCGAGACGAACTACACCTCCAACGCCGGGTTACCAGCGCTTCGGACCGCCATCGCCGACACGCTCGCCCGCGAGTACGACCACAGCTACGGGGCCGACGACGTGCTCGTCACCACGGGCGGGATGGAGGCGCTCCATCTGGCCTGTCTCGCCGTGCTCGACCCCGGCGACGACCTCCTGATTCCCTCGCCGGGGTGGCCGAACTACTGGACGCAGGCGCGACTCGCCGACGCCACGCCCGTCGAGGTGCCGATGGCGTTCCCGTACGACCTCGACGCCGACCGGCTCATCGACCGGATGAACTCGGACACCGGAGCCGTAATGCTGTGTTCGCCGTCGAACCCGACCGGGCGCGTCTTCGACGACGAGGCGGTCGCGCGCGTCATCGAGGCGGCCCGAGACCACGACGCGTACGTCATCGCCGACGAGGTGTACGCCGCCCTCACCTACGACCGCGACCCGACCGGGATGGCGACGCTCGTCGACGACTCCGCACACGTCATCACCATCGGCTCCTGTTCGAAGGCCTACGCCATGACCGGGTGGCGCGTCGGCTGGCTCGCCACCGAATCCAGCGTCGTGGACGAGGCGACGAAGATTCGCGAATCCACGACTGCGAGCACGCCGACTCCGTCACAACACGCCGCCCTCGCTGCGCTCGAGGGACCCCGAACCCCCGTTCGGGAGATGCAGACCGCATTCAGAGAGCGGCGCGACTACGTGACCGACCGGCTCGCCGAGCTGGACGGCGTCGACGCCCCGCGCTCACAGGGTGCCTTCTACGCGTTCCTCGACCCCGAGGGCTACGACGACAGCATGGCGCTCGCGAAGAATCTCGTCACGGAAGCGGGCGTCGTGCTCGCGCCCGGTTCCGGGTTCGGTGACGCCGGCGCGGGAAAACTCAGACTCTCGTACGCGAACTCGCTGGACCGACTGGAGACGGGACTCGACCGACTCGACGCCTACCTCTAATCGTCGCTCTGGACCGTCGTTCCGTTCGCTTCGCCGACGCTGTCGACGCTGACGCCCTCCCAGTCGTGGTCGGAGTGGTAGCCCTCCCGCTCCTGTGCGCTGGCGGCGACGCGGATGAACTCCGCCGACTCGCGGGCCGCCTCGATGGTGTGGCCACCACAGTAGGAGAGTCCCGAGCGAATCCCGCCACAGAACTCGGTAGCCACATCGGCCACCGGCCCCTTGTAGGGGGTGAGCGCCTCGACGCCCTCGTCGGCGCGCACCTCGCTGTCCTTGTCCTCGCGGTCCTCGGCGGCGGCCGTCGTCGCCATGCCGCGCGACCGCTTGTACTGGGTGCCGTCGACCTCAACCACAGCGCCCGGTGCCTCCTCGGTCCCGGCGAAGAGGCTCCCGAGCATCACGGTGTCCGCGCCGGCCATCAGCGCCTTCACCGCGTCGCCGGAGGTGCGGATGCCACCGTCGGCACAGATGGTCACGCCGACCTCAGCCGCGGCGTCGGCACAGTCGTCCACGGCGGTCAACTGCGGCACGCCGGCTCCGGCCACCTTCCGCGTCGTGCAGTGTGAGCCGGGACCGATACCGACCTTCACGCAGTCCGCGCCGGCGGCCGCGAGGTCGCGCACGCCCTCGGGCGTGGCGACGTTGCCGGCCACGAGGTCGGTGTCGGGGAACGCCTCGGCGAGCGTCTCCACCACGTCCAGCGCGCGTTCGAGGTGGCCGTGGGCCACGTCGACGACGAGCGCATCGACGCCGGCCGCGACGACCGCCTCGCTCCGGGCGAGATAATCCTCGTTGATGCCGATTGCGACGGCGACCTGCTGGCCCGCCTCGTGGACCTCCCGCACCTGTTCGGCCTGCTCCTCGGCGGTGAGAAAGCGGTGGAGCACGCCGAGTCCTCCCGCCTTCCCGAGTTCGACCGCGAGGTCGGCCTCCGTGACGGTGTCCATCGCCGCGGAGACGAGCGGGTTCGACAGCTCGACGTTCGGCGTCAACTGCGTCGAGAGGTCGGTGTCGCCGCGGCTGTCGACTGGTGAGCGTTGCGGCACGAGCAGTACGTCCCCGTAGCTCAGTCCGGTGCGTAGCGAATCCATCATCCTTCGGTCAGCAACGCTCGCTGCTTGATAAGTGAATCGACACGACTACTCCATCCGTTCGCCGCCGTTGACGTGGAGCGTCTCGCCGGTCACGAAGCCCGCGTCTCGGAGATACGCCGCCGCCTCGGCGATGTCCTCGGGCTGGCCGTACCTGTCGCGCGGAATCGCGGCCAACTCCTCCTGTTTTTCCGCTTCGGTGCGGTCTGCGGTCATATCCGTCTCGATGTGGCCCGGCGCGATGGCGTTCACCCGAATCTCGGGGGCGAAATCCCGGGCGTGACTCTTCGTGAGCGACACCAGCGCCCCCTTCGAGGCCGCGTAGTGACACTCGATCGGCGCGCCGGTAAAGGCGAGAATCGAGGAGAGATTCACGACCGACGGCTCGTCCGCCGACTCGCGCAGATACCCGAGTGCGGCCTTCGTACAGTTGAACGCCGAGTTGACGTTCACGTCGCTCACGCGGTCGAAATCCTCGGGTGAGAGCGACTCCGTGTAGACGTGCTGGTCGATGCCCGCGTTGTTGACGAGGTGGTCGACGCCGCCGAAGGCGTCGGCGGCCGTCTCGACCAGTCGTTCGGCCGCGTCGTACGCCGACACGTCGGCCCCGACGACGACCGCCTCGACGCCGTGTTCGCGGGCGCGCGCCGCGACCGTCTCGGCCTGCTGTTCGTTCGAGTGGTAATTCACCGCGATGTCGTAGCCGTCGCGGGCGAACCGGAGTGCGATTGCACGACCGAGCCCGCGGGAGGAACCGGTGATGACTGCGCTTGCCATACCGCCGCCGACACTCGGCTCCGTCTTTACTCCCCGCGTCGAATCGCGCGCTCGGCGGCTTCGAGGGCCGTCTCGGCGTCGAACGAGTCCACGACCGCGCGCAGTTCGGCCTCGTCCGCGTCCCGCAGTTCGCGGGCGTGGCGCGTGATGTTCGGGACGGCCCGGATGATGTTGTCGACGATGGGGACGCTCGCGGCCTGTGCCGACCGCGAGAGCGGATTCAGGTCGATGACGACCTCCGTCTTTCCCATCGCGGAAAGCGCCTGCGCGCGGTCCCCGTCTTCGAGTGGAACGAGCACCACGTCGGCCGACCCGATACCGTCGGCGTCCACCTTCGCGCGGGCGTGGTCGAGCCCGGGAATCTCGCCGTCGGCGGCGAGTCCCTTCACGTCCTCGGCCCCGTGCTCGCGGAGGTGGTCGGCGATGGCCTCCATCCGTTCGCGGGTGCGGTTGAACAGATTCACCTCGATGTCCGCGCCGGTCGCGTCGGCGAGCTCGACGACCTCGCCGGGGACGAGCGCGGCGACGTTCCCGTTGACGGAGACGACGGCCTGGTCCGCGAGCAGGAAGTGGGCGGCGGCGGCGCGGGCCGCGTCGTCGGCGCTCTCGATGGTCTGCTCGCCGAGCAGGTAGTCGTAGGCCTCGCCGCGCCCCTGGGCGATGAGCCCCTGTCGGGAGGTGATGCCGATGTCGACGCCGTGTTCGATGCGGTGGCGGGTGAGCAGCGACTCGTAGCGCGGGTGTGACTCCGGAATCTCGGTTTCGTCGTCCGGAGAGACGGGTATCTGTGGCTCGTCGCTCATACCATCTCTCGACGCGCCGGCTACAAATGTCACCGGATAGCTGCTCACTCGACGCGCAGACCGGCTCCCGGCGGATGAATCCGACAGACTGCGGGGTCGTACCCCGCATCGGAGAGTCCGGTCCCGAGCGTGAAGGCCGTCTCGCCGAGCATCGCCATCGACGCCGTCTCGCCGGTCTCGTCCACGTCGTGGAGAATCCCCCGCAGTTCGTCGGTGAGCAAGCCGGCCTCCTCGGCGAAGCGTCGCGACGCCGCGACGAAGGTCGCGAGCGTCGGTGTCTCCCGCACCGTGTCGAGCGCGCGTTCGCCCGCCGCGGACAGCGTCTCGGTGTCGCCGCCGAGTACGTCCGCCGTCGACAGCCCACCCAAAGAAAAATACTCGACGCGCGACCCGCCCGGCACCCCGTCCATCGCGCCGTAGCCCGGTGCACCGGGTTCGAGCCGCAGGGGAATTCCGCCCCGCGCCTGCCCGACCACGTCACCGAGTCCGGTCCCGGACTCCACCTCCGCGCGGTGGGCCAGCGACACGAGGTCGTTCTCCGAGAGGCCGGCCTCGGTGTGGGCGTTCACGACGTAGGCGGTCCCGAGCGCCATCGCGCCCGAGACGCCGAAGCCGGAGCCGAGCGGGAGCGGCGTCTCACACGCCACCCCGAGGTCGACGCCGAGTGCGTCCAACACTCGCTCGACGGGTTCGACGGTAATCGCCTCGCCGTTGAGCGTCACGCCCGCCTCGTCGGTGACGGTCGTCTCGACGCCGTGTGAGAGTGCGACGCCGCCGCCCCGGGAGCCGGCGCGAAGCGGCTGCTCGTCGGGATGCGTGGAAAAGAACCCGGTCACGTGACCGGGGACGAACGCCGTCGCGTGCATACTCCGGCGTCGGTGTGGCTCGGTTTAAAGAATCTGTTTGGCGATTTCGCCTACGGCGAAAGTCGCTGCGTGTCCGTGCGAGGCTCACTTCGTTCGCCTCGCTGGCTCTCAGGTCTTCGTCTTACGGACTCAGACGCTGACGATCGCGCGGGAACAGCACGGCTTCACGGATGTTGTCCAGCCCGAGCATCGTCATGATGAGCCGCTCGCCACCGATCGCCCAGCCGGCGTGTGGCGGCATGCCGTACTTGAACATCTTGGTGTAGTACTCGAACTCGTCGGGGTTGAGTCCCTGCTGTTCGAACCCTTCGACGAGGTGGTCGAAGCGGTGTTCACGCTGCCCGCCGGAGACGAGCTCCATGCGCGGGTGCATCATGTCGAACCCCGTCGAGAGCGTCTCGTCGTCGTCGTGGTCTTTGATGTAGAACGGCTTGATTTCGGAGGGCCAGTCGGTGATGAAGTAGTGTTCGCCGACGTCCTGTCCGAGCACGTGCTCGCCCTCGGTCGGGAGGTCGTCGCCCCACACGAGCTGCTCGTCGAGTTCGCCCGTCGCGTTGATGCGCTCGATGGCTTCCTCGTAGGTGAGCCGCGGGAACGCCTCCTCGGGCACTTCGAAGTCGTCGATGCCGAGCGTCTCCAGTTCGTCGGCGCAGTTCTCGGCGACGCCCTCGTAGGCTGCCTTCGTGACTGCTTCACACACGTCCATCGCCTCGGTGTGGTCGAAGAAGGCCGACTCGAAGTCGATGGAGGTGGCCTCGTTGAGGTGACGCGGCGTGTTGTGCTCCTCGGCGCGGAAGATGGGACCGATTTCGAAGACGCGTTCGAGGCCGGAGCCGACCATCAGCTGCTTGAACAGCTGTGGCGACTGGTTCATGAACGCCTCCTCGCCGAAGTACGTAATCGGGAACAGCTCAGTGCCACCTTCTGTGCCGGTGGCAACGATTTTCGGCGTCGTAATCTCCGTCGAGCCGAACGAGCGGAACTCCTCGCGCACCGCACGCAGCACCTCGGAGCGAATCTCGAAGATGGCCTTCGACTCGTCGCGGCGCACGTCGAGGGTGCGGTTGTCGAGCCGGGTCGGGAGTTCGGCGTCGACCTTCCCGGACGGGTCGAGCGGCAGCTGCGTCTCGGCCTCGGCGATGACCTCGATACCGGTCGGGACGACCTCGACGCCCGTCGGGGCGCGCGGCTCCTCCTTCACGTCGCCGACGATTTTGACGACCGACTCGCGGGCCACGTCGAGTCCGGTCTCGACGAGCTCCTCGTCCATCTCGTCCTTCTCGAGCTTCACCTGAATCTTCCCGCTCGTGTCGCGTACGATGAGGAAGGCGATGCCGCCGAGGTCGCGCAGTTCGTGCACCCAGCCGGCGACGGTCACAGTGTCGCCCGGCGTCGCGTCCGCCGTGTACGTCCGTTCGTCCATACGGCTAGTTTCCGCGGTCGCGACTTAAGCCCCGTCTTTCCGGGTTCACTCGTCGCCGAACGTCGCGTCCACGAGCCGGGCGTACCCGCGCCGGAGCCGCTCGCTCACCGCCTGCCCAGAGATGTCCAGCGTCTCGGCCAGCGCGGCCGTCGTCGTCTCCCGCGGCACCGAGAAGTAGCCGTTCCGATAGGCGGCCGTCAGCGCTTCACGCTGTTCGGTCGTCAGCCCCGGCGCAGGCTCGTGTGACTCCTCCCTGTAGATGCCGCGCATCTCCACCTGCACGCCCGATTCGAGCAGCGCCTCGCGGTAGGCTGCAAGCTGTTCACGCGTCGGAAACCGAATCTCCGAGTGCCACCATCCGTCCTCGTAGTGGGCCGACAACCCCTCGCCGTCCCGCGTCGCCCACAGCGGGTACACCGTCGTCTCGACGGCGTCCGTCGTCGCGAGACTGTAGAGTCGCTCCGTCTCGTCGTCGCTCACGACGACCGGGTCGGTCACCGTCGGGTCGCGCTCGATGCCGTCGTCGAACGCCGACACGCCCTCCGAGACCCAGACGAACAGCCGAAGCTCCTCGGGTCCCTGCGCGCCGATATACTCCACCTCCAGTTCGATATCCTCACCAGCCAGCGTCTCTGCGAGCGCGAGCTCCGGCGACCGGAAGCTGTACGAGAAGATGCAGCTCACCGGCTGTCACACCCCCACGTGGCGCTCGGTCAGGCGCGCCAACCCCCGTCGGAGTCGTTCGCTCACCGCCTGCCCGGAGATACCCAGCTCCTCGGCCAGCGCTTTCGCGGTCGTCTCCCGCGGAATCGCGAAGTAGCCGCGCTCCCTCGCGAGCTTCAACACCGCTTCCTGTTCGGGTGTGAGGCCGCTGTCGCCCGGAGCGTCCGACGTGTACTCGCGGAGCAGTCGGACCGTCACGCCCTCGTCGTCGAGCCACTCCCTGTACGCGGTGAACGTCTCCGCGTCGGGAAACCGCGTCCGGACGTGCCACCAGCCGTCGGCGTACTGTGCGTGCAGCCGCTGTGCGCCGATGTCGACGAGCTTCGGATACGTCGTGTGCGCCTCGTCGGTCACTTCGTACCGGTAGAGCCGGCGACCGTTCTTTTCGGTGAGACATCGTACGTCACGGACCGTCGGGTCGGCTTCGGTTCCCGCCTCGAACGCCGTCGCCCCCTCCGTGACCCACGAGAAGTGTGCCGGCCGAGACGGGTCTACCCCGACCGTCCGTTCGAGTACGAGCCGAATCGACCCCTGCGAGCACGTCTCGGCGAGGGGTAGTGCATCGGATTGAATCGCGTACCGAGCAATCACGCTCACAAGATACCCGTCGAATTCCCCGAATATAACTCTATGTGCCGTTCTCGCCGGCTGAAATTATGCCGTGTTGTCAGGGGTGAGTTCCCTCGCCGCGGCCTTCGCGCCGTCGACCGTCTCCGCGACCACGTCCGCCCCCTCGTCGTGGATGAGGTCGCCGACGACGACGGTGTCGGCGTGTTGTCGCATCCGGTAGGCGTCGTCGTACGTTCCGATGCCGCCCCCATAGAACAGGGTCGCCTCGTCCAACGCGTCGTGGGCCGCACCGACGATGTCGGTGTCGCCGAACATCCCCGAGTACTCCACGTAGACGATATCCTGTCCGAGCATTCGCTCGGCGACGGTTGCGTACGCGGCGACGTCGTCGGCGTCCAGGTCGCAGTTCGCCTCGGTGTACGTCGCCACGGAGGCGTCCGGATTCATGATGATGTACGCCTCGTTGAACGTCCGACTCCAGTCGATCTGCTCGTCGGTTTTCACCCAGTTGAGATGTGCGCCGGTCGTCCAGAAGGTGTCGCCGGCGTTGAGCACGACGGGCACGAGAAAGCCGTCGGGACTCGGCTCGTGAACGACTGCACTCGCGTGTGACGGCTCGATGTAACAGGCAACGTCGTGTTCAGCACACGCCGCCAGACACGGGGTGAGATACTCGCGCATCTTCTCCGCCGTAATGTCGAGCGTGCCACCGATTTCGATTGCGTCGGTGCCGGTCGCACACACATCCGTGAACGTCTCGTCGCCGTACAGCGTCTTATCGGGGTCGAGTTTCACGATGTGGTCCCAGTCGGTCCACGGAGCGGTCATACTCGCCGAAACCCGGCGCGGGGAGAAAACCCCTTCGGATACCTATCAGTTCACGGTCACACGGCCGAACGCAACGGTATAACGGCGCGATACCGAACGCGTGGGTATGGTGCGACAGACGCCGCAAGGGACCTCCGTCGGCGTGGACGACCCCTACGCGTTCGTCGACCGGTGTGAGTATCTGACGGACGACGGACGCTGTCGCTACGCCGTCGAACACGGCCACAACGACCCCGAGTTCGCCCGCGAGCGCAGAGAGGACGACCTCCGGTGTCCCGCCGCCGACCCCCACGGCGAGTGGGAGTGGGCCGACTGTCCGAAGTTCCGCTCGCGCACGCACGGGGACGAGTGTATCCGGTGTGGACTGTCCGCCCACCGGCAGGCCCACGACGACAGCCGCCCCCTCCTCGAGGAACACCACCTCGAATACCCCGACGACGACCGCCGGGAGCTGAGCCACGAAATCACCGTCTCGCTGTGTCGGTGGTGTCACGCGAAGGTCCACCAGTCGTGGGCGCGCGTGGACGACGACGCCAGCCCCGACGCCGAGGCGCTCGCCGCCCGCGAACAGCGCCGCAGCGACGAGCAGTCGGAGACGAGCTTCACGACCGCGGCCGACCGCTACGACGACGAGTAATGCACGGGGATGGGTACTGACGGCGACAGTCGTCGTATTCCGCAGATATTTCACCACGGATGTGCTATCCGGTCCATGACCCGCATCGTCGTCGTGGACAACCACGGTCAGTTTACCCACCTCGAACACCGGACGCTGCGCGACTTGGGCGTCGACGTCGAACTCGTCGACAACGAGACGCCGCTCGCCGACACCGACGCCGACGGCTACGTCCTCTCGGGCGGGCCGTCGATGGACCGCGTCGGCCGCGCCCCGGAGTACATCGACGCCGACGTGCCCGTCCTCGGCATCTGTCTCGGCCACCAGCTCATCGCGACCGAACTCGGCGGCGAGGTCGCGTCCGGCGAGTACGGCGGCTACGCCGACGTCGACGTGTACATCGACGACGACACCGACCCGCTCGTCGGCTCGCTCGCCCCGGAGACGCGGGTGTGGGCCAGCCACGCCGACGAGGTGACGAAGGTGCCCGAAGGGTTCGAGCGGACCGCCTCCAGCGACGTGTGCAGCGTCGAGGCGATGGGCGACACCGACCGCGACCTCTACGGCGTCCAGTGGCACCCGGAGGTGGCCCACACCGAGCGCGGCGAGGAGCTGTTCGAGAACTTCATCGCCCGCTGTTCGTGAGCGTCTGACGCCGGTCAGACGGAACGGGGGTGTGAACGCCTCACACCCCACCACACTGTCAGTAGCGTTATTTGACCCGAGCGACAAGCCGCGCCAATGACGGCATCGCAGGGAGACCTCGCCTCGCTGTCGCGGTTCATCTTCCGCGCCCCGAGCTGGTACTCCAGTCTCGCGTTCGCGCTCGCCGTCGCGGCCCTGGCCGGTATCGCGGCCTTCGACTCGCGGTTCATCCTCGAAGACGCGTGGGAGGGGATCTTCTACATCGGAATACCGACCGTCGTCGCCAGCGTCGTGACGCCCTACGTCGACCGGCTCCTCGGCGGGAACCTCACGCCAAACCGTGCCTCCCTGCTCGCTCTCGTCTGTGAACTGCTCCTCGTCGGCGCGCTCGTCGCAGCGAGCGTGCTCGCGGTATTCGTCTCGGGACTGGGGCAGGATTTCGTCTTCGACACGCTGCTCGCGGCGCTCGCGGCCGTCTTCGCGCTCCGGCTGCTCGTGACGATGGCCATCTCCCACCGGTCGCCGCTGCGGGCGAGTCTCCCCGCCAGCATCCAGACCGTCACCGCCGCGATACTGCTGTTCGTCTACACCGGTGCGGCCCGCTATCTGGAGGGCGGGTCGCTCACTGAGTCGTTCCTCTCGCCGGCCACGCGCGCCAGCGAGGCCCCGGTGGAACTGCAACTGCTCATCGTTGTCCCCTCCGATTTCCTCCTGCTCGGCGGAATGTGCGTGCTCTACGCGACCGCGGTGACGCTGTTCGTCGCCGTCATCGACCGCCCGTGGAAGCAGTCGATGGGTATCTCCGTGCTGGATTTCCTCCGCGGCTTCATCGGCCACATCGCCGAGGGGACCCGCGAGCTGGAGACGTTCTTCGAGCGCATCGGCGAGGAGGCGGTCGTTCCCGTTACAGTTCTCTCCTTCCGTACCGACGAGGGTGAAAAAGCCCGGTTCGTCCTCCCGATGATTCATCCGGGACCGATGGGCGAAATCGGCGGCGGGAACCTCCCCGAGCGCGTCTCTCGGCAGGCCGACGGGCTCGCCTTCCCGCCCCACGCCACCGCCGGCCACGACTTCAATCTCGTCACCTCCCGCGAGGTCGACACCCTGCTCGATGCGACCGACCGCGCGATGGAGGAGCTGGAGTATCACGACTGTGCGACCGAGAGCGTCCGCACGACCGAGGGAGATGCGACGCTGCTCGCACAGGCGTTCGGCGACGACGCGTTCATGACCGCCACCTACGCGCCGGGCTTTGCAGACGACGTGGAGTACGCCGTCGGGCTCTCCGCACAGGCGGAGGCCCGACAGGGCGGGCTGGAGGATATCATGCTCGCCGACGCCCACAACTGTAACAACGGGCTCGAAGGCGACGACCTCGGCCACGTCGTCCCCGGCTCGAAGCGCTCGTTCGACATGATCGAGGGCGCACGCGCGTCCGGCAATCAACTGGCCGAGGCGACCCGGTATCCGGTCAAGCTCGGCACGGCGTGGGACCGCACCCGCTGGGAACC